>OMXV01000002.1 GCA_900315075.1 uncultured Prevotellaceae bacterium | reverse complement strand
CAGTCATGCCAAACGGCAGACAGATAGTGCTCCACTCGTTGGCGTTGATGGTGCGTGTCACTGTCACGTCGGCCTTCTCTCCAAATGTAAAGGAAGGCAATGAGGTGTCCGTCTCACTGAAATGTATCCGGCCGTCACCAGCCTCGACAGTAAGCATTGAGATGATGTCGGTCTCCAGATCAATCTCTCCAGCGTTTATATCTGCAAGGAAACCATTAAGTACGTGAATGGCGTACTCGCCTCCTTCGTAGTCATTGGGAATGTCGATGGTGATGCGTGCCACCTCTCCGTCATTACCTTCAAAGGTATAGAGCATGCCCGTGTCTGGGTTCTTCGCCGATGTGCCGCATAGCACTTTCAGCGTGCCGTCATTTTGCATCTTATAATCGAAATAGTTAGTCTTCCTTGCCGTGGTCCTCTCGGTACTCAATTCGACGAGGTCAAAACCATCCTCCTGGGCGATTGAAATACCTTCGGGCAGTTGCAGGTTGAACTCGAAACCAGCCACTTCTGTGGCATTCTTCATCTTCACCGAAAGCACTTGTTGCGTACCTGGAACTACGGTGATGGGATCGATATAGATGGCGTTGTCCAATTCATCGATGTCTGTAGTTGTGACATTGCCAGTTCTTTTTGGTGCCAGCATCATACTGCCATTGTTCGCGCTGGTGGTCCCGCTGAGAATCATATTGGCAATTCCAATGAAGTCGGCCACGTTGATCTTGGTGTCTAGGTTCACGTCGGCAGCCTTATAGACAAAGACCGGTGGTGTGTTGCCGAGGATGTGGTTGGCGACCGCTATGAAGTCGGCCACGTTGATCTTGGTGTCAGCGTTGACGTCACCAAGTTTATAGGTGAAGACTTCCAGCGTCGATTTCAGATAATCAGTGTCGTACGAGGTAGCGCTGGGATCTGTCAGAGCTACGTTTCTCATAATGATGGCGTACTCACCTTCCTCCATGTTGTCAGCCAAGTCCAGTGTGACAAGTGCCACCTCACCGTCGTTACCCTCGAAGGTGTAGCCCTTGGTAGAGCCGCACATCACAATCAGATGTCCGTCGGGCGTGATGGATGAGTCGAAGTAGTCGGTTTTCCTTGCTGTAGTACGTTCTGTACTCAATTCTACCATTGGGAAGCCTTCAACATCGGTGGCCACAGTCACACCCTCTGGTAGATAGAGGTCGAACTGATAGCCTTGAATATCTACGGTGTTCTTCATCTTGATGGAAAGTTGAACCTGACTACCAGCGGAAGCCTCTGTGCGCTCAATATAGAGCGTGTTGTCTATCTGGCTGTAGTCGGTGTCTTCTCCTGGACTTACTTGCTGGCTCTCGAACTGTGCGATGGCATCGTTTAATTGAGTCATACACTCGCTGATGGTTTCTATGTCCATCATGTCGGATATTTGAGCTCTCACGCTGTTGATGACCTCCAATAAGGCTGCACGTGAGCCAGAAGCATATTGGCCAATGTCCTCTCCCTCTGTGCTGTTGTCATAGAGCGCCTGAGCCTGATCGACCAAAGCTTGAAGTTGTGCGATGGCTTCGTCATTATTGGCCACTACTGTCACCTGGCAAGAAGCAGTAATATTACTTCCGTCTGCCGATTTGGCTGTAATGGTAGCTGTGCCTTCTCCCATGGCTGTTACCACTCCGTCGACTACAGTAGCGACGGCCTCGTTGTTGGATGTCCAGGTGAGTCGTTTGTTTGTGGCATCCTGAGGCTGAATGTTGGCAGTGATGGTAGCGGTGTTTCCCACAGCAATAATAAGTGACGTATTGTCTAGTGTAATGCCTACGACAGGATTGAGGTTTGCTTCCCAAAGCAGGTAGGGATAGGTCTCACCCTCGTCGATATTCCACACAGAATTCATATCCCATCCAAGCCCCTCATAAGTGTTGGCAGTCATGAGTATATCTTGTGTCTTGGCAATACCCTCAAGAGCATCGTCAGTCTTGGTCTGTGGCACGCCATTGAGGGACACCTGCATAGTGCTCAGAGCATAGTTGCTGTTGTTCGGTTCAGAGGCTCCATTTTTAAAGCCACCGATGACACGGCAACCCCATGAAGACTGCGCAGTAAGTGAGAGTATATTGTTCACTGCCACACAATTGGTAATACTGGCAGATGAGCCATCAAGTTCTCCCACTACACCTGCACCGTACATTACGCCATTGATATCACCCTTGGCGTAACATTTATTGATGGTACTGGTAGTATATCCCACCAGTCCTGCTGTAAATTGTGTACCTGTGACATTAGCCGTAGCGTAACTGTTGCTTACTGATTTTCTTGAATAGCCTACAAGTCCTCCGGTGTAACTGTTGTTGCCTGTTGCAGTGACAGTTCCAGTAGCAAAACACTCTTCGATTGCCGAAATGCTTTCACCTACAAGTCCTCCTATATAAGTGCCCGTGGCATTAAGGGTGACATCTGTGTAATTCTTTGTGAGCGTTCCTCCAGTGCTATAACCGAAAAGGCCACCAACACGCGATGTAGAACCAGTTGAAGAAATAGTGGCTGTTGTGGAGCATCTTGTTACCGTAGTTCCGGAATGATATCCAGCCAAGCCACCTATATAGGCATTTGAAGTGGAGGAAGATATGCTGCCAGTATATTTATCGTTTGTGAGGGTTACATTCGATAACTCACCAGCCAGACCACCTACATTTATTGTACCTTGTACGTCACCTTTTACAGAGCAATTGATGATTTGGCCGCCAGACATGTGCCCGATAAGGATGCCTGTATAATCTCCACCTTTCACTTTTTTGCCACTTGCCACCTCTACTGTAAGATTCTTGATGTAGCCATTAGAAAAATTGGAGAACAGGCCATTATAACTTTCAGTAGTATTAATCCAAAGACCGGTTACCTTATGTCCATCGCCATCTATATAGGTGGCACCACTGCTGTTGTGACCGATAGCAGGCCATCCTTTACCAGAGCTATTTGCACTAATCCATGAAGTGAGGTCTATGTCGTTCATCAACTTATAGTAGCCCGCTTTAGTTGCTCCTTGTAAATCCGCCGCAGTGAAAATCTGATATGGGTCTTCTTCCGTACCACTACCAGGATAGCCCACAGTAGCACTGGTGAAATATGATGGCCTGAGATTGCTGGTCTCAGCATATAGTTGCACCAGCGCGCCACTTTCCAGAGGTGCAGTTGTGAATGACCAAGCATTACCGCTACACTCTGTGCTGACAGGTGTATTGTTCTTATAATAAAGATACACGGTTCCACCATCCAAACTTGAACCGCTGATGCTGGTGGCCTGTGAAACAAGGTTTGATTCTATCTTTGGAGGAGCAGCCTGGAATAGTTTGTATGGGTAACATTCTGTTTCTAAGATTTTCCAATTATTATTGAAATCCCATCCCCATGACACGTAATTCGCCTTCAGTTTCAACATATCAGACCCTATACTCGTTCCATTTTGCAAATCATCCACCACATTTTGAGCAACACCATTGAGGGTTACAACAGTCTGTGTCAATGCACGGTTTCCTTGTGATGAGCCAAGGGCACCGATTCCAACATTTGTGGTTGAGCCGCCATAGATACGGCCAACATTGTTAGTGGCACTAATGCTGGGATTGATGGCGACATTGGATTTGACGGTAAGCTTAAGATATTCTGATTTTCCGTCTGCATAGCCTATCAATCCTCCAACATTCTCCTTGCCAGAAATAGTCGCATGGCTATAGCAATTTGTAATGCTGCTTGATGTTTTAGAACCAGCCAATCCACCTACGTAGTTGTTACCTGATATTGTACCGCTATAATAACTGTTGATGATGTCCAAATAAGCATAAGAATAATTATCTAGAGGTTTATATACTTTGGAGAATGTATTCTCTATAAGTATCCCATTTCTATAAAGATAATAATAAGTACTTGAATTGACAATAGTCACAGATCCACCATCTCGACTCACATAACTATACACTTTCCGAGGATACTCTTGTCCAATAATACCACCCACATAGTCATTACCAGAAATATTTCCTACGGCAGTACAATTATTTATTTTTGAAGTAAAAGGAACACTTTGTTTTGTGGTGCTTGTATATTTTGTGGTATTAGTAATGGAGGTACTACTTGTACTTAGTTGATAATATGGTGTTTGTTCATCAACATTATCATTTCCACCAATGACACCTCCAACAAAATCCGCGCCATTGATATCTCCGAAATGGTAGCAATTTGACATTTCACCAATTATCCCTGAATAATAACCAATTATTCCTCCCGTATAATTACCTCTATTTGTAATTTTACCTTGAGAATAGGCAGAAGTGATAGTTGTTGATGAGTTAGAAGACTCAAGCGTTCCCACTATGCCTCCGATCTTTTCAGTTTCATCATTTATAAAGGCGACACGATATAAATCGTAGATATCACCAAAATATGTGACAGATTCAAGTTTAAAGTATTTTGAACTTTTAGCATAACCAACAATGCCACCCCCTGAGATTCCACAATCAATTTTACCTTTCATTGTCGAACTACTTATAGGTACATCATCTGCATAACCGACGATACCTCCTGTAATACGGCCACAATCAATTTTTGTTGATGTGACATTACAATTTGAGATATTATAAGATGAAGAGCCTGTTTTAGCGTAACCTACAATACCACCTACATTTGAATTACCAGCAATACCACTTGTTGAAGTAATGACAACTGTGCAATTAGAAATTTTACTATTTTCACTATATCCAGCAATAGACCCAACATTATCATGGCCTTTGATATAAGTAGCGTTTATGTTGAGATTGTTAATGGTTGCGAATCGTAAATAACCAAAAAAGCCAACATAATCTGTACTACTCCGATTAATAAAAAGTCCACTAATGGTATGCCCATTACCATCAAGCCGTCCCATAAATGGTGACGACTGAACACCTATTGGCTGCCATCCTTCATTTGGGGAATTCTGTGAGATGTAGTTGCTCACATCTAAGTCCTTCATCAACTTAAACACCTTACTTTGACCAAGGAAATTGGCCATTTGAGCCAATTGGCTCTCGTTGTAAATAAGATATGGATCACTTGTTGTACCTGATCCCGAGCCGCTGAACTGGGCAAAAATCGGGATGGTAGCAAACAAGAAAGCCAATGAAAATAATAGTTTTCTCATAAAACTTGAATGATTTAATAGATTTAACATTTGTATTTTTATTACATATTTTTTAGAAAGAATTGCAGAGACATCATTGCTCATTATTATTTAATGTGTATTCTTACCTTGTCCTAGAATTAAAAATATTTCCTTATTTCATTTTCCGACAAATAATGCTCAACTCCATTTTTGTCTATACGGACAATATTGTTTAATGTGAGATACCCTCCTTGAGCATATCTAAGCCAATAGAGATTTGGATAGTCTTTTAAATCTTCTATTCTGTCAAGCCATCCTTTCTTTTCCCTCATAATGATAATTAGTTTTTCTTCTTCCATTGCCTGTTCAATCAGCGCATTTGAAAAATCGTATGAAGGCAAATCTTTGGGGAAAGTAAATCCCTTAGTTGAGTGATATGGAAAATATTCAATGAAAAAGATTTCAGGGTGCCTGCCGAGTATCGTTTTAAGTTCTTTTGTTCGTCTGAGAAGCCAATCCACACCACCATGCTGTTTTCCACATCTATTCTTGATGTTTTCAGCCCAAAAGCAACTATTTGACTTCAACTGTAAATTGAGAATGGTAGCATTAATAAAAGCCTCTTCTTCATTAAAGCATGGATCTGGTTTACCAGGATTCTTGTTTAGGCAATATACTTTACTGTCAGGATTACCACTGAAAGGTTCAGGCAACCATTCGAAAGTCAGTTCGGCATCTGAGCATTTGTTTTTTACATGACTTTCATATTCGTTCAATGACCCATATTTGGAAACGAAGTAATCAAGGTCACATTTTGCGATGTTTTCACCTTTGACAATATCTTTCCAGGGATTTGCAGGCAAAAGATTAATTTGACTCATAATTCATAGATTAAATAGTGATAGTCAATTCGAATAGGCACAAAGAGTGTGAGCCTCCTCAACATTCTTTGCTGGAAGGTTCTGCAATACCCGTTATAAAAGAATGAAATCAGCCCACACCTGTAGGTATATGTGAACTGGCCACGCAAAAGCATAGCAACATAATATATACACTACAGGAGAAGCAACTTCCAGTCTTTTCCCCTTATAACAGTGAATTTTGCAGATTCTCCAGCGGGTCAAAGCTTTTAGCTCTCCTCGATGTCTATCATCCTTTTCTCTGGATGACGGCACAAAGATAAGTATTAATTTTGAAAGTTGTGTCATTGTGAGCTGTTTTTTTTGATTAGAGCGCAAAAATATTACAATGAAAACAAAACTACAAGTCCTTTTTTGTCCTTTCCAATAATATACTTGCAAATAAGTAAAAATTGTACTTATTTTGCACCATGAAACAAATAGAACTAAAACGGGAAGTAGAACGTGTTGTGGGTCATGAACTACGAGAGGCGCGCGATTTTGAGATATTAAGCCAACTGTTATTAAGAAAAACACGCGAACGACTGTCACCCACGACACTGAAACGGCTGTGGGGTTATCTCAAAAATGAAGATGTACAGACACGACGCCATACACTTGACGTACTGGCTCGGTTTTCAGGGTATAGAAACTATGAAGACTTTTGTGCCCATGACACCAATAATAAAGATGATGTACAAAGTGGCATCTGTGTGGAAGAAAGAATAAAAACAGAGTCGTTGCGATTAGGGCAACGATTAACTATCACATGGCTACCCAATAGACGCATCGTAGTAAGGCACATGGGAGGAAGCAGGTTTGAGATTTTAGAAGCAGACAATTCAAAGTTGTGTATTGGCGACACGTTTCGTTGCCACTTGTTGATACAACACGAACCGCTCTATTTGGATGATCTTAGACATCAGGGCTTACCACCAACGGCATACATTGCAGGGCAACGCGACGGTGTGGTTGTGGAAATGTGTGATTAATTGAAAGGCAATGAATAAAAACGTTTAAAACAAGGCTCCCGATAACGTTTATCAATATACTCTTTCAACTCAGGTTCCTCCGTCTCATCCATCATTTTCATTAGAATTGTCAAAATAGGAATGGGAACTTTAATTTGGCAACTGAGTGTGTCCATTATCTGTTCAATTCCTAATTCTTTTATTTGATTATCTATCTGCCGTTTTGCTTCACTGATATGACGTTGATGCTGTTGAATGACCTCTTGCTGTTCTTGGTATTCTGCCAACAATTTTGATTGGAGCTCAGTCAATTGCTTTGATTGGAGCTCCTGATTTAGCTCATATACCTGTTGATGAAGAGATTCATTCTTAGACTTTTGGGCATTAATCATGATATTGCTTTCTTCTCTGACTATTTTTAGAGAGTCGCTGACAGATTGCAATTTCTGTTTGGTATATTTAGTGTAAGAAAAACCGAATAGACAGAGAGCAGCTATAAACATACCAACTAAAATAACATATAATAAGCGTCGAGGCCAACACCAAGTTCGTTGCAAGTTTTTCTGAATAGTAGAGAAGTCGTGATAACGACTCCGAAGGGGGGCACAACATTTCCTGATCACCCACGAGGACATCCACCCTAATCGCAGTTCACGGAGGATGACACCCAACGAGTAAATGTCAGACGGACCTTCTGGAGCCATATAACCCACTGTTCCAGCGGGTGCTTTCAGCACGGCATGGCTGTCGGTATCGGACAAGCCAAAGTCAATTAACTTCAAGTACTGTCCGTGATGAGTGAGCATGATGTTCGAAGGTTTCAAGTCACGATGCTGTGTCTGTCGGCTATGAACGTAGATGAGAACTTCCAATAGCATGTTGGCAACATGTCTGCGTTGCTTTCGTGTATGTCCGCCTTCATCCAACCATTCCCTCATGGTTGTGCCTTCTATCCACTCCATGACAATACACAACCCCAACCCATTTATTTCTTCCAATGAATAGACCGTCACCACCATAGGGTGTTGCAACTGACTGGCAATCTCGAATTCTTTTTCCAAGAAGGCACGGTAGATACTGTCTCGCTGGTATTCTTTATGCAACCCCTTCAGCATCCACCAACGCCCATGGCGCTTAGCACGAGTCAGTTGGAAAACCCCACCGCTGGGAATACTTGTAAACTCAGTAAAGTCATCACTTTTTATGATTTTTTCTGGTTTGATAAACCCAGACGTAGGCTCTGATTCGTTGTTTTTGCGCATGAGACTACTGTGAATTAGCAACTCTATACAATAATGTGTGATAAAGGAAAATCAGACAAACAGGCGATTCTTAATCCTTCTTTTATTCGCAAAGCCATCTTTCCATCTGACATTCATGGGTTTTCTTCTCTTTGTCGTAGTTGATTCCCATTCCTGATATATCACAGGTGGTGAAATTAGTGATGTCGGACATACACGGGGTAGTCCCTACGGTGCCAATCACTCCTAACTTCTAACTCCTAACTCCTAACTGCCAACTCCTAACTCCTAACTTCTAACTCCTAACTAATCACTCGTCCGCTTGGAAGAGAGGGTCTTCGGGCATGACCATGGTGGGTTTCTGTTGAGACATCTCAAGGATATTCTGCGGCACATACTTCTTATCTACCACAAGGCGGAACATATACTCGCGGAACCATCTGTCGGTCATAATCAGGCAACCGTTCTGTCCGTAGGAGGGTCCCCAACTGTTTTCCACCTTCCATTTTATTGCCTTACCTTCGGCATCGAGGTCAACAGCTGTAAGTGTCATGGCATGTGTCGAACCACTATCGAAGGTCATGATACGCTGTGCCTTGTCCATAGGGAATGTGGTGCCGAAAAGCGACTCATAATCGTAGTTGTCGATATCGAGGTAGCCACGTTTGCGGTCAAACTGTTTACCCACATCGTAGGAAGAATAGAGTTTGTGTCCATCCTTGATAGAAGCGATAGCCAGTTGCTCAATCTCATCCATAGGAAGATTGAGATATTTCCAGTTGGTACCATCGTAGGTATGGCGGTCGTATTCCACCTCGTAGGTTTTATAATAAGGACGTCTGGGGTCGTTCATTACCATAATAAAGGAGCCATTCAGCTTCTGCCCCACAGTAGCCTCGTAGAATTCCTTTGGTGTGTATTTTCTTGGCTCTGTGAGCGCCTTTCCATTCTTGTCCTTGAAAGCATACGTAAACTCCTTGACCGGTTCGCCAAGAGTGATGCAAAGGATGTGGTAGATAGTTCCGAGCATCTCTGTCTTACGAGCCTTGATAGCAGCAGGTTTCTTGCCATCTGCCACCATCTGCCGCAGTTCCAGTCCATATTCACGCAATTTCGACGCAATAATCTTTGCCATGCGGCTGGTATTGTTGGCTGAATAAGTCTCTGGCTGCACACCCATAGGCACGAGTCCGTATTTGTCGGCCAAGTCGGCCACACCGCAGAACGTACCACCGTCGTTGATGGGGTTTTTAAAGAAGAACTGCACGCGAATGTCATCAATGGGTTTCTTCGCATTGTCAATCACCCCCTGCAACATGAGATTGGCTTTCTCCAACTGGTCGTAGAAGAAGAGATAGTCTTGTGAGAATTCCACGGAGAGTGAGTCGCTCTGAATGGCAAAATTAGAGCGTAGCACATTGAGTCCGCTAAAAAGCCAACACCTGCCACTACTTTTCTGGTCGTGAATGGTCTGCTTTTTTGTCTCATGGCTGAAATAGGTGTCGATGTCTTTCTGGTTGGCAAAGTTTTTCGCCAGGTCATCGATGGAATTGACGGCAATAGCATTGAAGAGCGCCTTGTCACTTGTTCCATTGAAACCTGCTTTCTCAATCTGCTGCAACATATCTGCTGAGATGCCCCCATCTGAACGCTGCGCTTGTGCACCCATCATCAGTATGGTGACGAAGATTAAAAGGAATAATTTTTTCATTTTGAGATTAAATTTGGTTTTCTGCTGCAAACTTACAGAAAAAAAATGAAATAATAAAAATTGAAGATTGAAAATTGAAGATCGAAAATTGAAGATCGATATTTGCCCTTATGAATGGTCGGGTTCTTTAGTGAAAGAACTACGGAGTTGAGGAGTATGAGGAAGCGACCTCGGTCGTGGAAAAAAACAAATAAGTACATATTTTGTCGTTTATTAATCCTCCTTTTACTCCTTTCCTCCGTAGACATTTACATACTGGGGCTGCCGAAAAGTCCCCAAAATCCTAAAAGTCCGTAGAATAAATGAAGATGCCCTGAGTGGGGAAGTTGTGAAAACTTCTTAGGTAACTCAACTTTCGCAATAGGTTTTAAGGTGATATATGTATGGATAACGACATATTTGGACAAATCTCACCTCATAACCTCATAACCTAAAGACCTCATAACCTAGAAGTTGAGGGCTTGCGAAACTTCAGTTAGGTAACTTATCTTCAGATTGAAAATTGAAAATTGAAGATTGAAAAAGAAAGAATTCCGAAAAAAAGACGTATATTTGCACCCAAAATGAATAGAATATGATGAAACGTCTAATATTATTAGTGATTTTGGTTGTTTCCCTCTCGGCAATGGCCCAACGGTCACAAACCATTCAGTGGCGTATTGAAGATATGCACTGCGACCACTGTGCACACAAGGTAATGACAGCATTGACACAAGACAAAGGTGTGAACGATGTAGATATCAACATTGAGAGGCGAGTGGCCACCGTGACATACGATGCCTCGAAGACCACCCCCGAAAAAATCAAGAGCCAACTCAATGGAACTCGCTATGTGCCAACAACCTATAGTACCAATGACGTGATTTCACGCGAGAAGGCCTACCTTATCTCGGATATGCACTGTGCTAACTGTGCTCGACGTATTTCCAATGCACTTGAGCAAATCGCTGGCGTTGACAGTATGGATTTTGACGTCTCCAAGCACA
Source organism: uncultured Prevotellaceae bacterium (assembly GCA_900315075.1). Taxonomy (GTDB): domain Bacteria; phylum Bacteroidota; class Bacteroidia; order Bacteroidales; family Bacteroidaceae; genus Prevotella. The sequence continues at coordinate 130,815 of OMXV01000002.1, read as the reverse complement.
CTTTCTCGGTGAAATATGATGCCAACAAAACCAGTCGTGATATCATCCGCACAACCATCACCCAATTAGGCTACACTCCTGTGACCTACTACGACCAGGATTTTGTTGCCTACCTCTATTTCATTCTCCCCGAAGGCAGTGTCAGTGAAGATATTGCTGAAAAGGTAATGGAAATAGAAGGCGTGGCAGATGCCAATATCAGTATGAAAAACAATTCTCTTGCCATCACTTATGACACCACTGAAATTACAGATGGCAAGCTCATAGAGGAATTAAAATCCCGTGACATCAAGGTTGAAATTCCCAAACCACACGAATGTCAGGAGAAATAAAAGTACATTCACGGCATAGATGCAAGCTTGAATGAACAAGACGAAATACAAATTACTAAGCAAGATTAAAACCCCTGAAGACCTGCGCAAACTCAGCGTGGAGCAACTTCCCCAGTTATGCAAGGAATTGCGTGATGACATCATCGACGAGCTGTCGGTGAATCCCGGTCATCTTGCCTCCAGCCTTGGAGTGGTGGAAATCACCGTTGCCCTACACTATGTCTATAAAACCCCCAACGACCGTATCGTATGGGATGTAGGTCATCAGGCATACGGCCACAAAATACTCACTGGCCGCCGCGACGAATTCTACACCAACCGCAAACTGCACGGCATACGACCCTTCCCTACACCACTGGAAAGCGAATACGACACCTTCACATGTGGACATGCCTCCAATTCCATCTCTGCCGCCTTAGGCATGGCTGTCGCTGCCCAGCTGACTCACCAAAAGCGTCATGTGGTGGCTGTAATCGGCGACGGGGCTATGAGCGGCGGTTTGGCATTTGAGGGATTGAACAATGTCTCCTCCACTCCCAACAACATGCTCATCATCCTCAACGACAACGACATGAGCATCGACCGCTCCGTGGGCGGCTTGAAAAAATACTTGGTAAGCCTGAACACGAAGAAGTCGTATAATAAGATGCGTTATAAGGTGTCGAAATGGCTTCGTGAGAAAGGTATGCTTGAGGACGACCGCCGCAATGGTATCATCCGCCTGACCAACGCTATCAAGTCGGCCATCAGTCATCAGCAGAATATCTTCGAAGGTATGAACATCCGCTATTTCGGACCTATCGATGGCCACAACGTGGTGGAACTTGTAAGGATTCTACGGTTGTTGAAAAACATGAAGGGTCCGAAGATGCTACATCTCCACACTGTGAAAGGCAAGGGTTACGCACCTGCGGAAAAGTCTGCCACAGAATGGCATGCCCCTGGCAAATTCGATATAGAAAGTGGCGAACGCCTATCCTGCAACGATGGTAAAAGCCCGATGAAATATCAAGAAGTCTTCGGGCGCACACTTTTGGAACTGGCAGAGAAAAATGAGCGTATCGTAGGCATCACGCCCGCCATGCCCACTGGCTGTTCGATGAACATCATGATGGATGCCTTGCCCGAGCGCACCTTCGACGTAGGTATTGCCGAAGGACATGCCGTCACCTTCTCGGCTGGTTTGGCCAAAGAGGGGTTGATACCTTTCTGCAACATCTACAGTGCTTTTTCACAACGTGCCTACGACAACATCATCCACGATGCGGCCATACTGAATCTGCCCATCGTGATTTGCCTCGACCGTGCAGGCCTCGTGGGCGAGGATGGTCCCACACATCATGGTGCATTCGACATGGCTTTCCTACGTCCCATCCCCAACCTGACTATCTGCTCGCCGCTGAACGAACATGAATTGCGACGGATGATGTACACTGCCCAACTACCAGAGAAAGGCACATTCGTCATCCGCTATCCACGTGGCCGTGGGGTGTTGGAAGACTGGAACTGTCCGTTGGAGGAAATCACCGTCGGCACTGGCCGCCAATTACACGAGGGTACAGACATCGCCGTATTGAGCATCGGCCCTATAGGCAACAATGTGACTCGTGCGATAGAAGAACTGAAAAACGAGGGGTGCAAACTGAGCATCGCCCACTACGACATGCGTTTCCTCAAACCCCTCGACGAGCAAATCTTGGAGGAAGTAGCCGCTCGCTTCGACCGTATCATCACCATCGAAGACGGCGTGCGAGAGGGTGGTTTTGGCTCTGCCATCGTGGAATGGTTCTCCGACCACAACCATCATCCCACCGTTCACCGCATGGGACTTCCCGACTCTTTTGTGGAACATGGAACGGTGAAAGAACTTCAACACATCACCGGCATCGACACCGAAAGCATTAAAAAAGTCATCCTGAGCCTATGAAAATCATTATTGCCGGAGCCTCTGCCATAGGCTCCCATCTTGCCCGCCTGCTATCCCGCAGCAATCAGGACATCATCCTCATAGACGATAATGCTGAAAAGCTGAATGCTATCAGCAGCGACTATGACCTGATGACCCTTCGCGCTGCCCCTAATGATATCATGGCCTTGAAAGATGCAGGTGTGGAAGACACAGACTTGTTTATCGCGGTAACACGTGACGAGAACATCAACATCAACTGCTGTGTGATAGCCCATGCAATGGGTGCCAGGAAGACAGTGGCACAAATCGACCACTACGACTATATACGCCCAGAATACGAGGCTATTATCCACAAAATGGGTATCGACACACTGATATACCCTGAGATGCTTGCCGCCCGCGACATCATCAACGGACTGAAAATGAGTTGGGTACGCCAACGCTGGGATGTGCTCTCTGGAACACTTGTGATGCTTGGCATCAAACTACGCGAGTCGTGCGAGATACTCAACCAACCACTCAAACACCTCTGCGGTCCTAAAGACCCTTATCACATAGTGGCTATCAAACGTGGCGAAGAAACCATCATCCCCGGTGGTGACGACGAGTTGATGATCTACGACATTGCCTATTTCATGACCATGAAAAACTACATCCCCTTCATCCGCAAGATTGTGGGTAAAGAACATTATGTGGATGTGAAAAATGTGATGATCATGGGTGGTGGCAAAACTGCTGTCAGGGCTGCCCTGACACTACCAGAATACATGAATGCCAAACTGATAGAAATCGACGAGCACCGCTGCGAATATCTCAATGAGGTAATCGACAATGACCATGTGATGATGATCAACGGAGACGGCCGTGACCAGTCGCTATTAATAGACGAGAACATCGGCAACACCCAGGCTTTCGTGGCATTGACAGGTAATGCAGAGACCAATATCCTGGCGTGCCTTACCGCCAAACGCATGGGCGTGCGTAAAACCATCGCCATGGTGGAAAGCACCAATTATGCCAACATGGCAGAAAGTCTTGACATTGGCACCATCATCAACAAAAAAGTGCTTGCCGCAGGCAATATCTACCAGATGATGCTCGATGCCGATGTCCAGAACATCCGTTTCCTGATGTCGGTGAATGCCGATGTGGCTGAATTCACAGCCCAGCGTGGTTCGAAGGTGACCCGTAAGAAAGTTGCCGAACTGGGACTTCCACGTGGCATCACTATAGGTGGCCTTGTACGCGGCAAGACTGGAATGCTTGTCTCTGGTGGCACACAAATCGAGGCCGGTGACAATGTGGTGGTGTTCTGCCACAATGTCAACATGAAAAACATCGAGAAATTCTTCACATAAAAGGCATGGTGAATCGTAAGCTGATATCCAAAATCATAGGCTCACTGCTATTGCTTGAGGCCATTTTCATGCTCATCTGTGTGGGTATGGCCATTTTCTATGCCAGCAACGACCTGATACCCTTTGTAGCAGCTACGTGCATCACAGTGGCAACAGGCATCTTGCTCCTACATCAGAGCCGTGGTGCCCCCAGCATGATGACTCGCCGCGACTCCTACGCCGTGGTGACACTCACCTGGCTGACATTCAGTATCTTTGGTGCCCTACCCTATCTCTTCAGCGGTATCATCAGCAATCCCACAGATGCTTTTTTCGAAACGATGTCGGGATTTACCACTACGGGAGCCTCCGTGCTTAGCGATGTGGAAGCCCAACTGAACTCTCATCATTCGATGCTATTCTGGCGTTCGCTGTCGCAATGGGTTGGCGGCCTTGGTATCGTATTCTTCACTATTGCCGTGCTACCTTCGATGGTGGGTGGTTCTATGAAGGTGTTCTCTGCAGAGGCCACAGGTCCAATACGCAGTAAGATGCACCCACGACTGAGCACCAATGCAAAATGGATCTGGTCGGTTTATCTCGCACTCACTATCGGCTGTTTTATCTCCTATCTGATAGCAGGGATGGACTGGTTTAGTGCAATCAACTATGCAATGACCACAACAGCGACCGGTGGTTTCTCCATCCATAACGATGGTATCGCCCATTTTCATTCTCCGGCAATAGAATACATCGGAATGATATTCCAATTTGCATCGGGCGTGAATTTCACTGTGCTCTACCTGCTCATCATGAAGCGCCAAGTGAAAGCTTTTCTCAAGAATTCCGAATTACGCTTCTATGCCATGCTTGTGATTGTGTGCAGTGTATGGATTGGCATTATACTGCTCACCCATAATGGCTACAGCGTGGAACATGCCTTCCGCAGCGCCACATTCCATGTGGTATCTCTCATGACCACAACGGGAATCTTCTGCGATAGCGTGGGTACATGGCCGCACAGCACATGGATTATTCTCAGCATACTCATGTTTATCGGTGCCTGTGCCGGCTCCACCAGTGGAGGTTTCAAGAGTGTCCGCGTGCTGATGATCTGGAAGGTAATCAAAAACGAATTTATCCGCCTATTGCATCCCCGAGCAGTGCTTCCCGTTAGAATCAACGGCCAGGCAATGCCATCGTCCTTAGTTCAAAATCTGCTTGCATTTTTTGCCATTTATGTGGTAGCATTGTTGGGAACGACAGCTGTGATGATGACCATTGGCTACAATGTGACCAACTCGGTAACAATCTCCCTGAGCTGTATCAACAATGTAGGACTTCCCCTCAATGAGCTTGGTCCCGACATGACATGGAACGACTTGCCTTTCTTGGCAAAATGGATGTGCTCGCTACTAATGCTCATGGGGCGTCTTGAGATTTTCAACGTGCTGCTACTCCTCACGCCATCGTATTGGAAGGACAATTGAAAAATGGAGATTGAAAATGGAAGGGTAGTTAAAAAGTAGTTAAAGAGTAGTTAAAGGGACATTTACCATAACCAGTCACTCCTAACTTCTAACTCCTAACTCCTAACTAAATAAAACTCCTAACTTGATAATTTATGTCACTGTTAAAATTTACACCTATATTAAAAACCACACTCTGGGGTGGACATAAAATCATTTCATTTAAGCATTTAGACTCCTCACAACAGCAAGTTGGTGAGAGTTGGGAGATATCAGGTGTAAAAGACCGTGAGACACTTGTGAGCGAAGGAAAGTATAAAGGTAAGACTATCAATGAGGTGGTAAGTTTAGAGCAAGAACGACTCTTAGGCACAGACAACTATCGTCGTTTCGGCAATGTATTTCCACTACTTATTAAATTTATCGATGCCAATCGAGACCTTTCTATCCAAGTACATCCAGATGATGAGACTGCCCACCGCCAAGGTAAAGAAAGTGGCAAGACAGAGATGTGGTATTGTCTTCATTCCAACGATAATGCCAAGCTTTACAACGGCCTGAGCAAAAGCATCACCAAAGAGCAATACAAGCACATGGTTGAGAATGATACCATCTGCGATGCACTTGCACAATATAATGTTAATGAAGGCGATGTCTTTTTCATTCCTGCGGGACGCATTCACTCTATCGGAGCAGGTTGCTTTGTAATAGAGATACAACAAACCTGCGACGTAACCTACCGGATTTATGATTTCAAGCGAAAGGACAAAGACGGCAACTACCGTGAGCTCCATGTTCAAGAAGCCAGCGAGAGTATTGACTACACGGTGCTCCCTGACTATCGCATCCACTACTCCTCCTGCAAGAATAAAGGTGTAAAGCTTGTAACATGTCCCTATTTCACCACATCAGTGTATGACCTGAACAAGCCATTCACGCTCGACTACAGTAGGCTCGATAGTTTTGTGATTTTGATTTGTTTTGAAGGTGAATGTGTGCTCACCTGTGACAATGATGAACGAACCACAATGCACGTTGGAGAGAGTTTGCTTGTACCCGCCACAACATCACATATAAAAGTAGAAGGTACTGTGAAATTCCTTGAAACCTACGTATAATAACACTCAGATGAAGGCAGCTCCGTATGTGGGGCTTGTGTATCAGCAGCATCCTCCGTTGTTGGGGGCTGTGGATTGAGGAAGTGGGAAATATCTTCTTTGAGTCGTTGATATTGCGGTGAAGCAAAATAGCCAATGTTTTTCTTCAGCATGGAATCCACCCCTTGCACACTGTGCTGATAACTCGACAATTCATTGTTCATCTGCGTGCTATGCAGAGCCTTGCTGTGTATTTCCATCTCACGCTCCCTACGAAGCTTGTCGCATACCTTCTTCAACATCGGCAACACAACGTTGTCGTAGAGATGATGCCCTTGAATATATAAATAGGTGCTATCGGCCGACACCCCAAGTTGCTTCATTTCCTCCTTTAATGCCAGATACGACTCTTTGGCGTCAGGGTTCAGGCGTTGAAGCTGAATGACCCTCTTTCCCACCTTCTTTCTTACATTGGCAATGCACCCCGATGCACCCTGTATAGAAAAATGCCCCGTTTCGATAATCTGATTGAAATCAGAGATACTAAAATCAGCAAAGTTAGGTCTGCGATAATACCAGATACTCCAAACGAACAACGGGAAGACAGCCCTTGAAAAATCCCTTAAATAGCCTTCAAAGTCAAATACGGAATGATCATTAAGGGTTGCCGCCACACAAACGTCGTGTAATGATGGTGAATAACATTGGAAATTCTCGATAGCATAAACGTATGTATGAAAAACATAGGGATTGGAGATTACTTTTTTTGATGTTTTGGTGGCACCCTGGATTAAATAATCATAATCTGCATCAACACAAGCTATCATATCCTCCCCGAGATTGTCGCCAACAAGATTCATCAGTACCTGTTTCTTGCCTTTCGAAAGGCTCGTCTTTGATGGCAGCATGACCTCAAAATATAGCTTCTCACTTTCAAAGCGGCTTAGAACCATACGCCAGAAAAACACATCGTCGTAACTTTCCACGTATGCGACAATGCGTCTTCTCGCCGTCTTCGACTTCATCGAGTTGGCGGCGGTGATATAGTCTGAAGTCAAGTTGTCTTTTAGGCGTTTACCCATACTTTCATTACATTTGGTCTGTAATATCCGACACCTCGGTGACATTATCCACCCATCCATTCATCACCACTGCCGGTGAGTGTGTGGTGAGAATAATCTGAACATTGGGGTTCAGCTCAAGCACCATGTCAATCAAGCGCTTTTGCCACTCGATGTGCAGACTTACCTCTGGCTCATCCATAAAGAGCACACAGTTCCTATTGTCTTGTATAAGAACAGTGAGTAGGATGACGAGCATTTGCTTTTCACCACTTGACAACTGATAGGGTACCAGCGTCTCACCAATCTGTGTGAAGAAAATTTCATTGGCTGTCCTGACAATTTTCTTGCCCGTGTCAGAGAACAAGTCGTCCATCAGATCCTGGAATCTTTTTTTAGGCTTCGACAATTCCTGTGCCTTGATAGCTGCATCGGGATCCCCACTCTGCAGGACGCTGATGATACGATTGCCGATATTGACCTGATAATCCAAATATTTGCGCTGCAACTGGAACAACTGCCAGTCGAGTTCTGTTGCCAAACTCATATCCATCTTTGCCAATGTCTCAAGATTCATCAATGGTCTGTCGAAAGAGCGTATGACGTCATACCTAATCCATTTAGCCTCAGCAGGAAAAACCTTCAGATGCACCCCTTTAAGCATGTGACTGGGATATTCGCCACCAGCGGCAAGTCCCTTCACAACCTTATTTATAATAGTACTCTTTCCCTGTCCATTGGTGCCACTAAGTATGTTGACTCTTCTATCGAGATCCCATTTAACATGTCTTTTTCCACTCCAAAGTGAGTCGATCTCGATTTGTTCTATATAATCGGCATATTTCTGCATAGTATCTACATTCAAACAATTCTACAAGGTCTTTATCTGATCCAATGGAATACCTGTAATTTCAAATATGATTCCAAAGCATGGGCAAAGATATAAAATAAATACGAAAAGTGTTGTAATAATAATGTATTTTTTGCCATTTTCCCACAAAATCCATTTTCATTTTGAAAGAAAAACACGAAAAAAAGCGCATATACCACAAACGTGGTATGCAAAATGACACTAACATGTTATTTCGGGAATCAGCAAAACCCCGTACCTTTGCAGCAGAAACCAACATGCTTGAGTACCTTGCAATCAGAGAAGACTGAAGTATAAGAAAGAATAGTAATAACAACAATAAAAACCAAACATTATGAGCAAGAAAAACTATCGTTTTGAGACCCTACAACTACATGTAGGCCAAGAGAATCCAGATCCAGCAACCGACGCACGTGCAGTACCAATTTACCAGACCACGTCCTACGTGTTTCGTAATTCCCAACATGCCGCAGACCGTTTTGCATTGAAAGATGCCGGAAACATCTACGGTCGTCTGACCAATTCCACTCAGGGAGTATTCGAAGACCGTGTGGCAGCCCTTGAGGGTGGTGTAGCAGGTCTGGCTGTAGCTTCAGGCGCAGCTGCCGTCACCTATGCCCTTCAGAACATCCTTCTCCCGGGCAACCACATTGTGGCTGCTGACAACCTCTATGGTGGTTCGTTCAATCTCATCACCCACACATTAGCCAGCCAGGGTATCAAGAATACCATCGTCAATGTGCGTGACTTTGACGCTGTCGAGGCAGCCATCCTGCCAGAGACCCGTGCCCTTTACGCTGAGACATTCGGTAATCCCAATTCGGATGTGACCGACATCGACCGACTGGCCGAGATTGCACATCGCCACAATATTCCCCTGCTAATTGATAACACTTTCGGCACACCTTATCTGATTCGTCCGATTGAGCACGGTGCTGACATTGTACTACACTCAGCAACGAAATTTATCGGAGGCCATGGCAGTTCATTAGGTGGTGTCATCGTGGATAGCGGCAACTTCGACTGGAAAGCCAACGCCGACAAGTTCCCCACACTGGCCAAACCAGACCCAAGCTACCATGGTGCCATCTTTGCCGATGTAGCTGGAGCCGCAGCTTTCGTCACCCGCATCCGTGCGGTCATCCTCCGCGACACAGGAGCTGCCATTAGTCCCTTCAACGCCTGGGTACTGCTCCAAGGTCTTGAGACACTCAGCTTACGTGTAGAGCGCCATGTTGAGAATGCTCTTCGAGTGGTTGAATTCCTGTCGAAACACCCCAAAGTAGCTAAAGTGAACCACCCAGCTCTACCCGATCATCCTGACCATGAGCTGTATAAAAAACTCTATCCCAAAGGGGCCGGTTCAATCTTCACAATCGAGATTAAAGGCGGCGAGGAAGAGGCATGGCGCTTCATCGACAATCTGCGCATCTTCTCACTGCTTGCCAATGTGGCAGACGTGAAGTCTCTGGTTATCCATCCCGCTACCACCACCCACTCACAGATGTCGCCAGAGGAGTTGGAAGAACAGCACATCTATCCTTCCACCATCCGTCTGAGCATCGGTATCGAGAACATTGACGACCTTATCGAGGCATTAGACGAGGCATTAGGGAAAATTTAAATATTTGAGGTGAGAGGGTGTTTGAGTTAAAAGTTTGAAGTTACTTCAGTGGATGAGAGGATGTTTAGAGGTAAGGGGTGAGAGGTAAGAGGTGAGAGGTAAGAGGTGAGAGATTACCTTTCCCTATACATCCCAATAAATCCCAATCTTCAATCCTCAATTTTCAATGGTTTTGTCCCTTTAACTCCCTTTTAACTACCCTTTAACTACTTTACAATTTTCAATCTTCATTTTTCTAAAGACAATCCGAATATGGCAACAATAGCAAAGAAACTGACAGATTTAATCGGGCGAACCCCGTTGTTGGAATTAGGCAAATTTTCAGAAGAGAACCAATTGGCAACTCCACTAATAGCCAAAGTAGAGTATTTCAATCCAGGTGGCAGTGTGAAAGACCGAATTGCATTAGCGATGATAGAAGATGCTGAGGCAAAAGGATTACTAAAGCCCGGTGCCACCATCATCGAACCTACCAGTGGCAATACTGGTGTGGGATTGGCCCTCGTATCGGCTGTCAAAGGTTACAAACTAATCCTCACCATGCCTGAGACCATGAGCGTGGAGCGCCGCAACCTGGTAAAAGCCTATGGAGCCGAAGTTCGCCTGACCAGTGGCAAAGAAGGTATGGCCGGTGCCATCAAGGCTGCTGAGGCACTCCGCGACCGCATCCCCGGTAGCATCATCCTTCAGCAGTTTGAAAACAAAGCTAATCCCGAGCGCCACTACAACACCACAGGTGTGGAAATCCTTGAGGCCACCGATGGGCAGGTGGATATCTTCGTAGCTGGAGTGGGCACAGGTGGCACTGTATCGGGAATCGGTCGCCGTCTGAAAGAATCCAATCCTAACGTGAAAATCATCGCTGTCGAGCCTCTTTCATCACCCGTGCTCAATGGTGGACAGAGCGGTCCCCACAAGATTCAGGGTATCGGTGCAGGTTTTATACCTAAAACATACGATGCTAACGTCATTGACGAGGTAATCGACGTGGATAACGACGATGCCATCCGCACAGGACGACAACTGGCACAACAGGAAGGTCTGCTCGTAGGTATTTCCTCGGGTGCCGCTGCCTTTGCCGCTGCCCAAGTGGCAAAACGCCCAGAAAATGCAGGAAAACGCATCGTGGTGCTTCTACCCGACACTGGTGAGCGCTACCTATCGACAGTGCTCTACGCTTTCGATGAGTATCCACTATAATTATGCCTATTTGTTCAATCAAATAGTAAAAATTGTATCAGAAAACTGACAATAGAATTCTATCATCAATTGTGTTACAGATTTTTCTCTTATACGAAGGAACATAGCAAGCTATGCATCGAAGTATAAGAGAAAAATCTGTATTTTTAACTGCGTCGAAAGTACTCACGCTCAAATAAGCAAACAAAAAAACATGTCTTTTTGTTTGCTTTTCCCTCACTTAATTGTACTTTTGCAGAGAGAAACTAAGCATCAAAATGGAAAGATACCGTATTCATCACATTGGTTATTTAACAAGCGACATCAACAACACCGCAAAAGCGTTCGAATTGCTTGGCTGCCAAGCTGGAGCGTCTATTACCGATGACACCACTGACCCATATATGCTTTATGCACAAGGAAAGAGAAACAACTATAGAAATAGTACATCAGTATGATGGTAATAAAAACATGTAAATACTATTCCCGATTTAGCATCGCTTTGATCTCACCGGCAATCATCTTTGTAAACTTATCAGCGCCATCCTTGTTGAGATGAAGCATCTCGCGGAACAGTTCCGGATGGTCTGTCAGTTCTTTATCTGCGGAATGATTCAGAAGTGGCAGGTCATTTTTCTTGCAATAATCAGCCAGCCATGCATTATAGGTGTCATTGACGAGGAATATGGGAGAACGCACCATAAATAGACGGGTATGATTACTCTTACATAAATCTACAATCATATCAAGATACTCCAACTCTTCATCATCGGCATGGAAATTGTCGTTTTGGGCAAATCCTCCCTTGTAGCGACCACTCATGGGCACATATCCGTCAATAGCGTCTTCAGCCCTGACCTTCATACGCACTAAATGTTGAAGAAGACCATTATAGACATAAAGATTACTTTTGAGTTTAAGTTTTTCCTGCCATGAGGCTTGTGAGTCGAAATAATCAGTAACAGGTTTTGAAAGCCCATACCACATATTCAGATTTGAGATACGGTATTTCATTGAGCCGTCTAGGTATCCATGAAAGACTTCAAGAATTACTACTTTAGGAGGCTTCCTGTCGAAGATTGCCTTCAGATAGATATAGTTTTGAATGACATCAATGCCATCCTGTGCAGCCACGTATGCCTTCATTCCCAACGAGTCGGTGATAATACGAGGGTTGAAATTGTGTTTTGCCTGACTTGCTCCCATGATGATAACATCACTATTCTCTTCGAAAATATTGTGCTTATCGATAGCCAATGGTGAATTGTTATCAGGTACAGACTTCAGTATTGCCCTACAAGCAAATCCCACGAGGACATCAATGACCACCAATGCCACTATTACGATTATGCATCTTTTAAGTAACTTCATAACATTAGAATTGGAAATATATGAATTGACCTCCGTCAAGTGCTCCCATAAATATGATATATGCGATAACAGCCACAATAGACACAACACTCACAACAATGTTTTTTGAGTGTATAAAATGAATATCCCGCCTGTATTCATCCTTGTATTCCTTAAAGAACATAATAAGGATTGACGGCACACCAAGAACCACCAATTCAATCAGCCCTTCATGATGAATACGTCCGAATCCCCTTGAGAGATTACCTACAGTAGCGAAAAAGTCGGCTACCGATGCGGCTCTGAAAAGCAAAGCACCGATTACGCAAAGAATGAATGTGAGAAGTCTCCGGCTCCATTTGTAAACCTCGTTCTTCTTCAAGTTGTGTTTTTTTTCGATTTTCTTTCTTTTCTTTTCCAGAGAAGTAATCACAACAAGTATGAGGCCGTGATAGAGTCCGAATAGAGCATACGTCCAGTTTGCGCCGTGCCATGCGCCAATCACCACCAGGTTGGTGACAGTGGCCAGATAGAGACCCCATGGTTGCCAACTTCTGAATGCCACATTCAGTGGCATAAAAATATAGTTGGTAATCCATGATGTCAGTGAGATGTGCCATCTTCTCCAATATTCAGAGGTGTTTTGTGCGAAGAATGGTCTGTTGAAGTTTTCAGTCACCCGGAAGCCCATCATTCTGGCTACGCCAATGGCCATGTCGGAATAGCCTGAGAAATCAGCGTACATCTGTATCATATATAGCACGGCAGCTACACAAATTGATGTGGCATTGTGATGGCTGTAGTTGTTGAGAATGGCATCTGTCCAAGGTGAGAGTCTGTCAGCAATACACATTTTGAGGAACATACCCCAGATTACCCTCTTTACACCTTCAGAAAAATCATCTTCTTGGAAATTCCTGCTTTTTGCCATCTGAGGCAAAAAGGTATTGGGCTTATCAATAGGCCCCGATAGGATAGTTGGGAAGAATGCGATATATGCCGCAAATTGCACGAAGTCTTGTGAAGGCATAATGTTTTCCCTATGCACCTCGATGGGGTAACTCATTAGTTTGAAAGTGAAAAAACTAATACCAATGGGCATAATTATATTGAATGTCCCCACATTCGCATGTATTCCTATGGCATTGAAAAGTCTTTCAAACTCTGTGATGAAAAAGCCGAAGTACTTAAAATACAGCAAGACACCAACACCTATGACAACCCCTAAAGTAGTGAGCCATGATGCTCTTTTAGGCTTTGCCATATTGTTTTTGGCAATAACTATTCCCAGGACATAATATAGCCCTGTGACAATAGCCAATAGAGGAAGCATTTTCCAATCTGCCAAACCATAGAAGACGTACGACGCTATCAGCAGCCATGTATTCTGAACTTTCGTTAAATTCCTGAACAGAGTGAAATATGGTATCAGGAAAACAAGGAAGAAAAGCCAAAAATTGATGGAATTGACAACCATTTATACTTTATATTTTTTTCATGATGGAATCGACCATCTCTCCAACGTTATTCCATTTCATGATTTCTAACGATGTAAACTTCACTCCAAAATGTTTTTCTGTTGCCACGATGAGCTGTATATGGCTCAAGGAATCCCATTCCTCTATGTCATCGGCAGAAGTTGAATCAGTAAGTCCTATATCCTCTAAATCAAGAACATCATTAAAGATTTCACTCAACTGACTAAGGATTTCGTTTCTTTCCATATTTATATTTTTTATATTATTAAATATACGTTATTCTGTTTCACCCACCATTTGGTTGACCAAATACATTAAATCTGTAATACTCACAACACTGTCATTGTTATAGTCTGCGCGAAGTATTTCAGGCGAGGCTAGCAATTTGACACCCACTATATGATTGATGACAAGCATGACATCATAAATAGTCACAATGCCGTCATTATTGACATCTCCCATGGTGTACTCATCCTCTTCCAGATACCCTTCGATTTCTGTTTGCACATAATGAATTCTTTTTGTGAGCCATTGCTTTGCATTCTGTGTGAGCAAATCATAGTCGGTTTTGTCTTTCCATTTCGTAGCATTATGTACTATCGATGGCTTGATATAATTGAGATAGTCATCTATGAAATCGTAAAGTTCCAGCGTATCGGTTACGAAAGACCTCATGATATCTTTGTATAACTCGCTAACGTCATTATCATATCTGGCACAATACATAAAATTCTTGGCTCGTAACGTTGTTTCTGTTGTAATGGGCGCAAACAATGCATCCTCGGCCTTGTCCATGAAATATCTTTTATTGGTGACATATCCGAATCCCCAGTCAAAATCCCATACAGGTCCAAAAATGTATTTAGATGTTTTATTTTCCCTATATAAGAAACAACTCTTGGCATAATCCACCTCTGTATTCCTGATGATATCATTGACGAACAAGAACCGAGCTAAATTATCGATATCCACATCCTCTGAGATAGGTTCTCTCCGACTAAGTTTGCCACACCAATTATTGAAATGGTCTCTGATGTAGGCTTTTGTCAATGTTGTAACAACGGCTGCATCGTCGAAGTCTGGTTCTTTGATGTTAACAGGGAAGTTGTCTGGTTTTGCCCAAAAGTAATGTGCGTCTTTACGGGTATCCATCTCCAACAATGTGGCTTCTGTCTCATCATCTAGGTCTATGCTATTACCAGAAAAGCCTATTTTCTCTGTGAAATTGTAACTTCCACGATAACCGCCATTAATGTAAAGTTCGACAGGGATGATATGATTAGGATAGGCTGTTCCGACCAATTCGGCGATTTTCATGCCTATGGCATTTGTTGTCATCGAACCCGTTTGTTTGTTGGCTAAAAGGACCCAACTTTTCCCTTTTTTCAACCCAAACGGCTTGACTTTGTTGGCGAATTTAAGCCGATAGGGGTTTTTATCATATGGATTATGTGCATTCCAGGATGAGTTTCCCCTTCCCCTAATCAACACGCTGTCCTCCATTGAAGGTAGGATGCCCTTCCCATCAAAGACAATGTACGAATTAATATATGTGACTTTGTCCTGAGGTAAATCGCCGGTGTCTGTATAGATGTCTATACGCGGCACATCATCAGCCTCGTAGGCGGGCCAACCTATTCTAATAGTATAATCCAATCCGTATGGTACCATTTTGCTTCCATTCCAGATAGAATATAGAGGATTGGCCACGGTATATACGACATCACCGTCGAATTTCAGTTTGGTTTCCTTGCTTATCTGCTGCTGCCCATTGACATATGCGATTCCATTTTCTGACAAAGTAAATGAAGGTTTAAGATATTTGCCTATTGTTGGAACGGTCAATGTGACAATTCTTTCTTCATCAATATTTCCATCAACATCAAAATATACATGATGGTTGTATTTATTGTTGATTTTAAAGGTCTTCATATATGGCATATCCAGAGGGCGGGAATTGTCGATATGATCAATAGATTCTTCATCATACTGAAAACTGACATCGTCATACAAAGAGATGACATAAAATCCATCTAGGTTTTGCTGACTTACGACATATTCATTGGGAAAAGCCACCACCTTACCGTCTTTAAAATAAATGAACGTGGTGTCATTATCTTCATTTGCATCCGCACTAATAAAAGAGAAGAAAGCAGCGATAAAAATCAAATAAGACTTAATATTCATCATTTGTTAGGATTAAAAAATTATTGCTTGATTTCTATATAGCAAGTAAGAGGTTGAAAATTATCAACAAGAAGCTCATAACGAGCAGCAGCATCTTTTTCTACACTCTTGAATCCCAGCGACGGATAGTGTTGTTCCACCATTTTATTTTTCGCAGTAGGAATGTATTCTCCCACAATACGCTTATATCCAGCCTTTCGCGCTTTTTCTACCATCGTATTGAGAGTAAAATTTTCCATACCACGCTTCAACACCCTACAACTCATAAACCATGTATCGACGAAGAGCGTCTCCTTGTCTAATGGCTTCATGATGATAACGGCAATCAGTCCGTTGTCGCCAAATTTATCTTCAAGAGTGAAACTGAGGTCTATAATTTCAGGGTTTTCTGCCATTGAAGTGATATCTGCCTCGGTATATCTGATGGTTCTCAGATTGAATTGATTGCTTCGCTGTGACAATTGTGCTACACGAGGCGTATTAAACTTTGTAAAGCCACTGACGGTGGAGACCATGTTGAGAGATTTGAGAAAGTCGGCTTCGTTGGTGAACGTCTTCGACAAAGAGACACGTTTTGCCTCTACCTGATATTGCTTTGTTCTGTCTTTGTCGGCCTCACTATATGAGGCTGTCTCAAAGAGGTTAAGTGAATAGAGATACTCCAGATACTCCCCTGGGTCTTCAGGCAACTCCGGTACAGTAATACCCTTTATATTCTCCCTAACGATATTACGCTCGAATGGGTTGTCATCAAGGAACACCATTGAGTCGAAAGAGATGTTGAGTATGTTCTGTATGGTACGTATATTATCCACCTTTGTCTCCCAATTGGCTTGGAATACAGCGATATCATCAAGTTTTAAAACCATATCAGGATGTTTCTCAAAAGGTTCCTTGGCAGTATCCTCATTATTTTTGGATGCCACACAGATGATAATTCCTCGTTGACGTAGTTTTTTCACCCACATCTGAAATTCAGTAAAAGCCTTTCCTATCCCCAAGCCATGTCCTAGGTTAATCCCCTCTATGCCATCATCACCGATTACTCCTCCCCATACAGTATTGTCGAGGTCGAGAATAAGACATTTTTTTAACTGTCCTCTAATGGCACAAACAATATCCATCACCCTTGCAGCCACAATGGGCAATGCATCCACACTGAGCACCATCTCCGTACTCACATATATATTAGGTGTGAACATGAAGTCACGTCCATATTTATTTTGCACGGCAGCAATATCGCAAATGAAAAGATTGGCATAATTCTGTGCCAACAACATAAGTCCTTCATTCAGTTTCCTTACTTGCCATGTAAAGGATGACGAAACCTTATTGGAATAACTGCCAAAGACAGTATCCTCTAATTCAGGATAATTGAAATAAATAATTTTCTTGTTTGCTAAAAGAGGATTGGCAGCGATGTTTTCCACAAACGACAACCGTTGCTTTGCTAATTCAGTTTGCTCTGCTACAGAAGACATACTATGAATCTCGCCTAATTTATGCGTTGACTGAAAAACAACGATAAAATCTGCGTCAAACTGATACAAATCACTCGTTGGGTCGAGGAACTGTCGCTCTACTTGATTGTATTCTGCCTCAAACAGATTAACTAGAAGCCCTCTTTCCATTCCCATACCCTTGATGGCTGTAGAGAGAAATTGAGTGGCAGTGTCCCCTACCAATGCAATTTTCACAACGGGGAATGCGTTGGAATCCTTTTTCAGATTTTTCTTTAGTGTTTTGAAATCAATCATAAAAAGAGTAAATCATTGTTATCCAATTGGAATATGGAAGCATCAAAAAACTATTTCTTTTTACATCCAGAAATTATTGTGTGCAAAAATAATGAATTTTGGGTAAAAGTCCAACGATTAATGCAATAAAATAACAAATTGCATTATCTTTGCACAATCTTTCAGCAAATGAACTAATATAAAACATAGCCCTATGTCGGAAACGTCTCTTCGCCCCTTTTATCGAGACCCCTATTGGGATTGTCTGAAAACAGCATTGATATTCTTAGTCATATTGGGACATGTCATCAAGTACCATATCGGCAATAATAGTATCGGCATGGGAATCTACAATTCCCTGTATATATTTCACATGCCCTTGTTTATTTTTATTTCAGGGCGTTTTTCGCAGAAAAAATCCAATAAAAGATACATCATTAGCATTATTAAGTTTCTTGAGACCTACATCGTGTTTCAGTTGATTATAACGCTTTTGACAGATTGTATCATTTCCCACAATGGTTTTAGTTGGTCCAAATTTCTATTCACCCCTGAATGGGCGATGTGGTATCTTTTGGCACTTGCCTGTTGGAGACTGCTTATTTTTGCCATCCCAGAAAAATGGCTGAAAGATTATCCCAAATTGATTATTATTCTAAGTTTTGTTATTGGTTTGTCATCCGGCTTTATACCCTTGGATGAATACTTCACATCACACCATATCCTTTCTTCCCTGCCATTTTTCATGTTAGGCTATTATTCGCAAAAAACAAACATACAGAATAAAATCAACCATATACCTTCCTGGACGGCGTGGGGTTTACTCTTGATTATTTTGATAACATGTTGTTTCCTACTGAAAGATAAAAAGTATTATTACATTCTGACAGGTGCTTACTCCTATTATTATAAGCCCCTATTCGGTGTATTTGGCAATTTTATTGCCAGTTGTGTGGTTTATGCCATGGCCATATTCTTATCGGTCATGTTTATGCGGATAATTCCTATAAATAAAAGACTGGCTCAATGGGGAAGAGTGACCTTAGTTGCCTACGTCTTTCACCCACCATTGCTTATCATACTAAATAAGATGATGATGATTTTATCTTTTCATCCTAGACTACCTTTCCTATTTATTTTAGCAGTGGCAATTACATTATTTCTTTTCTATATTTCTCGATTCAAATTGGTCAAAATAATTGTAAACCCTTTCACTTACTGGAAAACCACAAAAAAATGAAGGTCGATAGCTGTGAAACAATGTTTATCTTCTTGGCAATTTTTCCTTCACCATTTCCAAGACATCTTTCATGTATGGGTTGTTTCTAAGCATAAGCCAATAAAGCAGCGGCGCAGACAGCAATCCAAAGATGAGAGAAATCAAATGATTTAAGTGTAGGAATGTAAATAGGTATGCGGGAAGACAAGCAATCACGGAATACATGAAGAAACCCGAATAATCATTAAATTGCTCTATATACCCTAAATTAAATAGTTTTCCTGTATAATAAGTATTGATGACAAGTCCAATTTGCGTGAATATCACTTTAGAGACACAAATACCCACCACACCAAAAGGAATGGCAGCCAAAAGGATTGCCAAGGAAATAACTTTTTTAATAATTTCTAATTTCAAGAAGATGTCCGACCGCCCAACCACTTTGAGCAGATTGAGATTGATTGCACTAATATGATCGAACATACACGAAAACACATAAATTTGCAGATAAATAATCGAAGCCTCCCATTTCTCTGTTAGCAAAAAGAGAATGAATGGCCTTGCCACGGCTGCAAGCAAAGTGCATCCAAAAAAAACGCACATACTCATCGAGCAGATATACTTTCTATATACGCTAATCATTTTCTCTGTATCACTTTGCAATTTTGCAAGAAGAGGATATGTGACACGTTTGAGCGACAATGTAAACATCTCGCATGGAAACCTCGCGAAACGTGTTCCACGCATATATTCTCCCAAATCTGCCTTAGTATAAAATTTACCAATAATCAGTGGTGTAAGGTTTGAATAAATGGTATTGATAAGCCCTGTCACAAGCAACTTCCAACCAAAAGCAAACATGTCTTTGAAAGATTTCACTGAAAAGATAAGCGATGGTCTCCAATTACTATAAAACCACACAAGAAGCATGTTCAGAAGTGACGAAGTGATAGATTCTGCCACCAATGCCCATAATCCATAGCCAAGAAAAGCCATCGACACACCAATAAGTCCCGAAATGACGGAAGCAATAGTAGCTCTTTTCGCAAGCCCTTTAAAGTTAAGATGGATAGTAAGCCTTGTCACCTGAATCGTGCCCAAAGAATCAATAATGAGGCATATTGACTGTACTCTAAGAATAGAACAGAGTATAGGTGTATCAAAAAAATCTGCCACCCATGGAGCAGCGAAAAACAAAATGACATAAAAAAGTGAAGACATGCAGACATTGAAAATAAAAACGGTGCAATAGTCTTCATTTGAGCGTTTTTCTTTTCTTATCAGCGCATTGTGAAATCCACTATTGATGATAGCCTTCGAGACTGTATAAAATACCGATACCATTGCTACGGTACCAAAATCTGAAGGCATGAGCAAACGTGCCAACAGGATACCAATGAGAAAGTGGACTCCCTGCACAGAGATTCTCTCAAAGAAACTCCATGCGATGCCCGAAACAGTATCCTTCTTTATTGACATAATAAATAATTATTTTATAGTGCAATGTTAAATTAATATTTTCGTTGAGCTCATAAATTGCGTGCAAAATTACTTTAAAAAGAATAAACTCCCAACTAATTAGATGAAAAAAAGCTTTAGTGTCGTTTTTCTCTGTTTCCTCCATTCTACCCACAAGAACAAAAAATGCAAAGAGGGAAAAATGTAAGAAAATGACCGACAAATGGAACAACGTTAGTATTTTTTTTATATCTTTGCATCCACATATATTCACTGAGACTATGGATTTGAATAAAAAGAAGCACTATTCCGAAGTAGATATCATCAAAGGTGTGGCCATCTTGCTTGTGATACTTGTCCATTCTGGTGGTGTGAAATACATTAACATGGAGCAATATAGTTGGTACACAAATTTTGTGGAGTATTTGCGGACCTTCGATATGCCCTTGTTTTTCATGGTTTCTGGTTTTCTTTTTGCCAATTCAGGCAAGAAGCCTTTTTTGCGTGTAATGAAAGGGAAATTCGACCGGTTGGTGGTGCCTTATTTTGTCATGTCGTTTATCACACTGGCTGTTAGGATTCTTGCCCCTGCACTTTTCAATCGCGCTACGGCAGAACTCGGAGATGCCTTCATAAAAATATTCTTCTATGGTTACTGGTATTGGTTTATCTATACCTTATTTGTGTTGTATGTAGTGTTCACTCTTATCAGACCAATTCTCAGCGTCCGTGTAGCATGTGTACTCATCGTGATACTCATCATTATCAAAGAAAGTTGGCAGACATATCTAAATCTACCCCCAACTCCACACATAGGCTTCCTAAAAATACATCAAGCCAGTTATTTTGGCGCATTTTTCCTCATGGGTTACGTGATGTATCCCTATTATGAAAAAATCAAAAACTGGCTTAGCCGTTACTATGTGATAGCACTATTCTTGGCGCTCTATGCCATTGGCTGCTACTATTGCATTACCTACCATCAAGTGTCGTTCCTTTTCAACTGGGCACTCCCAATTGTCATCAGCCTTGGCATTTGGGGCATTTGTATTCATTTAGTGAAACCCAAAATACCTAATGAGGGGCTTTCATATTTTGGTAAATACTCATTGCAAGTATATTTATTCAATGGTACAACATTAGGTATCAGTCGCGAATTACTCGTTAGGGTTTTCCACGTTTACCAGCCAGTTCTGCTGTTTGTATTGATGTTTATAGTAACCACTATCATATCTGTCGTATTTATAGAGATACTGCGCCGCATACCCACAGTCAGATATTTCTTTGGTTTTGGGCGAGAAAGCAGTTTTCTCAACAAAAAGGATAAGAAATGATTTATATTACAGTACCCCAGGCCAAGGAGTTCATTGGCAAGAATTCGTGTATCGGTGACGATTTGGCACTTTTCAGTCGTTTTGAGGATGTGCCATTAGCCTCTGACCCACGTAAAATGAATTGTTTTTTTGTGGCATTTTGTCTTGAAGGCAGTGCCATCTACACTGTTGATACGAAAGAACAGCTGGTAAGAAAAAACGACGTCATTGTGGTGAACGACGGCCAAGTTATCAGTGGCTATAAGCTAAGCCCAGATTGCCGTGGCGTTGCCATATTAGCCTCAAATGATTTTTTTGCCGAAATCATCAAGGAAGTTCATGAAATCTCCCAATTGTTTTTATTTGCCTACTCCAACCCTGTCTTCAACCTGACCGACGACAAGGCGAAGGTCTTCATGGAATACTTCGATGTGATTAAGAGCAAAGTTGATGACAGCAACCATCATTTCCGCACAGAGCTAACCATGTCTTTGCTAAAAGCAATGATTTATGACATTGGCAATGAAATATACCAAAAACAAGTCAACAGCCCAAAGCGCACACGTGCTGAAGCTATTTTCAATGACTTCATCACATTAGTGAAAGACAATTTCCAACATGAGCGTCGTGTGAGTTGGTATGGTGAGCAATTAGGCATCACCCCAAAATATCTCTCAGAAACAGTAAAGCACATCAGCCGTCGCACCCCTAATGACTGGATTGACTATTACGTGACACTTGAGATACGAGTGCTCCTGAAAAACACAACAATGAGTATCAAAGAAATAGCCGAGCACATGCATTTTCCCAACCAGTCATTTCTCGGCAAATACTTTAAGGAGCATGTAGGTATATCACCATCAAAATACCGACGCAGTTAGGGCAAATGCTGTACCGTTTTCTCTAATTCCTCATACCATTGCTCCCCAAATCTTCTGACGAGAGGCTGTTTAAGGAATTGATATAAGGGGATGTTCAGTTCCTTCCCTTTTTTCACTGCTTCTGCGCATACTTTCCACCTATTATAATTTAGTGCCACCATCCCATTGGAGAGTGTTTTCTCCCTAATAGGATACAGGGCACAGCTAATGGGTTTGCAAAAGCGGGTTTTCCCGACTCTGTATGCCTTTTCTAAAGCACATAGACAAATGCCTTGTTGGTAGCATGTGAACACACAATCTTTGCCTGCTACGATGCTCGTGACAAGGTCACCTTCAGAATCAGTATAGGCAACACCTTGTTTATCGATAACAGTTTGTGCCGATGCCGACAAGTCACTCCACACCTCATCCAATGCATTTTCTATTTCTGCCACCTCGTCGAGGGTGACAGGTGCCCCTGCATCACCCTCAACACAACATTGTCCCTGACACTTGTCAAGGTCACAGCAGAACCGTTCGGTTAGGATTTCCGAAGATAGCAAGACATTGCCCACTTGAATGACAGGAAATACTCTCTCTCTATTCATAGCATATCACCAAATAATGGGTTGCATCCCATGCTGCACCAGATAATTGTTAGTCAGTGAGAAATGATGGTTCCCGAACCATCCTCCCCTATTTGCCGACAAGGGTGATGGATGCACAGACTGCAACACCAAGTGCCGTGTACGGTCTATCAGAGAAGCCTTACTACGTGCATATCCTCCCCACAATATAAACACCAAATTGTTTCTTCCCCTATTGAGTGCACGTATGGCTGCATCTGTAAACTCCTCCCATCCTTTATGTTGATGGCTTGCGGCAATATGCTCTCTGACAGTGAGCGTTGCATTCAGCAACAACACTCCCTGTTGTGCCCATCTGGTAAGATTGCCCGAAAGTGGGATTGGCGTGCCTAAGTCGAGCTCTATCTCCTTGAAGATATTGATGAGCGACGGTGGCATGGGCACGCCATCTGGCACCGAAAAACTCAGTCCCATAGCCTGCCCCTGCTCGTGATATGGGTCTTGCCCGATGATGACCACTCTCACTTTATCAAATGGGCACAAGTTGAAAGCATTAAAAATCAACTTGCCGGGTGGAAAGCATCTATACTGCGCATATTCCTGCCGCACGGTATTCACCAGGGCGGTGAAATATGGTTTTTCGAATTCACCGGCAAGTTGATTTTTCCAAGTTTCCTCAATTTTGACATTCATACCCCACGTATGACTATGGCTTATCGATGATAAGGCATTCGCCCGTCATATCTTCTGGCTGTTCCAATCCCATAATATGAAGGAGAGAGGGTGCCACGTCGGCTAAACGTCCATCCTTGACAACGGCACTGTTGTTCTCGGTAACATAGATGAAGGGTACAGGGTTGAGTGAATGTGCGGTATTAGGTGTTCCATCGGGATTGATGGCATTGTCGGCATTGCCATGGTCGGCAATGATAATCGCCTCATAATCATTAGCTTTAGCAGCTTCAATCACATCGTGAACACAGTGGTCAACAGCCCACACTGCCTTAGCGATAGCATTATAGACGCCTGTATGGCCAACCATGTCACCATTGGCGAAATTCACCACGATGAAATCGTACATCCTCGTATTAATGGCCGCAACGAGACGGTCTTTCACTTCGTATGCACTCATTTCAGGTTTCAGATCGTAGGTAGGCACTTTGGGTGATGCCACAAGGATACGGTCTTCATTCTCAAATGGCTTCTCCCTACCACCATTAAAGAAGAATGTAACATGTGCATATTTCTCTGTCTCAGCCGTATGCAATTGTTTTTTGCCACATTTTGAGAGGTATTCTCCGAGTGTGTCTTCCACATTTTCTTTGGGGAAGAGAATATGAACGCCCGTGAAATTGGCATCATATGGAGTCATACAATAGTATTGCAATCCTGGAATGGTTTTCATGCCCTGTTCAGGCATATCCTGCTGTGTGAGCACAGTGGTCAGCTCTTTGGCACGGTCGTTGCGGAAATTGATGAAAATTACCACATCTCCCTCTTCTATCACGCCATTGACAGTGGTATTATGAATAGGTTTGATAAACTCATCGGTCACATTCTCATCGTAGCTTTCCTGCATAGCCTGAAGCATGTCGCCACTTTGCTTTCCCTGGCCATTGACAATCAAGTCGTAAGCCTCCTTGACACGCTCCCAACGTTTATCACGGTCCATAGCATAGAAACGCCCAACGATAGAAGCTATGTGTGCGTCATTTGCTTCACACACATTTTGAAGTTGCTCTATGAAGCCAATACCCGAACGAGGGTCGGTGTCGCGGCCATCCATGAAACAATGTATGAAAGTCTGATTTTTCAGTCCATATTCCTTGCCCACCTCAATGAGTTTAAACAGATGGTCGAGTGATGAATGTACGCCTCCATTGGATGTCAATCCCATGAGATGCAGCTTTTTACCTTTTTCCTTTGCGTAGGAGAAAGCAGCCTTCACCTGTGGGTTTTCCATAATGCTATTATCACGGCAAGCCCTGTTGATTTTCACCAAGTCTTGATAGACCACACGTCCTGCCCCAATATTCAGGTGCCCCACCTCGGAGTTTCCCATCTGACCATCAGGGAGTCCTACATCCTCCCCCGAGGCCTGTAGCTGTGCATGTGGGTTTACAGCATTGAGATAATCCAAATAAGGTGTTGGTGTGTTGTAGATAACGTCTCCTTTTCCATGTTTTCCGATACCCCAACCATCGAGTATCATAAGAAGTGCTTTTTTTGCCATAATTATTGTTGATTAAGTTTTCTTTATCCTTGATATGCTTCTAATATACAAAAAACTCGCCTTAGCGGCTGCAAAGTTAATGAAAAAACCTAAAAACTTTGCCTATAATAAAAAAATAATATAACTTTGCACATCCTATATTTTTGATATGATTGGAAAGAAGCTTCTTAAAAAAATAAAAGTTGCCCATGCTATATGGCGCGACAATTGGCAATATAGTGGTAGCTATACCCGTGAGGGTGCAATCAAGAAGGCGCGTATCCCGCTTTTTTTCGACATGCTCTATTCCGAATTGACCACAGGTTCCGACCCACACAACTACTATATGTTTTACTTTGAGAATCTGTCGCAACAAGAGCGTCGCAAATGGATTACCAATCATGTCAATGCACATACAGCCGCCCGCCATTCAGGCAAGGAAATATGGAACTTGTTTGAAGACAAGGCTAAATTTAACGCACGATTTAAAGACTACGTTAAAAGGCGTTGGCTTGATACCCGCACATCGTCCTCAGAGCAAATTACTGAATTTATCAAGTCGCTTGGCAGAGTGATTGTGAAACCACTGAACATGTCGGCTGGTGAAGGTATTTTTCTACTTCATGCCGATGATATTGACAAAACCAAGCAATTACTTTCTAACATTCGTGAAGGGCATCATTGCTTATTGGAAGAAGTAAAGGAGAACGTTGCCGAACTGAAGGCCCTGAATCCCACCTCCCTCAACACCATCCGTGTGGTGACTTGTCTCAACAGCAAAGGCGAACTGCATTTCCTATGCACAGTATTGCGAATGGGAAGTACCGACAGTTGTATCGACAATTCCATCGGTGGAGGTGTTACGAGTTACATCGACACGAAGACAGGACGGCTTTGCACTCCCGCCATCGACCGCAAGCGACAGTCGTTCAAACAACATCCCCATACAGGAATCGAACTAATAGGATACCAAATACCACACTGGGAAGATGTGCTGGAATTTGCCCGCAAAGCAGCCTTTGTGGAGCCTCGTGCCCATTATGTGGGATGGGACATCGCCCTATGTCCCGATGGTTTAGAGTTGATAGAAGGCAACATCCCTCCTGGCGAGGGCATCATTCAAGCCTGCGACCGAATCCCCAAGCGCGAGATGCTTGTTGAGTATCTCAAATAAACCTGAGCGACATGAGCACTAACAAACGTCATTTCAGAGAGCGTTTCCTATCAGCCAACAGGAAAATGCTACAGCTGCTTGAAAAATCAAAGCCAACTTTAGCTTTCTACGAGCATATAATTTTGCCTGTGGAGGTATTTTTTTTCAAGGCTGGCAACTACAAGATTAGTCCCACATTCAGACAAGAGTTGATAAAAGCAAAGGAAACATTTTTCACAGAAGAGGAAAAGCAGAACCCTCGTAAAAGCAGAAAACTTGAGAATCAACTAATCAAGTCGTACATCTCCCAGCAATTCACAATCAAAGAGTTTTTCCTGTATGGCTTACGCGATATGAAATTCAAGGAAAAGAGGACCTACCTCTCAGACTTGGAGCGCAAGAGCATGCTTGACGAAGTGGGCAACGAAGCGGCTGACTACGAGTTGACAAATAAAGGAAAGTTTTATCTTGCTGCAAAGAAATACTTTAAACGTGAAGCATGTATCATCCATCCCCAAAACGACATCAACATCTTTGTAAACTTCACATCTAAACATCCCACTTTTATTGTAAAACCAATAGAAGGCTCGACAGGCCACGATGCTGAAATATTGACAATAAGTTCCCCCTTTGAAGCAAGAGCTTTGTTTGTAAAATTAGCCAGTAAGAATACATGGATTGCCGAGGAGCTGATCCAGCAACATCCGACCATGTCAATGTGGAATCCCACGAGTGTCAACACACTGAGAGTTCCTACCATAGCCACCGACGATGGCATCAAGATACTTCAGCCCTTTTTCCGTACAGGGCGCAAAGGAGCTGTCATCGACAATGCCGGTCAAGGTGGTATATTCGCTGTTTTCAATCCAGAGACAGGTATCCTTACCACCGATGGTGTGGATGAAATGGGTGGACGTTACGAGTGCCATCCCGATTCACATATCAAATACAAGGGATGGCAAATTCCCTACTATCAGGAGATGAAAGACTTGGCTACCGAGATAATACAAATGCTACCCTCTCGTCCCAAATATGTGGCTTTCGATTTCGCCCTTACTCCCGAAGGATGGGTATTAGTAGAAGGCAACTACAACGGTCAGTTTGTAGGGCAAATAGCTGAGCATAAAGGCGTGAGAAAAGAGTTTATTGAATACTATTGCAACCAGAGAGCATAGTGTCTAAACTTATCATCTCATCTTCTCCTCCAATTGACAAGTGGGGTTGCAATTATCAAGAAATTTGAAAGTGTAAAAGAATCACTATGGAACATGTACTCAAACATCGAGCCGAAATCTATGGCTTATTAGCCCTATGGATTATCGTATTCCATATTGATCATGATTTAATAAACTTTCCACAAATTCCAATTCTCACCAACTTCATCAAAATTGGAAACGCAGGTGTTGACCATTTCTTTTTCCTATCAGGTTATTGCATATACTTGTCACTAAATCGCGATTCCAATGTTGGCAACTTCTTACGTAAGAGGTTTAAACGTGTGGTCCTTGTATATTTAGTCATAGCCATTCCATTTTTCATTTATAAGGTGGTATTTGAGACACGCACAAATGTAGTCGCTAACTTTTTCTATGATTTGAGTGGTCTTTCGTTCTGGTTTGACAAATGTCGCAACGTGTGGTTTATTCATGCAATCATTGTGTTTTATATCCTTACCATCCCTTTATACCATCTCATCAAAAAAAACATAGGCTGTGGCTTTTTCATCTTATTCCTTATTTATGCGTTGAATTATATTGGCCATTTCCATTCATTTTATGAAAACGCATTCTTTGCTTACACAAGATTTCCAGCCTATGTGTTCGGCATGGTACTTGCCGACGCATATCATCGTTACCCTATACAGAAACTTATCCAAGGTTTAAAACCATCTATAAAAGTATTCTTTTCTATCCTTCTGACTGGATATTTTCTATTCTTTTTGGCATACGTGGTAAACTTAACACTACCCGCATATGTCAAATACCTACTGTATATAACCATCATCTTCCCTGTACTCTTGCTCAGTCTTCTTTTCATAAAGCTTTTAAGCAAAATGAAAGTGCCAGAAACACTACTTGCTACAATTGGCAAACTATCCCTTGAGGTGTATCTAATACATGTGATTATCGTACACATCTGTTACAGCCAAAAATTGGAGACATATCTGGGATATTGGGCTTACCTGCTGGTTCCTCTCCTTGCAATTCCATTGTCTATCGCTTTTCACTATTTTTACGAGAAAAATATCAATAAAAAGCAAAGTAATTAAGAGGAAAGCCAATTTTAACAGTCAATTAGTAGAAACCGCCTCACGCCATGAGCAAGAAGAAATACAAAAAACTATTTTTCTCATTCGACAATAAGGCAAGGGATTTGCTCGACAAGACATCCTTCACCCATGCCATCTATTCACATATCATTCTTCCTATTGAGCTGTGCATCTTCAAGTTTGGTAATTACAAGATGAGCAGTTCGTTTCGCAAGGATCTTGCTGAAGCGAGAAATCTTTATTACACAGAAGAGGAAATAAAAAACCCGAAACGATTAAAGCGATTGGAAAAAGATTTAGCACGTGCTTTCATTTCTCACAGGATGAGACCTGATGAAGTGTTCCTCTATGGTCTTCGCAACAAAGACTACTGGGAACGGAAGGAATTTCTATCAGACAGAGAAAAGACCAACATCATTGAGAAATATGAGGATAATGAGGTTTTCATCGAGCTCTCATATAAAAATGTTCTCTACGTGCGACACAAAGCTTATTTCCATCGCGACGGTTGCATCATCTACAGAGAAGAGCAAAAGCCAGCCTTCATTGTCTTTGCTATGAAACATAAGACGTTTTTCACCAAGCCCGTCCACGGCACGTGGGGTCGTGGTGCCACTATCCTAACTGTCGCCAATGCCGAAGAGGCATCACAACTGTACGACAAATTAAGTGAAGAGGATACTTGGTTTGTAGAAGAAATCATCAAGCAAGTGCCTGAAACCGCAGCCTGGAACCCCTCGAGTGTCAACACCGTCAGGATTCCAGCCATACGTACTCCCAACGGCTGTAAGATTATTCAGCCATTCTTTCGCACTGGCCGCAAAGGAGCTATTGTGGATAATGCTGGTGGCGGTGGCATTTTTGCTGTCTTTGATGCCGAAACAGGTATCATTACTACAGATGGTGTGGATGAACATGGCGGTCGCTATGAGTGCCACCCAGATTCAGGGTTACGCTACAAAGGCTGGCAGGTACCGAGATATGAAGAACTGAAAGTCATTGTAGCCAAACTGATACACGAACTGACCTCACATCCCCGATATGTAGCTTTTGACTTTGCGCTCACCGACAATGGCTGGGTATTGGTGGAAGGCAATGCCAGCGGCCAGTTTGTAGGGCAGATTGCTGAGCACAGAGGTGTCAGGAAAGAATTCTTAGAATACTATTTTAGGCAAAAGACATAACAATCATATTGGTATATTACAAAAATAGAATCAGATAACTATGAGCAAGAAAAAACTAAAGGAACTCTTTTTCTCTTTTGATAAAGTCGTAAGGAATGTGCTTGACAAGACCGTCCCAACCCACGCCTTCTATGCCCATATCATCCTTCCCATCGAAGCATGTATTTTCAGGGCTGGCAACTACAAGATGAGCACATCGTTTCGCAAAGAATTGGAAAATGTCAGAAAACTATACTTCACTGAAGAAGAGAAAAGAAATCCCCAATTATCAAAGAAATTAGAGAAAGACCTGGTAAAGACACTTATTTCCCACAGAATGAAACCAGAAGAGTTTTTTCTCTATGGTCTTAGAGACAAAGGTTATTGGGAACGAAAAGAATTTCTCTCCGACAGTGAGCGTAGAGACTATATAGTGAAGTATGAGTCGCCCTCCACATACAAGGGTATCGACAACAAAAAGAGTTTCTATATTGACACCAAGGATTATTTCCACCGAGATGCATGCATTATCGACAAGGAAACATCTAAACAAGATTTCTTAAAATTCGCCCTACGCCATGACCGTTTTTTCGCTAAACCCGTCAACGGCACCTGGGGCAGAGGCGCCACTATCCTTAGCGTGAAGGATGAAGAGGAGGCATCTGCTTTATATGACCAATTGGTCGAGGAAGACGAATGGATTGTAGAGCAACTTATTGAACAAGTACCAGAGACTGCTGCATGGAACTCTTCAAGTGTTAATACCATCAGAATTCCTGCCATCAGTACTCTCACTGGTTGCAAGATACTGCAGCCCTTCATACGTACTGGCCGCAAAGGAGCTATCGTTGATAATGCTGGAGGCGGTGGCATTTTTGCCGTCTTTGATGCCGAGACAGGTATCATCACCACCGATGGCGTGGATGAGCATGGTGGCCGATTTGAGCGTCATCCCGACTCTGGAATACGCTATAAAGGCTGGCAGGTGCCAAGGTATGATGAACTAAAAGCCGTCGTAGCCAAGCTTATCCACGACATCCCCTCTCATCCACGTTTTGTGGCCTTCGACTTTGCATTGACTCCAGAAGGGTGGGTATTGGTGGAAGGCAATTCAAATGGCCAGTTTGTAGGGCAAATAGCCGAGCATAAAGGCGTAAGAAAAGATTTTATTGATTATTATTTGAATAAAAGGCAGGAATAATAAAGAAATAGTGTAACTTTGTCCTTCAAATCAAATCATAACAACAATCCCGCGAACTGAACATAATCCAAATAAACAATCTAACATGAACATAGCTGTAATTTTAGCAGGTGGCAGTGGTAGCCGTCTTGGTGGAACACTACCGAAACAATTTCTGAAAGTAGCAGGGAAAAAAATCATAGAGCACACCATTGACGTCTTCGAAAACAACGACCTCATCGATGAAATTGCTATAGTGAGCAAAGAAGAGTTTATCTCGGATGTGGAAGACATTGTGGTTACCAACCAATACCGTAAAGTCAAAAAAGTACTAACAGGCGGCAAGGAGCGCTACGATTCCAGTCTCTCGGCTATCGCAGCCTACGATGACGACGATATCAACTTGCTACTTCACGATGCTGTCCGCCCTCTTGTCAACGACCGTATCATCAACGATTGCATAGAGGCGCTGAAGAGTTATCGTGCTGTGGACGTGGCAATCAAGACCACCGATACCATCATCGAAGTAGATAATGACAATTGCATCAGCATGATTCCTCCCCGTCGTGTTCTTCGAAATGGCCAGACACCACAATGTTTCAAACGTGGAGTCATCAGGAAAGCCTATGAGATAGCCTTAAAAGATCCTAACTTTGTAACCACCGACGACTGCGGGGTAGTTCGTAAATACCTTCCCGAAGAACCTGTCTATGTGGTAAACGGCGAAGTTTTCAATATGAAGGTCACCTATATGGAAGATCTTTTCCTACTCGACAAGCTTTATCAACTACGTAGCATCTCCAGCACAAAAGAAGTGCTTGACATCTCACGTCAGGTACTACCCAACAAAGTAATGGTGGTGTTTGGTGGCAGTATGGGTATCGGTGAAGAGACAGTGAAA
The DNA here is from genome assembly GCA_900315075.1 of uncultured Prevotellaceae bacterium. Taxonomy (GTDB): domain Bacteria; phylum Bacteroidota; class Bacteroidia; order Bacteroidales; family Bacteroidaceae; genus Prevotella. The sequence continues at coordinate 98,870 of OMXV01000002.1, read as the reverse complement.
CTTGCCCGCGAACTCGGTGCTGTAGTATATTCATTCAGCCGTTCACAAAATGGTGTCGATATTACCAATGCCGACCAAGTGCGTCAAACACTCCACGACATCCATCAACGCAATGGGCACATCGACTATGTGGTCTGCACACCGGGTATTTTGATTAAGCAACCCCTGTCGGCCATCAGCTACGAAGACATTACATCAAGTATCAACATCAACTACCTTGGAGCTGTAATCGTGGCAAAAGAGTCGTTTGAATATCTCCGACAAACCAAGGGGTCGTTGATTTTCTACACCAGCAGCAGCTACACACGCGGTCGAATGCTCTATAGCATCTACTCTTCTACCAAGGCTGCCATTGTGAATCTTGTACAAGCGTTGAGCGAAGAATGGTTTGGCTTTGACGTCAGAATCAACTGTATCAATCCCGAACGCACCCGCACCCCCATGCGATTAAACAGTTTTGGCATTGAGCCAGAGGGTAGCTTGCTCGAACCCAAGTATGTGGCCATAGCCACCATCAACACACTTGTGTCAAAATATAGTGGTCAAGTTATTGACGTGAGAAGGTGAAGATGAAAGTATAAAATCAGCAGTTTTTATCTGCAAAACAAAACAAAAAATATCGGAAAATGGTTTAAAAATGCTATTCTCCGATATTTTTTTATCATTTTACTATATCAATTGAATAATTTTTCATAACTTTGCAGCCTAAAGGCTCTATAGCAGCGAGACTTAACATACCAGTTATCACTGGATGCCGCTATTACTGCCCCGAAATGAAAGCAAATAAATAGTTGATGATTCTGAAAACTGCGAGAAAATAACATGGTATTCGATGTATTACATCGGACAGTGTGAGTTATATATCCCTGTCTGATGTGATTATTGACACTTTTCTCCGATGCGGTAGTTGGCTTCACCATCATTTTTTCCATTCATTATCCGCTTTTTTTACAAAAGAAGTGGATATGGGAGATTATGCCCTATCTCAAAGTTATCAGAACAGCCGTCAACTATAATATAAAACATAACAACCACATCTACGCCTCGGCTTTATATATTTCAAAGCACTAATTTATGAGCATCATAGGAAGCACATTCAACTCACTGGAAAAATATCTTGCAAAGACCAAATTCGAAAGGACCAGGAAATTCATGTTCAATAGGACAGAGAGGTTCATTCGGAAATTTGACCTACCTTCTCTCTCTGCAGAGGAAAAAGATATGATTGACGAGCAATGGAAACGTCTTCCCATCAAGCCTTATGAAGACGAATACCGCCTCTTCAAGTATTATGCCCGTTTCGATTCCCGATTTATCACGCAAGACCTCCAGTATCCCTATCTCTACAATGCCATCAATCCTATGGCTGAGCGCAAGGCCCTGTCAAACAAGGGCATGTACAGCATCTATTTCCGTGAGATGCCCCAGCCTAAGACAATTATCACATGTATTGCTGGAACATACTTCAATGCTGAGAGGAAAATCATCAACAACAGTGAGGCAGAGAAAATTGTAAGGTCTCACGAACGATGCATAGTCAAGCCAATCTTAGAGACAAAGCAGGGCAAAAACATCAAAATATTTTGCACACAAAGCGATGACACCTCTGCATTGTTCTCAGACAAAAAAGGCAACTTTATTGTACAAGAGATACAAGGCCAGTCGACACTTACCAGCCAATTCAATCCAGCATCCCTCAACACATTCCGTGTGACAACAATTTTTCTGAATGGTGTTGTAAGCACAAGCAACGTATGTTTCAAATTTGCAAGAAACGGTGTCCAAATAGACAATCTCGGACATGGTGGACTAATCATGGGCGTAGAAGAAGACGGACATTTCCATGACTTTGGAGTTGACAAGGATTACCAAAAAGTATTTACCTATCAAGAGGGGAAAAAGATTTCCGACATCTATATTCCCGAAGTAAGTAAAGCCATTGACTTCGCAAAAAAATACCACCCAATCTATTTCCCTACCCTCACATTGGTAGGATGGGACATAGCGCTCAATTCTGACAATCAGCCTATCTTAATCGAAGCCAATTTGATTACCCCAGGCATACAGGCAGAGCAATACTGCGCCCAAAAGTCAGTTTATGGAGACCGCACAGAGGAAATCATCGATTTTGTCTTGTCCAACCCAAGACACTATTTATTCTTGAACGACAAGGACAACACCAGTGAGTATTTTGCCCAGACGCCATCAAAAATCAGCAACAAATAGCTTTCATTTATTTATCAAATCGCCTGACGATTCAACTTTTATTTTACTGACTGCCATGCAGAAGATGACATTGAACGAAATCAAGGAAGTAAGTCTTGACATTCTCACTGAGTTTCATGACTTTTGCAGCAGTCATTCACTGAAATACTCACTTGCTGGCGGCACAGCCATTGGTGCGGTGCGCCATCAAGGGTTTATACCCTGGGATGATGATGTCGATGTCTGCATGCCCCGACAAGATTATGAACGTTTTTGCGCCATCTACCAAGGGAATGTCGACTTTGAATTGTTTGCCCCACAGCGTGGTAACAGCCTGATTGGCTATGCCAGACTATGTGAGATGAGGCGCACCATGGCGCAACCATTTGTGCCATGTTTCAAAAGCGAAAGTGGTATATGGATAGACGTTTTCCCCATGGACTTGGCCAACAACGACTACGACAAATACTATGCCCGGCAAAAGAAGATTTACAGTGTAAAGCTAAGACTTGACCATCGTCGTGATGCCATGCGCATTCTAAACAAATCGTTAGGATTGAAGGGAAACCTTCATGTGCTTTGGCAAAAAGTCACTTGCCCATCAGCGACAGTAGAAGAACTTGTAGATGAAATCACCCGCCTCAGTACTGCTGAGGAAGAGTGCTGCTCGAGGCTTACCAACTACCACACGGTCTATCGGGAAAAGGAATGGTATCTTCGTAAGGATTTCGACGACACTATCCCCGTGAAATTTGAGGGCAAGGAATTTCGTCTGATGTCGGGCTACGACGATTACCTCCATCAGATATATGGCGACTACATGGAGCTTCCTCCTGCTGAGAAACGCATACCACGACATAGCCGGCATCAATATTTGTGGAAATAAGAGACTTTAGTTATTAAACTTCAGGCTTTATATATGACGAAACGAACAATCAATTTGTTGTGGACGGGAGGTCTTGACAGTACATGTCGCGTAGCCGAATTGTCGCTCCACGACGTTATTGTCCAACCTTATTACATCATAGATAAAAAACGTAGTTCGACAAAATACGAACTTAGGGCTATATCCAGAATCACCGATATGGTGAGAAGGAAAGACACGACCAAGTGTGATTTACGAGATGTGATTATCGTAGATATAGAGAGCATCCCTCCTATGGAGGATATCTCTGCTGCCTCGTTGAAACTGAGTAAGAAATACCATATCGGCACACAATATGAATGGTTGGCACGCTTTGCACGCCAGAAAGGGCTCACCATGGAATTGGGTCTTCAAAAGAGTCCCCGCGGCAAGTCTTATAATGCTATCATTGGCGAAAGCACACTCATCGAAGACGACAGTGATGGGATTATACAGTTGCGTATAGACAAGGAGAAATCCTCGAAGGAAATAAGCCTCGTCTTCGGGGATATGCTTTTTCCTATGCCCATGTTTGACATGGAAAAGCCCGAAGAGGTGGCTGAAATGCGCAAAATGGGCCTTGACGATTTGATTCCTGAGACATGGTTCTGCCATCGTCCTGTATTCGGACTGCCCTGTGGCTATTGCAGCCCCTGCGATGACGCCCTTAACGAAGACATGGCTTACCGCGTACCCATGTCTGGCCGTGTGCTTGGTGCAATTCGCCGCATTACCTACGACCCTTTCCGAAAAATCATCAAAAAGGCACAGCATAAATAATCATCACACATCTCCATTTATCATGGCAATACTCACAATGGAACAGTCACGTGGCATCATGCTTGAGATATTGAAAGAGTTCGCCACATTCTGCTCCAAACATCAGTTGCGATATTATCTGGCCTACGGCACCATGCTTGGCGCTGTACGCCACAAGGGGTTTATACCCTGGGACGACGACATCGACGTGATGATGCCCGAGGAAGACTTTTTGCGCTTTGTATCATTATACAGTTCGGAAAGATATGAGGTTGTAGAATGTTACAAAGACCTTTCTCATCTACTTCCAATGGGCAGGCTTTACGACAATCACAGCTACAGCATTCGTACCGGTCATCGAAGTCGTGGTATTTCCATCGACATCTATTTGATGTACGACTCTCCCAACAAGGAAAATACCGACATAAAACAATTATATAAGAAGTATGACGATATCGTTCATCGCCTTCATTTTTGGAGACGTTGCGGCCGTTCACTTTCCCTACGTCATATTATCCCCGACCGATGGAATCCGTTCTTGTACATTGCCCGGCATTACTCCATGAAATACATGAAGTTTTACCAAAGATATCCGTTAGGAAAGGGAAAACATATTTTTGTAACATCTGATTTCCGTTTTTACGACTCTTCGGCTTTGGACAGTACCGTTGAGTTACCATTTGAAGATGGTTATTTCTGTGTTCCGGCAGGCTATGACTCTTGGCTTACAACTAGATACAAAAACTATATGGAGCTTCCTCCACTTTCTGAGCGTAAACCCAGACATCATGCCGCTGATTATTATATAGACTGAATAAAAAAGCACATGCCTTCAACAACTTATAGGACAGCTAACAACAACGACAAATTTGTCTGGCTTATCACATTCGTGTATTTTATATCGATGTTCATGAGCTTTGGACAATATAATACAGCGATTATGTTTGTATGTGGTTTGCTATTCCTTGTGAGTACAAACTATCATTTTGAGATCAAGACATTCCACCTGTTTGTTCTGCAATTCTGCCTTTTCTGCTATGCCACGGCGTTTTGGGCTATGGGATATGGATACGCCATCCAAAAGGGTAACACCATATTGTCGATCTTTATCGTAATGTCTATTTTCTACTCTTATTATGAAAGATTTCCAGGAAATGGAGTGGAATTATTACTTAAGATTATGCTATATGGGTCATATACAGTGGTCATTTATACGATATTCTTCATTGGTGTGGGCAGGATCATTGCATTGGGTGAAGGTTCTGGGCGTTTGGGAGCAGGCACCAATGCCAACACAACAGGTATGATTGCAGCCACGGCAATTTTGATTAACGCCTATTTTTTTATGCGGGGAAAAATGAAGCGCCTGATGTTTTTGGTTATTCCATGTATTTATATCATTGCTGCCACGCAAAGTCGAAAAGCACTTTTCATGGCTGTCGCAGGTGTCATCATATTGTATTACGTCAAGAATCTCCGTGAAAAAAAAGACAACTTAATTCCTGTGATGAAGTTTTTAATTGTCATGGGTCTTATCGTAGGCATTTTCATCTATCTATCCCAGACGAATTTGTTTTCCGGTACCATGGCTCGTGTAAACGGTATGATTAACTCCATTACAGGTGAGGGTGAAGTAGATAGTTCAACCAGCAAACGAGAATTTATGCGTCAGGTTGGATGGATACAATTTTCTCGTACGCCATTGTTGGGAATAGGTATGGGATGTGCACGAATATTATTATCGAAAGCCATGGATCAAGACGGTTATTTGCACTGCAATTATGCAGAATTGGCTGCCGATGGTGGTATTGTGGGACTATTATCCTACTACAGCATATTTATTTATCTCCTAATCAATGAAATGAAATATGTGAAAAGGGATCCAATAGCTCCCCTCATTTTAACATTGGTCATTCTCAGATTTGTGACAGACTGGGGTATGGTAAGCTATTATGGTAAAGGTACTTATTTCTCGATGATGGTATATTTCCTGCACGTTGCATATTGCAAGAGAACGTATAAACGATTGCGATGACATATCATTTTATCTTGCCCGACCTGCGGGTAGGCGGTGCAGAGCATATCAGCCTACTGTTAGCCCGTGAACTTGTCAAAGACGGCATACAGGTGCAATTTGTCAACCTGGTGAAGCCATCAGGCAAGATGAAGGATAAAATTGAAAAAGAATTTAATTTGGTGTCATTGGGCTGCCGCCGCTCGCTCACAGCCATACCATCATTGGTGAAATACCTGCGTAAGCATCATGGCGACTGTGTATTTACAAGTTTAGAGAATGCGGCTATAGCTAGTCTGATAGCTTGTCGGTTTACGGGAAATCCCGTCACGCTCCGCCTTCCAAATATGCCTTCCAACCAACTTCACCGAGGAATGAAAGGTGTGAAGTTCAGAATTATGAAATGGGTGACTAGAAAACTATACAAAAGGGCAAGATATATTATTGCACAAACCGATGAGATGCGTGATCAGGCACTATCATATTATGGTCTGCCAGCCGACAAGGTGGTGACTGTCTATAACCCTTTAGACGAAGACTTTGTACGAAATCAGGCAATAAAAGACGTGGATTTACATGAGGTATCACATCCCCGTTTCTTGGCTGTTGGTACCATCACCTATCGCAAGGGCGTGGACGTGCTATTAGAAGCTTTCACTCAAGTACGAAAGCAATATCATGAAGCCACCCTCACCATTATAGGTAACAAGGACGGCAGTTATGCGCGCAACTTGGTAGAAAAGCATGACGGCAAAGAAGGTGTAAGGTTCTATGGTTTCTGTGAAAACCCTTATCCTTTCATGGCCCATTGCGATGTCTTTGTGCTCCCGTCTCGCATGGAAGGTTTTCCAAATGTACTATTGGAGGCCATGTGCCTTAACAAGTCTGTTGTAGCTACCACATGCCTACCTGTCATTCAACAAATAGTGAAAGATGGTGTCAATGGGTATGTATGTCCGGTAGAGGATGCAGAAAAAATGGCGAGCAGTATGATGAAAGCCTTAGATTTGAAAGATATTCACAACACATACAGTCTTTTCGATCGGCAGAAATTGACAAAGGTATTTCTACATCAATGAAATGACTATCCGCCAAGCTACATACGACGATTTAGGCGAAATCGCCAAAGTACATGCCCAATGCTTTCCTCGCCACCTTTCCACAAGGATAGGCTCATCCAATAACTGCTATCTGCTCAGCCGTTTCTACAAAGAATTTCTCGACGACAGTCCTGAACTCTTCGTTGTGGCAGCTGACGACAATCATAAGATTGTAGGATTCTGCATGGGTTACTATTTCGACAAGTCTGGACAGCAGTCCAATTACATCCGCCATAATCGCCCACGTGTGCTTACTCGCATTGCATGGCTATTGTTAAAAGGTGACCGATTAGCATGGGCAAAACTAAAACTAAGGTTTAAAAAGCCACATTATGAGATTTTAGACCATAGTATTGACGACATTCAGAAGAACGAGAAAGGCGACTTACTCTCCATCTGCACACTTGCCGAATACCGTGGCAAAGGCTACGCCCAGCAAATGATAGAAGAATACCTGCATAGGATGAAACAAAATGGGCGGAAAATATGCCTACTTTCACTCTCGGTAAACAATAACCGTGCATTACGTTTCTATGAGCGTAATGGTTTCACTCCCTATCGTAAGATAGGAACATCGTCAATTACTTACATGAAACGCCTATAACTGCATTGAGGATACAATGAAATCTTTGCCGACAACGATGAGGGGGAATGTTGTATGAAAATACTGCTTGTCTCCAATCAGGCTTGCAATCCAAATGTTGTGGGGAACCCCATCCTACACCGCATGAAAATGTCACTTAGCAACGACAGACGGGTAGATGCAGTGGATTTTGTGAGATTCAGAAGCCGCAAGCCTTTTAAGTCGCTAAGGGAAATATCCCATGAAGCTCGCCAGCACGACATCGTACACGTACACTTTGGTGGAATCTACTCTCTGTTAGTTAGATTTTTTCTCATAGGCAGTAAATGCCATAAGCTCATCACCTTCCATGGTACAGACATTCATGCAAAAGCTATTAAGACTACTAAAAGTAGGATACGCCGTGCTAAAATACGTGTCAACCAATGGGCATCGTTTGCTTGCATCAGATGGTACGAGGCTGTGGGGTTCGTTTCTGATGAAATGAGGAATTATGTACCATCAAGGCTACTTCGTAAGCATGAAAACCGTATGTTTGCTCAACCATTAGGAGTAGATTACCAACTTTTTACTCCAATCTCCCAAAAACAGGCCCGAGAGCAGTTGGGTATTGGCGATGGACACCAGGTACTTTTTTCCGATGTCCACAACAGCAGCGTTAAACGGCGCGACATAGCCGAACAAATAGTTTCCCAACTGGGTGAAGGATATCATTTGTTGGTGATGTGTGGTGTGAAACCCGACCAAGTGCCTGTGTGGATCAATGCCTGTGATTTCGTATTGCTCACATCCGACGAGGAAGGGTCACCTAATATTATCCGTGAGAGCCTTGCATTAAACAAGCGCGTGTTTAGCGTGGATGTGGGCGATGCCCGCCGGCAGATTGAAGGTTTGCATAACTCGGCCATTATCAGCCGTATACCAAAAGAAGCAGCCCACCAAATCTGTCAATCACTTAGCGACACCTATACAGATAATAGCCGTGAAACTCATCGCGACATCATTGATTTCGACATCATCAATAGGCATATCGTTGACAGGTATGAGAGGATGATGGGAGATTAGGAGCTTGGACATTACCATAACATATTTATACTTAAGAATAAAAAAACATCCGAAATATGCAGATTACAGAATTTATAGAGAAGTTGGCCGAGGCCATAGAGATTGAAGACATTGCCGCACTCAGTCCCGACACAGTATTTAAAGACTTGGAAGAATGGAGTTCGCTGTCGGTCATGCTGATAATAGCTTTCTTCGACGAGGAATTTGACAAGCAAATAGAAGAGAAAGACATTCACGCTGCCATCACTATCAACGACCTCTACCAACTGGCTACTGCATAATAATATGGCATTCATCGAATTTGAGGGTGTGGGCATCCGCGCAATGGCAGGTTGTGTGCCCAAGCGGATTATCCACAATTACGAGTACACCGAATACTTCCCCGCCGACCAAGTGAAAGAGGTTGTTGACAAGGTGGGTGTCTATGAACGACGTTTCGCCGACGATGCCACCTGTTCATCCGACCTTTGTTATGCCGCAGCTGAACAACTCCTGGCCGACAATGACATCGACCGCACAGAGATTGACCTTCTGGTATTTCTCTCGCAAACCCCCGACTATCGTATGCCAGCCACCTCCATTATCTTGCAACATAGGCTTGGTTTGCCCAACAGTTGTGTAGCTTTCGACATACAATTAGGTTGTGCCGGGTTCTGCTATGCACTCTCCGTGGTCTATAGCATGCTTCAAGGAGGGAATTTCCATAAGGCATTGATTCTCGACGGCGAGACACGTTCGAAAGTCTATTCCCCAAAAGATCGCCGAAGTGCTTTTATCTTTGGTGACGCTGGTGTGGCTGCGCTGATAGAGCGCGACGAGAAATACGGCAAGAGTTGGTTCTCGCTCAATTCCGACGGTTCTCGCTACGACCTGATAATGATAAAAGGTGGCGGCTATCGACATCCCAGTAGCATAGAGACACTCCGTGAGCAGGTGGTCGATGAATATGGCAACATCCGCAGCGAGGAACAAGGATATATGCGCGGCGGCGACGTGTTCACATTTGTCATCAGGGAAATCCCTCGTGACATCAAGAAAACACTCGAATTTGCCGGCATCGACAAAGATCATATAGACTATTATGTATTTCATCAGGCTAATAACTACATCAATAGTTATATAGCCAAAAAGATGAAACTCGACACTACAAAGATTCCTCATACTATAGAGAAATTTGGTAATACTTCATCTGTCTCGGTGCCCATCACCATCGTGAGTGAACTAAAAGACCAACTACAAGGGAGAAAAAGCATCATGATGAGCGCTTTCGGAGTTGGGATGTCATGGGCAACAGCAATTGTGGATTTCGTAGATTGCCATATTAGCGATATCATCGAAATATGATGAACAACCCATTCTCTCTACAAGGCAAAACTGTCATCATCACTGGTGCATCATCTGGTTTAGGCCGTGAATGTGCTCTTACGTGTAGCAATATGGGTGCTAAAGTTGTTGCACTTGGGCGCAACGAGGAACGCCTCAACGAATTGAAGAACAACCTTAAAGGAGAGGGGCATAGCGTATGGTCTTTTGACCTCACAGACCTCGATGGTATCAACAGCCTTGTCAACAACATTTTTGGCAAATATGGCAAAGTTGATGGTTTTGTACATTCTGCTGGTATTGAAAAAACTGCACCATCGAAATTGTTGTCTCCGTCTGATTATGAGACACTCCTTCGTGTTAATACTATCAGTGCTTTCGAATTCATACGCCAGTTATGTCAAGTGAAGTATTTCAACCACGGAGGCAGTGTGATAATGATAGCTTCTATCACTGCACTCATTGCCCGCAATGGTCTGACCGCCTATTCCGCCTCTAAGGGGGCGCTCATCAGCGGTGCCCGCACATTGGCCTTAGAATATGCCAAACGTCGTATCCGGGTAAATACCATCTCGCCAGGTACGGTCAACACCCCTCTCATGCAACAATACCTATCTACGCTGTCAGAGGCCGATCGTGAAAAGCGTTTAGCTGGTTTTCCTCTTGGCATCGGCAATCCCTCCGACATCGCCAATGCCTGTGTATATCTGCTTAGTGACGCATCTCAATGGATTACTGGTCAGAATCTCGTCATCGACGGAGGATACACTATTAAATAAGGTTATGTTTTTCAAAGTCAAATACACATTCAAGGCACTGCGACAAACTTTTTCGTCGTTTCTCACTCGTTATATCTCACGTCCGGCACGATGGGGAGCACTTGGTGAAGGAGCGCACGTACACAAACCTTCCATCGTCAGCGGTCGCCAGCATATCTATTTAGGCAAGAATGTGAATATCGACTGGAATAATGTTCTCTATGTCACAAAGGGTAAATTCGTCATGGGCGATGATTCAGGTGCTGCTGTCGGACTAACCGTAGTGACCGATAACCATGTAGTGGAAAAAGGCAAATTGATCCATGAAGGCGACAATGACAATCTACAGGGCGGTGAAGTAATTGTGGATGAAAGCGTCTGGATAGCAGCCAACGTGACACTTTTATCAGGCGTACATATTGGACGGGGAGCCATCATCGGGGCTGGCACTGTACTAAGAAGCTGCAAAGTTCCACCATACGCTATTGTCATCGGCAATCCTGGTAAGGTAATAGGTTTCAGATACACCCCCGATGACATCATCCTGCATGAGCAGCAACTATATCCTGAGGAGAAACGTCTCTGCCGTGAGGTACTTGAAAAGAACTATCAAAAGTATTTCCGTTCACGAGTGAAGGAGATAGCAACGTTTGTCAAACTGCAATAGCACATGAAAATTGTCAACATTGCCGGTGGGCTGGGCAACCAGATGTTTCAATATGCCTTTGCTGTCACGCTTCAGAACCGTTTCCCCAAGGAACAGATATATATTGATACACAGCACTATCACTCTATATTTTTCAAACGGTTTGGCTCAGTCAATCTTCACAACGGCTATGAGATAGACAAACTATTTGAAAAAGCCACATTGCCAATAGCCAGCGCAAAAGAATTACGTTGTGTGACACGATACATCCCCAACTACGTGTTATCTCGTGTTGCCCGTAAATTACTACCTAAAAAATCAACTGAGCTTGTGGCACCCTATAGCGAGAGCTATTGCGTCTCACCAAATGTCTATACAGAAGGCGACCGTTACTATGAAGGGTATTGGCAAAGTGCACTTTACTATCAGGACATCCGTGATCATCTGCTCGACATATATAGTCATCCAATGCCCAATGAGTACAACAGTACTATGATTTCACAAATAAGCAGTGCTGAAAGTGTGGGCATACATATCCGTCGCGGTGACTACCTCAAGGCTCCTGAATTTATTGGTATATGCGACTTACCATATTATCAAGAGGCTATCCGACAAGTGAAATCCGATAAGAAACCTCATATATTCTACATCTTTTCCAATGACATTGCCTGGTGCAAAACTAACATCACACCTCTTCTTGAAGGCGATGAAGTGACTTTCGTCACAGGAAATACTGGCAAACAAAGCTGTTGGGACATGTTCTTGATGACTTATTGCAAAGACTTAATCATAGCAAACAGTTCGTTCAGCTGGTGGGGGGCTTTCCTCAACAAGCGCTCACCACGTGTCTTCGCACCCGACCCCTGGATCAACCGCGATTGCCGCAAAGACGTCTATGCCGAAGGATGGATTAGAATCAAGTAAATAATGATCCCATTTGTATCCATTGTACTCCCCATTTATAAAGAGGAGAAATTCATAGAAAAATGTATCCTGTCTATTTTGGCACAGGATTATCCACAAGACCGTATGGAAGTGCTGTTCGTGGATGGCATGAGCCCTGATCGTACACGCGAAATCATTAAATCATACGAGGATGTTCATTCCAACTTCCATCTTATAGACAATCCCGAGAAGACGGTGCCATTTGCAATGAACAAAGGCATCACAGCCTCTAAAGGTGAAGTAATCGTACGATTAGACGGTCACTGTGTCTATCCTGTCAACTACGTTTCGGTGCTTGTCAAATATCTTTATGAATTAGGCGCCGACAACGTGGGTGGTGTATGGCACACTCTACCTGCCAATGACAGTGCAGAATGTCATGCCATTGCCATCAGTTCAAGCCATCCCTTCGGTGTGGGAGCATCGGAGCATAAAATAGGTTCGAAAGAAATCAAACAAACCGACACTGTACCTTTCGGTTGTTTTAAGCGTGAGGTGTTCGACAGAATCGGACTCTTTGACGAAGACCTGGTTCGCAACCAGGACGATGAATTCAACGCACGTATCATCAAGAATGGCGGTAAAATATTCATCATCCCTGAACTTGAAATCAACTACACCTCGCGCGACAGTATGCAGAAGATGCGCCGGATGTATTTCCAATATGGCCTGTTCAAACCACTGGTTAACAAAAAGCTTGGGACACCAGCCACTATTAGGCAGTTTTTTCCCGGATTATTTGTCATTGGTTTGATATTAGGCTTGATTCTCAGTTTCTTATGCTGTTGGATAGCATGGTGCTATATAGGTGTTTTGGCTTTATACCTCCTCATTGGCATTGGCATTGGCATCCAGAAAGCCAGACAATACAAAAAAATCGCCTTGGTGTGGTATATGCCCTATACATTTTTCAACATCCACCTCAGTTATGGCATAGGTTATATTGTTGGACTTTACAAAGTATTATTCAACAAGAAATTCAGTGTCCATACCAATCGATGATAACGATAGAAATAAAAACAAGATAATAACTATATCACAATGAAAATACCGTTCTCACCCCCCTACGTAGACGAAAGCGTCATCAACGAAGTGGTTGATTCACTTCGCTCAGGATGGATTACCACTGGTCCGAAAGTAAAGGCGTTGGAACAGGAAATTATGCGTCTTACTGGCACGGAAGCTGCATTAGGTGTGAATTCCTGGACTTCGGGTGCACTAATGATGCTTAGATGGTTTGGCATCAAGCCCGGCGACGAGGTGATTATCCCAGCTTACACATATTGTGCCACAGCCATGGCTCCATTGTGGGCTGGTGCCAAAGTTGTGATGGTAGACTCCTGCGACGATTTCAACATTTGTGTGAAATCCATTCGCAATGCCATCACCCCACATACAAAAGTAATTCTTCCTGTGGATATCGCAGGCTTCCCATGCAACTATGAAGCCATCATGTCACTGGTTCAGGAGCCAGAAATCAAGGCCATGTTCCATCCTGACAGTCCAGCACAAGAAAAGTTGGGGCGTATCCTCGTGCTCAACGACTCTGCACACTCTATCGGTGCTCGCTATAATGGCAAGCACAATGGCACAGAGACCGACATCGTAGTTATTTCCCTTCATGCCGTAAAAAACATCACAACTGCCGAGGGTGGTGTAATTTGTTTCAATATGCCTCATCCTTTTGACAATCAAGAGCTCTACAAGGAACTACGTCTCATGTCGCTCAACTGCCAGACCAAAGATGCCTTTACCAAAAGTCAGGCCGGTGGTTGGCGCTATGACATCGTAGGCAAAGGCATGAAGGTCAACATGGCCGACATCAATGCAGCCATCGGACTTGCCCAGATACGGCAATACGACAAACTACTTGCAGAGCGTAAACGAATATACAAAGCTTATGACGAAGCGTTCTCCAAAACAGGATGGGCCATCCTGCCACCATCTCTCCAAGACTGCCGTGAGAGCAGCTATCACGTCTATCCTCTCCGCATCAAAGGTATCAATGAGACACAACGTGATGCCATCATTACAGAGATTTCCAAGCATGATGTGGCGGTAAACGTACACTTTGTACCATTGCCTATGCTAAGTTATTACAAGTCGCTTGGTTACGACATCAACAATTATCCGCAAGCCTATCACAATTACGAGCACGAGATTTCCTTGCCTGTCTATCCTCAATTAGACGACGAAAAGGTGCAAATAGTGATAGAGACTGTTATTAATGCCTACAAGAAAATTATACTGTGACATTACGAGAAATGATAAGATTCTTCGATGTATTATTATCGGGATTAGGGCTAATCATCCTGTCTCCCTTACTTTTGGTGATATACATCATCATACGCTTGAGCAGCAAGGGGCCAGGGTTCTATTCACAAAAACGTATAGGAAAGAATGGTGTACCATTCAGACTATACAAGTTTAGGTCGATGCGAACAGGTGCCGACAAAGGCCACCTCATTACAGTGGGGGGCAGAGATTCACGCATCACCAAAGTGGGCTACTACATCCGTAAATACAAGCTCGATGAGTTGCCGCAGCTATGGAATGTGTTTATTGGTCAGATGAGTTTAGTGGGACCACGTCCTGAAGTGGAACGCTACGTCAGACTATATACAGCTGAGCAACGTGTGGTGCTGAGTGTGCGACCGGGCATTACCGATTATGCCTCCATAGCCTTTTCCGACGAGAATTTAATTCTTGGTCAGTCGGAGAATCCAGAAAAGATGTATGTCAACCAAATTATGCCCAAGAAAATTGAATACAATCTGCAATATATTAACAACCGTACCTTGGGCGAATATTTTAAAATCATCTTTAAGACTTTCTGTAAGATACTGAAACATTGAAGATTGAAAATTGAAGATTAAAGATTGAGGATTGAAAATTGAAAATTGAAAATGAACGAAACCGAACAATATTTTGAGTTGCTTCGCTTCTGCCTCAACGAAGAATTGCCTGTTCCTGAATGTATAAAAGACATTCAATGGCATAAGCTATTGGTGTTTGCCACTAAGCAAACCATTGTGGGCATCTTTGTGCCGGTTGTATTGATGAAGGACAAGCGTCTAACCGTGGAATCATTTCGTGGCAACAAACCATGTGATGAAGACGTGATGGAATGGGTTTTTGAAGAACATCGTCTGCGCAAGAACAGCAAGACGGCTTTCGAGCGTACTGTCAAAGCATCGGAATGGTTTCTTGAGAATGGTTTCCGCAACTGCATTCTAAAAGGCCAGGGAAACGCATTAATGTATCCCGACCCTATGCTCCGAACTACTGGTGACATCGACATCTGGTGTGAAGGAGGACGTGACAAAATCCTTGCATTCACCACAAAATACTACAAAATGCCATACAATTGGCTCCATGTGGATTTCCCCATGTTCAAGGACATTGATGTCGAGGTACATTTCCGCCCTTCTTGTATGAAGAATCCCATCACAAACAAGAAACTTTGGAAATACTTCGCCCAGGTGGAAGGCAGTCAGTTTGAGAATCAAGTGACATCTGCCGATGGGAAGTATAAGTTTTTTGTTCCCACAAATGAATTCAACACTTTCTATCAACTCGATCATATCTTCAGGCATTTCATCATCGGAGGTGTTGGCTTGCGCCAAATCATCGACTACTATTATCTGCTTCGAAAGAGGTACAACGATGGAGTCCCCCCTGATGCCAACAAAGAATTATTAGCAACACTGAAGAAATTTCATTTGTTAAAATTCGCCCAAGCCATGATGTATATCATGAAAGAGATTCTTTGCCTCGACGACAAATATTTATATACAGAGCCAAATGAGAAAGAGGGAAAATTCCTACTCGAAGAAATCAGCATCGGTGGAAATTTTGGCAAGTTTGAGACAAGGCTGAATAAATTGACTCATGCCAAAGGCCATATCAAAAGATTCTTGATCATTGAAAAATTCAAGATGCGCCTGCTCAAACACTATCCCAGCGAGGCCATTTGGCTTCCCTACAAGGACATGAAGAGATTTTTCCTCCGAAAGAACAAGGAGGACGATGACGATTGAGCATCATCAATAATATCTTGATCAGAAAAGACATTTTTGAAAAACATCTTAACCATTCTTTTTTTGATTAAGGTATGTCATTCCTTAAGCACATCTACATTCATATACTTCTGTTGGCAGCATTTGTGGCTACGACCTCAAAAGTTGTTGCACAGGATAATATACATGAGCAATCTGACGGCTATGTATGGCCCACGCAGCCGGCAGTGCTCGACAATTTGCACCAGTGGCAAGACCTGAAGTTCGGTGTATTGCTCCACTGGGGAATCTATTCCGTACCAGGCATTGTTGAATCATGGTCCATTTGTGATGAAAAATGGATCACACGTGATACTACGATGACCTATCAACAATACAAAGACTGGTACTGGCATCAAGCCAATGAGCTGTGTCCCACCAAGTTCGATCCCACACAATGGGCAACAGTAATGGCCGATGCCGGGATGCGATACATGATATTCACCACCAAGCATCATGACGGCTTTTGCATGTACGATAGTCAATACACCGACTTTACCATCACCCAACACGCTTTTGCCGGTGATCCTCGATGCGATGTATTGCGACACATACTCAACGCCTTCCGCGATAAGGGATTTATGGCCGGTACCTATTTTTCAAAACCCGACTGGCACTCTCAATATTACTGGTGGGACGTATATAGTACCAAAGGGCGCAATGTGAATTATCCCATAGACCTGCACCCCTGGCGATGGCAACAGTTTAAGGAGTTCACTTATAATCAGATTGAGGAACTCATGAGCCGCTATGGCCATATAGATATACTTTGGCTTGACGGGGGTTGGGTATGCCAAGAGAACAATCAAGATATCGACATGCCTCGCATTGCAACAATGGCACGTCGGCACCAACCACATCTGATTATTGTGGATCGCACAATTCGGGGGCCTTATGAAAACTATCAGACTCCTGAACGCACTATCCCCGACCAACAACTCAACATTCCATGGGAAAGCTGTATCCCTCTTAGCGACGATTGGGGCTACGTGAAGCATCCACATTGGAAATCTGCTGGCAAAGTCATTAACACTTTAGCTGAAATCGTGGCTAAGGGTGGTTCACTCGCACTGGGTGTAGGCCCAACACCTGAAGGCCTCATCGAACAAGAAGCCATCACACGTCTTCATACCATTGGACAATGGCTACATGCCAATGGCAAGGCTATCTACCACACCACAACCACACCTCATTATCACGATGGCAACATCTGGTTCACCGCCTCTCACGACAACAAGCATCTTTATGCCATCTACACCATCGACGACGATGAGCAATTGCCTCATCAGATATCCTGGACTGGTAATGTGCCACACTACAAAAATGGTATAAGATTAGTAAGCACTGGGCAACGGCTATCCTGTACGGTTCAAGGCGACCAAGTGACAGTGACCCTCCCCAAAAATCTTCGGAACGAGACATTCGCCTTGGAAATCACATTGTAAGTTAAATGGTTGACAAGTTATTAGCATCCAACTATCAAATAACTTGTCAATTTTGTAATATACATTTGTGACTACACTTAAAGCCTCAAAGACAATCGTATAATCAAAACCCCAATCAGATATGGCAACATCAAATAATTATCTCGTCATCATGGCGGGAGGCATAGGCAGTAGGTTCTGGCCTATGAGCACTCCAGAATGTCCCAAACAATTTATCGATATCCTGGGGGTGGGTCGCACATTGCTACAACTCACCTACGACCGTTTCCATGGCATCTGTCCACCAGAAAACATCTGGATTCTTACCAATGCAAAATACACTTCGTTGGTACAAGAGCAACTTCCTGAAGTTCCTGCCAACAACATATTGAGTGAGCCATGCCGACGCAACACCGCTCCATGTATCGCATACGTGAGTTGGCGCATTAAGAAAGAAAATCCCAAAGCCAACGTGGTAGTCACTCCCAGCGACCACATAGTGACCAACAGCACCGAATTTCGCCGTGTAGTACAATCGTGCCTCAAATTCACATCCGAAACCGATGCCATTGTAACTTTAGGCATGAAACCTACCCGCCCCGAAACTGGTTATGGCTACATACAAGCTGACTTGTCATCCAGTTCTGCGCGAAACAAAGAAATTTTCCGTGTTGACTCTTTCCGTGAGAAGCCCGACCTTGAAACAGCCGAGAAATATATTCGTAACAAGAGTTATTTCTGGAATGCCGGCATATTTATATGGCGCGTCAGCACTATTGTCAATGCTTTCCGCATCTATATGCCATCAATGTCGAAGATTTTTGAGAACATGTTCCCAATCCTTGGCACCCACCAAGAACAGGCTATTATCAATGAGCGCTATCCTGAATGTGAGAGCATTTCTGTCGATTACGCTATCATGGAGAAAGCATCCGAGATTTTCGTCTGTCCTGCCGACTTCGGTTGGAGCGACCTTGGCACATGGGGTTCACTGCTCGCTCAAACCAAGAAAGACCTCTACGGCAATGGCCTAATAGGTCAGAACATCTCTGTTTTCGATACTCATAATTGCATAATCCACACGACTGAAGAGCGTAAAGTGGTCGTACAAGGCCTTGATGGCTATATCATCGCCGAAAAAGAAGGTACCCTACTAATATGTAAACTCAGCGAAGAGCAACGCATTAAGCAATTCGCAGAATAACACCACGATAGAAATGAAAAAAGCTGCACTTATCACCGGCATCACAGGACAAGACGGTTCCTTTCTTGCTGAATTTCTGATAGAAAAAGGTTACGAGGTACACGGTCTGTTACGTCGTTCCTCCTCATTCAACACTGGACGTATCGAGCATCTCTATTTAGATGAATGGGTACGCGACATGAAGCGTGAGCGTTTGGTCAACTTGCATTGGGCCGACATGACAGACTCCTCATCACTTATCCGCATCATCGGTGAGGTAAAACCGTCAGAGATTTACAACCTGGCTGCACAGAGTCATGTGAAAGTCTCCTTCGACGTACCCGAATATACAGCCGACACCGACGCCATCGGTGTATTACGTCTGCTCGAGGCTGTACGTATCTGCGGTCTTGATAAGACCTGCCGCATCTACCAGGCATCTACATCAGAGCTATTTGGACTGGTTCAGGAGGTTCCACAAAAAGAGACCACCCCCTTCTATCCACGTTCTCCTTACGGCGTAGCCAAATTGTATGGCTATTGGATTATGAAAAACTACCGAGAAAGCTATGGTATGTACTGCTGCAACGGCATCCTGTTTAATCATGAAAGCGAGCGTCGCGGAGAAACATTTGTGACACGCAAAATTACTCTTGCCGCCGCACGCATTGCACAAGGATATCAGGATAAATTATATTTAGGCAACATGAATGCCCTCCGCGACTGGGGCTATGCCCGCGACTACGTGGAATGTATGTGGTTGATGCTGCAACAGGACAAACCAGATGATTTTGTCATAGCCACGGGCGAATACCATAGTGTGAGAGAATTTGCCACATTAGCATTCCAGGCTGTAGGCATCGAATTGGAATGGCAAGGTGAGGGAATTGATGAGAAGGGTATTGACAAAGCCACAGGCCGTGTGCTGGTGGAAGTTGATCCAAAATATTTCCGCCCGGCCGAAGTGGAACAATTGCTTGGCGACCCTACCAAGGCTCGTGAACAACTTGGATGGAACCCACGCAAGACATCTTTCAAGGAACTAATCCACATCATGGTGGAGCATGATATCAAATTTGTGAAAAAACTCCACTTAAAAGCAGCATTATAATAATGACACTTCCTAAATCATCAAAGATATATGTGGCTGGGCATCGTGGTCTCGTTGGCTCAGCCATTTGGAACAACCTACTACAGAGAGGATACAACAACTTGGTAGGCCGTAGCCATCAAGAGCTTGACCTGTTAGATGGTGTAGCCGTCAAAAAATTTTTCGACGATGAACGTCCTGATGCTGTTGTGCTGGCTGCTGCCCATGTGGGAGGTATTATGGCCAACCTACAATATCGTGCCGACTTCATCTATCAAAATCTGCAGATACAACAAAACGTCATAGGTGAAAGCTATCGTCATGGTGTGAGCAAGCTGCTCTTTTTGGGTAGCACATGTATCTATCCCCGCATGGCACCTCAGCCTATGCGTGAGGATGCACTGCTGACATCTCCATTGGAATACACCAATGAGCCATATGCTATAGCCAAGATTGCCGGACTGAAGATGTGCGAGAGTTTTAGCATCCAATATGGGTGCAACTACATCGCTGTGATGCCCACCAACCTCTATGGTCCCAACGACAATTTCCATTTAGAAAACAGCCATGTACTCCCTGCCATGATTCGCAAGGTCTATTTGGCAAAATGTCTTAACGAGGGAGATTGGGAGCGTGTGCGCAAAGACCTCAACCTACGTCCAGTCGAAGGTATCAGCGGTAAAAACACCGACGAGGAAATTCTCGACAAATTGTCGCGTTTCGGTATTACTCCAGAAGCAGTCACACTATGGGGTACAGGTTCACCATTACGCGAATTCCTATGGAGTGAGGACATGGCAGATGCCAGCGTTCATGTTTTGCTGAACGTTGATTTTGCCGATACTCACGATCCTAATGCCAAAGAGATTCGCAACTGCCACATCAACGTGGGGTCTGGCATAGAAATCAGTATCCGTTCACTTGCTGAGAAAGTTGTAGCCGAAATTGACTTCCGTGGCGAATTGCGCTGGGATGCCAATAAACCCGATGGCACTCCGCGCAAGCTCACTGATGTGAGCAAGCTCCATGCCCTTGGTTGGCGACACAAAGTTGAAATTGACGAGGGTATCCACCGTCTATATGAATGGTACAAACAAGGTATTTGCATTAACCATCAGACACAATAGGCTGCATTATGAGTGGCACGAGAGGTATATTGAAAAGAGCTGCAACGAAATTGTCACCATTATTTGGCGACAAGACATACGTCAGCCTCATGTACTATCTATATAGCGGCTGTCGACTCCATTTGGACGACCCGAAGACCTTTCGTGAAAAGTTGCAATGGCTGAAACTCAATTTCCGTGAGCCAATGATGACTACCATGGTGGACAAATTGGCTGTAAAAGAATATGTACGTGGAATTTTGGGCGACGAATATGTTATTCCCGTCATTGCCGAATGGGACACTGCCGACGCAATAGATTTTGCTTCCCTACCCCATCAGTTCGTGCTTAAGACCACCCACAGTGGCGGCAACACTGGAGTGGTGATTTGCAGTGACAAGGAGAAACTTAATACCGAGAATGCGCGACATAAGCTTTCCGCTGCCATGGGAGTAGATGTCTATCAACGCTACCGTGAATGGCCTTACAAAAATGTCAAGAAGAAAATCTTTGCCGAGCAATTCCTGGGCAACGACCTTACCGATTACAAGTTTTACTGCTTCAATGGAGTTGCCGACAGCGTTCTCATCTGTGTAGATCGCCAGAAAGGAGCCGTGAAATACTATTTCTTCGACCGTAACTGGCATCTATGCCGTTACAACAAATGGGGCATCGAAGCAGCTGAAGACTTTACACTTCCCCGTCCACAGACACTCGACCGTATGTTTGAATTGGCGGCCAACTTGTCAAAAGGCTTTCCTTTTATCCGTGTGGATTTCTATGATGTGGAAGGGAATATTTATTTTGGAGAATTCACATTTTATCCCTCCAGCGGTTTTTCACTCAATGGCAGAACAGAAGAAACCGACAAATATTTTGGCAACATGATAGACTTGAGTATTGTCAAGCGGAAGACATGATGAAACAGTTATTTGTGTTTTTACTACTACTGACCACCATGGGCAACTCACTCATGGCGCAAGTCATCAAAGAAACTGCCGATGCCAACCACATCGGCGGTCTTTGCATGGAGGGGGATTCAACTTATCATATCCGCCACAACATCGACTTGAATGGCAAGCATGTATTGCTGGAAGAAGGCGCAACGATTGTCTCTGAGGGCGGCATCATCGACAACGGCACATTGGTGGGCAACGCCACCAAAATTGTGGGCGACAGCACAAAGCAACTGTTTGGCAACGACTTACGACTGCTTGGCAGCTGGAATGTCTCTGCTCGTCCAGAATGGTTTGGCGCACATGGCGACGGCATAGCCTACTGGGAGTTTCCTCTGCGCTGTTATGCCAACTGTATTGGAAGTGTAGTGGCATCAAATTCGACCTGCCCTGTCACCGTCAGTTATCCCTCTTCACACATCATCAACAAACAGATTTGGAAACATTTATCCCCATATACTACCGATCAGGTGTATCTCGACACCATCAACCATCGTTTTTTGCTACTCAATAATGGCACATATTACACAAAATGGGCCAATAGCCATGAGTGGAACGATATGAAAAGTGGCAAGGCTCGCACTGGGGTTGTGTACTCAGATCTCAGTTGTCGGCGCACTACCATCAGCATCAAGGGTCAAATGGTGGATATCGACTCAACGATGACAAATGACGCCGAGGCCTTCAATCGCGCTATAATCTTTGGAAAAGGAAACGTGAGGCTTCGCCCTGTCGTCTATTATCTTAAAATGAGCAAAGACACCCATACCCGCTATCATCCATGGAAGGATTTCGATGGTTTCCATGTCGATGGCAATGGCGCCACACTATTATTACGCACCCAAAGTATAGGCACAACAGAGAAAAGTTCACTCGTATCATGGGGGTGGTTCTATCAATGTCATCACGGACTGATTGACAATTTGAACCTGCGTGCACTACGTGATCGTGACGATGGGGTTCCAAAAGGTCTTTATAGAATGGACAGTGGCGACTCACGCATCATGGCTTTCAGCATTAATGGTTGCAAAGACCTGACTTTTCGCAACATTACCTTCAAAGGGATGAACTGCGACTATTACATACGTCGTGGCTACAACAATAGTGGTGACAGTCGTGACATTCTTATCGATAACTGGCATTCTGAGCAATTCACCCAAAATGCATTTGCTGGTGTGCACAACTGCCGTATCAATCATGCTGATCTCACCCAGGCACCCTTGTTGGGCAAAGGGATGCATATCATTTATGGTCAACCCTATCTAAAAGGCTTTTATGTGAGCAACAGCATCTTCCGGCAAAGCGACTCCAACACCACCGTGATGCTCACCCATCATGGTGGAACAAAAGATGCCCGATCATGTCCCGACAGCATCTACTACGACCACTGTATCTTTGAGGGAGCACGAATGATACAAGGTGGTGGTGGCCAGCACCAGACGTTCACTAATTGCACATTTCGACAAACACAAGACAGTATCTTATCTAAAGGTTATTCTTTCAACGAATATATCATCATTGGCACCAATGTAAACCTCACCTTCGACAATTGCTCTTTCGAATTAAACAAATCCGGACTAATCAATTCAGGCTATACAGGTGCCGATCTTCAATTAGCCATGCATTATTGTCGTGTAAATGCTCCCAACACCACACGCCCATTGATTATCAGATATGGTGAAATAGATTTACAAAACTGTTCTTTCCGCTGTGGCAGTACGGTTCTCTCTAATCAATCATCTATTCCAAAGGTAAGGAATTGTACTAAAAATGGTAAAACTATAGCCCCAAACTACATATATGAATAAAAAAATACGTTTAGAATGGATTGATGTGCTGAGGGCACTCGCGATTTTGCTTGTCGTTTATGGTCATCGCATCACTTATCTCAAGAATGACGTTGATGGTTTTTGGTTTTATGAAGCTTACTCTGTCTTTCTCAATCCTATTAAGATGCCTCTGTTTTTTGCATTGTCAGGGTATTTGTTTCGCATCAGACAAGGCGGAGATATTGCCTTTTTCAAGAAGACCTTCACGTCGTTGGTTATTCCATGGTTGGTTTTAGGATTGGTCCCACTAATTATTAGTGTCCCATTCAATGGCTTAACACACGCATTTGAATCTATTGTCGAACTATTTACAGGTGTACTTCTCTGGTTTATGCCATGTTTTATCATCGCACAAATAATTTTCTATTACGTGATTAAGCTGACTAAAAATCACCTGCCACTGACCATTATCATTCTTGTAGTCATATCAGCTATCGGATATATGCTCCGACAAAGAGATATAATGATTCTCTTCACTGACAACGTCGGCAAAAACGGATTATTTAATATCTTCATGATTAACATCGCCATGATGGTGCAGTTTTACTTCTTGATTGGCTATTTATACAAGAAATATGAAGACCGACTGCGTCCTTATCGTCTATGGTTTGGCATAACTCTTCTCGTTTGTTACATTATTATTGGGTGGATTACTTACCCTGGAGGCAGTACAGATGTACATAATGGAGCTTTTTATTGCTTGCCTGTGGCCGTATCTATGACTGTCCTGGGCCTGTTAGCCTTGTTCCTTTTGTCTTCTTGTATCAAGAAATATCCCAATTTTTTACTTTTAGTTGGAAAGAATTCATTAGTCATCTACATGCTTGACAGGTACGTACTAATGCCTTTCCTGCTGCTTTTCAACTTCAAATCTCCATACATCTTGAATCTATATATTAATAAAATCCCCGGCACATATATACTAACTCTTTTTATTGCATTCATTTATTTGTTTTATTCCTCAACTATCAACATCCTGATTGCCAAAGTTCTCAATAAATACTTGCCTTGGGCAACAGGAGGTAGAGGATAAATCTAAACCTTTATCTGTATCTTTTCCATAGTTTATAGCCTCAAAATTCCACTATTAAAAAAGCAGGAGACAGGCTATATAGAGCGGACTTCGAAAAAGAAAGGCGGTATGGACACCGAATAACACCTTGAAAAGAAGAACCTCATATTGTGTTCCAGTGCAAGGATTAAGTAATCGGAATAAATAGCACCTATATAACAACAGCCTCGCCGACTTAATGTCAGCGAGGCTGTTGTTGTAATAATTGCTAAAAGTATTGTTATGATTTCTCTTACTAATCGCTTACCATGGTTTGGATATTCCCCTCATCGTCGATGTCGAGGGGCATCACTTTCAGGCTTCTGAGCCATGTGGTGTCGTTGGAGGGCACACAGTCGTGATGGAAGAGATACCATTTTCCCTTGTATTCCACGATGCTGTGATGTGTAGTCCATCCCACCACTGGCTCGAGAATCACACCTTTGAAGGTGAAAGGCCCGTAGGGATTGTCGCCCACAGCATAGCATAGCAGGTGTGTATCACCCGTGCTATACGAGAAATAGTACTTACCATTCATCTTGTGCATCCACGATGCCTCGAAGAAACGATGTGGGTCGCTGGCCTTCAGTGGTTTGCCCTCCTCATCCACAATCACCACTGGCTTGGGAGCCTCGGCAAACTGCAGCACATCGTCGGTCATCCGTGCCACACGTGATGGCAGTGGGTCTTCATCACCCTCTGGCAACAATGTGGGACGGAATTTAGCCTCCTCGCCCACTGATGCAGCTGGTTTCAGTTTATTATCACGATACCACTGCAGCTGTCCACCCCAGATACCTCCGAAATAGACATAGATCTGTCCGTCGTCATCCTTGAAGACGCAAGGATCAATGCTATAGCTACCAATGATGGGTGCAGGTTGAGGTACGAAAGGACCCTCTGGACTGTCGGCAACAGCCACACCCAGATGGAATACGCCGGTATAGTCCTTTGCAGAGAAGATGAGATAATATTTCCCGTCTTTCTCCACCACGTCGTTGTCCCACATCTGCTTTTCTGCCCAAGGCACCTGATCAACATCGAGAATCACACCATGGTCGGTGATTTCACCATTCATCACATCATCCATCGACAACACATGGTAGTCTCTCATCTGGAAATGCCCGCCATCGTCGTCGAAACATTCGCCGCTATCCCAGTCGTGTGAGGGATAGACATACAGTCGGCCGTTAAACACATTGGCCGAAGGGTCGGCCATATAATCCTTTGGAAATAAATACCTTGATTTGCTCATTTTTGTTTGATTTTTCTAAATTATCTGAGTTTTCTTAATTATCGGAATAATCTGACTAAATTGACTACTGTGATACAGCAGCATACAGAATCATTTGTGGGAATGAATTATCTAAACATGGAATATGGGGTTGGCCTGGTCACTTTCCATTAGTGGTATGTCATCACCAAAGCCATTACCCACCACGACATTCACTAAAATGATGACATCGGCGACAGTGATGATTTCATTGTGGTCTAAATCAGCCTGCGACAGATCAAATAAACCCACAGGTAGCCCCACAAGATAATTCACCATCAGCATCACATCAGCAATATTGACGACACCATTACCATCCACATCGCCATTAGCTTCTATCTGACTGATGGTCAACGAAGTATCACTCTGAGCTATACAGTTCAGAGGACAGCCAGCCATAAAGACCACCATCAAAGCTATGACAACGGATTTCATTTGAACAGTTTGATAATCTTCTCGATGACGGGTTTTGGTTTATATTCACGGTCGAAGAGCAGTGGGTAGTTGGTACGTCCCTTGATAGGCCACCCATTGAGCCATGACGTAGCATCTGAGAGTCCCCAAAGGGTAACACGGCTGATTTGGTCGCGATGCTTGGCATAGATATTAAAGAAGGCGACATATCTCTCTTCGAATAGTTTTTCTGCCACACTGTCCAGTCCGTTGACATACGGATTGTATTTGGGGTCGTTTTCGAAATTCTGACTTATTTCAGCACCGCCAAAGCCCTCTGGATTAGGTAGCATATTGAGGTCAAGCTCGGTAATCATCACCTTTACTCCAGTTGCAGCAAGAGAGTCAATGGTTTTCTCATATTCCACCAAGTCGGGATAGTCGGTACCATTGTGGCTCTGCATACCCACACCGTCGATTCGTAAGCCTTTCTCCTTCAGTTGACGCACCAGCTTGCAGACAGCATCACGCTTCTCGGGCTTTGCCATGGAATAGTCGTTGTAGTAAAGTTCTGCTTCAGGGTCAGCTTCATGAGCAAATTGGAAAGCCAGTTCAAAATACTCAGGACCTATGATTTTGAAATAGGGAGTCTGCCGGTATGAACCATCGTCTTCGAAAGCCTCGTTGATAACGTCCCAACCATGAATGCGGCCTTTATAACGTCCCACCACAGTGGAAATATGGTCATGCATACGTTGAATAAGAGTATCGCGCGACACCTCTTTACCTTTGGCATCGGTGAAGAACCATGGGGCTGCTTGTGCATGCCATACTAAACAATGGCCGATAGGTGTCAGATTATGCTCCTCGGCAAACTTCACATATTGGTCGGCATCCTTCCAATTATATTTGCCTTGTTCTGGTACCAACTCTTGTTGCTTCATACAATTCTCAGGTGTCACCTGATTGAATTGTGAGCATATAGCATCTACTACCTTGGGGGCTTTACCCGTCTGCTCATCCACATTGATGGCAACGCCAATAAGGAACGACTTCCCAACAGTGTTCTTCAGAGAGTCTGGCTCCTCTGGAGGTGTTGACTGGCATGAGCAAACCACTGCTGCCAATGCTAAAACGAATAATTTACTTTTCATATTTTAATAGGATTTAAGATAGAGTGTATTAGTCGATAAAATGATGGCCGATGCATGCCACGAGCCTGCATCAGCCATCTATTTCAGTATATTATTCTTTATTGCTTCTTGCCTCAATTTCCTTGTTGATTTGATCTATCTTCTCATCACTAAGTTCATACTTCGAGATAATCCACATAGCAAGACCAAGAAGTAGTGCAGGAATAACACAAACCAGCCAACGGATTCCTTCTTGAGCAAGAGGAGCTTGTTGGTCAAGTCCATTCATGAAATATGCACCTGCTGCATTTCCTACCGACATCATGGCAAACGCAGTAATAAAGAATAATGCAATGACACGCAGAGGTCTGTTGCGGAAAAATTCTTTCCAAAGATCACTTACCTTGACATTCTTCGTCTCTTTTTCATCCATGACAACACGTTCTTTAGTTTGGCTGAAACAGAAAATAAGGAGAGAAAGACCAACAAGTGAGAAAATCAGCATAGTTAGGAACCAAGCATTTGAATCACTTGGAAGAGCATTACCTTCACTTTCTTTAGGAACATAACTTGTTGCAGCCAGCACCAATCCTGGTATTACACCTCCCAGTGCCATACCTGCCTTGAAGAAAATACCAGTTAAAGCGTTAACAATGCCTGAAATACGGCGTCCAGTAGTATATTCACCATAAGAAATCACCTCAGGTATAAGAGCCCACATATAGCCAGTAGCAACAATAACACCAGTAGATTTGATAAATTGAGCAACATACACAAGCCACATGTGTTCATACATATTGGTAAATTTACTAATGATATACAAAAAGGCCATACCGACAATAGCCACTGTCAAGAAAATATAGAACATATTTTTCTTTCCTACTTTTTGCTTGATAGCAGGTACCAGAGGCATAAAAATGAATGCTGGCAAAGATCCTAATCCCATAAACAAAGCTGTTTCAATTGTTTGCTTTGGCACATCTTTCCAAGCTAAAAATGCCACTAGAATAGGCACACCAGCTGAAACGCACAATCCACCAACATTTGCCATAAACATACGTGTGGAGGTAAGGACGGTTATCTCATTCGTATCTCGTGTCAACGAAGAGTTCAGTGCACCGTATGGTACATTGATTAGGGTATATAGCATTGACATTCCCACATAGGTAATATAGGCATAGATAAGGGAAGGTTTAAAACCATCCCAGAAACATAGAATAGCCAAAATAGTAAGAGGTATTCCACCCGTTACAAGATAAGAACGATATTTTCCCAATTTTGGACTGTGTTTATCAACAAATGTTCCTACGAGTGGATCCCATAACACATCAACCAATCTTACCACAAGGAACATAGTTGCCGCCAAACCAGCCGACTTGGCAGGATCTCCTCCTAACACATAAACATCTGTGTAGAAAAAGAGCAGATACATACAAATAGTCTGATAAATCAGGTTTTGTGCAAGATCACCAGCACCGAAACCGATGCGCTGTAGCCAAGACAGCTTGTAGAATCCTTTAGATTCTTGTGTAGTTTGAATAGCCATAATTTAAATGTTATTTTAATTGTTTGATTTTTTAAGTTGGAGAGGTAGATGCTATAGTTACTAAAGAAGCTATAGACACTATTGCAATTTGATCATGCATTTTGCGGCATACTCACCCATTACCTGGTATCCTTTGGCATTGGGATGCAACCAGTCTTCCTGTAGGTCGGAGCGCAGTTGATTGGGATGCTCTGGGTCACGCATCAGTTCATCAAAGTCGATGTATCCATCTGCCTCAGTATTTGTGCGTATCCATTGGTTGACAGTTTGTCTTGCAGCCTCCTTAAAGAGGGTGTCGTCATAGAAACTCTTACCAAAAGGAGTGATGGTGGCAAGATATACTTTCAGTCCACGGGCATGTATCTTTGTTATCATCTGCTGATAAGCCTCTATCAGTTGTTTGGCCATCTGCTCGCTACGTCCCTTACTACCGCCGATATCATTGATACCCTCGAAAATAATCACCGAGGTGACGCCTTCCTGGCCCAAGATGTCACGGTCGAAACGTTTCAGTGCCGGTTCGCTCAGTCCACCAGCCACCACACAGTTTCCACCGATACCTAAATTGGCCACTGCTATTTCTTTTTCGCTCAATGCAGCCAGAGCCTCAGCCATTTTATCCGGCCAACGATTTTGCAGGTCGTTGGTAGAGCCACGCCCGTCGGTGATAGAGTTTCCCAAGACTGCCACACACTGCTGGCCCTTTGCCGGTACATCGATGGCAGCAATATTATACCAATGTAGCACCTTTTCAGTAGTGGCAAATTTTTTCTTCGGTTTCGATACACCATCCATCAAATAAGACGTGGTGCGCGACCCTCTATGCGAAGTGGCATTCACGGGTGTAGCCCCATAGCAAATGGTAATCGACAGCCGTTGCAGAGGTTTCAGGTTGTATTTGCATACATCACTAACGACACACTTCCCTGGCTTAATGGTCACATTCTTCTTACCGCCAAAAGTCAGATATTTGGCTGTGCGTGCATTGATGTCACACGAGTCGAGGGCATCAGCCACATAAATGTTCTTAATCTCCACGGGTTCCTTGCTGAATTCATTCGACAAGCGCAGACGGAAACAATCCCCTCCAATCGTCACATGGACAATCTCACGCAATGAGCGATCTGTCAACGGACGGGCAGGCATATCACTCGGACCAGTAAACTCTGCTGCTGTTGCCCACGAGCACACCCACTGTGCATGCACAGTCGATGACATGACAACTGCAACTACCAATAAGAAAAGACGGCTTAACTTTATCATATAGAATGTCAGATTAACTATTTAATTTTGCAAAAATACAGCATTATTTCAAAAAAAACAACTCAAATCGTTTCCATTATTTTATAAATTGTGCCATATATACTTTTTTTTGCTTTATTTGTTTTCTACCTTATCCAAAATCGATTATTTTTGCCATAAATTCTTGTTTTCCATGTCTGAAAAAGATTTACTCCATCAGCCATAGTATGAAACATAAGGTTTGGTATTTTATCTGTCTATTTCTGTTCCTCTGGCAAGCAAGTATTTCACATTGCCTGGCGGAAGACACGCTGCGGGTGATGCTGACAGGCGACCTGCTGCTCGACCGTGGTGTACGCAAAGAGATAGAGCATACGGGCGTAGATTCGCTGTTCGTGCCGTGGATTGACTCTCTCTTTGCCAACAGCGACGTAGTGGTGGCCAATTTGGAATGTCCTGCTACAAAAATCAAGGCCCCTGTTCACAAGAAATACATCTTCCGTGGCGAGCCAGAGTGGCTCCCAGCCCTCCGCCGCCATGGCATTACCCACCTCAACCTTGCCAACAACCACAGTATCGACCAAGGACGCCGTGGACTGATTGACACACGTGACAACATTCTTGTTGCAAATATAACTCCCATCGGAGCCGGTGCCACCATGGAAGAAGCAGCAGTACCCGTACTCTTGGCTTCTACCCCACGCAACGTATGGATGGTCGCCTCACTGCGGCTTGCTTTGGAAAACTACGCCTATCTGCCGCAACGACCTTGCGTGAGCCAGGAGAGTATGAATGTCCTCATCGACCGCATCCGACAACTGCGCACCACAGATCCCCAATGCTATATCATCGTCAGCCTGCACTGGGGTGGGGAGAACACAATGCACCCCATCCTTCAGCAGATTGTCGATGCCCACAGGATGATTGATGCCGGTGCCGATATCCTGGTCTGCCACCACTCCCACACACTTCAAGACATCGAGCAATACCATGGCCACAGTATCTATTATAGCATAGGGAATTTTATTTTCGACCTTTCCAAGCCCCACCAGCGAGAGGCTTGCATGGTAAGCATAAAAATCACGGGCACCGCCTCCGAGGTGGAAACGATACCCGTGCGTATCATCGACTGTCGGCCTCAACAACCTGTGCCGTAATATATCATCTCATTGTTTTCAACTTTTTTCTTCAATGGCACAATGATTTCTTCCATCCACGAAGGCTTACCCGTATTGGGATATTCCTTCAGTTTCTGTTGCCATTCCTCATCGTTCATACGCTGCTCGTCCATCGGACGCTTAAACTCCCTATAAGAGAATACACCGCCACGCATCAAATACAGATAACCATCAATCTCCACAATCACATAGATTTCATTGGCCGGTCCTACGCCTTCGTAGAGCACCGACTTCTGAGGATTATTGTCACCATTGGCGGTATAGACATCAGCGACAACAGCAATTGACTTGTCGGTTCCCTGGATATCCGACCATCCCATGAGATACTGGTCGGGCTCCTTCACCATTTCAAGTGATAGGTTCTCAAATGTTGCGCCAATATATCGAATGTGGTCGTACTCCTCGTCGGTGATTTTTCCTCCAGCCAATTCTTTTTTGCTGATATTGAGGAAAAATTCTGCCTCATCTCTCACGCCTTCACAAAGGCTTTCCAACTCTTCCGTCAATAAATTATATTTCTTGAATACTCCCTGTGTGGCATCGATAAGCGAGATAGCCTTTGTCCAGAAAGCCACATTGGGTTCTACATACCCTTTCACAATAGGTGCTGGCAGACTGCCATCTCCA
The DNA here is from genome assembly GCA_900315075.1 of uncultured Prevotellaceae bacterium. Classification (GTDB taxonomy): domain Bacteria; phylum Bacteroidota; class Bacteroidia; order Bacteroidales; family Bacteroidaceae; genus Prevotella. Next base: position 66,479 of record OMXV01000002.1, on the reverse strand, counting down.
CATTCTGCCGCCATAGGCTGCTTGGCATAGAGAATGGCGTCATGCTTCAGTTCTGCCCATGATGCCAGTGTGGCATTAAGGTTTTTCTTGTCCCACTGTGGTGTCTTCATGAAATAAGGCTCTCGGCTGTCCTTGGCAGTATTGATAACATTGAGAGCCGACATCCAGTTGTTAGTCACACAGGCATCCCATTTGATGGTTTTCATCAGTTTCTTCATCCGCTCCAGATTGGGTGTGAAACCTTCCCATTGCTTGTCTTGTTTGAGTTCCTGAATAAGGATGCGCTCTGCTGCTGTGCTTCCCATAGCAGCCATCACGTCGAGTCCCATGGGCACATCACGCTTGGTTATAGCATTGTCACAGTCAACCATCTCCTGTAGCACCTCTGCATCGGACTGATAGCGTTGTGGCATGAGATTCACTTTGTTGTGCGATGTGCGCTCAAATTTCGGACGGATGCGAGTCTGCTTCTCTGCCACATCATCGACTTCCTTGCAGAATGCAGCCATGGCTTTCTTGTCCTTGGCCAGTTTTTTGGCATCCACACCTTGTTTCTTCATCACATCATAAACCTGTAAGATGGTTACGTTGTCAGGTTCCCCCATGAGGAAGGTGATAGGATCGAAGACAGACAAATATGCTTTTTTAAGAGAAGCTTCAGCACCTATGGTCTCAGCCAGCATAGCCGCCCTTAGCATCTGCTCATTGATATCAGTGCCAAAGGGCACGGTCTGTAGCCACATCATAGCCCTGAAATAGCGCTGGCACTGCTCGCTACGGGTGTAATGTCCTCTGGGTTTAAACAATGCGTAGGCAAATTTCACATTGAGATACCCTAAGAAAGTAGAATAATCATTCTCTGTAGCGATGGATTTTTCCAACTCTGCCTTTGCCTCCTCGGCATATTTGGCAGGCACGGCAGGCAGAGGTTCACCAGAAATCAGCGACAATGCCACGGCAAAGAATGCGGTATTCCATTCTGCAGCATCCTTTACATTCTTATCTTTTTCAGTTTTTGCCCAATTATTCATACGCTCATACATCAGACGTGTGAAGTTGGTCATTACCCCACTGAGTGTTGTCTCCTCCACCTTGCGCATGGTAGTGTCGAAATAGAGGTGGAAAAGTTGCAAATAGAGGTCGGTAGTGACAAAATTGGGAAACATATTATAGTCGTTTTTCTCATAAACCTGGAAAATCTGCTCATTGTCGGCCTCTACGATAGCGAAGCCTCTTTTGCCTAAAGCGTCCTTGAGTGCATCGGGAAATTCCTTCAACTGCAAGGGATTGACTAAATTATTGACATTGACAATTCCATTGGGATTGGTGAAATTCTTTTTCAGCAACTCTTTCTCCCTTGCCCTGAGTTTGTCAATGAAGGCAGACTCCTTGGCAGAATATTTTACCGGGGCGGCCTTGTTCACAGTCTCTTGTTTCTCATCATCCCAATAATTCTCTGCATCATACCTTTTCCAACAGAGTGAATCATACCATGTCGTAGTATTGAAGATGCCTCGAAGTTCAGAACTGCTAAAAAGATATCCCTGTCTTGCCGCAAAAGCATTGCGCAGCACACGCAATTCCAATACCGACAGTTTTGAGATATCCATATTGAGGTTTATCTTACCATTGAGATTCTCAACATTGATATTCCCATTACCTGGTAGTATCAATGGTTTTTCTTCAAAGTCATCTTGTGCCATAGCCACTGTGGCAAGCACAAGGAACAAGATAAGCGACGATAGTTTTTTCATAATATTGTAAGTTTTTGAGTTTTTGAGTTCCGAGGGCAAAACCGTTTCCTGCAGCAAAAAGTGTGGAAGATGGATGGGGATTTTCTTTCAATCTTCAATCTTCAATTTCCCAAACACCTCGAGTGCTTCTTGCCGTGAGACGCCTTTTACAATGAACTCATCTGCACCAAGTCCGAATTTTCTCCATTGATGTCTGAGCACCACATATTTTCCATCGTTTGTAGATTGCAAGGTATATACCTTTCCATCCACGAAACGGAAATTTTCCAATATGCCACCTAGCCTCGACCCCATCCATAGTGCCCGAATTCTTCCTTTGTAGTTTTTGAAGATGAACAGCCTACGTGCTACCTGTGGGTCAAACCTTGTGGCCTTCACCACCCCTACCATAGCATCCACCACCCCATCGCCATCCACATCGCCGGTACAGAACTGGTAAACAGGGAATTTCAACGCCCACCGATAGGATGAGTCTCCTGTATGCAGTACGAGGTACGACAGGGTGTCGTTCTTTTGTTCAAGTGTAAACTCCTGTGCCTGAACACCTTTAGGGATATTCATTACCACCGTCATCATCAAGAGACTGAGGATGTGAAAGGAGTGGATGGGCTTAATGAGGCAAAAGGGGTTGATGGACAGACGAATTAGTAAACGATTTATAGATGTCGGGCGATGTCGGCCTCGAGGTTTTTGATTTCTCTCGGCCCCATCACTAACTGATTGTTACGATTAATGATATAATCTACAGGCAATGTTTCAATATCATAGAGATACACATTCACGCTACCATCACCTTTCACGGAAACCCATGGCAGGGCATCAGTCTGCATTTTCCAGAAATGCTCGTCCTCATCGAGTGCCACCTGATAGATTTCCAATCCTCTGTCATGGTATTTGTTGTACAACTCACGTAGTTCAAGTATCCTCGCTTGACTCCCATCAGCGGCAAAGAGATGGAAGTCAAGCAGAACAACCTTTCCTTTCAAGGATGTCAGCGAGCGCCTAACGCCTTTGTTATCAAGCAATTTAAGATCGATGATTTCTGTCTCTGTCACCTTATCGGCATCGATGGCAAACCCCTGCTCAGCTGCCTCAGCTTGCTTTTTATTGGCAAGTCCCCGAAGTGCCATTTCATGAAGAGACTTACCTTTATCTGACTCTGGGTAGTTTTGTTGCCAACTTGTGGCAACAGCCCCGAAAGCTTTTACATCATCCACATTATTGGGATCGAACACCCTCAGTTGAGAGTTGCCGATGCTTATATTTTGGAAGAGTGCGTAATAAGCGTATGTCTTCATCGGCTCCTTATAAATATAACTGCGAAGGATGTCTTGTTTATATGCTTTCAATACATTCTCCACGCTATCATTGATCTCTATATTGGAAAGTGATGACTTCAAAATTTGGTCTATCCTGGTTTGCAAGTCCATCTGCTTGACAGCTAATTCCTTAATTTTTGCGCAGTTCTCACTACCTTCCACAATGTAGTTCGTAGCCATGGTAGGATAATCAGCCTTGATGGTGATGACCTCGGTGGAATCTACCGAGAAAGTGAGAAATTGCCCCGACACTCTTAATCGATACAATTCAGGGGCATCTACGGGAGCATCCATACTGAATGAAAAGTCGCCGTCTTTACTGAGTTTCACAGAGTCTAATTGCAGCATCCCATCAGCCTGAAAAGCCTCTATGTACAACAGAGAGTCCTCTGCCTGTGTGATATTTCCTTTTACGGTGAAAGTTTTATTGTTTTTGCACGAGACAATCACTCCTGATGCAAGCACAACAGCACATAGGACAAATAGTCTTGAAAAAATCTTTTTCATTGTTGGTTCAATTTTTTTGCAAAGATAGTGCAAACTGAGAGCAAAACAAAATAAACGAGTAATTTTTTTGCCGAAGTGCAGCTGAAATGACATAACAACACAAAGGCACAGAGTCTTTCTTTATGGTTTTTCCTCTGTGATCCTGTGTCTCTGTGTTCAAATACTAAAGACTAAAGTCTAAATCCCTCTGTGTTCAACATAATTCCATGAAAAAAACGCCGCTCCCAGTTCAGGGAGCGGCGAGATGTAGGGCTCAAAAGGATTCAATAATTTTATTCCTCTTTCTCATGCGAGAAATAGATACCTCCACACAGTTCAATTGTGCCATTGTAAGTATCTTTATAACCAATCATGGTAAGTTTGTCACCCACCTCGATATTGGCAGCATCAAGGAATCCCTTACGATTGTCGCCAGTGGCACCATAGCCAGGATAGCAACCATAGACATAGAGCCGGTTGCCCTCACCATCCACCATATAGAGGTTGCCATAAGTAGTATTAGCCACTTCATCGATGACACCCGTTACCATATAGTAAACATTCTTTGAATCTTCCTTTGCAAGGAATTCAGCGATGCTTACAGGTGTTACAGGAATGACGTTCTCGATTGTGCCACTGGTCATTTCTATAGTCTCATTATACTGGTCGCGCTTGCCTACAACAGTGACGATGTCACCCTCTTTCACGCCCAGCTCCTCAAAACCATTGAGGTTATAGACATATGTCTCACCTGACCAGTCTTTCACATAGAAGCGTCCTCTCGAGGCATTAGCAATTTTCGATACCACACCAGTGATACGATACTGTGTATCGCCCACTGCGGCTGCATTGAAGTCAGCGATAGAACACTCAATAATAGCACCCTTCTGATAGATGGTCAGCTCCGAAGTGTACTCCTTTTTACCATCGGTTGTACGGAATGTGACAGTAGTATTTCTATCGCCACCCTGGTTGGCATTGGCATGGAAGACTACAGCAGGAGCGGCGCCACCGGCCACAGATGTGATAGCAAGCCAGTTCTTGGCTCCCTCGGGAATATCCACGAAGACACCATTACCCTTGCAACTCAGGTTGACAGTGATGTCACCACCTTCCAGAGGAATGGTAGCATCTTCTGGGTCTACAGAATCGACCTTGATGAGCGACTTCTGAATTTTAACCACGGTGACATTCACCAACTCGACAGTGCCATTGTAAGTGGTCTTCGGACCTTCCACTGTGACAACATCACCCACCTCAATACCGAGGCTTAGGAAGTTCTTCTCAGCACCTTTGGCATCGAGGGTACCATAGATGTAAATTTGTCCTGTCTCATCTTCAAGATACCAGTTGCCATAGGTAGTATTGGCAATGGCAGTACAAGTACCTGTCACACGATAGTTTTTGCTGTCGGGTCCGGCGATAACCTCTGCACAGGTAGCATCCGAGATAGTGGAAAGACCTTGGATGACATTGATGTTCTGTGTACGGCCACCACAATTCAAGTGTAGTTGAGCAGTACGGCCGTCGAGAGTGCCGGGTGCAGAGAATGTGATAGTTCCCTGTCCAGCGCCTCCTGAGAGTGGTGTGACAGTAAGCCAAGCAGGTATCTCATCAGGATTAATAGCCCAGCTATCGTTGGCATTGATTTCAATGGTAGTTGTTCCTCCATCGACATTGATGGCCACGTATGACGATGAGAGTCTCACCTCGTCAAGGTATGTGACTTTATCATCTTCTGAGCAGCTTGCCAGCATGGCAATAGCTGCGATAAGAATCGGGAAAAAATATTTTAGTTTCATAATGCTTGTCATAAAATATTAGTTGAAGATGTATTTGATACCGATAGACGCATACCAGCACTGTCCAATAGCGTGGTTGGCCACCCAAGTCTGAGTGTTGCCATGGATGGAGGATGGTGTGGAGAATGTGGCATATCCCTCAGCATCCACTCCCTCATACTTGAGGATACGTGGGTCGCTGCCGATTTCCGGATTGAGCGTCTTGCTCACACCCCAAGAGGAGTTGAAGAAGTTGAGCACGTTCTTCATGTCAAAACTCAGTTGCAGACGGTGCATCGTATTGGCCACATTCACCTTGAAATCATGCTTATAGGCGAAGTCAATGCGGTGTACCCATGGGTTATAGACACTGTATGCCTCGGAGTACTGTCCTTGATGGTTCTTCAGGTAGTTGTCTTTGTGTACATAGTCCATGAAACGGTCGCGATCATCGTTGGAGACGAAGCGGAAGAGTCCGTTTGCGACATCCTGGTCAGTGGGGATATAGATGGCATCGTAGTTGTAGCCGTCGCCATTCATATCGTTGACCATCATATATGAGTAGTTGTAACCACCTTGCCATGTCTCATAGATAAGGCTGTACTGGTTGCCGCTCTTATCGCTGGCGGTAACGGATGCCACGAAGCGGTTGGGAGTATTATACTGCGAGTTATGTAACTTGATGTTGTTTGGTCCCTCGTATGTAGGCACGTAAGTGAATGCCGACTCAGCGGCCGAGCCAGGCATACCAGTCACTTCCTTGCGTACATTGTGTGTATATGCCGCCATAATGGAGAGCCAGTCGGTGGGTTGTGCATTGAGTTGGATGCTGCTAAGCCAGCCATATCCCTTATTGGTATTCTCAAGCACAAATGCCTTAGTACCTGTACGGAAACCCTCGGGATAGATGGGACGGTTGTCAACTCCGTTGAATCTTGCGAATCCACCCACTGATGGGATACTCCAGTCGGAGATGGAACGGTCGTGAATCATCTTGTCGAAGATAGTCTCCAAAGTGATAGTGAAGGGGAAGGATACCGGCAACTGATAGTCGATGGCGATTGATGACTTCCACACCATCGGCATCTTAAAGTCTGGATCAACAGCCGAGATGGAAGAAGGTGTAGCTCCATCCTCGGGAGTGATGGTTTCTGGGTGTCCCAATGAGATGATTTTATCGCGCAGGGCAGCAATGGTAGGTTTGCCATTGGCATCTGTCACCAGCCCACCATTGAACACGCTCATATCGGTGTTTTTGGCATTAAGTTGTGCCTGATACTGCACCATACCGCCGTTGGTAGGCATATTGGTGAAGAACACAAGTGGCAGAGGTCCTGTGAAGAGTCCTGTACCTCCACGCACTTTCAGCGTTTTGTCTCCAAATACATCGTATGTGAATCCCACGCGGGGTGATAATATAATGTTGCTACTGGGCCACTTGCCAGTATCGATATATCGCACGTTTCCGTCGTTATCATAATAATTCAGTCCAAGAATACCGCTTCTGACAGGCTTGCCATTTTCATCGTAAATTGGATAGGCTTTATTCGAAGAATTTAAGATTGGATTATGATTTTTGTCATACAGAGCCATGGTAGCATTACCATTCTCATCGAAAATGCCCTCTGTGCGTACGCCATTTGTCATCAGGTCGCCGTTGTTGAAGAAAAGTCCGTCAAGACGCATACCCATGGTGAGTTTGAATTTGTCGGTAACATTCCATTCATCCTGTGCATAGACTCCCACCATATTGGTTTGGATACGTGCTGCCGGTTTTGCCTCACCATCGTAACCGTAGGTAAGACAGACCACTTGGGGCATTGCTCCGTTAATGAAATCGTCCACACTCTCATAGCGATAGTAACCTGTACCGTTACGCATATACTGGTTGTCGGCCATTTTGTGCTCAAAGGCTATACCACCCATGAGTTTGTGCTTGCCTAAATAATAAGTAATGTCATCCTTGATGTTCCACACCTTATCATGTACGGCATTGTTCCATGTGAAAAGCTCATATCCTAATGCCATGTAATTGCCATTGCTATACGTGCCATCGAGGATATCAATGAATGGGAACTCCGATGAGTCGGAGGCACGGACGTCGTTCTTGATGGTATAAGTTGCGAGGAACTGGTTGTTGAGATTGTCGGCCAAGCGGCTATTGAGGTCGAACGAGAATGAGTGCACCAGGTTGTCCATGGCATACAAAGAATTGGCAAACGACATGGAGTACTGCGACATACGTGCGTAAGCCGAACGTGTACCACCGTCCATTGACGAGGCATTGGGATTGCTCCAATAGCGGTTCTTTGTATAATTGTATCTCACTGCCAGGTGATGACGGTCGGTGATGTTCCAGTCGATACGAGCAAGCAACTTGTAGTTGTTCTCGTCAGCGGGGAAATTGGTAAATGAACCAGTGTTATAACCATATTTGCTCTTCACGAAGTCGGAGACACGCTGCATGTCAGCAACTGTCGTACGCGACTGATACAGTTCGGAATTAGCAACACCATTCGTCGTAGCCCTCCAACGGTTGACAACGGTTGGAATCTGTGTCATCTCACCATTGGCGAAGAAGAACAACTTGTTTTTGATAATTGGGCCCCCAAGGGTGAAACCGTAAGTGGTATTACGGTCTTTATCCCTTGCACTGGGTATTTGCACACGGTCGATGGCGTCACCCTGCATGTTCTCATTACGATGGTAGATATAAGCACTACCTTTAAATGTATTAGTACCCGACTTGGTGACGGTGTTGAGTTTACCGCCAATGAAGTCAGTCTCACGGACATCAAAGGGAGAGATTGCCACCTGAGCTTCTTCGATAGCCTCGATGGAGATAGGACTACCACCACCGGGGAGGTTGGAACTCAGACCGAAGTCATTGTTGAAGCTGGCACCATCAACCGAGAACGTAGCGGAACGTCCGTCAAAGCCACCAAATGTCATACCATTACCACCATAGGGAGAGAGGCGGGTAAGGTCGGTAATGTTACGTGTCACAGTAGGCAGTGCCCTGATTTGAGCATTGTTAATGTTGGTAGAGGCGCCCATCTTCTCAACAGAGAATTTCGAAGCCCTTCCAGTGACCACCACCTCAGAGAGTTCGTTGGCATCCTCCGAGATCCATACGTTGAGATCATAGGTTTCAGCCAGCTGCAAGGTAATACCGCTGAGCGTCTTATCTTGATAGCCGACATATCTCACGGTCACTGCATACGGTCCACCCGTACGCATACCTTGAATATTGAATCGGCCATCAATGTTTGTCACTGCGGTATAGCGTGTACCGGATGGCTCGTGCACAGCCAGCACAGAGGCACCAATGACGGGCTCACCACTTTCGCTGCCCTCAGTGACCTTACCACTCATACTTGAGGTGGTAACTTGTGCCATGATGGTGGTAGTGACCATCATCATCATGGCAATCAGAAAGAGAAATCTTTTCTGCATGTCTTGTAAAAATTTAATTAAAAAATAGGACTAAATACCTTATTTTGGTTTCTGCGTTGCAAAAATACGCAAATTATTCTTAAATAGTACACGGAATTTCTTAAAAAGTTAAGTTTTTGCATTTTCTATTGATTTAAAGCAAGTTTTTTTCCTCAATTCCTTTTTTTTGAGTAACTTTGCGGCAATTTTTTAGATGTAACACTATTAGATGTATCAAAACAACAAAGTTTTTAGATGAACGTAATTACGAAAACAGTATCATTGCCTGATGGTAGAAGCATCAGCATTGAGACCGGGAAAGTGGCAAAGCAAGCCGACGGTAGCGTGATGCTCCGCATGGGCAACACCGTACTTTTGGCCACTGTTTGTGCCGCAAAAGATGCCGTTCCCGGTACAGATTTTATGCCTTTGCAGGTTGACTACAGAGAACAGTATGCCGCTGCCGGACGTTTCCCCGGCGGTTTCACTAAACGCGAGGGCAAGCCCAGCGACAACGAGATTCTCACTTCGAGACTCGTGGACCGCGTACTACGCCCCTTGTTCCCGTCGAATTATCACGCCGAAGTTTATGTCAACGTAATGTTGCTCTCCGCCGACGGAGTGGATCAGCCCGACGCATTGGCCGGATTTGCCGCCTCAGCCGCCCTGGCTTGTTCAGATATTCCTTTTGAATGCCCCATTTCAGAGGTTCGCGTTGCACGTGTCAACGGTGAATATGTAATAGACCCCACTTTCGACCAGATGAAGAATGCAGACATGGACATCATGGTAGGTGCCTCTGCCGATAACATCATGATGGTGGAAGGTGAAATGAAAGAAGTGACAGAGCAAGACTTGCTCGGTGCATTAAAAGTGGCAATGGATGCCATCCGCCCGATGTGTGAGCTTCAGGCAGAGCTTTCCAAGGAACTTGGTACCGACGTGAAGCGTGAATACTGCCATGAGGTAAACGATGAGGAACTTCGTGAGCGTATGAACAAAGAACTGTACCAACCAGCCTACGATGTGACAAAGCAGGCTTTGGAGAAGCACGACCGTGCTGACGCTTTCCAGAAAATTCTTGACGACTTCAAGGAGAAATACTTTGCTGAGCTTGACGCCAAAGGTGAAGAGGCTACTGAGAAAGACGAAGAAGCTCTCACCCGCGAGGATATCGAGGCACTGATGGACCGTTACTACCACGATGTGATGCGCGATGCCATGCGCCGCTGCATCCTCGATGAGGGTATCCGCCTCGATGGCCGCAAGACCAACGAGATACGTCCCATCTGGTGTGAGGTTTCACCACTGCCGATGCCTCATGGCAGTTCTATCTTCACCCGTGGCGAGACACAGTCGCTCACCACTGTGACCTTAGGCACCAAACTCGACGAGAAATTAGTGGACGATGTGCTCGACAAGGGTTACATGCGTTTCTTGCTCCACTACAATTTCCCACCATTCTGTACGGGTGAGGCCAAGGCGCAGCGCTCTGTTGGCCGCCGTGAGATTGGTCATGGACACTTAGCATGGCGCGCCCTCAAAGACATGGTGCCCGCAGAATTCCCCTATACAGTGCGTGTGGTAAGCCAGATTTTGGAGAGCAATGGTTCTTCCTCTATGGCTACCGTTTGCGCCGGCACACTGGCACTCATGGATGCGGGTGTACCTATCAAGAAACCTGTCAGTGGTATCGCCATGGGTCTGATTAAGAATCCTGGTGAAGACAAATATGCTGTGCTGAGCGACATCCTTGGCGACGAGGACCACCTTGGCGACATGGACTTCAAGACCACTGGTACCATCGACGGTCTTACCGCCACACAGATGGACATCAAGTGCGACGGTCTGAGTTTCGACATCTTAGAGAAAGCACTGATGCAGGCTAAGGAAGGTCGTGAGCATATCTTGGGCAAAATTACCGAGACCATCAGCGAACCACGTGCCGACCTCAAGCCTCATGTACCTCGCATCGTTGCCTTCGAGATTCCGAAGGAGTTTATCGGTGCAGTTATCGGCCCTGGTGGAAAGATTATCCAGCAGATGCAGGAGGATACTGGTGCTACCATCACTATCGACGAAGAGGATGGTGTAGGCAAGGTGCAGGTTAGCGCTCCCAACAAGGAGAGCATCGACGCTGCTGTTGCCAAAATTAAAGCTATCGTGGCTATCCCAGAGGTGGGCGAGGTCTATGAGGGTACCGTCCGCTCCATTATGCCCTACGGCTGCTTCGTAGAAATTCTGCCAGGTAAGGATGGTCTGCTTCACATCTCCGAGATTGAGTGGAAACGTCTTGAAACCGTTGAGGACGCCGGAATCAAGGAAGGAGACAAAATCAAAGTGAAACTGTTGGAAATCGACCCGAAGACAGGTAAGTACAAGCTGTCGCACCGCGTCTTAGAGCCGAAGCCCGAGGGATATGCTGAACGTGAGCGCCGCCCACGCCCTGAGCGTGGCGACCGTGGTAACCGCAATGCCGACCGCGGCAACCGTAACGGCAATGACCATGGCCGTAATGGCAACCGTCCTCCTCGTCGCAACGACTTCCATGACCCCTTAGCAAATCATGAGCCAAAGGACTTCAACGACAGTCTTGACCGTGACTAATTCTCCACAAAGACTATAGCACAACACGAGCCTCTTGAAATTTCATTCAAGAGGCTCGTTGTTTGTTTAAGGGTGGGAAGCATTAGCATAAATGGTGATTTCCATACAACAGAAGCTATTATCACACAATCGTTAATGAAGCAAAAGAAATCCCAAAAATATTGACTATTTAATGATACTCCAAAGAAAAGCACTATATTTGCGCCTATAAACCATTATAATAAGCTTATGAAAACTAGAATCCTATTTTTTATGTCATTCCTGATGCTGGGATTAGGTGCCCTTGCAGACAACAAACATGATGCCCCTATTAAACATGTGACAGTATTTGCCAATGGTGCGCAAGTGGAGCGTTCGATGTCGCTAAACCTCACAGCCGGAGAACAAATAATCACATTCACCGGATTGTCTCCCTATACCGATGTGAAAAGCCTTCAAATGCGTGTGAAAGGCAAACTGACCGTCGTCGGTGTGAACTATCGCAAGGCTCATCCCGATAGTGTAAAACAAGTTGGCCAACTGAAAGAGGCACAGCAGAAAGTGAAAGCTGCCGCCGATGAGGAACGTCAGTTACGTGCCCAACGTGAGGTAATTGAATCCCAACTTGAGATGGTGAAGACCAACTGTTCTGTGGGCAACCGTACCGCCGTCACGCCATTGGCCGGTATCAAGGAACTCAACAATTACTATTCACAAGAGCTCCTTGCACTGAAAAAGAAATTGATTGACATCGACGATAATCTTATGAAGGTGGCAGAGAAAAAACAACGGTTGGAAAATACCGTTGACTCCATCGCCCATTTGAAACTGACCACCGTGACAGAGGTCGATGTAAAAGTGGATGTGCCACAGGCCTGCCGTGCAGAATTCAACATTTCCTACTATGTGAAGAATGCCGGTTGGTATCCCACCTACGATGTACGTTCTGAGGGTTTGTCAAAGCCCTTGCAATTGTCCTACAAGGCCAATATATTCCAAAACACCAAAGAAAAATGGGAAAACGTGCCCGTAACCCTCTCTTCATCAAATCCCAACCGCTCAAACATCGCCCCTGAATTGCGCACATACTGGCTTGACTACGGGCGCAAGGCGCCACAATATAGCCAAGCAGATGAGGGAGATGGTGTCTCTGGTCTTGTCACCGATGAGAAAGGTGCCCCCCTCATCGGTGCCACGGTACAGATTGTAGGAACAACGCTTGGTACTGTAACCGACTTTGAGGGTCGTTATTCCCTTACTTTGCCTAAAGACAAAAAGGAACTGAAATTCACATGTATTGGTTATATACAAAAAACCTTGAGAGTAAATAGCCCTACACTAAATGTCCAGCTGAAAGAAGATGCCAGTTCGCTTGAAGAAGTGGTAGTCGTTGGCTATAGCACACAGAAGCGCAGTAGTAGAGGACGTGGCAACCAAATGGCCATGGCCCCGGAGGAGTCTGTTGATGCCTTGAAATCCGGATATAGAAAAGAAGCAGAAGTTTTAGATGAGAGTGTATTGATTGAAGTGCAGGAACAAAAAGCACAATTTGGTTATGAATTTGAGATAGGAAGGCCTCTCACACTCCTTTCCGACGGCAAGGCCACAGTCACCGAAATTGCCCGCCATCAACTGCCTGCTACCTATCAATATGTAGGTATTCCACGTGCCGACAAAGAGGCTTTCCTCGTAGCAGATGCCACAGGATGGGGCACATACAACCTCCTCGAAGGTGAGGCAAACGTATTCTTCGACAATTCATTTGTTGGAAAGACTATCATCGACCCCAATGTGCCCAGCGACACACTCCACTTCTCCCTGGGTCGCGACAACAGTATCATCATCCAGCGTACAAAAGTGGCCGATAAGTCCACCCGCAAGTTGTTAGCCTCGTCGCAAGAACAAACCATGACCTGGCGCATCACAGTGAAGAACACCCGCAGTGAGGCCGTTACCATGACACTGAAAGACCAGATTCCAGTCTCGCAAAATTCCGGTATTACCGTGACCACTGAGGAACTGAGCGGTGGCTCACTCGACAAGGAGAATGGTATCATCACCTGGCCACTTAGCCTCATGCCAAACGAGCAAAAAGAACTAATCGTGCAATATCGTGTGAAATATCCAAAGAACCGTAAATTGGTAATTGAATAATTGGGAGTTCAGGAACCCTCACCTCTTACCTCTTATCCACTCAAAATATAAATACAATGAAAGCAATCATCACAGAAAAGGCTCCCGGAGCCATCGGTCCCTACAGCCAGGCCATCCATGTAGGAAACTTCGTCTATACATCGGGGCAACTGCCCATTGACCCTGCAACTGGGGCATTCCCAGAAGGGGGCATCAAGGAACAAAGTAGGCAGTCACTGCTCAACATTCAAGCAATACTCGAGGAAGCAGGCCTCACGATGGGTAATGTAGTAAAGACCACCGTTTTTCTTGCCAATATGGCCGACTTCGCCGATATGAATAGCATATATGCAGAGTTTTTCAAAGTCCCCTACCCTGCTCGCTCCGCTGTAGCAGTGAAAACATTACCCAAAAACGCATTGGTAGAAATTGAAGTTGTGGCGGTAAAAGCATAATAAAACTACGCCATTTCCTCAACTTCCTGAAAACGAGATAGCACTAAGTCGACCAACAGAACAGCCGTTTCTGGTTCCCGACTTGGTGCGTCTTTGGGTTTCCATGCCACGATGAATCTTACAGAGGCAGTCTTCACCTGATAGCCTCTGTTGAACCACTCGGCCAATGTCTTTTGCATATTCTGAGACAGTTTTGCCATCGGCTTATCTGTCTTTACATCATGTAGGACATTGTCTCTGAAAGACAATTTATCCCCTCCCCTGAGAGCCAATATCTCTCGTTTCCTATTACGGAAGAATCCTAAATAGACATCTTTGTGCGACAATTGTAAGATTATTTCCTCAGGTATAGAATAGTCTTGCTGGTCAACAATATAATTATCTGCATAGATTCTGCTAAAAAGGCGACTATTAGTATGTATAAACAGTCGTTTCTTAGCCCTCGTCATCCCAACATAATAACGCCGCATCAAGTCATCGTCCTTCCTATAATTGTCGGATATCAGCATATACACATCGTCAAACTCCCTCCCCTTGGCCTTATGAATGGTCGAAACCACTACCTCGACATCAGAAAGGTCGCAGAAATCCTCCACCGACGATTCAAAGACAAATTCCTTGAAATCACTAATGTATTTTGTCTTGTTTGTCTGTTCAAACAACTCGACACAACGTTTAAGATATGTTAGACTCTGACTTTGCTCATACTTTTCATAAACCACACCTTTTGCCGCCTCCCACAAATCATCTGAAATCAGCGGTGTATTTACCCTTCCATCTATATATTTCAAAAAAGCCCTAACCTCAGCAAGATTCCAAAAACGGAACCCATCCAGTGATTGTATCAATTTCCCATTAACGCCTTTTTTCCTCAATAAAGCTACAAGTATCACGGCCTCCTCGTTGGTTTGTGTAAGCACACAGGATGTGCCCTGTCCCCGATGTCTCAGCAAGTTCTGTGTTAGAGGTTCAAACATTTCCCAAGATGTATGCTGTGTTACCTCCACCCATCCTGATTCATCGCTCTTCGAGATAATAGGAGTAGTTTTCATCCTATGACCTATCATCTTGACAAAGGCATTAGAATAGTTTACGACATGATGCGAACTGCGGTAGTTTTCAGTCATCTCAACCAACTTACTGCCAGACATCTGTGCCAACATTCCCATAAACATGGAATTGGACCCACGAAACTCAAAGATATTCTGGTCGTCATCTCCTACGGCAATTACCCGCATCTCTTCATTCCTCACCATCAGTGCCGTGACAAGTTCATACTCATCTATGCTCATATCCTGCGCCTCATCGATGACAAGTACCGTCTTCCCGATTTTTGTTGGCTCCACTTCTCCCTGATTAATCATATCGACCGCCTTTGCGACCACATTTTCCACCTCATCAAGATTGCCAATTCTTCCTAACAAATCAAAACAATAAGAGTGGAATGTCTTTATCTCGACGAAATATGCAGCATTGCCAATCAATTTGATGAGCCGTTGTTTGAACTCCGTTGCAGCTGCACGTGAAAATGTAAGCATCAACAATTGCTCATGTTTCACGTCTTCCAACTGCAACAGTGAAGCCAGTTTATGAACCAACACACGTGTTTTTCCACTCCCTGGTCCGGCAGCCACTACGATACACCGGGAGTCCTTGTCGGTGATGATGTCCATTTGCCGTTTAGACAAATCCCCAAAAAGTTGTTTATACTTCCCAGGAGTCAGATTACGCTGTATATCATCGTATCTCTCCCCCTTGAAATATTTAGCGACAAACTTTTTGTAATCCATCTGGAAATAGTCGTGCACATACCTCAATGCCGCATCATAGTCTCTAACCATCAGATTGGCATATTCACCCACAATATGCACCTGCTGTATCTTCTGTTTATAGAATTCGTTGAGCATGCGATAATCATCCTGCTTGTATCTTATCTTAGTCTCTTTTTTTCGTTTGATGTCCATCGCATTGTAAAGCACGAGGAAACCGCCCTCGAGTTTCAATGCACCAATTTTCGTGAGATAAAGCAGAGCTTCTTCCACCTCTTCAATTTGAAGATTGTCCCAATTGCCAAATAACGACAGATGACTTGACTTGATATCGTTCAACAACTGTACGACAGAGAACTGAACAGCTTTGTTTTGTGTAGTTTCGCCACCCGTCTCTTTAACGATTTTGTACAACCATTCCACGGTCATCCTGCATATCTCCAACCGTCTTTCGAAACGTTGTAACGTGGTTTGCTTATCTGCATTCCTTTTTATCGCCATATTATGCGCTGCATCCTCTTTCTTTCGTGTGTAACCTTTCACGGAGAGAAAGAATAGCAACGTGCGTATGTCTTTTTCATTTGAGGCAAGGATGCCATCTCTTACAGCATTTTCGTTGAGCTGCTTGGATGAAATATGCCATGTCTCATCGGGAATATGACTGAGGATATATCGTTCGATTTCCGCATAATGTTTCAGTAATTTCTGCGACTTTACCTCTGAATCACCGGCATCTTGCAGATAAGCCGACAAATCCTTGGTGTCGGCCAAAATGCCTTCCTGGCGCATACGTTCCACGGCCGAGACCACCTCACTCTTGGTCATAGAAAGTATATCAGCCAAATAGTCCACCCTCGATTCTGCCTCAGCGTCCTGAGCCTTAGCAATATGCTTCTGTGAGATAAGCGATTTAATGATTCTGACGGCACTCTCTATTTCATTGCTTTCGAAAAGCATCGACTCCGTAATTCTCTTTCTCGCCTCATCCACATTTCTCACCGTGATACCAGTAGCATAAACATGGGGCACATTGTTTCCTCTCTCCAAGTATCCTGCTTGTTCCAAAGCCGAAATGGCAGTCTTCACACGTGTCTCGATATCGCCCACAGAATCGTCCCATCCCGCCTGACGGGCTATTTCCAACGGCGAGCAACACACTCTCATCCGCTGTTTGGTAAGATTTTTCACCGCCCGCCACACCTGTTGTATCTCACTAATACTCAACTTGGTCTGATTCAACAAAATAAAATGCTTGTCAAGGTCACTGTCGCTATAAAGAACATAGCATTTAGCATTGACATGTGGGTCTCGCCCTGCACGTCCAGCCTCTTGCACATAATTTTCCAAAGAATCAGAAATATCGTAGTGTATCACAAGCCCTACATCTTTCTTGTCCACTCCCATACCAAATGCAGATGTCGCCACCATGATATTCACCTTTCCATTCATAAACGCATCTTGATAGGCAATCTTCACATCCGATTCCATCTTGCCATGGAAAGGAAGCGCCCGATATCCATCGCGCGTGAGCTTTGCTGCAAGCGTCTTACAACGTTTGGTTCTCGAAACATAGACAATGGCAGGGCAATCATCTTCTGCCACCAAAGCCCTTAGTTTTGTGTATTTTTCTTCATCGGTATCAGCATGTATGACAGAATAACGCAAGTTGGTCCTCGATGCGGTCGTCACATAGAGTTCTAATCCCAAATCAAGTGTCTGCTTAAAATAATCTCGAATGTCCTGTATGACTTTCTGTTTCGCCGTAGCGGTGAAGCATGAGACTGGTATAGGATGCAAGCAGCCTCGATGCTGCTTTTTCTTTTGATACTCTCGGATAAATTTACCAATGTAGAGATAATCCACCCTAAAATCCTGTCCCCATGCAGAGAAACAATGTGCCTCGTCGATAACGAATCTCACCACATGGCGAGATAACAGGATTTTTTCGATGGTTTTCGACCGCAACATTTCGGGTGCAATATAAAGCAGCGAGGCATCTCCATCCATCACCCGTTGTATGGCCAGCGACCTGGAGATGGGGTCTAATAGTCCATTGATGGTAACAGCATCAGTGATACCGTGTTCAGCTAGATTGTCCACTTGGTCTTTCATCAATGAAAGCAGTGGTGAAATTACCACGGTAAGTCCATGCACAGAGCGCCCCTCCATAAGTGCTGGCAATTGGAAGGTGAGCGATTTTCCACCACCTGTGGGAAAGATGGCAAGTAGCGACTTTCCCTCTATTGCAGCCTCAGCTGCACGTTGCTGAAGCGGTTCACCCTCATATGTCCGGAACTGGTCATATCCGAAAAATGTTTTCAGGTTAGGGAATAGATTCAACTGTTCATTGCAATACTCACACCCTTCCTCACAATGCGAATGACGAAGGAGTCTTACTACGTATTCCACTTCAGGGAAATGGAACAGCACCCATCCCGGTGTTATTGAACGGTGGTCGGTGGTATCAATAAGTGCCAAAGCGTATGCCAATTCACATGGATATTGGTCGATAAGCATCGCCATGTCGGCATGGCCACAGATACGTCCCCGATATTCACTCATGATTAACTCCGACAGACATTCATCTGTCGTTTCATCACCCACAAGTTGGAAAAATCCCCCAAATTCCTGTTTGCCATCTAACAACAAGCGAAAAATGTCACGTTTGGCCTGTGTCAATGACTTCCAGTGCTCGATTTCATCAAAGAGCAATTCTTGTGCTTTCTCACAATCGTTCACGGGGTTGTTCATCTGGTCACTTACCAGTTTGTCGTCTTTCACAAGCCTGTGATAAGGGCGCTCTGGAAATAACAATGGCGACATGTAGAGCGTATCGACCAAAACCCAAGGATGTGTTTCGTCACCAAACAAATATTTGGCATCATGGTGGATGATATTATGTCCACATACAAAATCCACATCTTGCAGAAAAACAAACAAGTCTGTCTTCGATGCCTGGTGATACACTGCACCATCACAGCGCAATGCACCAATATCGTGGATTTTGTGGTCTTGCATCCCCACCTCTACATCCACGATAGCCCATCGAACGCATTGAAAATGATTGTCCATAGAAAGGTTACTCACTATCTGGTCATAAAGGCCATGGTACATAAAATCCTTTTCATAAGAAGAATCTGCTTAAAACAATATAGTTAAATCTGTCATTTTCAGTTTTACTTCCACTCATTTGCAGCTGCCAGTGCAAGGAACATATAGTGGGATGATGCGCCCCCGAGGCAATATTCGGTCTGTTGCCATAGGAAGGGGAAGCGGAGCAGTTCGGGGAAGTCAGGGCGGATGAGTGCCGTGCCAGAGACCACCCCACCTGGGATATAACTCCAGTCGGCACGGTTGAGACCGTATGCCACGGTAGCTGAGTTGGCTCCCACGCCCGATGCGAATGAAGCAGTGTTGCTGCCTGGATGACATCCTAACACGAAGTTGAGCGCATTCCAAACAGGTGCCATGGAGAACACTTTCGGATATGCCTTTGCCAGGAAGTAATGCCTGAAGGCAAAGCTCTGAATGTCCCATCCTGCGCCCCATATTTGCGGTCTGTAGGGTACGCCATATGGTGTCTCTTTAGTCTGCTTGTCAATCTGCTCGGCGTAAGCAGGCATGGCTTTCTCCACCGCTAATGCCAGTTTTCTTGCCTTTTTATTGGACGATGCCCGCAGTGTCTTGTCCAAACGTGCAATATGCCACCCAACCATTGGAAGGGCAGCAGTGATAAAATCTGTCTGCTGGATAAGATAGTCAAGATACTCAGCCTGCTGGGTAGTGAGATAGAGTTCCACGGCAGTCTGTATCTTGGCACCTTTAATCCGCTCTCCATCTACACGGGCGAAAATATCACGGGCGATATTGAGACACTCCACAGAGAGTGTGTCATTGAATCCCTTCATCGTACGAGCGATACCCGCCAATTCGGCAGCCGTGCTCATCTCCCGATATGGGTTGTCCTCGGTGAATATCCAACGGTCGTCGTCATTGCCAGACTTTCCATCAGTCATAGCAGCCGCGTCGCCCAACAACACATACTGTCGTACCGTGGGACAGATAATACCGCGGTATAGGCGTCCTAAAGCCTTGTAAGAAACCACCACACTCAGTGCACCGTTTTCTATCTGCTGAAGCATATCATTGTGGCCATCTGGCTGGTGAATCTCTGCGACATGGTGTTGTTGGTCGATGGTAGTTACATCAATATCGGGATGGAATGCCTCATATGCCAAAGATAGGATGTACGACTCACCTGCTTGCGACTCCACTCTGAGGTCGAAGTCACCAGCATCATGCCAACCGCCAATATTCACGTTGGGTACATTTTCAAAAGGCTGGTATGGTGATATTCCAGGTTGTTGAACATAGCCATCGATATGGTTGCCATTGGGTGCCATACGGGCATCATCCAAATGGCAGGCATCATGCCACACACGATATTTCTCATTGACTCTCATGTGGCACATTTGCACGGGCAGGAAGTATTCCACAACTGGCTGCCACACGCCACGCTGATAAACATCACCGTCGATGCGGAACACAGCCGACTCTGCCTTGCCATAACAAATCTGGTACAATCCTGGCTCTTTCACCTCACTGAAATCAGCCTGCAAATAATGGTAGCGAAGGAAGTCACCCCATGGAGTGGTCTGTAAATCTGCCACACTTTGTCGCCCTTGAGGTGTGATTTTCATCAGTTTTGCAGCATGAGTAGCAGTATCGTTGGCATCCAATTCAATCACCGCCTTTTTCTGTTGCGTGGGATGGTAACCCACCTGTGACACCTGAACAACAGGCTCGCGCACCCAGTTACGCACCAAAGATGGTTTGATGAGCCATCGTATGGCTCCTTTGTCAACATTGGCAGGAATATCCTCGCGGAGCACAAACCAACCGTTGTTGTGGTTCATTCGACCATCAAAGAGGTTCATTACTCCAGTCTGTGATTCCACGGTAAAACGCAACATCTCGTCGTCGGGGGACACCGTGAAAGCATGTCCCTTACAATAGGGAAGGCTTACGATGTCGTCGGCTGCCATTGGTGAATAGCCCTTTCCGATCAATCGGTCTAAGTCGGCCAAAGGTCGTCCTGCAGGGCGGTAATCACTTGTTAACAAATGGTTGGGCTCACGTTGTAGCAACGGACTGTTAGGTTGCTGGGGAAAGATACCGGTCTGGTCATCCATCAGCCAGGGCTTGCCGAAGAGCAGACCGGGGAAGAGTTCGAGATTGAACCCTACCTTTCCCACGAAGCGACTTGGCAGGGGCTCTTCCAAATCGACAGTGACAAGGATACCATCACCTTTAGGTTCTACCCGCACCTTATAGTTCATCCGCAGGTCGGGATAGATAGTGGGATTAAAGCCCGTCATGTGACGTGACGAGTCTGGGAAACAAAGATTGGCAGTGATTGTCTGTCCATCTATGTTTCGCCCCAGTTGTTTGGGCACAGGCTGCCACTGTCCGGGAGTCGGTTCTAGTCGCAAGTCGCCATTGGTGGCAATACGGTTGCCATACATAATGAGACTCACGCCTCCCTGATGTCCTTCGGGATAGATATCGTCGAATGCCATTACATCCACTCCCCCATTTCGGAAGTATCCTTTGCTAGTGAGTGTAAACTGCTGCGCCATTGCTACTAAGCCGCAGGAAGCGAGCAAAATGAGAATTAATAAACGTCGTGTCATAGCTATAATCAATAAAGTTTCTGATTTTCAGACAATTTTCCCGGCCCATAGTCGTGAGAGGAACTGACAGACGGGCCAGATTTCTATACCATTCATCATTCTTGGACGCTCTTCCATAGACAACAGGTATCGTTTAGCATTGGGGAATTCCTTACCAAAAGCCGGCAAGTAAAAACCCAACATGGTATCTTCGAGTATGGAGAAATACTCCTTCACTGTCTTCGCAGATATTCCACATTCCTGAGCAATGTTAGTATAGTTCATTATCTCCGCATTTGTTAAGGCTGCAACTTGCAGGAAACGAGTGAAAGCGCAAATATAAAAAATAATGTTTAAACACACAAGAAAAGAAGCAGAAAATCTGAAGTAGCACTTCAGATTTTCAGAGGTTTTGTGTGTCTACTCATAAACTACAAAAGCAATTCCGGTCGGTATTCAAAGTGCATGGTGTCGTAGTGGTACCATCGTCCGCCCCATACGAAGCCGTGTTTTTCAAATACTTTGACGATTTCGAGGGGAATTTGGTTTTCGTATTTCAATTTGTCGGTTTCACTACACTTGGGATTCGACCAAAGCCAATAATTGGAATAAGTGGTGTTGATGTCGATGGCGATACCATAGCTATGCGCACTTTGCCGATTGGCCCCACGAACTTTTCTCCAGTAAAACGAAGAGGCTTTGGTTAGGTATTTTTTCATCTCAGGCATAGTTTTGAGGTCGGCAGCCACTTTCGCCAATTGCAAATTGGCACCATTGACCTTGGTAAAAGGAATTTTCTGTCCGAACCACTCCACATCGACAAGATTATTCTTGACCTCCGCCTCATTGTTACCATACATCTTTTTGTAGAGTTGTTCGCTGCGTCCTCGCCCACAGTCGTTCAGATAGGCCGGTATGGTAGCATCGCGGTCGTAGGTCATCGAGAACATATCCTCAACGTCGCAGTCGTCAAGTTTCTCGACAAACGACTTCTCCCGACCATCGTCATAGACGATTGTGGTGCCGTCGGTGAAAACCAAATGATTGTCGCTATAGGAGATGTTGAAGTCGGGATATACCTTCATAATTTTCCGCACATTCTCAGGGATTGTATCCGACGAGATGGTTGAAGAACTTGCAGCAGATTTATCACCATCTGTGGTTTTGACTTCATTAATAGCCGGATTCTCATCCTGTACTTTCTCGTTATTTTGAGATGCACTGGCATTTCCCCCACACCCAACAATACTGGAGGCTGTCAATATCATGCCTATAAAAAGAATAGAAATTCGCATAATAGATTTGAATTAAGAATTACTCATGATCTTTGATAAAAATCACATTATATTGTTCTATAGAATTGAATGAGTTCCAAACGGCTTGGGCATCACTCGTCACAGGGTCGTACCATGAGAATTGTTTGAAATAATTTGCCAGGTCATCACGCGTAAAACGATAACCATGCCATGCATAGATAGAATTGCGTAAAATTTCCAAATCACTTTTAGACATGCCATTAAGGTCATCCTCTGTAATATAGTAAGAGTCTAATATATAACCAGGATCATCACCCTCTTCTGATATAGTTATTTCTTCTTCAGGTTCAGAATCAACCTCCTTGGCATATTCATCTTCATCATCAGCATCCAATACTTCTTCATTTGCAGACCCATATTCATCATCTACGTACTCAGTGGGAGCTGCAGGTGGAGCATCATCTTTGGATGTTAGTCCAAAGACCAGCAAAGCTATTAGTCCTAATGCTACTACACCAGATACAATAGCCACTATCTTCCACAAATTGGAGGGTTTGTGGGGGGCAGGAGGATAAATTTCAATGACTGGAGGCTGTGGAGGATTGTTTTCAGACATTCGTTGTGTGTCATCAGCCATTGTCTCTCCATCTTCATTCGCCAATGCCGTTTCCTCTTCCGGTATCTCGACCATGGTGAGTTCTTCTGCTGTCATGCCTGCCAAGAGCGTGTCTATTTCTGCCACCGTCTGATAGCGGTTGCGCATAGTGGGCGCCATGGCCTTACTGACCACAGTCATCAGTTGCTGGGGTATTCTTGCCTGCCGAAGTGGCTGCAAGGGAAGTCCATAATTGAGAACCACCGATGAGTCGGGTGGTACTGTGCCGGTAAGCATTTTATACATAGTGGCCCCTAAAGCATAGATATCGAGCGTGACAGGCAGCGAACCATCCTGTCGGTAAGTAGCTTGTTCGATAGGAGCATAGCCAGGTGTACCCAATCCGATAGAAGTGCTTTCCTCAGGCTCACCATTCTCGTTGTATTGCTTGGAGAGGCCGAAATCGATAAGCTTCACCTGACCTTTGGATGTGAGCATGATATTCTTGGGCTTGAGGTCAAGATGCAGCATCCGATTTCCATGCATATATTGCAAGGCAGCGCACACCTGCCGTATAATGTCCACAGTCTGTGTAGCAGAAAGTTTGCCATTCGCTCGTATCAGATCGTCTATGGTTCCACCATCAAGATACTCCATCACATAGTAGGCTGTATTGTTTTCCTCGAACACCTCGAGCACCTTCACGATATTATCGTGTTGCAGGCGTGAGAGATTCTCTGCCTCACGTATGAATTTACGTTTATAATCCTTCACCAAGGTGCCGTCGGTGTGCTCCACAGAAGTACCGTCAGTTGACCGGCTATTCATCTGGGACATAAAAAACTCTTTGACTGTCACTTTGACATCGACGTCCATTTTGCCCAATTCTCCGCTAAGAGACGTATGCGTATCGGCTAAATATGTGATACCAAAAGCACCTTGTCCCAACATCTTGTCGATGATATATTTGCCATTATTTAGAGTGGCTCCATTGTTTAAGGCTGACATATATTTGGTTTTTGAAAGGTAAGTAGGAAATAAAAATTATCTGTAACTATCATTCTTGTAGGTAGTGCATCAACAGACGCGACACAGACTGCAAATATAAACAAAAATGCTGAAATGTTTGAAGGATTTGAAGAAAAAGTGTAGTTTTGCAGTCACAAAAACGAAATAGGTATTAGCATTAAGTAAAGATTTATGACAGAAGAGAAAAAAGAATTAAAGTTGGCGGTGCTTTTTGATGCCGACAACGTGCCATCTTCACATGTACAGGAGATGCTCAACGAGATTGCCAAATATGGCATCCCCACCATCAAGAGAATTTACGGAGACTGGACAAAGCCCAACCTGGCCGGTTGGAAAGCGGTGCTGTTGGAAAATGCCATCACACCCGTCCAGCAATATAGTTATACTACTGGTAAGAATGCCACAGACTCAGCGATGATTATCGATGCAATGGACATTCTTCACAGCGACAAAGTAGATGGTTTTTGCATCATCTCCAGTGACAGCGACTTTACGCGCTTAGCCACCCGTCTGCGTGAGTCGAGTAAATTTGTCATTGGCATGGGCGAGAAGAAAACGCCCCGACCCTTTATTGTATCGTGCGACAAGTTTATCTATATTGAGAACCTTGGCAACGACGAGGAAGAGACTGCTAAGGCAGATGGCAACAACGAGGGAACCAATGACGAGAAAAAGCCCGCTCCTACGAAAGAGAAAATCAGCTATGCCATCATCAAACTCCTTCGCCATACGATAGACGACTTGACTGACGACAACGACTGGGTGTCGATGTCGGAGGTGGGTAGCCTTATCCTTAAGAAACGCCCAGATTTCGACCCACGCAACTATGGCTACCAGAAACTCACACCACTCATCGAGTCGTGTGGAAAATATTTTGAGATTGAGCGCCGAAAAGTAGAGAATAGCCATGCCACACATGTGTATGTGAGACTGAAGCATGGCAAAGGATAATTATTTGAGGTTATGAGGTTATGAGGTTGTGAGGTTGTGAGGTAGCGTAGCGTGTTGGTTATGAGGTTATGAGGTTGAGGATTTACGAGACTTCGATTGAGTAATTATTTTGACAGGTCTTCCGCTGCGATGGATAATTGCTGCGATTCTTCCTCCAACATAGGATAAGGTTTGGGAATCGAGGGTGAAAGAGAATGGACAGAATGGTCTTGCAACCAAATATGGTTGAGTGTGAAAGCAAGTGAGCGTAGTTTTTCCTCTCTTCGCTTAGGTGTCAGTTCACATTCCCATACCGTGATGCAATGCCATCCCATCTCAGCCAATTTTACTTGTACCTCGCGGTCGCGCTGCTGATTCCTACGAATCTTATTCACCCAAAATTCACGGTTTGTACGAGGGATTTTGCAACACTCCGAATTTTGAATCGCCCATAGTGAATCTGCAACCAACGAGCCGTTGCCCATATCCACTTTGTGCCCATGCCAGAAACATCCATTGACGAAAATGCATGTACGGTATTTTCGCAGCACTAAGTCGGGATGCCCTGGTAGTCGTGGGGAGTTAAGCCGATAGCGAAATCCCCTACTCCACAGTCCACGACGGACTATCCATTCAGGTTTTGTGTCCTTGGAATGGATTGCTGCCATATTGTCGTGGCGCTGCTTTGAGATCGGAGGCATATGGAGAAACAAAAATACTTTGATAAGGATTATTGGATGGCAACAGACTTAACGATGGGGTCGAAATACTTCTCGTAATCTGCAGCTTTCGACTCACGATAATAGTATTTGCCAACAACGGCAGTATTCTCATCTTTCTTCACCACGAAATACTTACATACTTCGCCAAGATTGACCGACTTGATGGTCATCACATTGCCATTGATAGTGGGTTCTTCAAATTTTTCATCCTCACTGGCATCCTCTTTAAAAGCTTCAACGCATTTGTTCAAATCTGCAAAGTCACCCTCTTGCTGCAGCACCGCACTCATCCTACAATCTTTGTCAGCTGTTTCAGCAGTGAACGTTGTCTCATCTGTATAAGCCTCTTTCAACTCATCGGGATAGCCTAAGGAAAAATTCTCACCATTTCCATTGAAGGTGTTCTTAAACACAATTTCATTTGCATTCTCATTCTTGGCATCACCAGCCTTATCCTTGCAGGCAGTAAAACAAATAGCAACCACTGCCAACAGCGTCAAAATAAGCGATTTTTTCATTGTTTATTATTCTATTGGTTTATACTAAAATAATTCTCGTTTTGCATGTTTCACATTCTCAACTCTCAGTGGTAAGTGATGAGTGGTGAGAGGTAAGAGAATACCTCTTTTACTTTCCCTTTTGCATCACATTTACAGATTTTCTGGCATTTCTCTCACCACTTACCACTCACCTCATACCTCTTAAAATGAAGCTCAATATTAAACACCTACAATTTTCCTGTGCAAAAATAATAAATATTACTGAAGATTGATAATAGAAGATAAGAAATATAGGATTGATAATAGAAAATACAATATAGACGAATGAAAAATGGAGATGGCTGTTAATTATTTGGAAAAAAGTTCGTACATTTGCATTCAAATATCAAGACAACTAATTAATTAGGCCTATGGAGTATGACTCCACATCGGCAAAGTAATGTCCAAACTCCTAAACTCCCAAACTCCCAATTAATAATTTACCAATATGAGAAAAATCTTTGTTATCACATTATTATTGATGCTTGCGCTAAACGTTTGTGCCCAAAGTGGCCCATGGACAAAGGGCGGTTTTGAAACCCGTAAATACCGTAATGTATTTGTAGAAATGGGATATGCCCCCGAAGCTGTGGAGGCCAAACTCGCGGAAGTTTTCAATGATGTTTTCTACGGACCGAACAAGGCATACTTCGAAGTTGGCGACACCTTAGGCTATATCTCTGACATTAAGAACCACGACGTTCGCACCGAGGGTATGTCGTATGGTATGATGATTGCCGTGCAATTAGACAAGAAAGATATCTTCGACCGTCTCTGGCGATGGAGCAAGAAATACATGCAGCATCAGGATGGCATCCGCAAAGGCTATTTTGCATGGAGCTGCAAAACCGATGGTACCCGCAATGCCGA
This sequence comes from uncultured Prevotellaceae bacterium, assembly GCA_900315075.1. Lineage (GTDB taxonomy): Bacteria > Bacteroidota > Bacteroidia > Bacteroidales > Bacteroidaceae > Prevotella. The sequence continues at coordinate 39,148 of OMXV01000002.1, read as the reverse complement.
AGGTGCCGCCTCTGACGGTGAATTATATTTTATCACAGCATTGATTTTCGCCTCCAACCGCTGGGGCGACAATACAGGCATCAACTACAAGAAGGAAGCACAGAATATTCTCAACTGCACCATGCCCAAAGAATATGAGCCAGAAAGAAGGGGTGGTTTTGGAGGCTTTGGAGGACAACAGCCGGGACCCCAGAAAATGTTCCTCATCAACCCAGAAACAATGCTCATCACCTTCACACCTGACGGGTTCGGACAGCGTCAGACCGACCCATCCTATCATATCCCCGCCTTCTATGAGGTTTGGGCACGGTGGGCCGACGATGGTCGCTCAGACTATTGGAACGAGGCTGCAAGTAAATCCCGCGATTTCCTTCACAAATGCACACATCCCGTGACAGGTCTGAATCCTGACATTTGCCAATATGATGGAACAGTGAACCAAGGTCCATGGAATCGTGGTGGTGGCAATTTCCGTTACGACTCCTGGCGTGTGCCAATGAACATCACACTGGACTATGAATGGAGCTGCGCCGACCGTGAATGGCAACAGGGGTATGGACAGCGAATTCAAGATTTCTTCTACTCACAAGGTGTGGAGACCTTTGTAGATCAATATCGTGTGGATGGTTCACTACCCGAGGACAACGAAATACTACAAGCAGGAGGATTCAGAAAACTGCGTCATAGTATCGGCCTGGTAAGCACTGTAGCTGCCGCTTCCGTGATGTGTATGAGCAAGAAGAGCAAGGAATTTGTTGATGCCCTCTGGAAAGCAAAGCATGAGCCTTTCGAGGACGGCTATTTCGATGCCTATTACGATGGACTCCTCCGACTGTTTGCATTCATGCATCTTAGTGGGCATTACCAAGTGATTTTCCCAAAATGATAAATTGAAAATTGAAAATTAGGAGTTGCTGTAGGGGCATACTTCATGTATGCCCGCCCCTAAAGAGTCCATTCATCCCATTTCGAAAGCGGCAGAGGTAATCTCTTACCTCTCACCTCTGAATAATCACTAAACGCTATAAAAAAATGAAAAAAATAAGTTTATTATTGATAGCTATGATGGTTGTTGCTGCAGCATCAGCCTTCGATTTTAGTCATTTGCGCAAGTTGGGTTTGCCCGCTAAGGCAGTGCCTGCAACATTGTATTTCGAAAATTACTTTGAGGCTACACCGCGCGCTATGACCGACAAAGACATGGCCAATAGTACGTTCTTCGGTCTTGGTGACGAATATTCCCTTTTCGTGGAAGCATTGCCCGCCAGCGAAGACGACCTTTACACAAAAATCAATCTCTGGATGTATGATTCTGGGAAAGATAAAGTGACCAAAATCTTTAGTCAGGAAGGGAAAGAATACGAGGAATTGTTTATCAGCGGTTTCGACTGGCTTTTCGACAAGCAATCGTCTTTCAAGGACGTGATTGTCTCAGACACAAAACAAAAAATACAAGTTCAGGAGTTCAAGGGTAGTCCTGTGATCATTCTCAAAGCTGAGATTTTCACAGGTTTTTCCCATTCCCCCCAAATGACACTTTTGGTATATCCATCGACAAAAAGAGTGATTACTCTGGAACATCAGATGTTCGTCAGTGTTGCTCACACCCTAACGAACATGCTGATGATGGCAGAAATGGAGAATGCTCAAGATTATATTATCACAACGAGCACCGCCATGCACTCCGAAGAACAACCTCTTCAGGAGACAGAAGAATACATCATGTATCATAAGCAGTACCTCACGCCAACCCTCCACATCTATAATGCACGTGGAAAACTGGTGAAGGAAATCACTCTGCCAGAAGATGAAGTGGATATGATTAGATAGGCATATAAGCCTTCAGCACTCCGGCCCATGGTTCTGGAAGGCCAGACAATTCGTCGGTGGAAACAACAGCCTTTTCATCGGCATCCCTCAGGGTGTATTTGGCATCTACATCATATTCAACATATTGCTCAGGGTCATCGACAACGTAGAGGTCGTTTAATTTCAGCAACTGACCGTCTTTCCATTCATAGGAGGTAAAGAAATCAGCAAATGCAGATTCACTGCCTCCATCAAAGACGACTTTCCCTGAAGGATACAACATGAAGTTCTGAAACGGGGGAGTTCCCAGTTTTCCAACTCTGACAAACTGTTTGTCGGCTGGATTCCATGTGAGCAGTGTGCTGTAGGTACGCGATCTACCCGGACCGATGAAGATATCCACATAGCCATCGAAGTTAGCATCCATGAAATAGACAGGCGCATCACCTCCTGCTGCCACCAATCCATCGTCGGAGTCGGAGATGGTCTGCAACAGTTTGTCGCCATCATATATTTTTGCCTCGCTACAGTCTTCTGTCACCTCTACTTTCAGGTTTTGATAGGTGGTAGGACATTGCTCGAGTGTTATCAGCCCAACCTCATTGGGCTGAATTTCAGGTGCTTTCATATAACCATCATCTGTATTCTCTACAGTCTTGTCTGTTTCCTGCAAAGATTCGGTAGTTTTCGATGGCTCTGAAGCTTTTTTATCACATCCGGTCATGAAACTCATGCCCACTGCCATTGATAATGCCACTACAAATAAAGTGGTGCTGCGAAAATTGTGTCCCATAATTCAAATTTTTAATAATCCTTTATTATTTCAAATTTCACATTCTCCCAACAAACATGGAATTTAAAGGGGGGGTAACCTCTGAGATAACTCAGCCCCACATCAAAGAAAAACCCTGAAACTCAGTTGAGTATCAGGGTTTTTTAGAACTATTAATTATTGTTTTGTGACTCGCTTGGGGCTCGAACCCAAGACCCCAACATTAAAAGTGTTGTGCTCTACCAACTGAGCTAGCGAGTCTCCGGATTATCCATTTTGCGTAAAGCGAGTGCAAAGGTAATGCTATTTTTTCTATCCACCAAATTTTTGGCCTATTTTTTTTAATAAACAATTATTATCAATAGATATTGCTAAATAAGTTTGGTTAAAAATAGCGATTCTTCGTCGCTGCAGTACTTAACAAAAGAAAGTCACAAAATTACGAAATGTAACTCTATGACTTTCTTAGTAGCGGGAGCCGGGATTGAACCGGCGACCTCATGATTATGAATCATGCGCTCTAACCAGCTGAGCTATCCCGCCATGATTTTCGTTTTGCGGGTGCAAAGGTAATCAAAGTTTTTTAATTACCAAAAATAATTGCAAAAAATATTCTTTTTTTAAAAAAAAGCATTAAATTTGCAAACGAGAAACAATCTAACAAATGATGTTGACAAGAAGGTTACATCATTCCGACTTACCTTATTATATATAAGAATCTATTTATACCTACTTCGATTATGAAGAAAAAAAAGATTACTATAGAATACGACCTTAATTCAAAATCACCCAACATTATTTGGGGGCTGATAAGCACTGAAGGTGGCCTTGGCAAATGGATTGCCGACGAGGTAAGTGAGAGCAAAGACGCCTTTACCTTTACCTGGGGCGATGTGTTGAGTCACCACGAGATACGCCGCGCAAAAATTCTGGAACGCGTGCGCAATAGCCATATCCGCATGCAATGGGAAGACGAAACCGACCCAGAGGCATATCTCGAACTGCGTATGCTGCGCTCGGAAATCACTGACGGTTTTACTCTTCACATCACTGACTATGCGCTTCCCGACGATGTTGACAGTTTACTTGACATATGGGAACAGAATATCGATCAGTTACATCTGACGAGTGGGTTGTAATAAGGTTTGAGACTTAAGGTTTTAAAAATAAGATTTGAGATTTAACGTTTTAATTTGCCCAAAAAGAATAGTTGGCAAATTAAAAAAAGCAAAAACAGGCGGTTTTGTGATTTTTTGTAGTACTTTTGCAATTTGATAGCGTCTGTGCTGCCAAAACGCAAAGCCCATGCTTCGTATCAAGAAACTATACATACTCATTATCAAGCAGTTTTCCCTATTATTTGTGGGAACATTCTTTATCAGTCTTTTTGTGCTGATGATGCAGTTTGTATGGCAATATATTGATGCTCTGATAGGCAAAGGCCTAACACTCGACATCTTAGGACAGTTTTTTTGGCATATGGCTCTGATGATGATACCTCAGGCCCTGCCCCTTGCCATCCTTCTATCATCACTCATCGCCTTTGGCAACTTAGGCGAGAGTTCCGAACTGACTGCCATCAAAGCAGCTGGCATCTCGTTGATGCAAACTTTTCGCCCCCTTATCTTCATTGTGCTACTCATTGCCTGTGGCTCTTTCTATTTCCAAAACTACATCGGTCCTGAAGCCAACAAGAAGATGGGGCAGCTGCTCATCTCGATGAAGCAGAAAAGTCCTGAACTGGAGATTCCCGAGGGTGTCTTCTATGACGGCATCCCTAACAGCAACATCTATGTCCAGAAAAAAGACATCAAGACAGGCATGCTCTATGGCGTAATGATCTACCGAATGACCGACAGTTACGAAGATGCCGCCATCATCCTGGCCGACTCAGGGATGCTTCAAAGCACAGCAGAAAAGAAGCACTTGATGCTGAACCTATATAGCGGAGAATGGTTTGAGAACATGCGCTCTCAAGACTTGGTAGGAAGTGCCTATGTGCCTTATCGCCGTGAAACATTCAGCAAAAAGCGCATCATCATTGACTTTGACGGTGAATTCAACCTCGCCGACGCAAACATCTTTGGTCAGAACGCTAAAGCTAAAGGACTCGAACAAATCCAAACCGACATCGACTCGCTAAACCACACTTACGATAGCATCGGCCGCAGTTTCTACGATGAAGCCATGCGCTATGCCTATTCCATTCCTCAGATGAGCAAGGTTGACTCCCTGCGCGCAATACAGTCGATGAAATCAAAGGAATACAATTTAGATAGTGTTTTCGCAAAGCTACCCCCCGACAAACAACGTATGGCGGTAAACAACGCCCTCTCGAAGGTAAACCAACAATGCAGCGACCTTAGCTTCAAGAGCATGATTACCAACGACGGAGACAAATATCTCAGACAACACAAGATTGAGGCCATCAACAAATTCGTTGTTGCCTTGTCGTGTATCATCTTTTTCTTCATTGGGGCACCTCTCGGAGCCATCATTCGAAAGGGAGGCTTAGGCATCCCCATCATCGCCTCAATCATTGTGTTCATTATCTTCTACATCCTTGATAATACAGGATACCGCATGGCACGAAGCGGAATATGGGCGATATGGTTTGGCAAGGGTCTCGCCACCGCTGTATTGGCACCAACGGCTGTATTTATCACCTATAAAGCAAACAATGACTCTGCCGTCTTCAACTTGGACGCATACATTGACTTAGGACTACGTATGTTAGGAATGCGTCGCAAACGTAGCGTGGCTGGCAAGGAGGTGATTATTAACGAACCCGACTATGCCCATGATATCACCGAACTGCAACGCATCAGTGAGGAAATCACCACCTATTCCAGCGAGCATAACCTGAAATCGCCACCTAATATTATTAAGGTGTTCTTCCGCTACCAACCCGACCATGAAATTGAGCGCATCAGCCAGGAGTTGGAAGCAGTAATCGACGATCTTTCCAACAGCCGCGACAAAATGGTGATTAGTCTGCTCAACCACTACCCCATCGTGGCAGAAAAAGCTCATACACGGCCATTTGAACGGCTGTGGCTCAACACACTGATGGCCATCATCATACCAGCAGGTATCTTCTTCTATTGCCGAATGTGGCGGTTCCGATTACGTTTGCTCAAAGACCTACGCACCATTCGCCAGACAAACGACAAAATGATGAAGAGAATAGAGCAAATGGGGAAAGTGAAAATTGAAAAGGAGTTAAAGAGGAGTTAAAAGGTAGTTAAAGAGGAGTTAAAGGGACATTACCATTGAAAATTGAATATTCTGAGCAAATCTCACCTCATAACCTCATAACCTAAAGACCTCATAACCTAGAAGTTGAGGACTTACGAAACTTCAATAAACATTATTATATATATGACAGACACTAAAGAATATCAACTCGACAGCATCGAGGATGCCATTCAAGACTTCAAGGAGGGCAAATTTGTCATCGTTGTAGATGACGAAGACCGCGAGAATGAGGGAGACCTCATCATTGCAGCCGAAAAGATTACTGCCGAGAAAGTGAACTTCATGCTTAAACATGCCCGAGGTGTACTCTGCGCCCCCACCACCATTTCCCGGTGCAAAGAGCTGGACCTGCCTCGCCAGGTTTCTGAGAACACCTCTGTATTAGGCACTCCGTTCACCGTGACCATCGACAAACGAGAAGGCTGCACCACTGGCGTCTCAGCCCACGACCGCGCCGCCACCATCCGTGCCCTTGCCGACCCAACCTCTACACCCCAAACCTTTGGGCGCCCCGGACACGTGAGTCCACTCTACGCCCAAGACCATGGTGTGCTGCGCCGCAGTGGACACACCGAGGCCACCATCGACCTCTGCCACATGGCTGGACTTTATCCTGCTGGAGCGCTGATGGAAATCATGAATGACGACGGCACGATGGCTCGCCTGCCTGAACTAATAGCAATGGCCCGCCAATACGATTTGAAAATCATATCTATCAAAGATATGATTGCCTATCGTCTCCAGCGCGACTCACTTATTGAAGTTGGCAACGAAGTGGATATGCCTACCCAATGGGGACGCTTCAAGCTTATACCCTTCCGCCAAAAAAGCAACGGAGTGGAACATTTCGCCCTAATCAAAGGAGAATGGAAAGCAGAGGAAACCGTGATGGTACGCGTACACTCCTCATGCTGCACTGGCGACATCCTTGGTAGTCTCAGATGCGACTGCGGTGAACAACTGCACAAGTCGCTACAGATGATAGAAAAAGAAGGACGTGGAGTGCTCGTCTATATGCAACAGGAAGGGCGCGGCATCGGACTGATGAACAAAATTGCTGCCTACAAACTGCAAGAAGAAGGCTATGACACCGTGGATGCCAACGTACACTTGGGATTCAAGCCCGACGAGCGTGATTATGGTTGTGGTGCACAAATGCTCCGACATCTTGGCGTCCACAAAATGCGCTTGCTAACAAACAACCCCGTGAAACGCGTGGGATTAGAAGCCTATGGACTGGAAATCGTGGAGAACATCCCCATCGAAATCACTCCCAACGAATTCAACCTACAATACCTGCGCACTAAAAAGGAGCGCATGGGACATCAGTTGCATTTATGATTGAACATTGAACATTGAACATTGTCTTAAAAAACTACAAATTATGCCACAACTATCAGACAGACTTAATAGGCTATCGCCCTCGGCCACACTTGTCATGTCGCAGAAAAGCAGCGAGATGAAAGCCCAGGGTATCGATGTGATTAACCTCAGTGTGGGAGAACCCGACTTCAACACTCCAGAGGCTATCAAGGAGAAAGCCAAACAGGCTATCAACGAGAACTATTCCCGCTACTCCCCCGTGCCTGGCTATCCCTCGTTGCGTAAGGCCATCAGCGATAAGCTGCTTCGCGAGAATGGTTTGCAATATGGAATCAACGAAATATTAGTTTCCAACGGTGCCAAACAATGTGTCTGTAATGCCATTATGGCTCTTGTCAACGACGGTGACGAAGTAATCATCCCAGCCCCATACTGGGTGAGCTACCCCCAGATGGCTAAACTTGCCGGCGGTGTGCCTGTGGTTGTTCCGACAGGATTTGCACAGGACTTCAAGATGACAGCCGAACAATTGGAAGCCGCCATCACCCCACACACCCGTATGCTTATCCTTTGCTCGCCAAGCAATCCTACAGGCAGCGTCTATACAAAAGAAGAGCTACAAGCCTTGGCAGAGGTTGTGAAACGCCATAAAGACCTCTATGTGCTGGCCGACGAAATCTATGAACACATCAACTACACCGGACATCATGAAAGCATTGCACAATTTGAGGGAATGCGCGAACGTACCATCATCATCAACGGTGTGTCGAAAGCCTACGCCATGACTGGCTGGCGCATTGGATTCATGGCTGCTCCTGAATGGATTGTGAAAGGCTGCAACAAACTTCAAGGGCAATACACCAGTGGTGCCTGCTCCGTGAGCCAAAAAGCTGCAGAGGCCGCCTATACCCTTCCCCAGGATTGCGTGGAAGAGATGCGCCAAGCATTTGAACGGCGTCGTGACCTCATCGTCAGTTTAGCACGTGAAGTTCCAGGCTTAGAGGTAAACGTGCCCCAGGGTGCCTTCTACCTCTTCCCCAAATGCGACAGCTATTTCGGAAAGCGATGTGGTGACCGCATCATCAACAATTCCACCGATCTGGCACTCTATCTCTTAGAGGACGCCCATGTAGCCACTGTATCCGGCGACGCTTTTGGCGACCCCGCCTGTTTTCGTATGAGCTATGCCACCAGCGACGACAATATCCGCGAAGCTATCCGCCGCATTAGTGTATCACTGGCCAAACTTCAATAATTTAGAAATAGGAAGGTTTGTGAAAGGGCAATTCTGTAAAATCATTTCTAAAAATTTGTTAAATATCTATAATGAGCGAGAATTATTATTTAAAAATTTATATCTTTGCGAAGTTATTTGCTATGCCTTTGCTATGCGCTATTTAAAAACCAACCAACAAGACAACTATAACATAAATTTTATCAATAACTTAAATCAAACAAATTAAAAAAATTATGGCAACAACAACAAAAACTGCTGGTGCAAAACCAGTAAAGAAAAGTAGTGGTTTCACTGGTGTAAGAGGCGCTTTCTGGATTATCTTGATTTGCGCTGCTATCGCATTCACATTATTCTTCCTCTGGTTCGGTTCAGACATCCATTTCGAGAAAGATGGTGAAGCAAAAGACGTTTGGGGTCTTGTGTATAAAGGAGGCGTGATCGTGCCTGTTATCCACTCTCTGCTTCTTACCGTGCTCGCTATGTCTATCGAGCGCTGGCTCGCCCTGCGTACCGCTTTCGGTAAAGGCTCTCTGCCCAAGTTCGTGACCAACATCAAGGCCGCTCTCAACGCCAACGACTTTGCCAAGGCTCAGCAGCTTTGCGACAGACAGAAAGGTTCTGTAGCTAATGTGCTCACACAGTCACTGAATGCTTACAAGGAAATGGAGCAGACCACTGGTATCAAGAAGGCTCAGAAAGTCGCTAAGATCCAGCAAGCTCACGAAGAGGCCACTCAGCTTGAGATGCCTACTCTGACAATGAACCTCCCGATTATCGCTACTATCGTAACCCTCGGTACACTTACCGGACTTCTCGGAACTGTGGTCGGTATGATCAAATCATTCTCCGCTATGGGTAAAGGTGGTGCAGCCGACTCTGGCCAGCTGGCACAAGGTATCTCCGAGGCTCTTATCAATACAGCTTTCGGTATCGCAACATCTTGGTTCGCTGTAGTTTCCTACAACTACTTCACCAACAAGGTGGACAAGCTGACATATGCACTTGACGAAGTTGGATATTCAATAGCACAGACCTACGAATCCAACCACGCAGACGAGGCTTAATTTTTGCTAACCCTTTAATATTCAACAGCTATGGGTAAAGTAAAAATTAAGAAAAGTGACATCTGGATCGACATGACGCCTATGTCGGACGTGATGACCCTGCTGCTGACATTCTTCATGCTTACTTCTACATTTATCAAGAATGAGCCTGTGAGAGTCAACACACCGGGAACCGTCATTGAGACAAAGGTACCAGAGACAGATGTACTGACAATCACCGTAAGTCCTGTAAAGGGCCAAGACGGTAAGCCGACGGGCGAAGGTCAGGTCTTCTTAGGCATGAGCAATGCTGACGACTTGAAGACTATCCTTCAGAATATGCATCCATCAGTAGCTAAAAACGCTGAATTAGCATACGCTTTTTCAAGTGAAGCTCAGTTTGGTGTATCTTTGAAAGACCTTCCAGCATATCTTGGCAAAAGCCAGGAGCAACGTTCGAAGATTCTGCTTGGGCAAGATCCCTCCATCAAGCCGGGTATCCCCCTTGACAGTATTGATGGCAAAATGAGTGAGTTCCAGCAGTGGGTATTGGCCGCAAAGACCAATCTCAAGGTAATGGAAAAGAATGAGCAAACAGGGCAAATGGAGCCCAAAGAGACAAAGAAGATTGCATTGGTCATCAAAGCCGACCATGACACTCCTTACAAAACTATAAAGTTAGTGATGAGCGAGCTTCAGGATATAAGCCAGAGCCATTACTACCTTTCTACACAGCTCGATGGCAACAAAGTTAGCTCTGCAAGAAACTATATTAACCAGAATACAGGAGGAGGTCAATAATGGCAAAGAAAAATCAAAGCAAACAGAAAAAAATCAACGTACGAGTTGATTTTACGCCGATGGTGGATATGCTGATGCTTCTTATCACCTTCTTCATGCTTTGTACAACGCTGAGCAAGCCAAGTAGTATGGACTTGTTCTTGCCGAGTAAAGACAAGCCACAAGACCAGGAGAACCAGCAAGAAACAAAAGCTGATCGTACATTTACCATCTATGTGACTGCCTCAGAAGACAAGCTCTATTATGGTATAGGTATTCCTGATTACAACAACCCCGAATGGCTTCAGGAGACAGACTGGTCGGACGAGGGTATCAGAGATGCTATTCGCAATCACAGGTTGCAGGAAGACAACTCCTTCCCTGTGAGAAAAATCATGAGAGCTGTAGAAGCCTTGGAAAGAGATCGTAGGGATCACCCAGAGAACTACAATGACTCTACATTCGATGCCAGAATGGCAGAAATCAAGAAAGGTCAGTTGAGTGAGAGTGAAAAGGTACACCCATTGACCGTGATCATCAAGATTTCTGACAATGCTACCTACCAGCACATGATTGACGCTCTCAATGAAATGCAGATCTTAAGTATCGGTACGTACGTAATCGACAACATCAATCCTCAGGACGAGAAGATGCTCACTGAAAAGAACATCGAGATGTAAGTCGAAGATTATTAAACCTTAAAAACAAAGCAAAATGGCAAAAATTGATATTCTCGACCCTAAATGGGTTGACATGGTATTCGCCGACAAAAACCGCGAATATGGAGCCTACCAGTTGCGTAAAGGTACGTCGAGCCGAAACTTGTTAGCATTGGTAATTCTGATGACTATAGCACTGCTTATTGGTGGCTATCTATTCTACAAAGTCAAAGCTGACGAAGCTGCTGAAAGAGAAAGATTAGAGGCTATGAAGAGAAGTGCTGAGCTCTCAGCTGAAGCAGAACAGAAAGAGGAAGAAGAACTGCAAGAGGATACTCCTCCGCCACCTCCACCTCAAGATGTTCCTGAAGTAGAGCAAGTTCGTGAAACTCAGCAGTTTGTGGTTCCTGAAATTAAGGAAGTGATTGACGAAGCAAAAGAAGTGAAATCTACCACCGACCTTGATGCAGAAACAGCTATTGGCGCAAAAGACCAAGAAGGTACCAGTGATGCAAGTGTGCTTACTGAGGCCGTGAAAGAGGTACAAGAGCCAGTGAAAGAACCAGAGCCTGAGAAACCACCAGTGGTGGAAGACACCAAGGTGTACAACCTTGCTGAACTTGCTGAGCAGCCCTCATTCCCTGGTGGCGACGCTGCCATGTACCAGTGGCTGAGCAAGAACCTGCAATATCCTCCCATCGCACAGGAGAACGGTATCTCTGGAACTGTGGTTGTGCAGTTCGTGGTTGAGAAAGACGGTTCTGTGAACGGTGTGAAGGTGGTTCGTGGCAAAGACCCCTCGCTCGACAAAGAAGCTGTGCGTGTGGTCAGCAAGATGCCTAAGTGGAATCCAGGTAAGCAGAATGGCCAGCATGTACGTGTATGGTACACACTCCCTGTGAAATTCCAACTTCAATAACAGTTAGAGTTAAACATGAAAAAATCATTCTTTTTTGCAGCGTTTTTGTTGGCAACGGCAGCAATGTCATTGATGTCGTGTAAGAACAACAAGAATCAAGCAGGAAACGAAAGCGAAACTTATACGTCAGGGGCGATGCAATTCGCCTCTGACGAAAGTTTTAGTCCCCTCGTAGAGGCGGAGCGCAAACAGTTTCAAGACAATTGTAAAGGTAATGCACAAATCACAGCCATTTATACAGATGCTCAAGATGGCTTTGATCAGTTGATGTCGGGTAAGGTGCATCTTTACTTTTCATCACGCAAGCTTACCCAAAATGACAGCTTATTAATTAAACATAACCTTAATGTCAGTCCTTTGGTTTACACTTTAGGCTATGATGGCGTCACACTGATAGTGAACAAGGAGAACAAGGACACTTGTATCACCGTGCGTGACGTGCAACGTATTCTCAGCGGCGAAGCCACCAACTGGAACCAGATTGTACCAGGTTCCAAACGAGGAAATATCGAGGTGGTATTCGACAACAAACGTTCGGCCACAGTACAATATTGTGTAGATTCCATTCTTGGCGGTAAGGATATGGTAAGTCCTAATATAGTAGCAGCCAAGAACAGCCAAGGTGTCATCGACTATGTCGAAAAAAGTCCAAATGCTATCGGCGTAATTGGTTCAAACTGGGTTATGGACCATCGTGACACCCGTCATCTTACATTCAAAATGAACATCCAAGTGATGTCTGTTACCAATGCAGACAAAGCAACACCATACAATTCCTACAAGCCTTTCCAGTATTATTTGTTGGACGGCACCTATCCTTTTGTTCGTACTATCTACGCAATATTGGCAGGTGCGGGCTATCAGTTATCGCGTGGTTTTGCTGAGTATTGCGCCAGCGACAAGGGGCAGCTGATTGTTATGAGATCTGGCTTGCTTCCTTACCGGGCAGATATTAATTTAAAAGAAGTTAATGCCAAATAATAAAGTAGATTTTTTTGAACAACTACTTAACAATAAATTAAACATTCTGACGTTAATTTCGTCATAGAGACAGATATCATTTCAATATAGTATAACCTAAAAATTAGTAGTATAACCTATAAAAATTTGTGGAATATGAAAACAATTAAATATCTATTAATCGGTGCGATGCTCACAGTATCGACCGGTATGTCAGCACAGACAGCTGACTATCAACCACAGTTAAATGCAATCTACAAAGTGTTAAAGGAAAATCCAGGCAAGCCCGATGCTGCCAAAAACTTGGTAAAAGCATACGAGAAAGCCTATAAGAAAGATCCAGCAGCACTTGTCGCCTTGGGATATGGTTTCCTATCGGAAAACCATTTGGATAAAGCTAAATATTATGCCGACTTGGTTTTGAAGAAGAACAAAACCTGTGGTGATGCCTATGTTCTGTTAGGCGACATTGAGCAGCAGAAAGAAGAAGGCGGTCAGGCTGCCATGTGGTATAAGAATGCTATGAGTATGGATCCTAAAAACCCCAATGGCTATATCAAATATGCCAATATCTATCGTAAGGACCCTGCAACTTTTGACGACACAATGAACAAATTGAAGAAAGAGGTTCCTTCTTATCCTATTGAGGCTGAGTCGGGTCACTCATACTTCATCATCAACGACTATAAATCTGCATACAACTACTACTCAAAGTCCAACCAAAACACCAACGACGAGCAGCAGACGTATGAATATGCTCAGGCTGCTTATTTCACAGGCAATGCCGACAAAGCATTAGAAGTTGCCCAGAAAGGTATCAGCCGTTTCCCCAACTCTAATGTAGAGAAGGCACTCACACGCTATGCTTTGTATAGTGCTGTTGACTTAGGCAAATACACTGATGCTGAGAAATATGCCAACTTTATGGAACGTTCCGACATGGACTTGATATACAATGACTTCCAAAATATCGGCAAGGTATATCTGGCAGAGAAGAAATACAATGAGGCTATTGAGCGTTTCAACAAGGCACTCGAGAAAAAAGACGATGCCTACCTCAACTATCAACTTCTTTCTGAGGCATACGCTGGTCTTGGCGAAGAGGATCAGGCTATTAGCTTTGCTGAAAAATACCTGTCACTGGCAAGTTCTGTAAAAGTATCTGATTTTACAAAATTGGCAGATATCTATTCCCAGAAAGCTGTAGAAGCTCAAAAGGCAGAAGACGGAAATGTGGATCTCTATATGGAAAAATCCATGGGTGTTTTTGACAGAATGATTGAGAAATTCCCACAACTTAAGACCTATGGTATTCTCCAGCAAGGTAATGTGGCATTTAAGCTGAACAACAATGCCCTTGCTCAGAGCAAATGGCTTGCTGTCATCGACCTGCTTCAAGACAAGAGCGACCGCACAGCTAGAGAGGTTACCGATTTGACATCTGCCTATCGTCAACTTGGTGCCTTGTTATGGGCAGACAAGGACAAGGGTATCAAGGCTGCAGCACCTTATCTGGACCGCCTTGTAGAGCTTGATCCCGAAGACAACATTGCTAAGCGCTATTTGGAAGCTATCAGCAAATAACTCTTTCTAACATACTTATTAAATCCCGATGTTTAAGCATCGGGATTTTTGTTTGTCATCAAGAATCAAATAATGATAAACAAAAAAAGGTGTGCCTAAGCACACCTTACTATTCTATGATTATCATTGATTATGGAAGGCTGATTGCCTCAGATGGGCAAACATCTGCACAAGTTCCGCACTCTGTGCAAATTTCCGGGTCAATTGAATACTTGTCGCCCTCAGAGATTGCTCCAGCGGGGCACTCATCGATACATGTTCCGCATGCAATGCAGTCGTCACCAATTACGTATGCCATAGTAATAAAATTTAATTAATGAATATTTGTTTTATTATAGGTATTGACTACCCTTATTTTCACGTGCAAAGATAGAAATTAATTTTGATATACCTACAAATAATGAGAAAATTTTATTTGTTTTTTATGTTTTTCACTTGTTTACATCTTTTTTCCTTACTAAATCCCCATGAATAGGTATTTGCAAGACGTTTTCAAATACAATAAGAGGGCGGAAAAAGCGTTATTATAATATGCTGAGGAAAAAAATAGCATTTCTGACAGCCCTGCTGCTGATAAGTTTAGTGGCTCAGGGCCAGGAACGGACTGTGGAAAACAGGCCGTATGTTGATTTGCGGCAATTTCATTTCGGTGTTGATGTTGGTACCCATTTACAGGACGTAGAGCTGCTCAACGTGGGTCCTCAGATGATTGAGCAGGAAGATGGCAGCGTGGTGGAGCGTCTTATTTCATGCGACCAAGACCGTTGGGACAGTGGTTTCAACGTGGGTGTGCTGGGCGAATTCCGTCTGAGCACACATTTCCAGTTCCGCATAGCTCCTACGATGTATTTTGGCACACGACACCTCACCTTTCTCAATCATAGCGAGGTTGACATCAACGGCAAACCTACCGAGGAGCGCCAGCAGCTGAAAACTGCCTACATCTCGTGTGCCTTGGACATGATTTTCGCCGCACCACGTTTCAACAACCATCGCCCATACATCGTAACTGGCCTCAACCCAATGATCAACCTCTCTGGCCGCGACAACGACTTTATCAAGCTAAAACGCTACGATCTATATGCCGAACTGGGTATAGGTTGCGACTATTACCTGCCGTTTTTCAAGCTTCGTCCGGAATTAAAATTCATGTACAGTCTGACTAACAGCTTGGACACCGACCATGCAAATCACCTGAAAAACCGCAACATGATACAATACACCAACTCAGTGAGCCAAGCACGCACAAAAATCATCGCACTGACATTCTATTTTGAATAATTAATTGAATTTTGTAAGTCCTCAACTTCTAGGTTATGAGGTCTTTAGGCGATGAGGTTATGAGGTGAAATGTGCCCAAATATGTCGTTAGCCATACATATATCACCTTATAACCTGCAAGCGAAGCGACCTAAAAGTCTCAAAACCAGACGAAACTGGAGCTTGCGAAAGTTGAGTAATGAGACCACTTTAAAAAGTCGGCATTCTTATTTTCTTTTCATCTGCACAACCATCCGTCCAATCCAGATACCGTGCTTTCCATTCTGATCTACAGCAACATTCATGCCATCGATATTGTTTACATACTCCAGATTTTCAAGATAGGTATGCGAATGACCGCCAAGCACGAGGTCGATGTTTCTTGAACCAGCAATCATGTCGTGGTCGTCCACCAAGTCGGTCTGCCAACCCAAATGTGAGAGACATATCACGAGGTCGCATTTCTCCCGTTTTTTCAGCAATGTAGCGATTTCGTTGGCCTTCGCCACGGGGTCGAGGAATTTCACTCCTTGGCAATTATGTGCATCAACCAGTCCTTCAAGCGGAGGACACAGACCGAAGACACCGATACGTACCCCTTTTCTCTTGATGATGACATACGGTTTTACCAGCTTCTCCAAAGGTGTGCCTGTGAAATCATAGTTGGCACATACGACAGGAAATTCAGCCATACGGAAGAGCCTTGCCATATTATCCAGTCCGTAGTCAAACTCATGGTTACCAATGGTTACAGCATCATAGTGCATACGGTTCATCAGCCCCACCTCAACATCCCCTTTAAATAAGGTATAATAAGGCGAACCCTGTGAGAAGTCACCACTGTCGAAGAGTAGCAAATCTGGTGTCTGTTCGCGTTGCTGACGCAAGAATTCCATTCTTCTGAGATACCCACCACGACCTGCCACTTTTTTGTCCGACAAATTGGGATTAAGTGGCATGATGGTGCTATGTGTGTCGTTGGTGTGCAATATCACCAGTTGCTTATCTTGAGCCCATGCCCCAACCGACACAAAGCACAACAATGTTATTAATACATGTCTCATTTTCATAGCCATTTACTCTTTGATGGTTATACGTCCTTCTATCTTGCTCTCCACGGGAAGTCCATTGGCTGTACGCTCCTTGATGTATCTCATGATGACATCTCGTGCGAGTCCACCCTCCTCCTTCGAGATATCGTGACGGTCGGTGGAGCTTTTAAATGCCACCATGCGATCATTACCATGCGACACATAATCAAGTGTGGCAACCCGATAGTTCTTCGTCGGAATCACTGGCTGCCCATTGATGTTTGCAGAAACCAATTTATTGTCAGTCGTTATCACCATCCTCACCTCCTTGCTGACACCTTCGCCACCACGATAGGCTACCTGTCCGAGCAGCTCCTGCACTTTATCGCCAGTGAGTGTGACAAAACAGAGATAGTTTTCAAACGGTGCAACGTCAAGCACATCTCCGATGGTGATATCCCCCTGAGCGAATGAAGCCCTCATCCCACCGTTATTATAGAGGCCGAAATCAACCTTCTCACCATATTGTGGAGCTGCCCATACCAGTATATCCGAAAGAAGATTACCCAACGGACTTTCGGGTCGATATGGTTCTAAGGGTGTAGCAGCTTGCCCCACCACTGGAGCCATCTCACTATCAACTTTCTGCTTATAGGGCTGCATGAATCTTGTCGTAGCAACATCTAATGCGCTATCATAAGTATTGTCTATCAACACTCGTGTGCGTGTAACCTCACTCACCTCATAATGGGTGGAGCAAGAGGCCAGCAGAATGGCCATCATGAGGTATTTGGGAGTTCGGGAGTTTAGGAGTTTGGACATATGCTATTCATTTGTAGGATGCGAGAACTCGCGTCTATATAATTGGGATATAGTGGGATATTTGGGATAATTAAGAGATTTATTGTGTTTTATTGGGATTTATTGAGATAAAGCAAAATCTGGAGCCTAAAGTCTAAAGTCCAGAGCCTAAAGTCAAGAGTCTATATTCTAAAGTCTATATTCCCCCTTTGTTGTGCAAAATTAATGGTTTTTTCAGATAAAAGTATAGAAATGAGTTAATTATTTGGCAGAATGAGAAAAAATTACTACCTTTGCACCCGCTTTTTGGCGTAATCGCTGACAGGAAGAAGAGTAGCCTCGTTATGTTGCGTCGGAGCGATAACAAATTTAATCATCTTACACAATGGATTTAATCAAAGTTGCTGAGCAGGCATTTGCCACCAACTCAGCCGAGAAGGCAAAAGAAGCCGGCAAGAAATTCGAAGAATTCGGTCCTGGCGACACCATCACAGTGGGTTACAAAATCATCGAGGGTAACAAAGAGCGTATCCAGTACTACCGTGGTGTGGTTATCAAAATTTGTGGTCATCAGGAGAAGAAACGTTTCACTGTCCGCAAGATGTCGGGCACAGTTGGTGTAGAGCGTATTTTCCCATTGGAGTCACCCAACATCGACAGCATCGAAGTGAACAAGAGAGGTAAGGTACGTCGCGCTAAGCTGTACTACCTGCGTGCTCTCACCGGCAAGAAGGCTCGTATTAAGGAGAAGAGAGTCATCAAGAAAGCCTAAGAAAGAAATAAGGGGTTTCATGTAATATGAAAACCTCTTTTTTCATATATGATTCCTCCATTCCCTCACTCATTAGTAAAAATCACAAACATTCATCACACAAAATCACCCATCATGAAAGAATTATCCTTGAAATACGGCTGCAACCCCAACCAAAAGCCCTCACGTATATTTATGTCCGACGGCGAACTTCCAATCGAAGTGCTCAATGGCCGCCCCGGCTATATCAACCTGCTCGACGCCTTCAACAGCTGGCAGTTGGTGAAGGAACTAAAGAAGGCCACAGGGCTTGCCTCAGCAGCCAGTTTCAAACATGTGTCACCAGCCGGTGCCGCTGTGGGACTCCCCTTGAGCGACACACTTCGCAAGATTTACTTCGTGGACGACATCAAGGAGGAACTTTCACCAATAGCTTGCGCATACGCTCGTGCTCGTGGTGCTGACCGCATGAGTAGCTATGGTGACTTTGTGGCACTCAGCGACACTTGCGATGCCGTGACCGCTACACTGCTAAAGCGCGAGGTGAGTGATGGTGTGATAGCCCCCGACTTCACCCCCAAGGCAATGGAAATCTTACGTGCCAAGCGTAAAGGCACCTACAATGTCATTAAAATCGACCCCGACTATGTGCCAGAGCCTATTGAGCGCAAACAGGTTTTCGGCATCACTTTTGAGCAGGGCCGCAACAATATAGAATTAGACTCCCCCACCCTCTTTGAAAACATACCCACCCAGAACAAGGAGTTCACAGAGGAGGCTCTCCGCGACCTCATCATCTCTCTGATTACATTGAAATACACCCAGAGCAACAGCGTTTGCTATGTGAAAGACGGTCAGGCCATCGGTATCGGTGCCGGCCAGCAAAGCCGCATACATTGCACCCGTCTGGCAGGCAACAAAGCCGACATCTGGTGGCTGCGACAGCATCCAAAGGTGATGAACCTGCCATTTGTAGAAGGCATCCGCCGTGCCGACCGCGACAACACCATCGATGTCTATATCAGCGACGACTACGACGATGTGCTTCGTGAGGGCACCTGGCAACAATTCTTCACTACACGTCCCGAGCCATTAAGCCGTGAAGAGAAAAAAGAGTGGATAGCTCGCAACACTGGTGTGGCTCTTGGCAGCGACGCATTCTTTCCATTCGGCGATAATATCGAGCGTGCTCACAAGAGCGGCGTACAATATATCGCTCAAGCTGGAGGTTCTGTGCGCGACGACCATGTCATAGCCACCTGCGACAAATACGGCATCGCCATGGCATTTACCGGCGTACGTCTTTTCCACCACTAAAACAAAAAAAACATGAGTAAGGGCGACGACATCGACTCCATCATCCAGAGTGGCATCGTCTGGGGGCGCAGCAGCACCGGCGACAACAGTGACAACGACAAGGTAAGGACCAAAGCCAAAAAGAAGAAATACGTCACTGGCTCACACGGCAGTGGCAGTGCTCGCCAAAAGGCGAAATACCGAGAGCAAAGAGCCAAAAGACACAAGAAATAGACCCTTCTTTTGGCTCCCATTGTGATTTTGGTCTTCTCTGCCGCATCCATTCACAAATGGCCAGTCTGTTCCATTATCAGTATCTACCACGAAACGAGTTGAATGAAATCAGGCAGGCGTATCATTTCGCTATGTTAGCACACGACACCATCAACGCTTTGAGGTGTTATGAACATCAAGCCAATGCATACGGACAGTTGTTGATGCCGGATAGCGTAATCTATTTTAGCCAACAAGCTGCGATATTATTATTGTCAATCTGTTTGTCCGCAAATGCTTAGATAAAAAAGACTTTATATTTGGACAAATATGAGTCAGGATGAAATTCACCATCAGTCGAGCTATGCGGCCATTGCCATCTTTCCCGATCCTTTTCTGACAACGGCTGTAATGCCATCCACGCCGCCAATGCCTTCTTAACATTTAGATATCTCATACCCCTTCTTTATTAATAAGCAGTGCAAAGATATAAATGTATTAGAAATAGTTATAACATTACAACCTATTTTGCAACATTTAACTCCAAAATGCATCAAATATGTAAAACAATTAAATCATTCTGTTATAGTTTTTATACTTATACAGCAATACTTCGTCCCACCCACGCCACGGGGCAGAAACTCAGTGTGGAGTACCGTGTCACGGCGCCGAATGTCACGGTGACGTTTGGTGTGGAGCCGGATGCGCTGACCCAGGGCCAGACCATGTACGCCGGCTAAATTAGGACTGTAGCATCTTCTCTATCCATAGTTGGAAGAAGCGGTCATAGATGCTGTAAACATTGTCGTTCTTGGTGATAAAGTCCTTTTCCAACAGTCCTTTGACGGCTGAAACGACAGAGCTGGTTGACAAAAGGTGATATTTGTGAACGAACTTGCCACCCGAAATGTTTTTCACCTTTCCCTCTGCAGCAATGGCCAGGAACACATTGCGCTGTTTCTCTGGCATCTGACGCAGCAGCTCACTGTAATATGCTGACGACAGCTGCAAATAGGTGTCAATGGCTCTTTCAATCATTTCCATTCCACAGGTTTCACCCTTTGGTGTCATCATATAGAGCATGTTCATGATGCGTTGTACATTGGCAGTGATACCCTCAAACCGTTGATAGACAGATTCCACCACCTCATAGGATATTCTTCGGTCACCGTTTTTGGCAAACTGAGGTTCGGCAAATGCCCAGTAACTATCCTGCGGAATAGTCTCGAGACTCATAGGCATTACCGACTGGTAGAAAGGACGTGAGGGAGAAAGGAACATTTCACTCATCATGTGTCGCTGAGAACCAGCAAAGATGAAGTTGGCATTGCTGCATTTTTGAATCTGCGTACGCAATGCTGCTTCAACATTTTGGTGATCATTATAATAGAGAATCTGCTGGAACTCATCGATGGCTACCAGACAGTGTTTCTCTGCCAAAGCCAGATAGGCGAAGATCTCGTCGAGAGTTGTTTGAGGAGGTACCATCGCTCCAACACCCAGCCCCCATACGGGATTACCGTTGATGTCGAAGGATATTTCAGAACGTACCGACAACAGCGCATTCAGGAAGCCTTCCCAAACCCTGCGTCCTTTGGGCTTCAGCGCATCAAGAATGGACTTTCCGAATACGCTGACAAAGTCGTGCAACGAGTTAGTGGCATAGATATCGATGAGAAAACAGTAATAGTTATCTTTAATTCTCTCCTGTTGAAAACTATGCCGTATTAGATCGGTCTTGCCAACCCGACGAGGTGACATCAGCGCAACATTATTTCCGTTAGTTAGGAGGTTGGTGAGCATGGCAGTTTCGTCCACGCGGTCGCAGAAATATTCCGGTCCTACATAGCCATTTGTTACAAAGGGATTGTCAATCATATCCTCTCATTTTTTCCCGCAAAGATAATGCTTTAATTTGAATTATCAAAAAATAATTATCAAAAAATGATTATCAAAAAATAACAAAAACCGTTAGCCCCTACAGTTCCTTGTTCGTTAGGCGCAAGATGAGGGCGTATTTATCACCATCTACACGACCTACGGAGAAAACTGGATACCACCTTCCTTCAACTGGAATTTCTCTGATTCAGACCATTTTCGACATATAATATTGGTAGTCGTTATAGACATTAACCAGAAAATGCTCAGCATCGGTGCCCTGAGCGACGTTCACCCCCATGACACGCCGTGTTTTCTCTGCCAGTCGAAGCAAGCGATTATTTCGCACAAAACTGTGCCGGGAATAAAGAATAATGGCAATCAACCTGAATTGTGGCATTGAAAGATTAGTGACTTGTGGATAATTGGGACAGTAATTAGCCTCAGCAAAAGAAAAGTTGAATAGACGGTAATTCTGTCTTTCCCTTTCAAGCCTCACCACCGTAGTACCTGCCGCCAAGTCGCCAAGCCGCTGACTGTTGCGGGTGAAGACAATGGATGTAAGCCCTATAAATCCAGTCATATCAACCAACAACAGCACCCATCTGAGAATGTAGGAACTGATGGCCGGTGTAGAACCATCAAGACTGACCACCTTGATACCCATCAGCTTCTTCCCAAAACTTTGCCCATGATAAAAAACCTCCATCAATAGCGGATACATTAAAATTGGGATGGTTAATATCAGTGCCAATACAAGTGGAGCCGTACCAGAGTTCCAGGCCAATAAACCTAAAATCATCCCCAATATCATAAGACATACATTCATAAAGACAAGGTCCAGCAAGAATGCACAAAACCGCTGAAGCACAGTGGCCGCCTTCTGATGGACACATACATATTGACTGGTGATGAAATTTGTCTGAGCCATTTTCTTGCAAAATTACTTTTATTTCTCTACTTTTGCAAATAATTCGGAGAATTTTACTCGTATAGACATTTGATAGCATGAGAGAGGCGGTTTTTATCCGGCGCAACTTGGAAAAATGGAGGCAGATAGAAATAGGGTTCTACGCTGCTTCTCCTGATCAGACAGTAGAGGCATACAATGAGGTGACCTCTGACTTGGCATTTGCGCAAACCCATTTTCCTGACTCTCCCATCACACAATATCTCAACGACTTAGCCTTAGGGCTGCACCACAATCTCTACCGCAACAAGTCACACAGTTGGTCGCAACTGAAGCGGTTTTGGACACACGACATTCCCTTGTGTGTATATGAGGCCCGTGGGGCATTGCTCACTTCGCTTGCCATCTTTGTTGTAATGATTATCGTGGGTGTCATCTCCACCTACGGTGACCCTGACTATACCCGCCAGATTTTAGGTGATGCTTATGTGGACATGACACTCCAGAATATCGAGAACGGCGAGCCAATGGCTGTCTATGGCGGCGACCCACAGATAATTTCCTTTCTCGGTATCACCATTAATAATGTGATGGTGGCTTTCATGATTTTTGCCATGGGTATATTTACCAGTTTTGGCACGGGATATCACTTGATGACCAATGGAGTTATGGTAGGCACGTTTGTTACCTTCTTTATTCAGCGTGGTCTCTTCGTTGAAAGCATCCTGGCCATCATGCTTCACGGCACCCTTGAATTATCGGCAATCGTCATTGCCGGTGGTGCTGGAATCACTTTAGGCAACGGTTTGCTCTTCCCCGGTACATATAGCAGGATGAAATCGTTTATGCTCGCCGCACAACGCGGGATTAAGGTGCTGGTATCCACCGTTCCTCTGTTTATTATTGCTGGATTCATCGAAGGATTCTTCACCCGCTACACCCACATTGGCGACGTATTCCGACTATTGGTTATTATGTGCTCGCTGGCATTTGTTGTTTTCTATTACATTTTGCTGCCTATCAAGCGGCATAAAGAATTGGAAAATGGATAATAGAAAGCAGTTATATCAACAGCGTGGCATATCGATGTGCATAGAGCACACATTCGATTTTGTGAGGGTCAACATTTCCTCGTGGCTCTTCGTGTCGGCATTGTTGCTGGTCATCCCTTCTATCATACTGGCATATATGTTTACAAAATGCCATTTTGATGTTCAATCCGATGAAGTAGGGATGATATCCACTTTTTTTCAATACTATTCCTATCTCCCATTGATACCAATATTTCTCAGTCTCTGGGCATCGGCATTGACCTCTTATACACTCATGTCTGCGTATTTCGACGGCAGACTCCCCGGCCAACGTCTATCCCTCAAGGAAACATGGAAATATATGCAGGCTAACGTATGGAAGACGCTATTTTTGTCGATTATATCAGCAATCTTTATCTTTTTCATGTCACAACATGTGGTTTTCTTTTTGTTTGGAACAATCATAGGAATACCACTGCTGTTGCTGGCTCCAACATGGATAGTGGAGGAAAAAAGTTTCTCGAATGCTGTATCTGAGGCTTTCAGACTTGGTTTCTCCTCATGGTTCAAACTATTTCTGATGGTGCTACTCATCATATTGCTTTGCTTGATGATGATGATGTCGGTGGCACTTCCTTGGTCCTTATACGAATTGCTGATTGAGAGCGTATGGATACCCAATGGCTTGACAGCATCCTCCGTTTTCCTGATACAGGTCATTGAATTGTTGCTCACTGCACTATTTTTCTATGTGTTCTTCCTCATGGTTTCTGTCGTCATGCTCTCTTGTGTGTATTTTTATGGTAGTACGTCGGAAAGCATCGACGATATCACCCTGGAAAATGACATTGAAAACTTTGAAAACCTCTAACCGGCAAACAAGATGACAGAGAATACACCCATCATGATGAACGACTCCCTTGCCCGACAGATGGCGAGCCAGAATGCCTACGACAGGAGCTTAGGGGAAATGCCACAAAGGAACGAAGGACTTGAGAACGGAGGACTTGGGGATGGTGATGTTTCTGACATTGACTACCCAGATATAGACTTCGACCCGAGCTTCATGGATGGTTTTTCCAATTTTCTCTCCTCGATACCTACACTGGTGTGGATAGTCTTAGGCATATTGGTTGCAGCAATAATTATATACTGGACTTATCGTTCGGGCATTTTCAAGAAAAAAGATGAAGATGAAGACGACAACGAGAGTGAAGATGAGAATGCAGAAGACGACATCCGTACCATCGACTTCGACCATGAGATGGACGAGGCTTTGCGAAATCACAACTATGCAGACATCGTCCGCTTAGTATATCTACGCACTCTCCATACCCTTGACGACAGAAAGGCTATTAAATGGCATATTTCGAAGACTCCGTCACAATATGCTGATGAGGTAAACCTTGCCGCCTTTGATAAAATGACTTATCACTTCCTATATGTAAGATATGGAAAATTTCCTGCCACATCACAGATGAGCGATGAAATGCAAAATCTACGCGACGAAGTGCTCAACACGAAAGGAGGTGCAGCATGAAGTGGAATATATGGTTGCTGGTACTACTCGTTGTTGGAGTGGTGTTGTTTTATCTCTTACGACCTGCCAGAAAATATAACTGGGAGCCGACATTCTATCATCTAAGTGAAGAACCTTTCGGCTGTAAACTGTTCGATGAAATGGCTGCCGCTACTATGCCCAAGGGATATACATATTCTGACGACGACCCAGAAGAATTGCTGAAATCCGAAGGAGGTATGGCTCTACTGATAATCAACGAGGGTGATTACATGTCGGATTGGAACTATAAGAAAATCCAACAATTGGATGATTTTGTCAGCCGTGGCAACAAGCTGATGATAGTCACTGATAATTTATACGTAAATCGCTCAGAGGCAGAGGAAGAAGAAAATGACGACGAAGAGGCTGACGTAAACAGCCTGTCGAATGATTTTCTATTTTTAGGCATCAATCATGATTACTATTTTGATTTAAATATTTTTCGGCTTGAAGTAAACAACAAGTTGAAAGATAGTATTATTTGGACATTGTCATCTACAGACACGGTTAATATCTATAAATCTCTCATAGAAAATTGTTTCTCCAGTTATCCTGAAGACTATGAAACCTTGGCCAATGTTCATGAAAAACTATATTTAGATAATCCTCGCTACTTACACCCTCACCATGTTAAGAGGATAACATCCAATTCAACATACGACAAATACGACTATGACGACGAGGATGAATACAAATACGACGACGAGGATGAATACGAGGATGAATACGAATACGACGACGATGAATACGATGACAACAATGAACTGCGTTATAATGAAGAGGAACCATATTTTTCCGCTGTTGCCCTTCGTCATAAAATAGGCAAAGGAACATTATATATCCATTGCAACCCATTGCTCTTTACCAACTATGGTGTGCTTAACCATGATATCTCCCTCTATCTGAACCATGCCATGACAGAACTGGCAGACTGCCAGGTGGTAAGGATGCCGGCGGATAAATTCAAGGAATCAGCATCTGGAGGTGGGCTGGATCAGGAAAGCACCACACCTCTCTCCTTTATGCTCTCACGCCCGCCATTGCGATGGGCGCTGTACACCATACTGGCAGCCCTCCTGCTGTTTATGTTTTTCACAGCTCGCCGCCGACAAAGAGTCATCCCCATGATCAAGCAGCCGGAAAATCGCAACCTACAGTTTGTTAAACTCATCAGCTCTATTTACTATCATCAAGGTGACCGTCATGACCTGTTGAGAAAAAAATACACCTATTTTAAAGACGAACTTCGGCGAATCCTTCAAATGGACATCGAAGACCATACACTTCTGAGCAATAATATTCAAACACTCTCGCAACTCACGAACATCGAGGAGCAGGTTATAAAATCCAATTTTGTCAATATACCTTTCTACATCGATGAATCCAATTATCTGGAAAAAGAAGACATGATGAATTTTATCGACTTTATGAACAATTTATTGAAAAAACTATAACATCCACACACATACTCACAAACAAGGAATATGGAAGAAATCAACAATCAACACCTCGATTTGACGGACTTTGCCGCAAAAATAAGGCAGGTACGCCAACAGATACAAACTGTCATCGTAGGCCAGAACAATGCCATCGACCTGCTGCTGACGGCAATCATCGCTGACGGGCATGTGCTCCTGGAGGGTGTTCCTGGAGTGGCAAAAACCCTTATGGCCAAAGTAATGGCAAAACTCATCGATGCCCGCTTCAGTAGGTTGCAGTTTACTCCCGACCTCATGCCCAGTGACGTGCTTGGCACCACTGTCTTCAACATGAAAAACTCTGAATTCGACTTCCACAAAGGTCCTATTTTCGCCGACATCGTCCTGGTGGATGAAATCAACCGTGCCCCCGCCAAGACGCAGGCAGCCCTGTTTGAGGTGATGGAGGAACACCAAGCCTCTATCGACAGTGTGACCTACGATTTGGGACAATTTTTCACCGTTGTTGCCACACAAAACCCCGTGGAGCAAGAAGGCACCTACAAATTGCCAGAGGCACAGCTCGACCGTTTCCTCATGAAAATCGTCATACCTTACCCACCCATGGAACTTGAAGTGGAAATGCTGAAAAAGCACCAGGAGAACGAACGACTCACCAAGCTCGACAACCTCCATCCCATTATCACAAAGGAAGAGCTATTGCAGTTCCGCTCACTCATGTCGAGAGTGTATATCGAGGAAAGTCTATTGAGATATATTGTACAAGTGGTCAACCTTACCCGCACAAGCAAGGCCGTCTATTTAGGAGCATCGCCACGTGCAGCCGTGGCCATGCTGCGCGCAGCAAAATCATATGCTCTCATGCAGGGACGTGACTTCGTCACACCCGACGACATCAAGTTTGTCGCCCCTTCAGTGCTTCAGCACAGGTTGCTCCTCACCGCCGATGCCGAGATGGAAGGTTTCGACACCATGCGATTGGTTCAGTCGTTGCTCGATCAAGTGGAAGTACCCAAATAGCATCCTACAATTATGTTTCTCACAAAAAGATTCTACCTGCTCATCGTGCTCACAGCCATCCTGATGGCACTGGGCATCGTGTGGTCACCCATGCTTATCGTGGGGCAGGTGGCATTGGTGGCCCTCACCATCGCAGTTGTCCTCGATGCCTTGAATCTTTACATGCGTGTGAAGCTGTCGGCGCAACGTGAGTGCCCCGAACGATTCTCCAATGGTGACGACAATCAAGTTACTCTACACATCAAAAACGGCTCCTCGCAACAAATAGGAGTGACCGTCATCGACGAATTGCCACCTGACTTTCAGAAACGCGATTTTAAAATCATAGAATTAATAGCCCCGAAGAAAACTATAAAAACCACATACAACCTGCGCCCCACACATAGGGGAGAATATCACTTTGGGAATATTATTGTGTATGCCACATCGCGCATTGGACTGGTGCAGAGACGTTTCACCTGCGGAGAACCAACCATGGCAAAAGTGTATCCATCGTATGTCATGCTGCGGAAATTCGAACTCTTAGCCATGTCGAATAATCTCACCGAGATAGGTATCAAGCGCATCCGTCGTGCCGGCAACAACACCGACTTCGAGCAAATCAAAGACTATGTGCAGGGAGATGAATACCGCCGCATCAACTGGAAAGCAAGTGCCAGACGCACACATCTGATGGTAAACGTATATCAAGACGAGCGGTCGCAGCAAATATTCAATCTCATCGACAAAGGTCGCCTTATGCAACAAGCTTTCAAGGGGATGACACTGCTCGACTATGCCATCAACGCCTCACTTGTACTCTCGTATGTAGCCATACACCGACAAGACAAGGCTGGCTTGGTGACTTTTGCCGACAAGTTCGACTCATTCGTCAAGGCTGAGAGTAACACCTTACAGATGAAACGCATTATGGACTGTCTGTATAATCAGCAAACCACCTTTGGCGAATCCGACTACTCCATGCTCTGCCCTAACATCAATAAACTGGTGGGTAAGCGCAGCCTACTGATACTTTATACCAATTTCACTGATTTCGGTGCTTTGCGACGACAACTGACTTATCTGCGAATGCTCAACCGCAGGCATCGACTGCTCGTCGTCTTCTTCGACGACCCGGAACTGCATGAATTTGCCACCTCTCCTCAGAAAAGTGAAGTTGAATATTTCGAACATGTGATTGCCGAGAAAATGATATACGATCGTCGTCTCATCGTCAGCACATTAAGGCAGAATGGCATCTATAGCCTACTTACCACCCCCGATCATCTCTCTGTAAATGTCATCAATAAATATATCGAGATGAAAACACGCCAATTGCTTACTTGAGAAAGGGAGATTAAGGGACTTTACCATTGAAGATTGAAAATTAAAAATTGAAGATTGAAAATTGTATTTTTGGAGCAGTGAGAGCATTGCAAGGAGGAGTTCGACCGAAGGTCAAACCTGTTTGAACTATGCCGAGTCGTGACAAAAATCAGCGAAACTATAATTGAAGTTGGTATCTCTTTCTTCTTTTATCTTAAAAAACTTCAAAAAAAACCTTGCGCATTTAAAATATTTTCACTAATTTTGCGTTAAATTTATGTAGAATTAAAAAAAATTATTGAATATTGCGGCAATGAAAAAATATTTGGCAGAATTGTTGGGTACGTTCGTGCTCACCTTTTTGGGGTGTGGTACTGCGGTAGCCTTAGGATGCAACGATACGAATGTGGCATCTGTAGTAGGCACAGCGATGGCATTTGGCTTGGCGGTTGTGGCGATGGCCTATACCATCGGAGGTGTTTCCGGGTGTCACATCAACCCAGCGGTATCATTAGGTTTTTTCCTTTGTGGCAGGATAAAAGCCAAGGATTTCGGGCTTTATGTTCTTTTTCAGGTATTGGGCGCTGTCTTAGCATCGGCTGTGTTGGCTGGAATTCTATTTTCTATTGAACCGACTGAGGCCATTGTGGGCACTGGAGCCAACACATGCAAATACGGCGTGAACAATGGATTGATTGTAGAAATTGTGCTCACTACGATTTTTGTCATTGTTGTACTTGGAGCCACCTCTAAGAGTAATGAGGGCACCACCCCAATGGCAGGTCTGGCAATCGGATTGACGTTGGTGCTCATACACCTGGTGGGCATCCGTTTCACAGGAACATCAGTCAACCCAGCCCGCTCTATCGGACCAGCCATATTTGAGGGAAGCAAAGCCCTTAACGAACTATGGGTGTTTATCGTCGGGCCACTAATTGGAGGTGCGATTGCATCGGCCATTTGGAAAGGTATCGGCTCAAAAGTATAGTTGAACAATATTTTTTTGATAAAAATCCTTTGATTTGCGGAATTTTATGTAATTTTGCATACTGATAATTGAAGTATTCCTTTTATATCAAAACATATTAATCAGTTATGGTAGATTACAAAAAACTGGGCCTTGTGAACACTAAAGAGATGTTCGCACGTGCCATCAATGGCGGCTATGCCATTCCCGCATTCAATTTCAACAACATGGAGCAGCTGCAGGCCATTATCAAGGCTTCCAGCGACTTGAAGAGCCCCGTTATCCTCCAGGTATCAAAAGGCGCACGCAACTATGCTAACCAGACCCTTTTGCAGTATATGGCACAGGGTGCTGTGGAGTATGCTAAGGAATTAGGTTGCAAGCACCCAGAGATAGCTCTGCACCTCGACCATGGCGACAGCTTTGAGACCTGCAAGAGCTGCATCGACTACGGTTTCTCGTCAGTCATGATTGACGGTTCTTCACTTCCTTATGAAGAGAATATCGCCCTGACAAAGAAAGTCGTAGAGTATGCTCACCAGTTTGATGTCACCGTAGAGGGTGAACTGGGTGTACTCGCCGGCGTTGAGGACGACGTGGTGGCAGCCGAGTCACACTATACAAAACCCGAAGAGGTAATCGACTTTGTCAGCCGCACAGGTGTTGACTCTCTCGCTATTTCTATCGGCACATCTCATGGTGCATATAAATTTACTCCCGAGCAGTGCACACGCGACCCGAAGACCGGCAAGCTCGTACCTCCACCACTGGCATTCGACGTGCTCGACGCTATCATGGTGAAACTGCCAGGATTCCCCATCGTGCTTCATGGCTCATCATCTGTGCCTCAGGAGTATGTTGACATCATCAACAAGTATGGTGGCAAGTTGCCCGATGCAGTAGGTATCCCCGAGGAGCAGCTCCGCAAGGCATCTAAGAGTGCTGTTTGCAAGATTAACATCGACTCCGACTCACGTCTGGCCTTCACCGCCGCTGTTCGCAAGACATTGGTCGAGAAACCAGGAGAGTTTGACCCACGTAAGTACTGTGGTCCAGCTCGCGATGAAATGGAGAAGATGTACAAGCACAAGATTCAGGAAGTGCTTGGCTCCGACAACAAACTTGCTCAGATGGATTAATCCTTAGGAGTTTGGGAGTGTAGGAGTTTGGAAGTATAGCCTCCTACTGCTACAACCCCTAATCATAATAAATGCGGGAACCTCTTTTACGAGATTCCCGCATTTATTATTGTAAGTGGGTAAAAGATTAAAAATATGGTTTGAGTGCAGCGAAATATTCAATTTTCAAATATCATGCAAACCGAATGAAATGAAACTTATTTCAATTTCCGAGGTGCAGCCGATATTCATCAGACACCGTCTGATAATTCTCAATTTTTAATCTTCAATTATCTTGAATGCTTCTGGAAGGAAGTCGATGATATCACTGGCTATAAGGCTTTCTTTTCCTTTTACCTTGGCAGCCAAGTCACCAGCCAGTCCATGCACATACATACCAATCATACAAGCAGTACGCTGATTGTAACCGCGTGCCAAGAGGGCCGTGATGATACCTGTAAGCACATCACCGCTACCTGCGGTAGCCATTCCAGAATTGCCTGTGGTATTAAATACCACCTTACCATCGGGCATGCAAAGCGCACTATAGTGCCCCTTGAGCAGCACGTAGCAGTGGAGTTTCATTGCCATATCACGTGCCTTGGACAGACGGTCGTAATCATCAATACTACGCACACCACTCAGGCGGTCAAACTCCTTTGGATGTGGCGTCATGATGATGTCGCGTGGTAATTGCTGCATCCAGGCACGATGGCTGCCAAGAATATTGAGCGCATCGGCATCGGCGATAATGGGTGCCTGTGTGCGGCGCAACTGGGCAATCAGAGCGATGGCAGTGCCTTCCAGTTGTCCTAAGCCTGGGCCAATGCCAAGAGCGCTATATTCCTCTGTGGGCACGGCATCCGAGAAGTAGGCGTCTTCAGCATCAATCTCTAATACAGCCTCAGGCACAGCAGTCTGCATAATACCGCAGTTGTGGCCTGGAGTGTGTACCGTCACCTTGCCGACTCCTGCACGCAGACAGGCACGTGTGGCCAGCACAGCAGCACCAGCCATGCCATAACTACCGGCAATCAGCAGAGCGTGACCCATTTCACCTTTATGGGCGAAATCGCTGCGTGGTATGAGCATGGAGCGCACTTCGTCCTCTTCCAACATGCTGTACATGGTCTCTGTCTTACGCATATAATCTTTCGACAAACGAATATCGAGCACACGCAGACGACCGATATACTGCTGGCAGTCGGCCAGGAGGAACGACAATTTCTTAGTCTGAAGTGTCAGCGTTAAGTCAGCCTTGATTATATGGTTGTGTGAATTATAAGTGTTGCTCTCCGACATCAGACCAGAAGGCATGTCGATACTCACCACTTTGCATGGCGACTGATTGATGTATTTCACCAAAGAGGCAAAACCTTTGTCAAGAGGTTTGTCAAGACCAGTGCCAAATAGTCCATCCACCACCACGGTGCCAGTAGTAAGCTGTGGTGGATCAAACTCATGGATAACCTCGACGAAATTGGCGATATGCTTGTTTTCCATCGCACGGCGCTTGTTCTCGGCACAGTCGTCAGAAAGCGCTCCTTTGATGTTGAACAAATAGACGGAAACTGTATAACCCCTGTCGGCAAGCATCCTCGCGACTGCAAGGGCATCGCCACCATTGTTGCCTGGACCAGCAAAGACCACCATCGGAGTGAAAGTGGTCCAAGTGTCGGTGATTGCCTGAGTGATTGCTGTGGCGGCACGCTCCATCAAGTCGATGGAGCTAATGGGCTCATGATCAATGGTATATTTGTCGAGCTCGTGAATCTGTGTGCTATTAAATATCTTCATAGATAACTATTCAAAATAATCTGTATATATCATGTTGCAGATGTTTATAGGTTTTGAGCACCTGCTTACAGATGCAAAATTACAAAAATATTGCCAACTGATAGAAAACTTTCTGAAATTTTTCGTATTTTTGCAGATAATTCTAAATAAAACACACATGGACACCATTCAAGTATTAGACAAAAAATTCAGAATCTCTATTCCAGAGGCAGAGATTTTGAAAAGTATTGATGTCGTGGCTGAACGTATCAATAAAGACATGGCTGGGAAGAACCCGCTATTCATGGCGGTGCTCAATGGCTCATTCATCTTTGCTGCTGATCTTCTGCGACGAATCACTATCCCCTGCGAAGTATCATTCGTCAAGTTAGCTTCCTATCAGGGCACACTCTCGTCAGGAAAAGTGACAGAAGTTATTGGTATCAATGAAAACTTAGCAGGGCGTACCATAGTCATTGTGGAAGATATCATCGAGTCGGGTCTCACTATGAGACAAATGCTCGATTCTCTATCTACTCGCAACCCTGAATCGGTGCATATTTGCACACTGCTGCAGAAACCTGAGAAACTAAAGGTGAATCTCAACATCGAGTATGTGGCCATGACAATACCCAACGATTTCATCTTGGGATATGGGCTGGATTACAACCAACAGGGGCGCAGCCTGAAAGATATCTATACCTTGGTGCCCGAAGAAGAAAACAATCAACCAAACCATACAGAAAAAATGAAAAATATCGTGATTTTTGGCGCTCCAGGCTCAGGAAAGGGCACACAGAGCGATTTAATGATAGAGAAATACGGTCTGGGACATATCTCTACAGGCGATGTGCTTCGTGGGGAAATCAGCCGCGGTACAGAATTAGGTAAGACTGCCAAGGAGTTTATAGACAAAGGGCAATTGGTGCCCGACAGTCTGATTGTGAATATGCTTGCCGGCGTGTATGATGCCCTTGGCGACCACAATGGTGTCATCTTCGACGGTTTCCCACGCACCGTGCCACAAGCAGAGGCACTAAAGCAGATGCTGGCCGACCGTGGTCATGAGGTGGCAGCAATGATAGAACTTGACGTTCCCGAGGATGAGCTGATGACCAGACTCATCAAACGAGGACAGGAGAGTGGTAGAAGTGATGACAATGCCGAGACCATCGCCAAACGTCTTGACGTTTACCACAAACAGACATCACCATTGATTGAATGGTATGAGAAAGAGGGAATACGCCACCATATCAATGGCCTGGGTGCCCTCGACCGCATCTTCGGTGATATTTGCGCGGTAATTGACAAACTGTAATTAGTGGCAAGAGGTAAGAGGCAAGGGGTGAGAGAATACCCCAGCCTTCAATAAGACAATTAACTTGTTAACTCGTCAACTTGTCAACTTAAATAAATAAATGGAATCAAATTTTGTAGATTATGTGAAGATTTGCTGCCGCTCGGGAAAGGGCGGTAAAGGCTCCATGCACCTTCGCCATGCCAAATACCAGCCCAACGGCGGTCCTGATGGTGGCGACGGTGGCGATGGCGGCAGCATCTTCCTCAGAGGCAACCACAACTACTGGACATTACTACACCTGAAATACCAGCGGCATATCTTTGCCGAACACGGGGGCAACGGCGGGCGTGACAAATGCCATGGCACCAATGGCAAAGATGAGTATATCGACGTGCCTTGCGGCACTGTAGTGTATAATGCCGAAACTGGCAAGTATGTCTGCGATGTGGCATACGACGGTCAGGTAGTACAGTTGCTCAAAGGAGGGCGAGGCGGATTAGGCAATTTCCAGTTTCGGTCGGCCACTAACCAAGCACCACGCTATGCACAGCCGGGTGAACCGATGCAGGAGATGACCATCATCCTGGAATTGAAACTACTCGCCGATGTGGGTCTGGTGGGATTTCCCAATGCAGGGAAATCAACCTTACTCTCGTCGCTATCCAGTGCACGTCCAAAAATTGCCAATTATCCCTTTACCACACTCGAACCTTCACTTGGCATTGTGGGGTATCACGACAAGCAGTCGTTTGTCATGGCCGACATCCCAGGGATTATCGAGGGTGCAAGCGAGGGAAAAGGACTGGGACTGCGCTTCCTGCGGCATATTGAGCGCAATTCACTGCTGCTCTTTATGGTTCCTGGCGACACCGATGACATCAAACACGAGTACGAGGTGCTGCTCAACGAGTTACGGAAATTCAACCCCGAGATGCTCGACAAGAAACGAGTGCTCGCTGTCACCAAGTGTGACCTCCTTGACGAAGAACTGATTGACATGATTCGTGAGACAGTGCCTGAGGACGTACCTGTGGTTTTCATCTCATCTGTGACAGGCTATGGACTAGAAGAGCTGAAGAATGTATTGTGGCGCGAACTCAATAGCGAGAGCAACAAACTGCAAAACATTATTTCAGAAGACACACTCGTACATCGTGATAAGGAGATGACCAGTTTCGCTCTTGAAATGAAGGCTGAAGGTGAGGACGACGAGCTTATCTTCATCGATGAGGATGATGTGGAAGATTTGGATGACTTCGAATACGAGGAGGAAGAAAAACCATGAGTCTCACACCTCAACTGTTACCTTACTCTCTTGGTGAAAACGTAACAGCTTTCAGCACCATGCGTCTTGGGGGGGTGAGCATGGGCAACTACGCTGAATTCAACATCAACTATTATTGTGGCGACAACGTGGCAAACATCGAGGCCAACCGTCAGTCGCTATGTCATCTGTTGGGGATAGACGGCCATCATCTCGTCTATCCCCATCAGGTGCATGGTATAGAAATTAGGCAGATAGGAACGGATTTCCCCACCCTGCCCTCTCTCACAAAGCAAAAACTGTTGGAAGGTGTGGATGCCGTGATGACCGATGTCAATGGTATCTGTATCGGTGTCTCCACAGCCGACTGTATCCCCATTCTGCTTTACGATGAACAAAACCATGCATGCTGTGCCGTACATGCCGGATGGCGAGGCACTATGCAACGAGTGGTACAACATGCCATTCATGCCATGCAAGTGGCTTATCATACGAGACCAGCAGACCTACAGGCAGTCATTGGTCCGGGTATCTCACTGGAAAATTTTGAGGTGGGCGATGAGGTGTATGAGCAATTTGCCAAAGCAGGCTTCCCCATGGACATCATAGCCCGTCGGTACGAGAAATGGCACATCGACTTATGGGAATGTAATCGCATACAAATGACCGACCTTGGCATTTCTCCACAAAACACATTCATCTCAGGTATCTGCACATATTCCGAGGCAGACAGATTCTTCTCTGCCCGCCGGTTGGGCATCAATTCAGGGCGTATTTTCACAGGAATAATGATGGTAAGCTAACAGATTTAACATCCGTGCTCCCACACAGTGCAATTTGCCAGCCCACTTGACATAAATCAAGAAAATTGTATTATTTACACTTTTTCCTTGCAAAAATTTGCACTAAACCAAAATACTCCTTACCTTTGCATCGTGTTTTTCATAGTATTAGATTTAAGGTTAACAAAGGTTGGAGTACGGCGGTACTCCTTTTTTTGTGCCCTATAGTTTCTTTTTGTTCTGGCACCCTATAATTGGGGGTAGCAGTTTTTCCGGAGCTGAACCAATCTCTTTTGCCTTGGTCCTTATCAAAGGAACTTTCAATTCCATATGAGAGATACATATAACTCCCCGTCACTTGTAAGTAAACGGGGAGTCTCTAATCATAGAAATTGGTGTGTAATTATCAGATTGTTGTACCATCTATAGGCCGCCGTCAGCAATCCATATATGTTTTTCGTTGTCGTTTCTGACCGCGATATGTTTTTGCTCTTGTTTCCCGTCTGGATGTGTCAGAGTATAGAACACATACGTCCCAGCATAATCACCGTCACGACGTTCTTGGAAGCCTGAGGCTTTACAACCTTTCATCTTATCTGACAATGCGGGGAGGATGTTCTTGTAAAATCCGCTTCGTTGCTTTCCGTTGGATGGTCTGCTATGTCGAGGCGAGCGTCCAAGGGAATTGTCCTGAGTCTTCCCGATGCAGTAAGCCGTGAGGAACACAAGTTGGAGAGTGCGCGGAAGATATAGTTGCGCCAGTCTCTTACTTCAACGTTCTTCTCACCAGAGAGTTTTGCGCTGATTTTAAGGAAGACATCTTGCAAAGCATCTTTCGCGTCTTCTGCATCACCAAGGCGGTAGCAGACATACCTCATCAAGTGCGGCTGTTCCTGTCGAAAGTGTTCTGCGAGTTCTTTCATTGTGATGTTGTTTTCTATATTCATTGTCTTTACGTTTTTTGAGATGCATCTGCCATAAAGACTCGAAAAGTCCGAAATAGATTTAAATATAAGATACTTTTTAAAAAATCGGGTGAGAATGCGTTGTTTTCATCCTCACCCGTCTCGAAGTTAGTTAGATTCTTTGCCTATATGGTACATTTTTCACCACCTCCAAATCTTCATAAAACTATATTATAAGCAAGGCACCATGTACAGTGGAATGTAGAGATAGTCTCCGTCCTCTTTTATGTCACCTGTATGAACGATATAAGCTTGCGCAAGATGCGTGGTGTATTTCTTGATGCATTTCTCTAACGAAATGGTAGTGAATCTGGTTGATGACTTCACCTCGATGGGAGAAATATTATGACGGCTTGTTATCTTGCTTTTTGCAATAAGGAAATCTATTTCCATTCGGTCCTCTTTGTTCTCACGGGAAGGATTGGAATAGAAAAACAGTTTGCAACCATTAGCCACGAGCATCTGGGCCACGATGCTCTCCATCAGCATACCTGCATTGATTTCCAACTTGTCTTTAAGGATTTTTTGATATAGTTGTTCGGAGATAATTCCTCGTTCGTCAAAGGCATGACTGATCATCAGACCCGTGTCATTCATATAGCATTTCAGTGAGTTGTTTCGTTGTTTGAGACCCAATCCGATGCTGGGTTCGGTCGTGTTAAAAGCCAAGTTCACCAAATTTGCATCTCTCAGCCAATAGAAAGAACTGTCGTAGTCACGGAAGCGGGCATCCTTGTTTAGGTCCGACAGTTGAAACTTATGCTCGTGAAGCTGAAGCTGACCTGGGATGGCTTCGTAGATGGCCTTCACCTTGGGCGTGTGAACACCGGCATACTGGTCGATACAGTTGTTGTAGAGGTTGAGAATCTGGCGCTTCATCCTGTCTACATCCTCGAAAGAGCGGGTGTCCAAGTATTCCAGAATGGCTTGTGGCATACCGCCTATAATCATATAGAGACGGAAATAATCCATGATTTTACGGTGCATCGATTGGCCTACAGGTTCTTTGGCAGCGAATTTCATCCGGACAAAGTCCATCAAAGACTCTTCGTTCATCGCCCAAAGGAACTCCTCGAAATCCATGGGATGCATCACAATGCTTTCTTCCTCCGAAGGTACAAGATAGTCCTCTTTCTTCTCCCCCTTCTTCCGTTTCTTTTTCGTGCTCATCTTCATTCCCAGCAAGGATCCAGTTTCCAGATAGTCATACCGTCCATCCTCCACCAAATATTTGACGGCAGCTCGGGCAGCCGGACAAAACTCAATTTCATCGAAAACGATGATGGATTCGCGGGGATACAACTTAGTGGAGAAATAGGTGCTCAGATAGGTGAAGAGCATGTCGAGATTGTCCTTGTAATTCTTGAAGAGATCTTTGATGTCATCGCCCACCTTGAAGAAATCTATCAAGATATAGCTTTTGTATTCTCTTTGGGCAAACTCTTTTACAATATAGCTCTTGCCTACACGACGGGCACCTTCTATCATCATGGCAGACTTGCCTTTACGCTTGCTTTTCCACAGTAGCAATTGGTCGTAAATCTTTCTTTTCATCACGAAATCAAAGTTTAATAGTTTGATTAATTACACGTAATCAAGGTTGCTTGAGCTTTGTTTTCTACACGAAATCAAGGACAAAATTACGTTTTTTTTTTGAATCGCAATGCTATTTGTGTTTTTTTTCGACAACAGGGCAGTTAAACAATCTTAACCAAATCTTAAACTTTGTTGCTTCTTGACCGTTTCATAATTGTCAAAAAATCCAACAAGACGACAACAAAGAATCCATTATCGGGTAATAAAAAGTTGTACCGTTTAAAATGGGGTGTTTTTAATTGTTATTGATTGTCAGGGACTTACATAATTACAAAGGAGTTCCATATGAATGGACTTGGATTTTTCGGGAATAATATTGGAGTTGCAAGGGTGTATGGAATGCATTTCTCGAAAAAATGATCATGGAGAGCCGTCCAGATGACCATCCCCTATAATCATAAGATGGCTTAAAACGTATCAGATTCCCCGTCCCCCTGATACATGCTGTCTTGCTTGACCGTTGTACTGTCCACGCAGTTTTGTCCAGCAGCGAAACAAGGTATAAACAACAGGACGATTACTCCAAGAGATTTCTTTGAT
>OMXV01000061.1 GCA_900315075.1 uncultured Prevotellaceae bacterium | reverse complement strand
TTCTTCCTTTTTCTATCTTTTTCAACGTCAGTTCTTTTTTATTGATTATCCTCATATCGTTTCTGCGGACTTTTAGGACTTTTAGGACAGTTCGTCCTTCTTCTGATAGAATAGAGTGGATAGTGATAATTCCGATGCTTTAGCATCCCATAATTCATATTTAATTCATGGTCAATCCCTGGTAATTCATGTTGAAAAACAATTCTCTAATTCTCAAATTCGTGACTTATCAATTAATATCGCTTTTCGGACATACACGGGTATGCCCTTCTACGACTACTTCGGCAATAAAAATAAACGAGTTAATTTTGTTTTACACTCAGTTTGCACTATCTTTGGATAAGATAGGCTGCACTTCGGCAATAAAAATAAACGAGTTAATTTTGTTTTGCTCTCAGTTTGCACTATCTTTGGATAAGATAGGCTGCACTTCGGCAAT
This sequence comes from uncultured Prevotellaceae bacterium, assembly GCA_900315075.1. GTDB lineage: Bacteria > Bacteroidota > Bacteroidia > Bacteroidales > Bacteroidaceae > Prevotella. The sequence continues at coordinate 12,325 of OMXV01000061.1, read as the reverse complement.
AAAAATAAACGAGTTAATTTTGTTTTGCTCTCAGTTTGCACTATCTTTGCACAACGATAAGAAATAAGAATTAAGAATGAAAAGGACATTAATCTGGATAGGGGCACTTGTTGTTGGTACTGTTTTGGGATTACTCGGTCTCGGCTGGCTTGACCAGCTGATGACATTCATAGCCACTGTCTATACGCGGCTATTTCAGTTGTTGGCAGTTCCCACCATCATACTGGCTGTAATCTCAACCTTGGCAACTTTTGGTTCGAAAGGCTATGGCAAAATCTTCGGACGCACACTCACCTATACGCTGCTCACTACATTCGCCGCCGCTGTTGTGGGGGCTATACTATTTGTGCTGATAGCACCTGGCAACCTGCCAGCTGAAGCCATTATGGAGAGTGGTGAGGCTGTGGAAACATCGCAGATGTCGTATGCTGAACATATCATCAATGTCATACCCAACAACATCGTAAAGCCATTTCTTGAAGGAAATGTCCTCTCGTTGCTTCTGTTGGCATTTGCTGCTGGAATTGGACTGTCAAAAATGCCAGAGTCGGAAAATAAGGCTGTCGTCGTGAAAGGAATTCTCGGACTTCAGGAACTGCTCCACTTGCTAATCCGTGGCTTGATATGGATACTACCCCTTGGCATCGTGGCATTCTCGGCACAACTGTCTGCACAGGTTTCAGCAGGAGTGGTGGCCGGCTCCATAGGCAAATACGTTTTGATTGTGTTGGGAGGCAATGTGATTCAGTTCTTCATTGTCCTTCCGCTCTTTCTGTTGGCAAGAGGGCAGAATCCTCTTCATGTACTTAGAAAGATGATGCCTGCAGTGTTGATGGCACTCTTTACAAAGAGCAGTGCCGCCACACTACCTGTCACCATGGAGACGGCAGAAAATCGTCTCGGAATCAGAAAGGGTGTGGCGCGTTTTGTGCTTCCTATCTGCACCACCATCAACATGAACGGCTGTGCGGCATTCATTCTTGTCACTTCGCTTTTTGTCATGCAGAATGGTGGGACACCCATCACTTTGGGTACCATCCTTCTATGGCTGCTCATTTCCGTCATCTCAGCCGTTGGCAATGCAGGCGTTCCCATGGGGTGTTACTTCCTCACACTTTCGCTGATGTCGGGTGTTGGCGCTCCATTGGCAGTCTTAGGTGTCATCCTGCCCATTTACACCATCATCGACATGATTGAGACAGCTGAGAACGTCTGGTCTGACTCATGCGTTGCAACCATGGTGAACCATGATACTCAGTAGGAGCAGATTATGTGTGTTGCTTCTAATACTATTAGTATAAGAAACTATTTCATGTCCAAAGACTTGTGATGAACATCGCGCTTGTATCCTCGGCTTTCTTGAAACCGCATGAAGTATAAAAGTCAAGTTCCTCGTTGTAAGCTACAAGTACAATCCTCAGATAATCAGTATAGTGCTCCTTTACCATTTTCACTAATTGCTTGCCAATGCCTAAATGATGGTATTCGGGGCGAACAAGCAGATAATGGATGTAGGCAGTCATAATACCATCGTCCATAGCACAAATCAGACCGATAAGCTTATTGCTATCCCAAGCTGTATAAACGGTCTCAAAATGTTTCATGGCTTCGACAAGTTTGTCAGGGAAATGGCCAGATGACCATTCCACCGATAGGAATAGTTCTTGTAATTCCTGCTTGTCGAAGTCATGAATGTCTTGGTAAATGATATCCATTGAGCTAATTATTCTGCCGGAGCCCATTTACAGCGGACAGGCGACACAATAGCACCTTCTTTCTTCAGTTCTGCAAAAGCTTTGTCAACTTCCTTACGGTCGGCACCGAGTGCCTTGGTCACTTCACCTGCTGAGACAGGCTTTCCTGCCTCGCGCATTGCTTGTAATACTTTTTCTTTCATGTTGTTTTATGATTTAAGTTTATGAAGGGGTAAATGTCTAATCCTCCTTGACTATTGGATAGAGTTCGATAAACTCTCCTTGATGACTTTTCCCATCGTTGATGAGTTCTGCCATTTTCTGACCGACTGTTTCGATGTCGTGAAAACCAGGGAGACTCATATTTCCGTTTAAATCGGTTGTCGTGGGACCTGGATGTACGGAGAATATTTCCAATGGTGAACTGCACTGCTGAAATTCCATGGCCATCACCCCCATCATGGCATTTTGTGCCGCTTTACTTGCAACGTAGGCTAAGGGATGCCAATAGGGACTGATTTCTGAAGGCACGGTGACATTGATAATCCTTCCACCGTTTTTTTCGAGGATGGGCATCAGCATCTTGGTCAACATAAAAGTTCCAATAAAGTTTACGTCAACAGTTTCCTTGATATCTTTGATTTCCGTATGCAGGCTATCTACAGCCATGTCTCCAGGGATGCCGGCATTGTTTACCAAGAGTGTCAATTCGGGGAACTTTTCGTTAACTTCCTTTGCAGCTTGCTTCAAGTTGTCAAGGTCTGCCAGTTCAATATTCACCCATCCGAGTACATCGATGTCCAATGCCTTGAGTTCACAAATTGCCTTTTCCGCACGCTCTTGATTTCGTGCACCAATGATGATTCTCCATCCACTGAGTCCAAGATGTTTGGCAATACCGAATCCTATGCCTTTGTTGGCTCCTGTCACTAATACTGTTTTCTCTTTCATTTCCTGAAAATTTATGCTTTATAATTCAAATAAAATGTTGTAGTTTATTCGCATGGCTCATCAGCAAGCAGTCGTAAGTCCTCAACTTCTAAGATATAAGGTGAATTATGCTCAAATATGTCTTAATCCGTACATATATTACCTTAAAACCTGCAAGCGAATCGACCGACAAGCAGAGAAAGTTGAGTATAATGTGATTTGCGATGCAAAAATACGTATATTTGTGGAATCTATGAATTATTTTGTCACTTTTTTTGCAAATTACGAAGAGAGCAGCATAAAATGTAGATGAAATGTACAATAACTGGGTTCACTATATGCTAATCGTATTCATAGAGCTGAATATGTAGCAGTTTCCACTCACCAACACTGATGCGGGCATGTCGGCCCTGATGGGTTTGGTCACCATTGTGACGGCGCACATACTGCATTTTTCCATCATTGTCAATAGACACTTCATCTACAGATAGCAAGCCTAAACGTTTACCCTTGAATGACTGGCTGTCGGTTTTTTTATTTCCATCACCAGCCTCGGCGAAACCATCTTCACCCAATTTCTTCGTCTCTTCTTGCTGTTTCTCTGTGGGTGTCTTGAAGTCGATAACGATACCGCTGCCAGCCAACAAATAGTCGTGTTTGCCGAGCCTGATGAGCATGGCGCCACCCTCAGGCCAGGTACTGCCATCGGTGGCACGTGGATCCCATGGAAGTGTGAAATAGTGGCGACAGGTCATGACCACACCATTGTCGTCGATGATACGTTCCTTGTCATTCTGGTCGAAAAGTAACCCCCATGTCTTGGATTGAAGATTGAAAAAAGAAGATGGATAATTGGCGAGTTGGTATAATAACTTGTAGGCATTTGTCACAGATTCTGTCTCCTTCTCATTAGCTTGGTCGATGGCAAACGGACTGAAACCCAATGCCTGGTGCTCGCCGAAAGCATAGAGTGCTCGCACACCGCTGTTCTCGCAGCAACGACTTTCGGGAATGAATAAGCGGTTTTTCACACGTCCACCATCCTGCGGACGTATAGGCATGGCATATTGAGCAGCCCATGACTTGAATCCTGTGTCGTAGATATCGGGAGCTAACAAGTCGATACTTGGCGCTCCCTCATTCCAGAACTCTATCAGATGAGCTAATGGTCCGGCCGAAGGATATTCACCGGGGCGGCGGCCACGGCTGTTCATAGCAGCATTGACATAGAGTGGCATATCATGAATTTGCCGGGCTGCTTTTGCCAGATGTTCCACGTATCGGGCATAGTTCAATGCCATGAACTTCTCGTCGGCATAGTCGTCTGTGCCATAACGCTCTGCCCATCGTTCGGCTTTATAGACTTTCTCTGCTAAAGGCGAATGGTCGCGTGCTGATTCCAGCATACCGATTTCATTCTCTATCTGCATCATAATGACTACCTCACGCTGCGGGTCATGTTCCTTGATATGCTGCATCAAAGCAGAAAAAGCCTTGAGGTCGGCTTGCAGCACGTTGGGGCTGAAACATGTGGCTATCTCCAATGGCTTTCCCGTTTCGGTCATGGCACGTGGAAAGCGTTTTACATCCTGTTTAAACCATGCTGGGGCATAGCATGACATGGAGTTTTTCCATGCTCCAAACCAGAGGAATATGATATGGAGCTGTTCTCTACGGGCCACGTCAATGCTGTGGTCAATCAGGGTGAAGTCGAATTTTCCCTCCACGGGCTCCATCAGTTCCCAGTAGGCAGGTATGAGAACGGTGTTCAATCCTAAAGCCTTCATACGTGGTAGTACATCGTCGATGTCGGCTACAGATGTGGCGGCAGAATTACTCAACTCGCCACCAAGAATGGGGTAGGGAAGTTGTGAAAATCTGTCGGATGCTCCAACGTTTAATACCATCATGAGGGTGATGATGAGTAATAATATCTTTTTCTGCATAGTTAAAGGAAAATTATGATATTTTGAAAGACCTCAATTATATAGGTTTGAGGCGAATCTATTTCACCACGTGTTTCTTGCCGTTGATGATATAAACGCCCTTGCCGGGATATGGGGTGGTAATGCGTCTTCCCAGGAGGTCATATATCTGGTTGTCGGTTGTGGGCTGCAGGTGGACGGGCTCCATCCCGGTGGGTGAATAGTCATCGTTGTTGGTAAGGTAGATGTCATTGACCTTGATGGCCTGGCTGCCGTTGCCCCAAAAGGCTACGATGCGGATATTCTTGGTGTCGAGTGCCTGGCCTGTCTTCCCTCCGCTGGTGTATTTTGCGGTCTGCAGGTTCACCACAATTTGTTTCTTCTGTCCGAAATCGCCAGTGGCGCAGCAGTCACCCCAGATGCTGCTGGTGGTAAAGATGTTGAGGTGCGAACCACTGCTGGTGGCATCGAGTTTCACCACAAGGTATTTGTATGCCGACATGTCGGCTCCGTTGGGATACTCCCATCCCATTTGTCCCCATTGCCCGGGTCGGAAGGTATGCGTCTGTTCGTCATAGGTTCCTTGGGCGAAGAGCGATGTGTTGATGTATTCAGCGGCGAAGGGGAAGAAGGTGCTACGTACATCGAACTCCCCGGTGCACTCATTACCCAGCGGGTCGGTATAGGTGAAACGCACGTGTGCGGTGCCTTCACTGAGTCCTTTGATACGTCCGTTCTCGATGGAGACAACCTTGCTGTTGTCGATGACGTAGCGTGCCATCGGTGCTACGTTGTTGGTGTGGCCGTCGCGGTAGGTGGCAATGATTTCCAGTTGCTTGCTGTTGCCTACCATTACCTCCTGCGTCGTTTGCTCCAGTGTGATGTTTTCCACGGTGAGCATGTCCTCGTTGAAACCTTCGAAGTCAGCAGGATGGAACATAGCCTCCTCATAGTCGCTTTCGGTGGCGAACCAGTCGAAGTCGGCGTACCCTTTCTCTGGGTTGTCCTTGGTGGCGTAGCAGAAAAGACCAAAACGCGCACCGACGAAGATGCTGAGGTTGAAGCCCAAAGTGGTCTGCTGGCCCAGGGGGGTGAAGGTGTTGTTATCCAGGGAGTAGTAGAACTGTGTCTTACTGGTGTTGTAGTTGATGGTTGCCCTGAGATAGACGATGCTATCGACGTTTATGGCGGCAGTCTGCTGTGTGGGACTGAAACCGTTGTTCGATGTCAGTTGGTCTTGTCTCCAGAAGATCTTCGATTGACCGTCCCGCTTTTCCACGGCGATGAAAGCGTAGGGGTCTTGCAGGATGCAGATGCCTGCCCTGTCACCGTCTTGCAGATGGCTCACGTCGAGGCGTATCGTGCCTGAGGAGGCGCGGTCGGTGAAGGCGAAGATGCGCTGTGTAAGCATGTTGCGGGCTTGGTGTAGTTTGTTGGCGACACCGGTAGTCCTCAGTCGCAGCCATCCTGGTCGTTCGAAGAGGCTCCACGCTCCGTCGTCGGGGTTGTGGTTCCACTGCCACTGCATGCCGAGGGGATAGGAGCGGAAGTTGTCGTTGGTAGGCATGGGCACGCGGGGGTAGGAACTGCCGACGTCGGGCTTGTTGTAGGTGGAGTAAGGCACGCCGTTGGCACCGACAATGGGCCAGTCGTCCTCCCATCTGACGGGTTGCATGTTGGGCATTCGCCCGAGACAGCCCAGGTCTTCCTGCATGATGGTCCACCATTGCCCCGATGGGGTGTCGAAGAGGGCGCCTTGGTGCACGGTGTTGGGTCTGCCGTTGATGGTCTTCTGTACGAGCATTTTCTCTTCGTAAGGTCCGAAAATGTTCTTTGAACGCAGCACCGTCTGTCCCGACGGCCAACCGCCGTAGGTAGCGTAGATGTAATAGTAGTCGCCGATGTGGTAGAGGTGGCTGCCCTCGAGCATGTCGTTGGCTTGGAACACCGTCTTCTCTTGAATGAAGTTGAAATCCTCGTCGAGTTCGCACATCTTGATTTCAGTATTGCCGCAGACTACATAGACTTTCCCCTTGTCGAAAAGCATACCGGGGTCATAGTATATGCGTGAGAGCTGTTTCATCTCCCACTTGCCTTCGGGGTCGGTGGCTGAGAGGATGAAGCCTCCGGCATCGTTGCCGTTGATAAGGATGTAGAAGCGTCCGTCGTGGTAGGTCATGGCACAGGCCCACATGCCCCGGGCATAAGCATTCTGCTCGTTGAGCAGGGAGTAGTTGTCATTTCCCGACAGTTGCTTGAGCGGTTGAGCGCAATATTCCCAGTTCACCAGGTCGCGTGACTTCACGATGGTAGCTCCCGGGAAGTGGTGCATCGTGGTTGACACCATGTAGTAGGTGTCGCCTACGCGGATGACATCGGGGTCGGGGAAGTCGGCGGCGATGATGGGGTTCTTGTATTTCCCGTTGCCCAGGTCGCTCATGACGACATTCTTGAAGTCGGAGTGTGCCCAATCGACGTTGTAGTATTCGGCATACCAGTCCATGCAGGCTTTGCCGCAGGCTTCTTCATAGCCGTCAAAGGCGGGCACCACTTTATTCTTGTTGAGTAGCGTGTCGATGTCAATGAGACAGGACGTGCCCGATAGCGTCATGGAGATATTGCCATAATGGTCGAGCATCGCCTTGAAGGCATTGCCCCATTTCGAGGTGCTGCCAGTGGCCCATGTGCCCCAGTTGGACTCCACCCAGTCGCCGTGCTCGTTGTAGTGACCGGTGCCTTCCTTGTTCGGACTCCAGTCCACCTCGGTGATGATGATGGGGGCGGTGTCCACCACAGGGACTTGCCTGTGGAACTGGTTGATTTTGTTCTCAGCACTGGGATTCTCATCGCTGCAACCATACCAGCCGCAGTAGTCGTGCACGGCATAGCCGATGTTGTAGCCTTCTATCGGGTATTCGGCATAGCTGGTGTAGTTGGCTTGCCATCCAGTGCCGGGTGCCCAGATGATGCCTGTGAAGCCGTTGGCGCGTATCTTGTCAACAATGGGTTGGAAGAAGTCGTGCAGGGCTTTTGGGTCATCCTCGCCATTGGCGTTCTTCAACGACACCGGCTCGTTGGCCAGTTCGATGCTGATTTGCCCGGAGTATTTCTTGATGGAGTCGTTTTGTGAGAAGATGTCCCACACGGTCATCAGATAGTCGTTGTAATAGTCGCCCACTTGCAGGTTGCCGGGACATACGCCCGGTGGGCGCACAACGACGAACATGCCGTGGTTCATGGCACGCTTGGCCAAAGGGAAATAGAGGGTGCTCAGGTAGGTCTTCAGACGTGTTGAACTGAATCGTGAGATGTCGGCTTCGCCGCTTTCCCTACCGTCACTCTGTTTGTTGGGGTCGTTTGTCCACGCAGGGTCCATGTGGAGGCGGAACACGTCGCATTTGGCTATTTCCAGACCAGCGAACAACTTCTCGAAATAATTGATACAAGGGGTGACGCTGCTGTAGCTCCATCCCCACCGACCACCGTTGAACCATGCGTTGGGGGTGTCCATTACGCCGTGTAGCACTACGTGGTTGCCATGCTGGTCAACCAGCCAACGGCCTTCCACACTCAAGGTGGGCAGCGGTTTTACGCCCTGGCTCCATGACAGACTGCACATGGCTATTGCAAAAAAGATAAGGTATAGTTTTTTCATTTTTGTGCTATTTTTTGAAGTTGTCGGATGCTCTAAAATGCTTACGCATAATTTCGAAAGAGAACAGTGTAATGACCCTTTAACTCTTCTTTAACTCCTTATTTGCAAAACCGTATTCCACCATATTTCGTTTATTGTATAATGATGTCAACGTGCTTGCCTTGTGCCGTGGAAATCTTTCCATCCACAATGAATTCATAATCTGCTGATTCCTCAGCATTTAACAGTATGTGATGTTGCTGCTCGTCATAACTGACGGTACAGTCAAAATAGTCGATGCCATCGCCCTTTGGCAAATGGAAGGTGCGGATGGTCTTACCGACCCCAGGGAAGATTTTGAAACTTCGCTTTCCGGGTTTTGTCGCATCATTGATAGGGATGATGACTCCGGCACGTACGAATAATGGGAATTGGCTGAGCGGATAGTCTTTGGTCAATAGAGTTCCACCCTGATACTGCTCACCTGTCCAATAGTCTATCCATACACCATCTGTAGGAAGATGGAAGGTGACACGATTGTTGTCGGAGGTGATGACCTTGGTGAAGATATCGTTGCCAAGTAAATGACTTTCCTCATCAAAGTTCATTCCTTTTAGGAGCGAACCTCCATGCAAGTGGGCATCTACGAGTGTTGAGAATTTATAGGGTACCAACTCCTTCATCAGAACGACACATTGGCGATAACAATTCTCCACCTCTTGACCATGCCACCACGGCAGGTGGTTGGTAAAAGCACCATTTTCGCCACCATTAATCATGCATGCTGTCATGCAGCCAAACTGAGCATAGCGCACCAATTGCACCCCATTGGCTCTGTCGCGCCAGAAACCTGCTACTTCACAGGCAACAGCACCATAGCCATAGCGTGATGAACGATAGATGTTGTCAATCTGATGTTTGAGACCGTCAAAACTGCCAGTAAAATCGCCACACCAGCCCATGCTCATTTTTCCGATACTGGCCTCAAATCCTCCTTGATGTGAGAAAGGACGGGCGATAATAATGCCATCGCGCTTGCGGCTGACGGTATAGTCGTACATCGCATCGTAGTAGTAATGGCGAAACTGCTCGTTGGTCATACGGCCCTTGGATGTGTCAAAGGCTGCGGGCAGATGTTGTTCGCCCTGGTCGGTCTTCCAACCATAGACACCTTCGACAAAAACCTTGTCGAGTTGCTTGTACCACCATTGTGTGGCTTCTGCATTCGTGAAATCTATGTGCTGCCCAAACCCTTTCCACCATGTGTAGGGATTGCTGTTATCCACGCCATAGTTTCGACTGACAACTTCATCGTATGTGGCACTCTTCTGTTTCGGGGTATCCTTGCATTTCTCATTGACATTGCCTGTCACCCAGAGAATCGTTTTTACCCCCTTGCGACTAAACCCTTCAATCATTTTGGCTGGGTCGGAATAGCGCTGATGGTCCCACTCAAAATCGTTGTACGACGTTGACCATGGACTGTCGATGATGATGGCATCCACAGGGATTCCTCTTTGTAAATAGGCATCGACAATACGCTCGGCACCTGCCGTTGTGTTCATACTGTCTTCCCACACAATATGTCCTAAAGCCCAGGCGGGGGTGATGGGGGGACATTCCATTGTTGTCTGTGCCTGAACGGCCATTGTTGCCAACCCAATGACAAACGATAACATAATCCTTTTCATATTCCAACTTTTATATAGAAAACCACAATTCATATCATAAATACTATTAAATCCATCTGCAAATTTACACAATTTCCCTCGTTTTTCGTAATTTTGCATCCAAATAATTAGAGTTATTTGATAATTTCCTTCTCACAACAGTGGCAGCAGTGCTGTTGTCCAAACTCCCAATATGGAATACATGTCACAAGAAGGCTACGATAAACTCGTTGCCGAACTACATCAGTTAGAAAGTGTGGAATTGCCACAGGTAAGAGAGGCTATTGCAGAGGCACGCGATAAGGGTGACCTCAGCGAGAACTTCGAATACCATGCCGCCAAACGTGAACAGTCACGTTTGTTAGGCAGAATTCGTTTCAAACAAAGAGTATTGGCTAATGCCCGAGTAATCGATGAGTCGAGACTTGGCACCGATTGTGTCCAACTTCTTAGTGTGGTTGGAATGACCAATATGGCTAATAACCGCAACATGACATACACGATTGTCAGTCCACATGAGGCAAATATCAAAGAAGGAAAGATTTCCATCAAATCACCCATTGCTCATGCATTGCTAAACAAAAAAGTGGGTGATGTCGTAGATGTTCGTATCCCCGCAGGTATGATTAAGCTTAGAATTGACAAGATTGAAAGACATGGATGATTTTTAGTTTTTGATTTGAGTTCTGAGATTTTCGAAAATATATGAGCAAGAGTGTATTGAATCTAAGGGATTTGGGAGGATTACCTCTTGCCAATGGTGAAGGTGTGATACCTCATGGATTGTTTTTACGAAGTGGCAAACTGTCTGTCTTATCATCAGAGCGTTGTACAAAACTCTGCCAAAAATATCATATTGATTGTGTAATAGACTTAAGAACGCCTGTAGAAGCAGTGGAATTTCCAGACCCTTTGCCAGATGATGTGAAATACATACAAATACCATTGCTTAAAGATGCTGCTGTAGGTATATCACATGAGACTGGATCGGACCCGATGACGATTATCCGAAGACTTAGAAAAAAACCGGAGAAACTGAAGGAAATGGTGCCCGACTTCAAGACGCTCTATAAGGATGTGGTGACAGATGCATATAGTCGTAAACAATTAGATACTGTGGTTGCCACCCTGAAAAGAAATGCAGAGAAAGGCTTATGCACCCTCTTTCACTGTACAGCCGGCAAAGACCGTACAGGGATTGTCAGCATGGCTTTGCTTAAGTCGTATGGTGTTGCAGACAAAGAGATTGTCAATGACTATATGTGCACCAATCGGAGTGCCTTTCTGCCAACGATAAAAAAATGCCTTGGTATTGGCTTGATGACATGGAACTGGAGTCTCGTGAAAATAGCTTATCAGTCGTTTATGGCACAAAAAGAGCTGATATTAACAGCAATCAAATATTACGAACAATGACACTACCCAAATTTATTATTACGATGGATGGTCATCTGCGTATAGGAATGGTCAACCAGCATAAAGACCTACTAAAACCAGGCGACCAGTGTATTGGTGGGGGATACTATCATTTTGATTTTATTTCAAATAGAATTCTGCTTGACCGAGCTTCATACGATTTCGGTAAGCCTAAGTGGCATCTGCTTGAGGTGTTGAAAGTTCCATCTACTTATAGAGGTATGCGTATCATCTATCAATACGATGACAATTATCATGATGATTTCATCGTGAGCGATGAATTGAATATTGAATATTATTAATCACATACTGTGCAGACAAATTCTGGATAGATGGTCGTGTGGAAATGCACACCATCCAACGAGTATTTGGTGAGAGCATGGCGTATGTCTTCCACCATGCCCTCACCTGTCATTTTCAATAAACTTTCTTTCATCGTCCAAAGGCGAATAAATGTGAGCCGAGGGTTTGCAGAACGAGCTATCTGCCGTTGTTCATCCTCACTCATGACCGTTGGCACGATTTCAGCATCGAAACTACCCAAACTTTCCACGTCGATGCCGATAGGAGAGTCGGCTACAGCACAGGCTGCAGCCTCATGGCAATGACTTAAATTGATAATGTCCTATTTCTTTTAAAAATGGTCTCATAGTTATCAATGGAATGCTCTTTGTGTTTCGATTTAGGACAGAATTGTAATTACAAATGACAAAGATACGAATAAGCGAGTGAAATGCCAAATAAAAAGTGTATTTTTATATTTTGTAAATGATTATTTAAACAATTCATTATTAAATAAGTGATTTATTTTATACATTTGCAGAAAAATTTCCAAATGGCATATCATACACTTAGATTTTTATTGACAGCCTTACTTTTAATGGCGTTCTCCATGATGTGGGCTCAGGAGGAAAAGGATGACGAAAAGTCCAACCAACTGACCATCGACGCTCAGTTGATGACGCGTGGGGAAATTAGAGTAGGTGGCATGCCCACAAGTGCAGAGGAAAAAGATGATAATAAGGCCAATTTCATCTTCAACCGTACCAGATTGTC
>OMXV01000093.1 GCA_900315075.1 uncultured Prevotellaceae bacterium | reverse complement strand
GTCATGAGGAACTGGATGATATCGACATAGAGATATCCGTCCTCACACCCATGCGACGCATACAGAGTTTAGATGAGTTTGAAATGCATCGTCACGGCATTTATATCCGTAAAGGCTATCGCAGTGGAACGTTCCTGCCGCAAGTGGCAGATGAGGTAAATTGGACAAAAGAAGAGTTTGTCAGCCACTGTGCTCAGGACAAGGCCGGACTTGGCTGGGAAGGCTGGCGCGATGCTGAACTATATGTGTACGAAGCAATCGTTTTCTGATGGAATGCAGATATTATACCAAACTAAAAGATGGGGCTGTAGAGTGTCAACTCTGTCCCCATCACTGTAGGATTGTAAATGGCAAGACGGGAGTATGCCGTAGCCGTCGCAATGAGGATGGTGTTCTTGTTAGTGAGGTCTATGGAAAGCCTTGTTCGCTGGCGATTGATCCTATTGAGAAGAAACCGCTTTACCATTTTCATCCTGGTACTCAGTGTCTCTCCATCGCCTGTACCGGCTGTAACTTCCGATGTCTGAACTGTCAGAATCATGAGATATCCCAAGTTTCTCCCGATGATGTGAACCATTATGAACTGTCACCAAATGAGGTGGTCGCACTCTGCAGGAAACATCATTGTCCGGGTATTGCTTACACTTACACTGAACCGCTGACATATATTGAATATGTGACAGACACAGCCCGATTAGCTCATGAAAATGGACTTTGGAACATCCTTGTAACGGCAGGCTACGTCTGTCAGGAACCTCTGAAAGACCTTTTGCCGTACCTTGATGCTGCCAATATCGACTTGAAATCCTTCAGTGACAGTATCTATCAGCGTATCAGTGGTGGACATCTAAAACCTGTTCTTGATACAATCCTGGCTATGTATGATGCAGGTGTGTGGGTAGAACTCACTAATCTTATCATCCCTGGCGTGAATGATGATATGCAGATGATTCGCCAGATGTGCCTCTGGCTCGTGAACAATGGTTTCGCTGATAATCCATTGCATTTCAGTCGTTTCTTCCCACGCTTCAAGATGGAGAACATTCCACCGACTCCCATCCATACACTTCAAGAAGCGAAGCGTATAGCTGAAGAAGAAGGTATCAGACATGTGTATCTGGGTAATGTATAAGATAAAGTAAAGTTGCATTGTTTTTAAGCAATGCAACTTTACAGATATGCACTATTGTAGTTTTACGATGGCATAGGAAGTAGCGGGCATCTTGATTGTCATGTTACCTGACTTTTTATTGTGCAGGATAGTGAACTTGTCGCCTGCCAGTACCTTGGTGTTTTTAAACTTTACGTTAAGATTGAACGTAGCCTCGGAGGCTTGGGCTCGTGGGTTCAGCATGACGAGCACTACATCGCCACCTGCAGCTCTCGCATAGACGAAAGGATAAGGGGCGTCGTTTTCACCAGGGTATATGGGTACAAACTCTGCATAGTTGGCAAGTGCAGGCTCGCTGTGACGCAATGAGATAAGTCGGCGTGTCTTGTTAAGTAGTGAGTTTGGATCCTTTTCCTGTGCTGCCACGTTTGGTGCATCAGGGGCTGGGTCAACGGGCAGGTAGAGCTTGGAGGCATCTCCTGTGGAGAATCCCAGGTTTTTGTCTTGACTCCATTGCATAGGCGTGCGAGCTCCATTACGTGGTTGGTAGGCACCTTCCACTTGAGGCCAGTTGTTGGGTAGCTGGCGCATCCCAATCTCGTTGCCATAATATAAGAATGGTACGCCGGGCATTGTAAAACCGAAGGCATAGATAATCTCGAGTTCCTTATCTGTACGTTGGTTGCCGAGGCGCGCATTATCGTGGTTGCCCAATGGCAGACTGATATAACCTTTGCCAATTGTCTTCTGGTACTGATCCATATAGCTCTTAAGGAAGTCGGTTACTGTACCCTTGCCCTCAGCGTCGAAATAGCTATGCCCCTCGCTGACACCATTGAGAATACGCCAACTCTCTTTCTGGAATAGATCGTTATAGCCCTTGAACCAGTGGAAGAAGTCAACGTGAAAACAGTTGTCGAGTGCATCGGCAGGATATGACCATTCGGCCACCATGAAACCGTGGGGGTATTCCTTCTCAAGCAGCTGGCGTATCTCGCGCCAAAAAAGTTTTGTCTCGTTCTCGTTGGTGTTGAAGAATTGTTCGTTGCCTCTTACCCGACGGGTTTTGACGAGTGCGCCAGCCATGTCTGCACGGAAACCGTCGGCCCCCATATCCATCCAAAAACGTAACACATTTTTCAAATCTTCACGCATCGCCATCACGTCGGGATGATTGGTGGGAAGCTGCCATTTTTGGTTAGGATCAGGATTGGCAAAGCCAAAATTCAGCGCAGGCTGACACCAATAGAAATTGCGCATGAACTGTCCGTTACGCTGACCATAGCCTTTAACAAATTGGCCGGCAAATTCCATTGGGGGATCTACCCAGTTCGTCTCTGTCCAAATGTAATAGTTGGAGTATTTGTTAGGCTCTTGCTTTTGTGATGCCACAAACCAAGGATGGTCAATGGCAGTGTAGCTGATGACGTAGTCGAAGATGACGCGCAGCCCGCGTTTATGGGCTTCTTCGAAAAGTAGACGGGCATCGTCGTTAGTGCCATAACGTGGTGCAATCTTGTAGTAGTCGCGTATGTCATAGCCTGCATCGTTGAAAGGTGAGTCGAAAAAAGGGTTGAACCAAATGGCATCTACGCCAAGGCTCTTAACATAATCGAGTTTACTGATAATACCCTTCAAATCTCCGATACCGTCGCCGTCAGAGTCGTAAAAAGTTTGAGGATAAATCTGATAAAAAACAGCGTTCTTAGCCCAATCAGGTACTTTGGGGATTTCATAATTTCCCGTGATGTTGGTTGCTGTGGCTGCCAACGATACCATCGCCGCAACCATGAAAGTGAGTCGTCTTTTCATTATTGATGCTGGTTTTAGGATGCTGCAAATATACGAAAGATTTGTGATATTTCCAAATTTTTCGAATAAAATTTGGTGATAGACGTTTTTTTTCGTAATTTTGCAACATCAATA
This sequence comes from uncultured Prevotellaceae bacterium, assembly GCA_900315075.1. Taxonomy (GTDB): domain Bacteria; phylum Bacteroidota; class Bacteroidia; order Bacteroidales; family Bacteroidaceae; genus Prevotella. Next base: position 108 of record OMXV01000093.1, on the reverse strand, counting down.
ACCTAAAGCGTATAAGATGAAGTTAAAAACGGTTATTATGGCTCTGTTAATGAGTCTTTTGCTAGCATCGCCGATTGCGATGTCGGCCAACGACAATCGTTTTTATGT
>OMXV01000092.1 GCA_900315075.1 uncultured Prevotellaceae bacterium | reverse complement strand
TAGCGTGGCACTGCCCGGACTGGGTACCATGCGCTTCGGACTGCGCTCGAAGTCGGTGGAGGACGTGAACAAGGTGAAGACCGGTCTGATTACCAGCCGTCGCATTATCTTCACTCCCGACGTGGACCTGAAGGACGAGCTGAAGAACACCGCCATCGTCATCACCTGCTACGACCGCGACGGCAAGGAGGTGAAGCGCGTGACCAGCACGGACGACGGGGACATCGAGGACAACGAGAACGGGAACGGGAACGAAAACCAAAACGAAAACCAAAGCCAGGGCGGCGACAACAGCGGTGACGAGAACCTGGGAGATGGAGATTAAGCGCTTCGCTAATTGATAATTGATAATTGATAATTGATAATTGAGAGTTATGAAGAAGAATCGTATTGTTGAGGTAGTGGTGAAGGTGATAGTAGCCGCTCTCACAGCTTTCGTGACGGCACTGGGAACTACCAGTTGCATGGGCTACGGACCGTTTTAAGAGGTGAGAGTGAGGAGGTGAGAGTGAGGAGGTCCCGCTGACTGGGTTTTGCTGGTCGGCGGGACTTTTTTTGAGCGAGAAATGCTCAAATAAATAAGTGGTTGCTTGACCAAACGGGCTATGTGCTGATTGCCCTTAATTAAACACCTAATACGATGGAAGGGTCAATATTCAGTTTTCTACTCAGTTCCCTGCCTATTTTCAATGACGGCTCGCTCTTCCCATTCATAATCTCGCTCACCCTGGCCGTACTCAATCCCAGCATTTCAGCAAGCTTTGTCTGATTGATGCCCATTTCGTAGAGGCGTAATTTGATAACATCAATCAATGAGGGCTTGCCTATGGGGTAATGCACGTCCTCGTACTCCTCAACCATATCTGAAATCATGTCGAGTTCCAGATAGTTTTTGTCATCGGTAGGTGTCTCGTCGTTTACCAACGGTAGAAGCTCATCTATCCTTTTCAATGCTGCCCGATAGGCTGCCTCGCTTTTAATCTGTGCCATAGTCTTAAATGTTTTTAATGTCCTTTATTGCATCGTATTATTTCTTTCTCGCTGCAAATATAGTTATTATGTTTAGATTTTCCAAATATTTTTCGGAAAAACTTAAATATTCGCAGTAACAGCGTGCCTCAGTAACAGCGTGCCTGGTATCGTGTGATCAAGGGAAAAGCGGAGTGACCAATGATGGTTGCTCCGCTTTGTTTTGCGCACACGGGGACGGATGTCCCCTGTCACCTTACCACGTTATAATGTTACTCATTCTTTTGCCTTAACATCAACTTTATATTCGCTGTGCTTGCCGTCGGTAGTATACCACTTGATGGTATATTGAGAGATGCCGAGGTCGAGAGCATACTCACGCAGCGTCTGACCACCATCAGTGTTGTGGAGCAAATAATCTGCCTGGTTGACCAATATCTTGATGGTGTTCTCGCTCTCTGCCGTCTTGTCGGCAAGCAACTGTTTTGTCTGATAGAGGTCTGGGAACTGCTTTTCCAAGTATTGGGTGAGTAGGCCCTTCTGTCCCTCATGACCAGGCTGGCCAATCTCTGGGAAGGTGACGTCCATGTGCCATGTCTGCTCAGCACGGTTAGGCACGATGAGCTTATATTTATTATCCTCTGGGTATGTTCCCGTTTTCATGCCAAATATCCAGTTGTCTTTGTCGGAATACATGCTCTCCATCCATGAATCGCTTGTGACCTCCAGGGTGTATTCCCCTTCTGGATTCTCTACAGACCAGCATGCCTGATTGTCCATGTTTACGTCGGTGGTGATTGAGGTAGGAGCCATCTTGTGCTTGTCTGAATTAGAATCTTTGTAGGTATTCTGGCCGTTCTCGTATTTCCACGTAACCTTGTTTGCCTCAGTGTTCTTCTGCACCGCTATCTCCTTGGTATTGGTGGTAGTGGTCATGGTATAACTGGTGCCATTCGTCCATCCGTGTGAGTAATTGAGGCCGACTGAAGGTTGAAAACCTACCATGCCCATGGAGACTCCAACGGTGCTTGTCTCTGAGTGCGTCTCGCCCACAGCTATAGATGTGCTCATGGTGTTGTTGTCGGTCGTAGGAAGGGCATCCTCCAGTTTTATGGTGCCCGAACCAACAAGGTTCAACGAGTAGTTGCCCTTCTGCCACCATGCACCATAGTATCCTGTGTAATGTGTGCCATCATAGTCGTAATTTGCATCTATCCATTCATCTTCTTTGTAAGGACCTGCATAAAGGGTCTTGTTGGGATCAAAGCGTGCATCACCCTCTTGCTGACCTCCAACGGCTGACAGCGCTTTTTGCTCCACGAAGTAATAGTCCTTATTGGTCTTCATATTGTGGCTGCCCCACACGCGGATGGTTTCAGTAAAGCCATTAGGCTTATGGAGCGATTGCCCATTCCAATCCTGAGTCGCCAAATGTGTCTGATAGTAATGCTCTTCGCTGGCGCCCATCAGTTCGTTGATAGCCCCCTGACCGTCAGCGCGGTGGGTGACTTTGTTAGTAGGTGTCTGAGCATTCTTGGAATTAAGCCACATGGCAGCACCGTCGGCAAGGCAACCGCTGCTGCGCTTGGTGTAGTCGGGATTGTGTATCTCTTCTTTTACTACCTCTTTTCCATCCTTGTCTGTGTATGAGAATCTGACCAAGACACCCTGGTGAGGCTCGCACTGGTAGTAACCCCTTGGTGATAAGATGACCATCTCGGCAATAGGCTTTGCTTCATCGTCTGCGCCACTGCGGGTAGCTGCCATCGACTTGATATTGGCAACGCGGGCGTTAATCCTCGCTGCATCAGAATTGATGGCATTGCCAGACTGCTGCTTGGGAGGAGTGATTGTTACATGTCCACTCTGTGTCATCAACTCGACGGTAGCCTGCTCTAATTTAGTAGATAACTGCTCTGCCACCTCTACCATGTGGGCATTACGAGGCTTCTCTATTGCGATATATCCTCCCTGGAGGTATATCTTTGCTGCCTGGAACCACTCAGTAAATGGGCGATTTTTGATGTCCTCACCCTTGATGAGTATCATCTTAGTGTCTGAGGTCACCTCGTTGGTCTTGATGTTCAGACGGCGCACTAAGGCAGCACCCATAGAGTTCTCGTCAAACGAGCTCAGCACGGCTGTCGGCATGTCGGCAGTCACCTTGACATTCAACTCGTCCACATTCACGTCGGTAGGATTA
>OMXV01000059.1 GCA_900315075.1 uncultured Prevotellaceae bacterium | reverse complement strand
TATCAACTTCCATCTGTAACGTTCCTTATAGACATTCATAATAGTCAGATATGCATTGACATATTTCTCAAATGCATCCAACTTCTCTTCTGTCCATTGGCCTCCCCATGATGATGGTTCACATGCCATGAAAGACTCCTGCTCTTTATCATTATACTTATGTGTCATACTTGCTAAATATTTAGAATTGCCCACAAACTGAGTGTATTTATTAAACAGGTTTATGATTTGTTACTGTAAAGATCTCGAATCCTTTGTTCTGCATACTTATGCGTACTTCCAGTAAACTCCACATGTGCACCACTATAAAAATCTGTGATGTCAAAGTATATGTCTTTATTCTTATCACCTTTATGTATAGGTAATATGTCAAAAGTAAATGTTTTTCCATCGTCAGTAGTTATATGGTCTAACAACTGCATGTTATTCTCATATCCAGGATAAAATTTGTTTAACCATTCTCTTTCGGCATGTACGCCTAAACTATGAGTCGTTGCATGTATTTTTACAACATCAAAATTTTGGCTTCTAAGTTTTACTTCAAAAGTGATTTTCTCATCTGCATATTCGCTTACAAATTCCTTTTCCCTTGAGAATGGCCATAATATTTTTAGCCCATCTCTTAATTGGGGCAATGCCATAATTAAGATGGCTATAATAACAATAATTGCAATAATCCAATTATTGAATAATAAATTAACAATGTAATCGTATTTTGTTTCCATCATCAATATTTTTCTTCTATTATTCCTATGAAATTAATAAGTGCAATTGTTGAAGATACAATTAATAACATATCTTTTTTTGTTGCGCTTCTTTTGTGCGTTAATTGATTCGCCAGGTCATTAGTCGCCTTGGCATAAGCTCTTAATTCTTTATTGTGACTTCCGTTCAATTTTACGCTTACATAATTCCCTATCATCCTAACAGCGTCAGCATTTCCAATTTGCTTTCCTGTATCATCAGTCGCACCATGAATCATAGGATTATAAACAGCTTGTGCCAAAGAGATAATGACGTCACGACACAATAAACCTATTGTCTGAAAGTCTTCCTCGTCCTTGGCATTATCACTTTCTCTTTTTATTTTAATAACGGTTCTCTTTATTCTTTCCCAATCATCTAATTCGACAATTGTTTCAATATTACTGTAACTTTCTGTATTCTCAAAATATGCTAAAGTTGGAGCAAATAGGTCATTAATAAAAATTCTTCGCTCTTGATACTTAGGGAAGTCGGCTTTCCATTTTCCAAACCAATCCCATAAACTATAAAAAGTATTATTGTAGGTAAGGCTTAATTTCTTACAATCACGTCCTACCTGAGCATGAAGCTTTTTATATCTTTCTTCTTCCTCTTGGATTCTATTGCCCCCTGTTGCAACAGATATCATAATGCTTTTTATCGTGTCTATGTTTTGTTTTAGTGTTGCTCTACCATTTTGACCACCAATCAAATTCCAATCTATATCTTCTTTGCTCAATGACGGCCCTATCTGAACATTGAAATAGTCATTGGCATTTCCTTTTATGGATTCGTTTAATGCTTCTGACAACAATTTTTCCATTTCTTCAATTTTGTCTGACGAGAAAGACGTGTATTGTTTTACAGATAAACTTACATATACGGTGTATCCGTAGGTCCCTCCATTCCAGCCATCATATTCTGTATTTACTACAGATATTTTAGAAGTTGAAATGACTTCACAAACATCACCATATCCTCTTTCCCTTAACAAAGCCAAAGCAAGGTTAAGGACTGGTGAAAAATTAGATGTGATTTCGTAATACTCTTGCTTCATAATCCTTACCCTTATTAGATTTGTTCGTATTCGTCTCGTGTAATTGGAGTATCTGGATCTACGATGAGGACTTCATCATAGGTTAGGCCGTAAAGGTGATAGACGAGGAGGTCGATTTGCTGCTCCAACTTCAAGGTGTCTGCTTTACTTTCTTTCAGAGTCAGTATTGTTTCTACCAAATCTTCAATAAACGTATATTCGCTTTTTTGATTTAATGCAATTGGAACTTGTGAGAAATATTTCCATATCAGTTGGTATCCATTTTGTATCTGTGTACAGTATTTTGAAATAAGCCACCATCCCAACTTACTGTTAAAAATACCAAGCAAGGCTTTGTTGTTGGTGGGCAAAATCCAAATAGAATTATTACAATACAACCCTTTGTCATCATAGATAAAACAAGGCTTTACCTGAAATGCCTGATACATAATTTTCGGGCATGCGAACTTTTCAAAATATCCTATTTGGTCTTGTGTCTCAAACCATTTGTTAGAAGTCTTCTTCCTGGCTTTTATTTCCTCACCATTGATAATATATGTCTTACCGCTCTGCTCTAATCTATGTAGTCCAAATCCATTAAGCCATTTTTTTACACCAGGATAATTGTCTATACTAAGATGTCGTGCAGGGAAAGTACCAATTAGATAGGAATTTGCATGAGCGTTTTCCCATACTTTCATGTCTCTGCCCCGAATTATTGGGTGAATAATAGAGAATGCATTCTTGTCCTCTGATATAATTTGATTTCTAACTTCATCATTTATGATAAAGGCTTCTGTCAGTCCAGTTAATACACCTCTGTACGCTTCTCCCTGCACATAGTCTTTTAAAGGGGGAAAAGTATTTTCAATTTTGTTTTTGAGGGCTAAATCAGAACTGGATGAGAGGACCCATGTGTCTGTTCCTAAAGAATTAATGGTGAAAATGCTTTGATATAATGGATAATTAAATACGTTCTTTTCCTTCATATATGAAGCAGTAAAGCTGTCAGAAGGACAACTTCTTTGAAGTGTACAAATGCAAACATAAGTAGTAGCATTTTCAAAGATTTGGACATCGCCAAAATCAATGATATTCCTGATACGATGTCTGGAAAGAAATTGCCGAAGCGGCTTGCCATAACCAGCCTGCATCCACTTGTTCTGCATGATATATGTTAATATTCCATTTTCTTTCAGAAGATTAAAGCCTGCTTCAGTAAAAAGACAATACATATCTCCAGATTTATGAAAAGTTTCATATCCCATATTTTGATATGAAAGGCTTTTTTCTTTTATCGTCTGAAGTTGTACATACGGTGGATTCCCTATAACAATATCAAAACCCGTGAAGTCCCCATTCTCATTCAAGAGTGCAGGGAACTCGAAGCGCCATTCAAAGGCTTGGTCGTAGATCTTGTTAGATTCTATTTCGACTCGCTGTTGCTCTAAAGCCTTCAATTCCTTTTGCAGAGCTTTGATTTTCTTTTCATTTTTCTTGCCGCCAAACATATCTTCCATCTGCAGATTGGCTATGGCTCCGCGAACTTTGGCAATCTTTCCGATTTCTTTCTTGCTGAGTTCAGTTTTGACGGCTCGTTTGATATCCTCAATCCTCTTGCGGAAATTGTCTTTCTGTGTGTGGTCGGAAATATCGGTATAGTTATAGACCCACTGGCGATAGTCGTTCAAGGTGTAGTGTGTGCCATTCTTTTGATTATAGTCCTTCAGCACATTCTGGAACGGGGCATCAAGGGCAAAGCGATGTAGCAGGGAGTCGCCACACATAATCTTATAGTCGAGGTTGGGTAATGGCTGCGGTTCATTCTCGTCAACCACCAGTGCCAGCCAGAAGCGGAGACGGGCAATATCTACGGCACCCTTCTCAATATCCACGCCATATATGTTGTTCTGAATGATGTCACGCTTAACCTTAGCATATGAGAAATCTTCATTTTTTCCAATAAAGCCATACAACAGATGCCGACAGTCGAACAAGACATTCAAAACACCCATTGGAAAGGCACCTGAGCCAATGGCTGGGTCGCAGACCTTTACTTCAGAAAGGGCTTTGTTGACCAGTCTGGCATTCTCTTTGTTTTGCATAATCGGCTCAACCACTCTTTGTTTGATGAGTGAGTCGATGGCGGTATGGAGTTCATCCGATGTATGGCTTTGCAGATACTGAGCGACACTCTCCTGGCTCATGTATTGCACTATCTCCTTGGGGGTATAAAAAGCACCTTTATCTTTGTTGTCTTCCAGCAGGTTCTCGAAGATATGCCCCAGCATTTCAGGGTCGATTCCGATTTCGGAGTCTTCCGGGTCGTTCTCGTCGATGGTGAAATTGTACATGGCGAAGAAGTCCATGAGTTCCTTGAAGTAGTCGTAGGGGAAATCAATGTCTTTTTTGTCTAAATCGTCCTTGTCGAACAGACCACCATTTAGATAAGGTATCTTGATGTTTTCTCCTAAGCGTGAGTCAGTAAGGTCGTTGTCACGGCGTTCATTCAGTGTGTTGAAGAACAGCGGTTCAAGAACATCGCTCAGTAGGCGGTCATTACCCACATATCGCTCTATTAAGTGGCTCAGATAGAATTTATCTCCACCATTCCAGCCTTGCTGATTGGCAGGTACGCCCATCCAGCCTTTCTTTTGCAAGAACTGAAGGAACACCAAGCGTCCCAAGAGTTTCTTCACATAGTCACGATTCTCCTTGGTGTCCTCATTAATGTGCTTGAGGAACTTCACATAACGCTCCTTGTAGCCATTGAAGAAATCCTTGTTCAGACGTTCCACTGAGAAGGCATCCTTGATGTTCTCAAACGAGATGCCATTGCGTTGCAAAGCGTCGAAACGGCCTACAGGGGTGTTATAGTAGTTGTCACTTTCGCCAAAGACGTATGTGTAGCGTTTGGGGGCAGTGCTTTCTCCCTTGATGTCGCTTACAAAAGACAGCCGCCACAGTTCGCCACTATCGAATACTACTAAGGCAGCATCGAACTCTCCCCAATTGGGATTGACAAATGACTTCACCAAATTGCGGAGCCCCACACGCTTACGAGCCACATTGCCGTGCTGAATCTTGTAATAGAACAAACCGATGCGGTAGCTGTCGGTCGTGTCGATGGCTCCGAGATAATACCCCTGCTCATCTTCTGTCGTACCTTCAATGCGCTCAGGTTCTGCCTTTAGTTCTGTCGCTTGAAAAAAGTGCTGCAACATCTGTTGCCATTCATGTGCATTGAATGGCTGCTGGAATATCTGGCGGAGGTTGTCTTTACTGTATATCATAAAAACTATTTTTCAAAGCGTTACAATTTGTAACCGCTTTATTTTATATAAATGTTTCCGAAATGATGATTTGCGGGTCAGAAACTTTTGGTACCGCCTCTTCCTGCTTTTCCTTGCTGATGGTCTGGTATTCATCAACAAGAGAAAGGACTTCTTTTTTCAGTTTGTCTTCATCTTGCTTAATCTGCACTTTGTCGCCTTTGTATGGCTTAGACAAGTCGCGTAGTCGGCGAGGCAATTGAGTATAGACTCCATTGTTAATATAAGCCGCCAAAACATCACATTGAGCTTTCACTATACTATCTGTAAAAGTTTGTTTCAGTTTGCGCAAGAAGTTCAGCGCCGTCTTCGAAATATTGTCGAGGTCTGTTCTATTGATAGACGAATCATCGGCAGCCTCTACATATTCAGATGTATATTTGCGAAGGGCACGGTTGACGTGGTCGTAATTTTTACTATTAGGCAGAAACGGGGCAGCCTGCTCTTCGGGCTTGGCTTTGAGATACTTTACAGCTTCGAGGAAGTCAATAGGAACCACCGTCTTGTCTGTTGCCAAATAGAATTCAGTCTTAACGTCAGAAGAAACAAAGATGATGGTCTTGTCTGTATGCTTGCCTGTATTGCGGGCCACACGACTCTTCAACGGCAATTGCTTCACCTTGTCATACAGTTCACGGTTGTTGTTAAACACATCGCGCAACTCCCGAATCAAGGCAAGTTTTGCATCCATGCTGTCCTTAACGTTGCTGTCAAACATCTTGAACTGCTTGACAATTTCTTCCTTGGAATAGATCTGTACATCCTCACCAAAGGCAGAATGGAAACCTTGCAACTTCACAAGTGCATTCTCGTAGAGTTTAATCTGTTTGTTGCCTTGTGGGGATGGATAGAACATATAATTGTAAATGTATTCGGCCACAGAACCGATACGGTTGACACGACCTATGCGCTGCATCAAGCGTGAGGCATTCCATGGAGAATCATAATTGACAATGATGTGAGAGCGATGCAGGTTGACACCTTCAGCCAGCACATCCGACGTCAGGATGATGTTGTAGCGGTCTTTCTTTACCGTGCTGTTGGCATCGAAGTTTTCCTTGATGTCCGTTGCCCTGCGGTCACGGTTCTCAGCCGTCACCGTAAGCACGTCTGTCCGTCCTAACTCATTCTCCAATCTAACTTTGAGATAGTTGAGTGTATCGACACTCTCTGAAAACACAACCAACTTGCCAGAGAGATTGCGACTATCAAAGAATTCGTTCGCCAGTTTTTCCTTGAAGAGGTCAAACTTCTGGTCATCATGCTCTTGCTGCCAATCGGCATTAAGGGCTTCAAGCACTTTCTTATCGTGTTGGAGCATAGCGATGAAATTAGGATCAAAATCTTCCGACTTGTAGAGGATGTCGCTTTCGTTATAGCCTTTTTCTAATGCCTTCTCGATAATCTCGTCCAGCTCCATTCCTTTGGCCTGTAAGTCTTTTACATTAAGCTCTGGGGCAATAATGACTTTGTCCTCAGCAAACATCTTTAGCATATCATCCGTGATACGAAGTAATGTGGCCAAAGATAACTTGAAAGCATGGAAACTACTTTCCAATCGCTTCACCATGTGGACCCGATAGATGCCAGCCAATGTCTGACCGACATGCACAGCATTGCGGTATTTCGCTCGAAGTTCTGGTTTCAGGAACTCGATAGCGCGATAACGGGCATAGTGCAAATGTGGTTCAAACTTATCGTCTGACAACACGTTCAACGTATAGAAGAAACGATTGCTCGTGTCTGCATCCATCTCATACTCCAATGGAGTAGGAGCCAATGGCTTTGGAAAGACAATCCCTTGTGCTTTCAAATCCTTCTTGTATTCAGGGTCGTTTTCGATATTGCTTCGTGTCCTGCGGACAGTCACTTTGTCGATGACTCGTTCGCGGATTACCTCATAGATTTTATCGACATCAACCGTTACATCACGCGTCTCACGTTCCTTCATCAGTATGTTATATGCCTTGATGTGTTCTGCGAAGAATCCTTTAAGATTAGGAATTCCGTCTATGGTACAACTCTGGCTGTCCTGGAAGAGAAGCAAAAGGTTAAGCAAGTCCTCTGGACGGTTATTGAGTGGTGTGGCAGAAAGTAGCATGACTTTTTTTCGCAGACTCTTCAACAACCCAGTGTTGACACAATCAGCCTTACAGATTTTCTGTAGGTCATCATATTTACCAGAACCACCATTGCGGAACCCATGGGCTTCATCCACAATGATTAGGTCGAACTCTTCCTTTGACTTGTAACGGTCTTTCCCATCGAGAACTCTGTCCAGTTTCCCATTGGTAATGAATTGTGCTTTGTTATAAATGCCAAAAAGTTTGAAAGTGTCTTCCCAGTTTTCACGAAGAGCTGGAGGAAACACAACAAGTATGCTTGTGTTCCTTCCATTGGCTTCTATGAAGCGTTTGGCAATCATGGTGGCAATCATTGTTTTGCCAAGACCGACCACATCAGCAAGGAATAGTCCATTATGGCGCATGAGCATTTGGAATCCTTGAATCACAGCATCTGTCTGATACTTCAACTCCATCACTCCAGGAGGAAGCTGGACTGAGAAATCATCTTCAACCTGCTCTCCAAAAGTATCTATCAACACCTTCAGATAGATTTCGTATGGCGTAGGCTGATAACCGAGATATGTCTTCTGCTTAATGCTTTCAATATCGTCAATTGTCAATGGAACGGCTTCTTCCCAAAGCTTCTTGAACTCCGTATGGCAGTAATCAACATCATCAAAATCCTTCATGGCCACATTCAGCTCGTACCTTGGGGATTGTGCCGTGCCAAGTCCCGAGTCCGAAATATTGGAAGACCCCATGATGACCCATCCGTCGGTATGCTCAGAATGGTTTTGAGGCAGACACAAATAAAACTTGGCATGAAGATTCTTCGTGGAATGTATTTTCATTTCGAGTCTTCCGTCTACCAAATCTTGACACATCTGCAAGATGCCTTCTTCTACTTCAGGAGCATATCGGGCGTTGATGATATCCTGCCGGAATTCTTCATCATAGACAATCTTTGCTTTCTCAGCACTCTCCAGCATCAACATCGTTTTGTTGTGCCTGCGGAATATATCATCGATGTTAATACCTACAAGTATCTTGATCTCCTCAACATCCTTCAACTCCTTGCGAAGTTTGAAGTAGCCAGAAGAACGAAAGAATCCGACAACGGCCAAGAATCGGTCGAAGTTGGCCATGCCTGATGCTATACCCTTCAATTTGTCAAAAAGGGTGTTGCCGGATTCATTGTTGAAAAACTTGCTACTCATATCCTATATTCTTCTTTGCCAATTTTCTTGTATATTATAAGGCATTAAATTATTCTGTCCACAACAAATCATCAACACTCACCTCTAAAAGTTTTGCGATGAGGATGAGATTCTCAACATTAGGTTGAGCCACATTCGTCACCCACTTAGACACCATAGCGGGGTCTTTTCCCATCAGCTCAGCCAGACGTTTGTTCGTCATGTCTTTTTCTGCCAATACCACCTTCAGGCGGTTCAAGCGTTTGCGTTCCATAGGTTGTTACTTTTTTTAATTCAACCACAAATGTACTCATTATTTTTTCAAAATCAATGTTCTTTTGGTTAAAATCTTACATTATGGGGCATAAAAATGTCGAACAACACAATTTGGAAGATTTTGTCAATGCTGACCATGACTTATAGAGAGCGAAAGAGGGTGTGTCCTCTTTTGGCACACCCTCTTAAGCCAGGTATTTTTTTTTACTTCATCATCAGCACCGCCATTGCCAGCAACCCATTGAGGAAAAGGGTGATGACGATGCAGAACATCTTGATTTCCGACATCTTCTCGTCCATCCGCTTCATAGCCTTGTCCATCTCTGTCTTTATGGCCTTATTCCCTTTCTTTTTTCTCACTTTTTTCACCATATTCAATATATGGGCTTTGTCACCAAAAGATGTTTCAAATATCTGACACAAGGCGTCAGCGATGGAAAGGACTTTCACCATCGGCATCCATTTCTTTTGGTATCGCCGAGGTTTTTTCCATACAATTTGTTTATTTTGTGGCCCAAAAAGCAAAGAATAAGCGAAAAGCCATTTTTTCTTGTTACGTTTCGCGCTTTCAATCGTATCAATAGTAGAATATGGAAATAGACGTGCTGACATCCTCGTTTCTTGGCTTGCGCGACAAGTTGCACCACATCGCCCTGAATTATCTGGAAAGCGATGAGGATGCCAAGGATGCGCTACAGGACACTTGGCTGAAACTGAGGAATGGAGGCAAGGTAGAGACCACGTCTGAAGCGAGAAACAAACTCGTGACCGTGCTGCGACACGTCTGCATAGACCGTTTGAGAAAGGCCAAGCCCATACCATTGGATGCGGTCAGTGCCCGCGAGATGAAAGGCTACAATATGGTTGAAGAGGACTTGAAACACCTTGAAGCACTATTGCAAGAGGGACTGACTCCTCTGCAACGGGAGATATTCAACCTCGTCACTCACGAAGGAATGGAATATGAGCAGGTTGCAGAAAAACTGTCGATGAGCGTGGAAGCTGTGAGGATGAACATGAGCCGAACCAGAAAGAAGATGCGTGAAACCTACAATCAATTGAACAGATGAAACAAAATGCCAATCATATCACATTAGAAGAAGCCGAACAACTCTGTCGGCTCTATATGGACTGCCAGTTGTCGGTGCTGGAAGAGACGGAACTGGAGTATGTGCTGATGCAGTCCGAGCTGGACTCGCCTTTGCTCCGTGAAACCAGAGCGCTGATGGGCTTATCACGTTCTGTCAATCTCCAGGCAAAGAAAAAACGTTTGTTCGTGACTTGGGGGTGGCGTGCAGCAGCTTGTGTAGCCATCCTAATAGGCTGTGTAGCCCTTCTTAGAAACCATATCACAACCGAGACAGATGCCATTGCAAACAAGGAGGGTGTTGAACTCAGCGTTAAGACAACAAATGACATTGACAAAATAGAAATTGCCAAGAAGGAACCACAGGAAAGCAAGGAGGAAACCGAAAAGCGGGTGGAAATCGAAGCGACTCAAGCAGTGTCACAGCCAAGACCTGCCACGTTATCCATGAAACAAGGCAAAAGGAAGGAGGGGACAATACGCAAGAAACCATCCGACATGACAACAAGCCAGGCAGAGCAGCCCATCATTGCCGAAACGACCACCCCGGCGACGGAGCAATCCACTAACATTGCGCTGGAGCATGTCGTATATATCATCAACGGTGAAAGTCAAATGCCAACTCCTAGTATGCCGTCAATCAACGACCTACGCATGCGTGGCCAACGGCTGACAGCGGAAGTAATGCAACAAATACAAAAACCGATAGAATTCTAAATCCACATGATAATGAAACGAACAGTTCTCATGATGATACTTGCGCTCATTTGTGCAGCATCACACGCCCAGGTGAATCCGAAGATGCAACAACTCTTCGACAAACTCACGGAGTTGGATGAAGCCCCCAGAATCGTCAAGTCGGGCGGCAAGGACCAGCCTGTTCGCTTTGATTACAGGGTTCACCTTTACTATGGCCCCAATATGTATCAAGGCGTAGGTTCCCAATCCATAGACAGCATCCTCAGAGAAGACAGGAAACATATGAAACAGTGTTTGTCCATCATCCGCCACACCCTCGATGAATTGCAAGCGGAGGCAGCGGAGAGTTATCATTACGAATACCACAAGGGAGGAAGCGACACCATCATCTATTCGATGAACCTATGTTGCGATACCACCCGCTACGCAAGTATGCACCATACCGCCAACCATCCGACGTTCTATTCCGACGAATACCTTTACTTCAACTGTCAGCCATATCATGATGAGGGCGAGGTAGGAGCTACTCTCCAATATATAGTCCAAGGTCCCAACCCCGGTCCACAAGCAGAAAAGAACAGTCTTGAAACGCTCACCTCTGACATTGCTCGGCTTTTCATGCAGAACAAAATCAAGCCACGCAAGGCAATGTGGCAGCACGACAAAGCATATTCCGACTCCATTTTGGAAACCAAGGCTCCCGTATTTGAAACGATGGTCTGCATTGGGGGCAACGGCTTGGAGGGCGTCACCAACGCAGAGATATATACAGTGCCACGCGAGCAGGAAGAGAAAGCCCGCCAGTTCTACGATGAGATATCGAGGATGGCTCTGCAATTCACAGAAGGAAACCTGGATGTCTTGTACCGCTACAATTATTTGACATTCGACGAATCCTATTGGGGAGCCATTCTGACATGCTACTATGACGAGACCACATCCTATAGCATCAACATGCGAAGAAATGAGTCGGGCTTCCACTTCGTCATCGCCAATACCAACGGCATGGAGTGGTTTCCGATCGACTGGCCAAGCATCAAGACTTTCGTCAACGGCAAGGTTTCCTATTTCAAGGGGATGGAACCGAAGAAAGACAACGAATAATGTAGAATGAAACGAACAATACAAGAAAACAAATAATTATAACCGCTATCATAGAAAATAAAATGAACGATTTCCCGTTTCGTGTGTATGCAGTCAAAACCAAACGAAAAAGAAAAAATGAAACGGATTTTGACGACACTGCTGGTAAGTCTCGTGATAATGACGGGAGCCAGCGCACAGGGAACAGAACTTATTGATAGGGGAATACCACTATACCTGGCGGACTCGCTCAAGTTGGACAGCATGTACAACTATTGGAACGGCTTCGTAGTCCAGCACCCTAAGGACAATGTGGCGTGGCGCAACCTCTTCGAGGTATGCTCTAACCAGGAGTTTAGACTGAGATGCAAGAACTGGGAGGCGGGCATGCAGCATTTCAGGGATGAGATGATGCCGCTGTTGGAACGGATAAAGAATGCCATACCCGGCAGCTATTCCGCTTACTACTGCGAATATGAAGGTATGCTCGCCACGACGACCGACAGGAGAGAACTTGTTGCCGACTCTGCCATTGTTTTGCTGCCAAAGGATGCTCCTGCGGGTGATTACGAATTGTGGACTCAGTATCTGATTCCCAAACGTGACACGGTGAGGATAATCAACGTGCTGACCCAATACTACGAGAGTGGGCAGTATCCCGAGGAGTCGTTGCAGTATCACTTCAACGAACTGCAAGGCATGGAAGAGGGCGGTGTCTATATCGCTCCCCATCCGGGCGAAATGGTCGGCAAACTCATCCTGCAGCATGTGCTGGGCGTTCACAAGGATAAGATACTCTACGACGAGGATGCCGCCATGTTCCCCGAGTATGTAAAAGATGTATTTGGGCACATTGGCATCCCCTTCAACGATGACGTATGGAATCAGTTGTGGACTACGTGGCAGGATAAGACACTGACAGCCATCATGCGCTACATCTTCGACCACTCCAAGCGTCCCGTCTATCTGTCGGCTCACGACATGTGGCAATACATTATAGGAGAAGGCTTACCCGACGAACTGAAGGCCTGCCTCTACAACGAAGGCCTGACCATGCGCTACTCCACAAAGCCTTACGACAACAGGGCCGTTAAGCGTCGCAATATCGAGCAGCGCTACCGTCTGGAGTATCTGCGTATGCGGTTCCATCCTGTGATGAAGAACACACAGCGTTTCTCGGGTTCGGCCGAGGGTGATGCCTACGCCATGAACTATATGAGGCTACTGCGCGACCAGTTGCCCTATTACAAACAGCACAACAAGGAACGCTATCAGTGGCTCTGCGACATCTTCCGCGATGTCATCAGCCAGTTAGAGAAGAAGAATTACGACGTAGATGAATTCAAAGACTATCTGAAATGAGTCTCTTCCATCTGAAACCACTTCGCCAGCAGACAGACGAACAACTGATGACAAGGGCTGCAGCAGGCAGCGATGCTGCTTTCGAGGAACTGTATCGCCGCTATGCCCGTCGTTTGAAAGGATTCTTCTTCATGCAATTAGGTGGCGACGAAGAACTTGCTGCAGATGCCACACACGACGTATTCCTCCGGGCTTACGAAGCAAGGAGCCGCTATGAAGAAGGCCACAAGTTTGACACATGGCTCTTCACCATCGCCTACAACCTTTGCCGCAACCACTATCGCAGCAATGCATACGAAGCGCAGCTATTGGCCACCCTTGATGCAGAGCCTGTGACGGATCAACTGATTGAGGTGAGACTGGACTCCGCAACCCTCGACCAAGCACTGGAACAAGTGCTGGCAGAACTCCCTCCGACGTTGCACCAAATCTTCTCTCTCCACTATCAGGAAGAACTGACCATCCCGCAGATAGCAGAGATTGTCGGCGTTCCTGAAGGCACCGTCAAATCACGACTCCATAAAACCATGAACATCATCCGTAAAAAACTTAAGAAATATGAAAAATAAGATCACTGACGAACAGATTATCCAGTCGGCCCGCCGACAACGCAAGGCCATTGACCAACGTATGGATGTCGAGCCATGGCATCACCGCCGCCAAAACCGTGGCATTGCAGCCGCCATTACCATAGCCGCCAGCCTAATCAGCTTCATTGCTGGCTATGGCATTCATGCAGGCATGTCAAAGGAAGAATCTCAGCCATTGGCACAGGTCGTTCAGGTGCAGCACGACACCATCATGCAAATGGAGACCATCCGAGACACCATCTATCAGACGCGTATTGTCACCCAACATGCGAAACCTAAGAGAGTTCAGCCAACTCCAACAACCAGGCAAAGGATGCTTGCTTCCAAGGAGGCTCAAGAATCCCCAACACCCTCCCCTACCCGTCAATCATCAGCCGAGCAAATGGCCTGCTCCATGCTTTGCGATGATATCCCTTACGCTCTTTTGGCGACCCCATAGGAAGGAAGTGGAGCCGCGCCAATTGCCATAGCCGCAGTTTATGCCGGAATGACATTATTCGATTTTGATTCATTAGTACCCGGGACAATGCATGGGGCGCAGTGATGCGTCCCGTGTCTTTTGCCTGCGAAATAAAAGATTAAGAAAACTTGCTGCCATACATAAAACTCTGAACATTTGTTCAGACTTTTATCACCGGCAACCACTTTTGGGGTATAATTGAGGGTTCTATGAAAAGCAATGATTACTTTTACACTCTGAAACTTGCAGTTGTCTACTTACGGACACTCATTGTCCGGTATCGGACAGTGCTTGAAGTGCCCCTACCCTCATCTTCAAAGAGTTGCAAATGTGGCACGATTATCGTCATTGAAAAGAGCAATCGAAGATAAAATCATGGAATATGGAAAAAACACTTTACCTTTTCCGTTCTCATTCGTGATAATAACGGGAGAATATACTTTATTCCCCCGAATATTGATTTTCGCAACGGTTAAGAACATTTAACGTCTTACCATTATATATTTCAACCAAAACTGCGTATAAATAATAAGAAGGATATAGCAAATCAAATATGAAGAAACAATTTATCATCACCATTCTGCTCGCCCTTGTCGCAATGGCAGGGCAAGCAAAAAAGACAATCGTATGGGAAAACCCATCTGTTGCTTATTCAGCCATTCCATATTTTCAAATCCAGAAGGTGGAAATGACGAAGGAAAAGACTGCCATGTATGTCAGGATGGCTCTTTTACCAGGTTATGGCTTCCGAATCAGCAAAGACAGTTATCTGCAAACAAATGGGAAGCAGTATCGCATCATTGGAAGTGACAGCATACCATTGGGAGGGGATTACATTGTTCTGGACGATAGCGGAAGGAAAGACTTCGTTCTCTATTTCAAACCCTTGCCTTTGAACACGAAGGAATTCGACTTCTTGGAAGGTTTGGCGAAAGGCGACTACAAGGTGTTTGGCATCCACGACAAGGACTACACGATGCCTCCCGCTTCAGTTCCAACTGAATACATGGCCGATGATGACGGGGAAGGATTGGCAGAACTGAAGTTCGACGCTACGCCAGCCACCATTCATTTCAAGTCGTTGAACTACCGTAAGGGAATGAACACGGAGATTCAAGTGCAATATGTAGATTTGAAGAATCCTGCAAAGCCTATGGATGTCTACACGAATCTGAATGATGATGGTGAAGCCAGTCTTAG
>OMXV01000094.1 GCA_900315075.1 uncultured Prevotellaceae bacterium | reverse complement strand
GCCTTGGCACTTTTTCATTCTTCTTTTTTCCAACTTTTTATTCTTTTTCTTAAGCGTAGCGGTTTTTAATTATCTATGAGAGTGGTTAGTCGTAGGGACTTACCCAGTGTATGTCCGAAAAACGATATTAATTGATAAGTCACGAATTTGAGAATTAGAGAATTGTTTTCAATCAATGATAGAATTATTTTGAATTATAGAATTGATGTTTGCCCCGAAAACTATATGCTTGCATTGGATATTTGGCTTGCCAAATACTCTGAAATTCTATAAAATTCAAATAGCATACAAGACAATTCTCTAATTCTCAAATTCGTGATGTAAAAATATCGCTTGCAGACAAGCTATACGAATTAAGTGGATTTAGCGAGACGTTTTTTTTGCCTCATAAACTTCCTCGATGGTCATGGGTTTGTGCAACGTTCCCAATTGTCGTGCACCACTTTCGGTGATGACATAGTTCAGTTCGTTGCGCAATCCTGTGAAATTTCTCCATTCATTAAGTCTGTCATACCGGATGAAGTCAGTAAACTGGTGTTCTGCAGCCCATTTGTCCATCAGGTCAGGAATGAAATAGATACCCGGTTCCACTGTGAAGACGAACCCCGGTTCCAGTTTTCTGGCCAAACGCAACGACTTAAAACCAAACTGCGTACTCTTTTGTTGTCCTTCAGCATATCCAACGAACTGCTCACCCAAGTTTTCCATATCGTGAACGTCGAGCCCCATCATGTGACCTAATCCACAGGGGAAGAACAGAGCATAAGCACCTATCTCCGCCGCCTCAGCAGGGTCACCTTTCATCAAGCCCAACATTTTCATCCCTTCAGCTATCTTAGTGGCAGCAGCGATATGAACATCTCGGAATGGCACACCTGGACGAAGCATATCCACGGCAGCCTTAAAACTGGCAAGATGGATATTGTAGATTTGTTCCTGCCTCTCTGTGAATCTTTCTCCTACGGGCATCGACGACGAGAGGTCGCCGGCATAGTGGCACCGTGTCTCGGCGCCGGCATCGAGCAGGAAGATATCGTCCTCCCGCAGTTGATGCACGAATCCATGGTTGTGCAGCACCTGCCCCTGTACCGTGGCGATGGTGGGGAATGCCAATGCCGCCCCTTGGCGTGCAGCCACTTCCTCCACTGCAGCTGCCACCTGAGCCTCATGCATGTCTGGGCGCACCATTTTGTAAGCAGTGAGATGCATCTGGGTGCTGATATCCACCGCCTCTTCTATCATTCTCAGTTCATCGGCATCTTTGTGGTTGCGCTGGTTCACAACAGCCTTGATAAATTCTACCGAAGCCATCGAGGGTTGAGCTGCTGGCGTCACACCTGTCAGTTCCCACAGCCACACACAATGGTCGCCACGGTAGGGAGGAAGGAAATGGATGGGCTGCCCTTTTGCCTTGGCTTTGTCGATGAAGGGTTTCAGGTCTACCAACGGCAGGGTCTCCCTCACTCCCACCTCATGACATATTTCTCTCACGGTAGGCATCTTGCCAGTCCATACGATATCATCGATAGTGAGTTCGTCACCGAAGACCACCTCACGGTCATTGTCTATATCAATCACCGCCGCCATTTTAGGCTGGTCGAGACCGAAGAAATAGAGGAATGTACTGTCTTGTCTGAAGGGGTAAGTATTGTCGGCATAGTTCATTCCCACCTCCCCGTTTCCAAGGAAGAGGAGCAACCCCGTTTTCAACTCGTTTTTCAGCCTTGCCCTACGCCTGACGTATGTATCAATGTTTGTTTTCATTTCTTGGGTTGATGATAATTGTTCACTTTTTTATGTTTGCTGATGTGGATGTTGGTTTTCGGGAAATATTCCGAAAGAAGTTGATAGAGTGCGGGGTCGTAGATTTCCAGTTCCTCGCGAGTGTTGCACCAGTTGTGTTTGCCGTCGGTGTGAGGCATTTCTGCGTTGACATTGAACCAATCCTGCACAGCCTCGGCAAAATACTCCTCCTTGTCTGTTGCTCTGTATGTATTGTCGAGAATCCCACTATCTTTCGCTTTCTGGTATAAGGTCTGCAAGCGGTTGTTGAATGTGGTGTCCACCTGGACGATGCCGATGCAATGGATGGCATGAGCAAACTCATGCACCAGTATATCCTCTGCATGGTATTTGTCAATCTGATAGGCGAGCACATTCTCTTCAGCACAACTGGTGAGCGGCTCTTCCAAAGTGCCACCCAACCCACGTGCCCGCAGGTCCCAGTTCAGTGCCGTGTCATTGACCAGGTATCGGTGCTCGGGGATGTCGGTAGTACCTTCGTAGCGCCCCATAATGGCAATACGGGCATCAGCATTTTTCATAGCCTGCAGCACTTCCGGGGCAAGCATGCTGGTCATGGCATAAAGTGTGCGGTGCGCAGCTGTGAAAGCGGAGTCAGGCACACGCCACGACGAGATGAGCGGCAGGCCATTCACGTCAACATACTTGGAATAGAACTTGTCCAGATGGAGAGAATCGGGAGGAGATGTCACGACACATTCAGGAATCTCCAGTTTTTCTTCCACCACTTCCGTTGTCGGTTTTTCCTGACATGCGGTAAAGACGAGGAAGATAAGAATAGCAGAATAACAGATAGGTTTCATCATTTGTTTTAGTTTCATAAGGACATAGTTTCAGTTGTTTTTCATTTTCAATGCAAAAATACACATTTTATGTGAGAAAACCAACATAAATGTAGTTTTAGTTTTGAGATTATGAGGTGGTCGTGGGGACATACCCCGTGTATGTCCGAAAAACGATATTAATTGATAAGTCACGAATTTGCGAATTTGAGAATTATTTCAGGTGAGATTTGCTCAAATATGTCGTTAGCCATACATATATCACCTTAAAACCTATAAGCGTAGCGACCTCAAAACCTCAAAACCAAACGAAACTGGAGCTTGCGAAAGTTGAGTCATAGAATTGTTTTTCAACATGAATTACCTCTACGTTTGCAGCGAGATTGCGTGGCGCAGCCACGCATAAGCAAAAACATAATGAAAATATTTGCTTAAACCGGATTAATCTTTTACCTTCGTTGTA
>OMXV01000057.1 GCA_900315075.1 uncultured Prevotellaceae bacterium | reverse complement strand
TATCTTTTTGAGAGTGCCTTGGCACTTTTTCATTCTTCTTTTTTCCAACTTTTTATTCTTTTTCTTAAGCGTAGCGGTTTTTAATTATCTATGAGAGTGATTAGTCGTTGGGGCATACCCCGTGTATGTCCGAAAAACGATATTAATTGATAAATCACGAATTTGAGAATAAAGAATTGTTTTTCAACATGAATTACCAGGGATGACCATGAATTAAACATGAATTATGGGATGCTATAGCATCGGAATTATCATGAATTAATGTGTGCTTTAGATTAACTAATAAGTCACGAATTTGAGAATTATTTCAACCAACGATAGAATTATTGTGAATTATAGAATTGATGTTTGCCTCGCAAACTGTATGCTTGCATTGGCTATTTGGCTGCCAAATATTCTGAAATTCTATATAATTCAAATAGCATACAAGATAATTCTCTAATTCTCCAATTCGTGATATGAAAATAAAACAGTGGTTAGTCGTAAGGTCATACCCCGTGTATGTCCGAAAAACGACATTAATTGATAAGTCACGAATTTGAGAATAAAGAATTGTTTTTCAACATGAATTACCAGAGATTGACCATGAATTAAACAGGAATTATGGGATGCTAAAGCATCGGAATTATCACTATATACCTCAACTTTCTTAATCTTCAGTTTCGTCTGGTTTTGAGGTCGCTTTGCTTGCAGGCTTTGTTCCAAAATAGAGATGCCTTGGAGGCTTTTTGAATTCAAAGGTGCGTTTCTCACAGATGATAACCACTTGTAAATTTTAAACCTTAAATTTGGTCATAAGAAAAATTGTTTATACTTTTGCACCGCAATACAGAAATGTGTTGCCCGTAAAGGTGCACTTAACTGTGCTTAATTGGGAACGTGAGTGTGAATCTCCGACTGTCCCGCAGCTGTGAACTCCATTATGGCCTTGAAGCGAAACAAGCCATTGCCTATTTGGGCGAGAAGGCGCTTCAGGGTGGAGGAAAGTCAGAAGACCAGCCTTTCAGCGGTTTAAATGCCACCTCTCCACGATGTATGGTGATGGTTGGTGCAACTTTTATCTTAATAAAAAACCAAAGGAAGGGATTGTTATGTTCAAGAACTTCAATGGGTTCCACCTTGTGGATGCATATCATAACATGCGTCTTGAAAAGTGGTTCCAACCCGGAAGGGTGTTCAAGAAAACGGTCATGGCCATCGTAGTGGTGTTTATTACGCTTCTATTATGGAACCTGCCAAGTAGTTCATTCGGCATCGAGGGGCTTAATGTAGTCCAGCAGCGCATCATCGCCATCTTCGCCTTTGCCACACTGATGTGGGTGTTTGAGGTGGTTCCCTCATGGGCCACCAGCGTTGCTGTACTTGTTCTTATGCTCTTGTTTTGCAGTGACTCAGGTGTGAAATGGTTATGCCAACCCGAAGAAGTGGGAAAACTGCTTTCATACAAAGGCGTGATGGCATGTTTTGCAGACCCAGTCATCATGTTGTTCATCGGTGGTTTTATCTTGGCCATCGCAGCCACGAAGACGGGCTTGGATGCACAGTTGGCAAAAGTGCTGCTGAAACCATTCGGAAAGAGAAGCGAAATGGTGCTGCTTGGTTTTCTACTCATCACTGGCCTTTTCTCTATGTTTGTTAGCAATACTGCCACAGCTGCAATGATGCTGACGTTCCTCACCCCTGTTTTCAAGCAATTGCCACCAGAAGGAAAGGGTCGAATAGCATTGGCGCTTTCCATACCTATAGCCGCCAATCTCGGTGGAATGGGTACCCCTATCGGCACTCCCCCCAACACCATCGCCCTGAAATATCTCAATGACCCCGAAGGTTTAAACCTACAATTAGGTTTCGGTGAATGGATGCTTTTTATGGTTCCACTAGTCTTGGTTTTGTTGTTCTTTGGATGGATGATGCTCAAATGGCTCTTCCCCTTCACTCAGAAAACCATAGAGTTGGACATTGAAGGAGGGATGCAACCTGGCATAAAGAGCAAGATTGTAATCATCACATTCATTGTCACAGTTGCCCTTTGGCTACTCGACTCAGTTACCGGTATCAATTCCTATACAGTTGCGCTGATTCCCTTTGTGGTATTCTCGCTGACAAATGTTATCGACCGTCGTGATTTGGAGGAAATCAATTGGAGTGTCATTTGGATGGTGGCTGGAGGATTTGCCCTTGGTTATGGATTGAATGAATCAGGTTTGGCTGCTCTCGCTGTCAAGAGCATTCCCTTCGGTGAATTCTCACCAATTGTCATTCTCTTATTATCGGGAATACTCTGTTATATACTCTCCAATTTCATCTCCAACTCGGCTACAGCCGCCCTTCTCATGCCCATTCTCGTAGTAGTCTGTTCGGCTATGGGCGACAAGTTGTCTGCAATCGGTGGCACGCCAACCATACTTATCGGTGTGGCTATTGCTTCGAGCAGTGCCATGGTGCTACCCATATCAACGCCCCCCAACGCACTGGCTTATGCCACCAACCTTGTCCATCAAAATGACATGGCAAAAATAGGTGTCATCACAGGCATCATCAGTATGATTCTGGGATATGTGTTGCTGTATTTTATTGGGATTTCCCACATATTATAAAATGTATTCGCTCATATACCGACAGAAGTGTATTATATAGGTTTTGGGGGAGAGAATCTGTCGTGAGACAGGATCTCTCCATTTTTCCATTGGATTTCTCAAGCGTATAGTTATTCCAAGCATTTAAAGAAAAGGTATTTAGTAAATAATAATATGAAATATGAAATATGAAACATGAATCAATCATCGTCGTGTACGATAGTTGCCAGGCTGTAGCAGAAGAAATAGCCGGCATGCTTGGTGCTGAGACCGTCAGTGTCCAAAGTGTGAACAACAGACATATAGAAAATAGCCATAGTTTTGTACTTGCCGTAGAATACCAGTCTGATGGTCAGTTGACACCTCATTGGCAATATGCTTTTCAGACTATTTGCAGGGCCGACCTTAGTGGTAAGTGTTTCGCTGTTTTCATCGCACTTGGAAACAATAAAAACCATAGCTGCTGCAATGAACTATGTGCAGAACTCGAGCATAACAAGGCACAAATTGTAGGTGAGCAACCCTATGCAGGTAATCCTGCATGGAACCTTGACAACTGGGTGTGCTCTATATCACCAAACTTGTAATGCTCCCTGCCTGAGAAGCGCTTGCGGTAATACCGACTTCTGATTAGTATCTCTTTCCCCGCAAATGTAATGACGCAATACCCAAAAACCTTAGTTTTAGGTATTGCGTCATTCTTTTTTCCATCTTACCTTTGCACCCATAAATAGGTCGCTTACCACATTTAAAACAATACAATTATGACAAATTTAATAAAGAAATTTTTCTGTCAGTGTGCTCGTCCTGAAGGATTCTTAGGTCGGGTGATGCTGCGTTTTATGAATTTCGGCCATGCTCCACTTACAAATTGGGGACTTGGCCATGTCGATTTTCATGACGGCATGACGATGCTCGACATCGGCTGCGGTGGTGGTGCCACGTTGAAACGGCTTGTCAAGCGGAGTAACGGAAGCAACGTCTATGGCATTGACATTTCTGAGGAAAGCGTGGAAAAGGCAAGAAAAGTAAACAAGCCATTGCTCAACAAGCAAGTGTTTGTACGACAAGGCTCTGCCAGTTTTTTGCCTTGGAAAGACGGTTTCTTTGATTTGGTGACAGCCGTGGAAACCGTCTATTTCTGGCCCGACCTACCCCATTGTTTTCGGGAAGTGAAACGTGTGCTGAAACCCGGCGGCCAATTTGTCATCATGATAGAAGTAATAGAGGGTGATTCGATGTGGACAAATGTTGTGGAAGGTATGACAGTCTATTCTCCCGAACAACTGAAAGACATTCTGGAGCAGGAGAGCTTTATCAATGTCGAAGTATTTAGGAAGACACCGACCTATGCCACCATCAAAGCAAAAAAGAAATCATAATCATTTTTCAAAACAAATAACCATATCGACTCATCAAGTATCTTATCTGCGTTCTTCATTCTTATTGTTATTTGAATCTTAACTACTGAAGTTTTGCTAGTCCTCAACTTCTAGGTTATGAGGTCTTTAGGTTATGAGGTGAGATTTGCCAAAATATGTCGTTATCCATACATATATCACCTTAAAACCTATAAGCGTAGCGACCTCAAAACCTCAAAACCAAACGAAACTGGAGCTTGCGACTGCTTGCTGATGAGCCATGCGAATAAAGTTGAGTTAACTATTTTAAAACGGACTTAAAAATATTAGCAACAAACGAATAATCTTCTTATTTTTTCTTATCTTTGCCCAGGAAAATGATGGTAGTCCATTTTTTACAAATCATCTTTTACTAATGACAAAGCAAGAAGCACTTTATGTTTTAGAAGAAGCCAACGACTTAATCGTTGAGTCTAAATATATGATAGAGGATCTTATACCCAAATATAATATCCTAAAACTGAAAGATGATAAAATATTGGAAGCCACTGTGCGTCTTATAAGAATTCTTTCAGAAGTTCAATTCATAGCAGGCCTTAATATGGAACTGCCAGTGGAAGCTGTTTATAAAAATCTCTATTACGATTACAAAAAAGTCTGTTCGGAAAAGAAAAAACTTGCAAGGGACCTAAAACAGCTAATGCAAGATCAAGGCATTTGCGCAGATATCGCAACTCTGAATTTAAGATTAATTCACGCTGAAAGAGAAATAGAAAGACTGAATAAAAAAATCACATCAAAAGATAAAGAAATCGGCTCACTAAGGCAGAAGATCAGAACGCTGAAACAAGAAAAGGTGGGGACTGGGGACAGCCTTACCGAGTTATCTTAAAGGCAACATGTTTGTCATAAAGAGACACATAGAGTCTGCCGTCGCTACCGATAGCCAACCAATTAGGGGCATTAGCCACCCAAAGCTGTTGCTTCTGGACACCCGTAAACCTATTCAGAACGTTAATAAAATCCGGTTTGCCAGAGTCACCGAATCCACAGATAATGGAATTGTCAAGAATCAGGAAGTTGTTTGTGTTGCAAGTGTTAGGCTTGCTTACCCATAGTGTCTTATCGGTGGAAATGTCGATAGCTACGACATAGGCATTTTGCCCTTTGTCAAAACCCATCAAGCCAGAAGTGCTGAAGTAAAGTATCCCATCCTTCACGACAGCCCAGTCGACCGACTGCCTGTCGATGTCGGCAGCACGGTTTTTTGGCGGGAAAGCCATCGATGATGCGTCATAAACTTTCTTCACATCTTTCGAGGGGTCGACGAGCATAATCAAATGCGGGTATCTGCCTCTTCTTGAGATGTCTTTCTCTGTTTCACCCCAGGGCAGAAGCTCTGTTTTCGGTGCCCTTCCATAAATAGCCACGGGATAGTCGCCATCGTAGAAGACATCGTTCAGCACCCACCCGTCACCGTAAAACTCCGGCACGATGTCGGGTATGCGGTAATCGGTGTCATCCCAACCGAGTGTCGGGTGTCCTATGATGTTTCCAAGTTTCAGCTCTGGCCGCGCCAAGGCATTGTAATCGTTCAAAGGTGTAGAGAATGAAGTTCTTATGAGGGTGACGGTCTTATTCTTCCCCTTAGGGGCGACAGAGAGTGTTTGCCCGTTGAAATTGGATACTGCAACGGGGACTATTTTGGTTTCATGCTCAACTCCGTTAAGCGTGTATTTCTGCGCTTGGGCAAAAATCACTGCCGTCAATAACGCGGCTGTTAACACAATTCTGTTCATGATATCAATTTTTAAATTGCCAACAAATAATATCTAAAACTCATTTCACAAAACATCTGGGTAGTTGAAATAGTGGTGTCATCTTTTGTGATGGATTTTTTGCCGCTAATATTATAACAATCAGCATCGAATATATCAACAGCTTTACCCGGCAATAACCCCATTATCATCAGAAAAATGGTCTTTACAAAGTAACGTAAGATATTTTTACATTGAGTTTTAGTTTTGGGTTTATATATTTTCGATTTTGCCACAAAAATAATCAAATATTCTTATATCACAATGAAAAATAAAAAAATTTTTAATGGTTGTATCGATGGTTTTGTCATCGAGGGATTGTTTTTGACGAGAAAAGCTCAACCAACTTGGGCGAAATCCATCTAAAAAGCATAGATTTCGCCCGATTTGTTTTATTTTCCATTTCATTTGTCCAATTATCCGTTTTTTTTATCTATATTTGCACTTTGATGACACCACAAAAAGCAAACAATATGAAAAAGTTTTTTTTGACAATCCTGACAATGATTATTACCATGTCAGTGTATGCGCAGACAGGCGCAAGTGCCTATATCTTTGACGAAACTGGCACACCCACAAACGTCCGAAATGCACCAAATGGCAAATTGGTTCAGAAACTACCTAACATTGATGGTGGTTATGTAGTGTCGCTGCTCGAAGTTAAAAACAACTGGTGGAGGATAGATCCAGTGGTTGAAATTTACGGTGGTGAAAATGAAGACCACGTCAATCTGAAAGGTTCGACAACAGGCTACTGGGTTCATTACTCGGTACTGGCATTCACTATTGCAGGTGAACAAGAAAATGTTTTACGTAAAACCCCATCGCCAAGGGGCAAACTGCTTAAACTTACACCTTCCTACTTGTTTGAAGTCGGACTGCGTCCCCTTGAAATTCAAGGTGAATGGATAAAGGTGATTACTACAGATAAACGCTACACAGGATGGATGCCAATCGATAGGATTTGCGACAATCCCCTTACCACCTGCCCGTAGTTGCAAATTTTGAGGTAAAAAGTGAGGAGTGAAAGGTGAGTGATATGATTTGAGGGCGGCTGGGTATTCTCTTACCTCTAACACCGTACCTCTAACCTCAGGTAACATCCCATTAACCACTCCTCACTCAAAAACTTAAATACTTAAAAACTCATAACCTCAAAACCTAAAATATATGAGAATATTGTTGGTTTGCATGCTGTTCGCCTCTGCCGGATGCTCCGAAGCCTTTGCCAAACTCCCAGAGAAAGACTCGCTTGAACTGGCAGAAATCGTAAAGAGATACGTTGATGAAAAGAAAAGCATCTTTGACGCATACGAAAGACTGTTGGACCAAAGCAAAACATCAACAGAAGCATCTGACAAGACAGCTTCTAATCTATCGTGGAAAGAATTAGAAGAGATGGAGGCAACGATTTATAAGGAACTCGACCAATCGCTGAGGAGCAACCAAGCGTTTGCACCATTAGTCAATATGCGTGAGATAGTGAATGACTATGTCACACAAAGAAAAATAGCGCGTAAAGCCATTCCCCACGACTTCTTTCGCGAGGAAGAAAAACATGAAAAAGAATGGGATGAAAAACTTGTCAAGATGATTGAAAGTCATCCTGAATTTATGGAATATCCAGGCGACTTGCTTGCCTTGGATTTAAGCGGCTATGTATCTGCAGAATGGCAAGTGAATGTGAAGACCTCTTCTGATGGACGGCTTAGATACTATAGTTGGAAAGCAGGACGTTGGAACACGAAAACAACCAATGTTGTGAGTTTCCGCCAATTCCGCACAGACGATGGTCAGGTAAAGGTGTCGTGGGGGAAAAACCTCAAGAACAAGGAATCATGGGAATGGGGATACTTAGTGAACGACATTTTCACTGTTGACATCGATGGAGAAAAGATATACTTGCTACAGACATGGTATAATAAAGACCCAAAATTTGACACGGAAGGCATTCATGCCGTAGCCATCAAAGGGTCGGACATCGTCCATCCCAAGATTTTCAAAAAAGACAAAGGAGTCGACGATGTGCTGGAGGTTGATTACGACGCACAATATTGGGACGACCTTGTGAACGAGAAAGACATCGACCCCTGGGTGGTGAATTTCAACGATGAATCACTCAGCATCTACCTACGAGAAATAAATGATGACGGAAAATTGTCTGAGGATGGTTTTGATGATTATTACCTCAATGGTAACCTCTATGAATATGGTGCCAGTTGGCAACTTACACCTTCTGTAAATGAATAATAGTAGTTAGACCAGGCATATACTCTATCCCCACCACACCTGCTCACATTTCCACGTTTTCCCTTTCAGGACAACGTATTGAGAGCACACCTGTTAAGCCAGGGCCTTACATCATGAACGGCAGGAAAGTCTTGCTAAAAACCCGAGCAAATCAACTATTTTGAAAACAAAAAATACCCAACTATTTCAACAGTGGCAGCATTAGTAATGTCTAAACTCCCTAATTCCTAAACTCCCAAACTCCCTCATTCAACAAGTTTCTGTCCCTGGATGTTGTATTGTATGCCGTTTTTCACGATGACGATGCGTCCCTGACGACAGATTTTCAGAACCGTAGCTTTTGCCGACTGCAGGGTGCTAAAGGGAATAGATGTGTTGTTGTCGGGCACGCGTATGAACATATCATAGACGCGTGCACCACCATTGGCTTCATTCTGCTGGAAGGTGATACTACGGACATTCACCATGTCGTCTTCGTTGGTGAGTCCTCCAGCAGCCATCACATCATAGCTACCATAACTTCCTTTCTTGTACTTCTCTGTCGTGACACTCTTTGATGTGCCATCAGCCATAGTGTATGAGATTTTGAACTGCCGTCCGCCTGTGAAAAATAAGTTGAGTTTCAGTTCGAGCACCCCTTCATCAAGTATTAGCTTAAAACCACCGTTGCTCTCTCCCATGCAGAGTGCTCCCTTGCCAAATCCTGACGAGGATTCATCTTTCTCTGGGTCGATAGAAGTGGCTGACTTGTCGCCCTGTATCAAAGAAAGCCTGTCTTTGAGGTCAGCAGGCAGGTTAGCTTCAGCATCCTGGAAGTGGTACCAGTCGCCTGTAAGCACACGGAATGGCCTTACGATAGTGATAATGCCAGTGGTAGTGACAGGTTTCACCCCTTCTTCACCCTTGACAGTTAATGTGAACCTGCAGCTTCTTGCAGGCATTCCACTGATGGTCAGTTGATTCCCGTTTGTTTCCACATTTAACCCTTCAGCAAGTCCTTCAACCGTTGCCTCCGTTCCTACATGATTCCATTCATAAACGATGTTTTCGATGGGATTTCCCTCGATGATTTCCTGTGAAGAATTGGAAGTGATACAAGTCAGTTTGATTTTCTCAGGGATGACGATATCAGCAGGAACACCATCAAGTTCGAAGGCTCCGAAATCAGGAGCAGCGTCATTATAACCGATGTAGATGTCATCGGCGGTAATAAGTTCCAAATTAGCCTTGGCTGCTTCCTCCTCAGGAAGGTGTCTGCTTGGCGTGAATCCCACAATGGGCGTGCCCTTGTCTTTCAACACAGAACCGGGTTTCAATCGTGCGAAGTCATTCTGGGGCAGCGACCCATCGGCCTCTCGAGGAGCCATAAAGTCTGCCACAGATAACGACAGAAACTCGCCAGAATAGTCCTTGCATACGGGTTTGCTGCCATCATCCGTCTTCTGTCCCTCCTTATACGGATTACAGCCGTCCAACGTCGTCCATGAATTGTATTCCGTGTCAGGAACAACGGAGCCTTCCTTATCGGCAGACAAAAACTCATGGTTACCCATACCCTTGTTGCCGGAAGCGCCCCACCCCACACAGTTGCGTATGGTCATGCCTCCATACATAAACCTCGTAGGGAAGCGGTAGTTGAATTCATTGCCCCACGCTGTACAGTTGATGACATACATGCCTTCGTAGGCATTGTTCTGGTCGAAACCTTTATGCAGATTGCCAAACGACACGCAGTTGGTAATGACATGTGCTCCCAGTGACTGGTCAAAAGCTGCCCCGCCACTACTGCCACCACCTCCAAGCTTGAAGCCATTTCCGTTCTGGCCCTCACTGCCATCGGGCAGGTAACCGGCATGATATGCCCAACAGGAGTCGATGACGACAGGATGATAAACCATATAAAGGTCCCAGTTGTCGTCGCTGTTGGTCCATGCCCTGCACCCATGGAACTCCGTCCCCGGACCAGGGAAGAGTTTGCAGGCGAAACCGTCGGCATCACCGCCATCATCGGAGCCATTATAGCTACGCAAATCCCTATTATTGTACGAGTCGCAATTGATGACTTTGTTATAGCGGCAGAACTGGTAGTCGGGATTGAACTGTGGTGTGCCAGCGGGAAGTGTTTTTGTTTCCTCGATGCTGAAATCTTTATACATGCCTATCTGCAGACCAGTGTCATTGTTATCGTGGAAGACACAACGTTCGATAATGTTGTATGACCCCTCCACCTTCATGCCATTGTCTTCGGCATTGCAGATTACCAATCCATAGAATGTCCAATAGTTGGCCAAGTGGTTCACATAGATGCAACGTCCCATCTTGAATTCGTTCTGTGTGGTATGATGCATTCCAGAACCGTCGATGACCACTTTCCCTACTGCATCATCCGGCCATGCACGCAACTCACATCGTGTGTCGGGTGTAGTATTTAATGCAGGAACCTTGATACGTTCGCTGATGATGTATGTTCCCTCATGCACAAGGATGCGGTCGCCTGGCGTGACCATCTCCATAGCCCTGTGTATGGTGAGCAAAGGGGCTTCCTCTGTACCTGGATTGTCGTCATTGCCATTGGTGGCAACATGAATGTCGGCAGCCTTTACCATCATGGGCATGAAAAGCATCATCCCTATTAATAAAATGGCAGACCTCATGAATTTCAGCATTTTCATAAACATTTTTGTAGATAAGTAATTTGTTTCTTTTGCAAATATAAATCAAAATCAGCTACCCACAAAAAACTTATGAATATTTCTTCATATTTAAGTAGATAACTCAACTTTATTCGCGCATAGCAAATCTCACCTTATAACCACACAACCTTATAACCTCATAACCTCATAACCTTATAACCTCATAACCTTATAACCTCACAACCTCACAACCTCATAACCTCATAACCTCACAACCTCATAACCTCATAACCTCACAACCTTATAACCTCACAACCTTATAACCTCATAACCTTATAACCTTATAACCTTATAACCTTATAACCTCATAACCTCATAACCTCACAACCTCATAACCTGAAAATTGAGGATTTACGAAACATCAATAAAACTATTTGCGCAATTCTTTAGTGAAAGAATAGGGAGTGCTATCGCTGGCAATACCACGCTGACGATTGGGCTCCGACTGCATCTGATACGTGATGACACCACCACGGAGGATGTCGGTATGCTCCAAATAATTCTTGCCATAAGATTGCCCATTGAAAGTCATCGTCCCGATGTATCGGTTGCCGCCAGTATTGTCGCGGGCATTGATGACAAGCGTCTTGCCTGTAGGGAGACGGAGTGTCATTTTATCGAAATAGGGTGCACCGAGCACATACTGTCCACTTCCCGGACAAACAGGATAAAAGCCCATGGCCGAAAAAACATACCAGGCAGAAGTCTGTCCGTTGTCCTCGTCGCCACAATACCCATCAGGTTGCGCAGTGTAGAGACGGTCCATCACCTCCCTCACCCAATATTGTGCCTTCCATGGCTGTCCAGCGTAATCGTAGAGGTAGATCATGTGCTGGATAGGTTGGTTGCCATGAGCGTAATTGCCCATGTTCATAATCTGCATTTCACGAATCTCGTGGATGACACCTCCGTAATAACTCTCATCAAAGAGTGGTGGCACATTGAATACAGAATCGAGCATCTGTACGAAGACATCTCTTCCACCCATAAGACGTATCAATCCCTCAGGGTCGTGGAACACCGACCAAGTGTAATGCCAAGCATTTCCCTCGGTGAAGGCATCCCCCCACTTCAGTGGACTGAAAGGCGACTGGAACGCCCCATCGGCATTACGTCCCCGCATCAACCGGGTCTCGCTATCAAACACATTCTTATAGTTCATAGCCCTTTTATAGAAAGGCATCCACTCCGTAGCATCCTTGCCCAATTGTTTTCCCAAACGATAAATGCACCAATCGTCATAGGCATATTCCAAGGTGCGTGCCACACTCTCATTGATGCCGATGTCATAAGGCACATAGCCCAGTTTGTTGTATTGTTCATAGCCCAATCGTCCTGTTGACGGCACCTCTGGATGCACAGCATTGGCACCATAGACTACGGCCTCCCATAGTGTTTCGATATCATATCCACGCACCCCTTTCAACCAAGCGTCGGCCACTACAGAGGCAGAGTTGTTGCCCACCATACAGCTCCTATGACCAGGACTTGCCCATTCGGGCAGGAAACCACTTTCATTGTAACAGTTTACCAATCCCTCCTGCATCTGTGCGTTCATCTCAGGATAGAGCAAGTTGAGCAATGGAAAGAGAGAGCGGAAGGTGTCCCAGAAACCAGTATCAGTGAAATAATATCCAGGACAAACCTCGCCGGTATGAGGACTATAGTGAATTGGTTTCCCATCAGTATCTATCTCATAGAACATCCTTGGGAAAAGCAACGAACGGTACAAGCAAGAGTAGAACGTGCGCAGATGGTCAACGTTATCGTCTCCCACCTCAACACGGCCCAACATATCGTTCCATCGTTGGCGTCCATCAGCCTTGACTTCATCAAAAGAGCGCTGACCAAGTTCTTGAAGGTTGCGAATGGCCTGTTCCTGACTGATGAATGATGATGCAACTTTTAGAATCACCTGCTCACCCCTTTTCATCGAAGGGAAACCAATAACTACCCCTGTATGGTTTCCCCAGACCTCCTTCTTGCCCTCCACCAATCCGTCGGCATCACAATAACACGCTTCATAAGTAATCGGATGCGAACAATCTATCACAAAGAAGTTATTGAAGTTTTCATGCACTCCGCCAGAATTCTTGGTTGTGATACCTGTCACGCGGCGTCCATTAGAATCCACAGCCACATGTGAACCTGCATTGAATGCATCGATGATGACACGTGCCTCTGTGGTCTCAGGGAAGGTCAGTCGGATAATGGCAGCCCTTTCTGTGGGAGTGATTTCTGCGGTGATATCCCAATCGGCGAGATAGACCTTATAATAATATGGTGTTGCCACCTCTGCCTTGTGGGAGAACCACGATGCGCGTTCATCCTCATTAAACACCGTGCGCGTGGTCGGCATGATAGCAAATTGTCCATAATCGTTGATCCATGGCGAGGGTTGGTGGGTTTGTTTTAGTCCGCGTATCTTGTCTTCAGTATAGACATATTGCCAACCATCGCCCATCCTACCCGTCTGTGGGGTTCAGAAATTCATTCCCCATGGCATGGCAATAGCAGGATAGGTGTTGCCTGTGGATAGCGAATGTTTCGACAGCGTTCCCACAAGTGTTGACACATAATCCACAGGTTCGGCACACAGCATTTGACACATAACCCATGCTATCATCATAAAAGCAACTCTTATTCTTTTCATATTTAGATATAGTTGGTGTAACTTTTCGTCTGCTAAATTAAGAAAAACCATATACTACACAAAGAGTTTTTCATATTTTAACCTTATTCAAGATTCGCATTCGCTCAATTTGTAGTAGTTAAAAGGTAGTTAAAGGGACATATGCTTACTATTACAGTCTATGTCACTACGACTAATCACTTTTCAAAGTGGACTCTGTTAATCATATTGAGCCCACTTAAAAATAATCAGATAAATTTTTATCGCGTACGATATATTGTTAAACTTATTTAAATTTCCAAATAAATCGCTTGCGATATAAAATTAATGTAGTATTTTTGTATCGTGAACGATATAAATGAATTTAGATAAAAACTAATTATGGAAAAGGTTTATGATTTCAAGGCTCTCACGAGCAAAGGCAAAGAGATAGATTTCAAGGAGTTTGAAGGTAAAGTATTACTGATTGTGAACACAGCCAGCAAATGTGGGTTTACGCCCCAGTTTGCAGGTCTGGAAGAGCTGAATCAGAAATATAAAGACAAGGGGCTGGTAGTCATTGGTTTCCCTTGCAACCAGTTCAAAGAGCAAGATCCTGGCACAGACGGACAGATAGAAGAGTTCTGCCAGCTGAACTATGGTGTGACTTTCCAGATTATGAAAAAGACCGATGTGAACGGCCCTTCAGCACACCCTATTTTCGAATACCTGAAAACTCAGGCTCCTACCGAAGATTATAAGGGGTTGAAAGCCAAAGCCGCTAAAGCCCTTTTCAAGACCATCAGCAAGAGCGTGGAAAAGGATAGTGACATCAAGTGGAACTTTACCAAGTTTCTGATTTCGAAAGACGGTGAGACCATCAAGCGATATGCTCCTACCACTGAGCCAAAAGATTTTGAGCAGGATGTAGAAAACATGCTGGCATAATTGTACATTAATATGATGCACGCAGAATTACAACTAGACAATCAGATTTGCTTCCGCCTTTATACAGCCACACGGCTGGTTGTACAGGCTTACACACCAATACTTTCAGAACTTGGCATCACTTATCCACAGTATCTGGTGTTGATGGTGCTATGGGAGAAGGACAACCAACCAGTGAACGACATTGCACATCGTTTGTTGCTGGAGACAAATACCATTACTCCGTTATTGCAGCGAATGGAAAAGCTTGGAATTGTCAATCGCAAGAAAGGTGAAAAAGACAGACGTCAGCAAATTGTCAGCCTGACGGAAAAAGGGAAGAACATGGAGGAGAAAGCCTATGCAGTCGTTCCAGCAGGCATGGGCAAACGTCTCTCTGCCTGTCCGCTGAAGATAGAGGACTATCAACGGCTTGCACAGGATTTGGACACTATAATTGACACTTTAAAGAAATAGATATGATTTACGGAATTACTAAAGGAACAGAATTTGAGAAACTGTGTGAAGGTGCCGCCAAGGCTGAAGCCGCAGGAGTGATGATGTATTATGCACTCGCACGAATGGCCAAAGAACAAGGCTATCCGGAAGAGGTCTCTGAGAAGTTTATTGAAATGGCCAACCAAGAAGCCGTTCACGCAGGATTCTATGCCACACTCAGCGGTAAATACGATGCCGACATCTGGCAGTTGGCAGAAGCCTTTGCTGCCAGAGATTATCGATGGCCGTCTCTACATTATGACAGGCAAAGTGAAGGACGTTTACAAGCAGATGACTAAAAACGGCAAATTTGAAATCTGCGCCTTGAAACCGTCGGGCAGCGAGTGGATGCGTCTGAGCGGTGTATTGGTGAATGACGAGACTTTGACCGTCAAGGAGGAGTTCCTAAACCGCAACGAAGGTTTGAAGTCGATGTACAAAGCCGACGACGACAACATGGCAGTACTCTACATCACTAACGCGACAGCCCGTTTCTGCTCTTTTGCAGAGCCAGAAAGACAGGTCAACTTCTAAGAGATTGAAAATCTCACATTCTCAATATAAAGTGTACAAGCCAGTGGCAGACACGACTTATTATTCGTCACCACTAAGGTTTATATGATACAATCTGTGAACAATGAACCCACTGACAATCGGCATTGAAGCTGAAAATCAGTGGGTTTTCTTCTTCATAGAACATGGGGATATCCTTGCTCTTCATGCGGAACTTTGTCCCATGATTATGTTTCCAGTTCCCTCAGTAAATCAGTCAGAATATACAGGTCGCTCTGCAATTGTAATCCGCTCTCAGGGTTTTCCATGAAGTCAACGCATGCTTTGCTTTCTCATGCAAAAGAATTGCGTATTGTGAAAATTAATAATTCTATTTTGAATATCATTGGAAAAATGGCATAATATTCCTAATTGCTCATGCTTTTTCATAAAACAACCCCTTTTTAATCGTTTTTTTGCTATCTTTGTGCCATCTTTACCGATACTATTTCGCAGTTATTGCAAATTGTTGGGATATGTTCCACATTTGCCTCTGGCGAATCGCTTCAGCGTTCGGAAAAGTCTGAAAAATGTGATTTTTCGACTTTTTTCTCTCGCTTGTACCGCAATTTGGGACAACATTGATGTAAATTCGCGCCCGATTATACTTTAACCCAACTTTGACCCCATTTTTCTGATATCCTTTACCCCATCCCCTTTCCCGTAGGCTCTCTTGTCTCACTGGGTACTACAAACTTTCATTTTTCGT
>OMXV01000108.1 GCA_900315075.1 uncultured Prevotellaceae bacterium | reverse complement strand
ACTGCCGACCCCACTGCTGCCACCAATGCCACCACCAACATGGCATACATCAGCCACAGCATCACTTCCGCCAACAAATATCCACCTAGATTACCCATCTCACAAAACTCTAAACTCTAAACTCTAAACTTTCCACTTCGCAATGCTG
This sequence comes from uncultured Prevotellaceae bacterium, assembly GCA_900315075.1. Lineage (GTDB taxonomy): Bacteria > Bacteroidota > Bacteroidia > Bacteroidales > Bacteroidaceae > Prevotella. Next base: position 3,012 of record OMXV01000108.1, on the reverse strand, counting down.
TCCATCAACGTAATGGCGCTCTCCTCCATCTGAGAAGTCAGATGTTCAATCTTCGAAAGGATGTAATTGTAGAAGAGCTGCAGAATCAGCGCTACGATAATACCGAAAATGGTAGTTATCAGCGCCACCTTCATACCCGATGCCACAATGGTAGGACTGATGTCGCCAGCCGTCTGAATCTGGTCGAAAGCCATCACCATACCTATCACCGTTCCCAGGAATCCCAGCGAGGGAGCCAGGGCAATGAACAGTTTAATCCACGAACAGCCTTTCTCCATATTGGAAATCTGCACCGTTCCGTAATTGGTCAACTGGCGGTCTATCTGGTCAAGGGGCTCCTTGATGTGCAGCAAACCCTGATAGCAGATACTGGCCACGGGGCCGCGAGTCTGTCGGCAGAGGTCTTTAGCCCCCTCCACGTCGTTCGCCTCCAACTTGGCATCAATGTCCTGCATCAGTTTCTTGGCATTCACCTCCGAGAGTGTCAGATAGATGATGCGCTCAATACAGAAAGCCAGACCTATCACCAAGGCAAGAGCCACCAGCGACATAAACCCGGCGGAACCCTCGATGAATTTCGATTTCAGCAGTTTGTGCAGTCCCCCACCCTCTGCCGCATCCGTACTTTCCAGATCGGCATCAATAAGCGCCATTGCCGAGTCGGCAGCAAGCGTATCGCTCACCACCATCTCTGTTGAGTCCGTCGGCATTTTCTGCTGTGCGAGTGAACGATTTTTAGTTATCTGTCCCTTTCTCAGCAGCAATTCGTCAGCGGATTAGCACATATCCAGTCCATCTCTATCCATCCCGAATGCTTCCCGTCGCTCGTCTTCACCTTCACCCAATCGCCCTGGACGCCTATCGGGTGCAGTGTCAGTTCTTTCGAGAACGAGTAAGTGATGGGAGCCTTGTCGTCAGGCGACTTACGCAGATGCAGTGTCTGCCCACCATAGTTACGCGTGCCGAAGCCAACCATCGAGTAATGAATCCAATAACCTGTGGCTGACGGTTGCAACGGAATATCCACATCTTCTTCGGCATACGACGGTTTCTCAGCCAGCTTCCACCAGCCCTTGGTACAGTTCTCCAGCACCACCATCGCAGTCAGTTTGTTGTCGATTTTACCTATCACCTTGCCCTTGGGCGCATCCCTGAGGTTCGTAAACGGGTCGGAATCAGTCACAAAGGCAACAACTCTCTGGGCTGACACTGTGGGCTGACACTGTCATGACCATCAGTGTCATCGTCAAAATAGCAAACAGTCTTTTCTTCATCTCTTTAAGGTTTAGTTATTTTAGCGCTCAAAGATAGCTATTTCCTACGAAACCTCCAAACAATTCGGCAATTATCTATATTTTTTGGAAATATGTGAGGACTTTTCGATTTTTTTGCGTATTTTTGCCACATAATATCAATAACAAAACAAGAACCATTATGAAAAGAACCTTACTCTGTATCCTATCCTTCTTGATGACCATCATCATCAAGGCTGGTGACGTCACTCCCGAAGTGGCTATGAAACAAGCCACAGACTTTGTGAAGCAGCGTGTGGCTAACGGCTCAAGAAGAGCTCCCAGTGCTTCACAACTCACAATGGCCAAAAAGGTCAGCGGCCTGTATGTCATTAACATCGGAAAAAGCGAAGGCTTTGTTATCGTCAGCCCTGACGACCGTACCGATGCCATTCTCGGCTATGCGGACAGTGGCAACCTCAATCCGGACAACATGCCCGAGAATATGAAAGCGTGGCTGCAAGGCTATGCCGACGAAATAGCGTGGGCAAAACGCCATAACATCACAGCCAGCGCCACAACCGCCCAGCGCGCCCATCGTGCTGTCAAAACAGCCATTGCCCCGTTGGTAACAACCCATTGGGATCAAGATGAGCCTTATAACAATCAGTGCCCGACATTCTTTTCTCCCGATACTCGTTGCGTCACTGGCTGTGTGGCCACAGCTATGGCACAGGTGTTATACTACACTGCAAAAACGGGGGGCGCTACTTCGTCCGCCACTTCTAAAGAAATCCCGGCATATACGTGCCGAAGGAATTGGACTGGTGATAGGCAAATCTCGGTTGATGCAATTCCTGCAGGCACAACATTAAACTGGAGCATGATGAAGGACACTTATGCATCCAATGAGACTGGCGAGGCCGCTTATGCCGTAGCAACACTCATGAAAGTTTGTGGTGCATCGGTTGGAATGGACTATTCGACGGCCATCAACGGAGGCTCCACCTCTTCCGGTGCCAACATCCCTAATGCACTGAAGAATTATTTCACATTCATTTCTCCAACAGCAACAATTGCCGAGCGCAGCCAGTATAGCTATCGCAACTGGATTGATCTGATTTATAACGAACTGAGCCAAGGACGCGCCATCATCTATAGCGGACAGTCAACTGGCGGTGGACATACATTCGTTTGCGACGGCTATCAGGATGAAGATTACTTCCACATCAATTGGGGATGGGGCGGAAAAAGCGACTCCTTCTTCAAACTGTCTGCCCTTGACTCTAAGCAGCAGGGCATCGGTGGCAGCAGCTCTGAAGATGGCTATAACACTGGCCAGAACGCGATTGTCGGCATGCAACTCACTGGTGGCACAGGTACCGTATTAAAAAATGCAACCGGCATCAATCTGACGCTCAACAGCATCAGTGTGCCCAAAACCACAATGACCACCGACGAAACCCTCGACATCACCTTCAACGTCACCAACAACAATTCGGTTGATTATGATGGTGAAGTCGGCATATGGATTTTCGAAAACATTGCGGCAGATGGAAAAATGTTCTACATCCCTGCAGGGGAGTCAAAAGACTGTGTCGTTCCATTCAAGCCCAAATCTACAGGAGAATACAAGATTACAGCGTATAAGCCCGTAGCTAATGCCTCATTTACCACAATTGACAAGGACAAGTCTGTTACCATCACCGTTAAGGAAGGCAGTGGCACAGCGGCCAAAGACAATGTAGAATTGTCACTGGGAGATCCCGTCGTTGAAAAT
>OMXV01000055.1 GCA_900315075.1 uncultured Prevotellaceae bacterium | reverse complement strand
AACGAAGGTAAAAGATTAATCCGGTTTAAGCAAATATTTTCATTATGTTTTTGCTTATGCGTGGCTGCGCCACGCAATCTCGCTGCAAACGTAGAGCAAATTCATGTTCATTCACGGTAATTATATGTTAGTTATAGAGTTAGGACTAATCGGCATCACCAAAAATTATGTCTACGGAGGAAAGGAGTAAAAGGAGGATTAATAATGGACAAAAAATGTACCTGAAGTTTCGCAAGTCCTCAACTTCTTGGTTATGAGGTCTTTAGGTTGTGAGGTTCTGAGGTGAGATTTGCCCAAATATGTCGTTATCCATACATATATCACCTTAAAACCTATAAGCGTAGCGACCTCAAAACCTCCAAACCAAACGAAACTGGAGCTTGCGACTGCTTGCTGATGAGTTATGCGAATAAAGTTGAGTAATGTACTTATTTTTTTCCTCTCCGACCGTAGGTCGCCTCCTCATACTCCTCACCTCCGTAGCATAATTCGATGCGAATAGTATCGTCTCAAATTCCTAAAAATTCAAATATAAAAAATTCTCAAATCCTCAAATTACCTCCCGTTGGTCAGTGGGTCTGCGACAAATCTCGTGTCATCCTTCGGGGCTGGATCATTTATTCTACGGACTTTTAGGACTTTTGGGACTAATCGGCATCTCCAGAAATTATGTCTACGGAGGAAAGGAGTAAAGGGAGGATTAATAATGAACAAAAAATGTACTTATTTTTTCCCTCTCCGACCGTAGGTCGCCCCCTCATACTCCTCACCTCCGTAGCGGGTATAATTCGATGCGAATAGCATCGTCTCAAATTCCTAAAAATTCAAATATAAAAAATTCTCAAATTCTCAAATTCTCAAATTCGTGATAAAACAATTGTGTCTGCGACAAATCTCGTGTCATCCTTCGGGGCTGGATCATTTATTCTACGGACTTTTAGGACTTTTTGGACTACCCGTCCTTTGTTTTAGATCTGTTTCTTCACACTATTAACCATGTTGCTTAATCTGAATGGTGAGGATGAAACCTGTATGGCATCCAGACCATGGCTTTTCTGCAAGGTCGAGCATGCCACCTTGCTGTATCATCATGCGACGACTTAGGGAAAGGCCAATACCATTTCCGCTGCGTTTTGTCGTAAAGAATGGAACAAAGAGCGACTGGCGGTTCTCTGCTGGGATGGGCAGACCATCATTGCCAATGTAAAGCATCAATTGCTGATGATTTGAAGGTTCCTTTATTTGTTGGATAACCATTCTCTTTGCCTCTGCCTCCGCTGCGTTCTTTGCCAGGTTCATCAGCACTTGCCGTAACATTCCAGCATCAGCACGAACGGCTATGTCAGTGGGAACGTTTACCTCCCAAGTCAGTTCTGGATAGGCTTTACAGACATCATCAAACATAGAATGTAGTGGTATATCTGCCAATACAGGTTTCTCCAGTTCCGACATCTTGCGGTAATTAACCACGAAGTTATTCAGATGGCGGCTGGTGTCGTAGATAGCCTGTATGCCTGGTTCAAGAGGAGAACCTTTCACGTCGTCACGACCAAGCATGGATTGGCTGATGCTGGTGATGGGGGCTGTGGCATTCATTATCTCATGGGTCAGCACTCGGGTAAGCCGTTCCCATGATTCCACTTCATTCTGATTCACTTGCTGACGAATGGTTTCTCCTAATTTGTTCAGTGTTTGTTGCATGGCTCGTTCCCCCGGCAAAAGGCCATCAAGAGGAAGACGGAAGGTGAAATCGTGATTGCTGATAGCCTCTTGCATGAGATGCGCACGAAGTTGAAGGGAATGCTGCCGACGCACTTCCCATAAAACAAATACGATTCCAATTACGACAAATAACAATATCCAAATCATTTCTCTTAGAAATTATTACTAATTAACTGAACTTTCCCACCTTTTTTATCACGAATTTTCGAATTATAGAATTTTTCTTGTGATGGAATTGATAGGAATTTGAGATGAAATGACAAGTCATTTCCTAACTCTATTTCGTAAGCTTCGCGTCGCTTGCGACGATAATTCTTCAAAATTCTTTTCACATTAGTGTATCAATTCTAAAATTCTTAAATACGTGATAAATAAAACTTTTAGGAAGTTTGTGAAGGTGGGAAACTTCAGTATGGCAATTATATGATTAATTAGTGATAAATTATTGATAATTAGTGTTTTATAAATAATAGGATTGATGTCCAAATAATTTAGGTTAGACTTCTAATCCAGCCTTTTCATCTTGTTATAGAGAGTCTGTCGTGTTATGCCCAACATCTCTGCAGCGCGGCTCAGGTTGCCGTGGCAATGGTCGATGGCACGTCGGATATGCTGTGCTTCCATCTCGTCGAGGGTGACAATCTCATTCTGCATGTCGAGCACGTCTTTCAGTTTGCGCACCAACTCATCATTGTCCCAAGGCTTGGTGATGAAGTCCGAGGCACCGCTTTTCAGTCCCTTCACTGCCAGACTGACATCTGCGTATGCGGTCAGCAGCACGACAGGAGTCTGAGGATGGTGCTTGCGGATGGTGCGCAGCCAAAAAAGTCCCTCGTTGCCACTATTCACTCCGAGGGTGAAGTTCATGTCCAACAAGACTATGTCGATAGGCTGTTGAGCCATCAGTTTCAGCATATCATCGGGTTTGGTAGTGGTCAGTATCTGCTCAAAAGTAAAGTCGAGCAGATAGCGCATGGCCGTCAGCACTGCGGCATTATCATCAACAACCAAAATAGTTCCATACTTTTTCATGGGGGCGAAGGTACAAATAAACCGTCAAAGAATCATACGATGGGGTGTATAATTTTTAGACAATCAGTTTTCCATCGCCCGAAAAAGATTGTGGGTTCTTCAGAAGGAACGTATTTTTGCAGCATACAAAAAGAAAAAAGGTATGAGAAAAATCATATTTGCCATACTGGCATTTTATGCCGCACAAGCGGAGGCTCAGCCACGTTGGACGGCTATACAGTGCATGCAATATGCCGTGGAGCACAATCATGAGGTGAGGCGGGCAGAATTGGAACTTGACAACTACAAGGTTGCGAAAACAAGTGCTGCCGGGTGTTTTCTTCCTGCTGTGGATGCCAATATCGGTGCGCGGTACAATTTCGGAAGGGCAATTGACCCAGAGACCAACGGCTATACCGATGTAAGCACTTTCTATAATGGTTATTCCGTACAGGTTTCGTTGCCAGTGTTTGATGGATTCAACCGCCTGCATGCACTGAAGGCAGCCAAGGCGGGTGTGCTAATGGGGCATCAGACATTGAGGCTACAGCAGGACCAGACAGCGCTGAATGTGCTGCAAGCCTACGTCAATGTAGCGTATGAAGAGGGTATGGTCAAAATGGCTCAGGAGAAGTTACTTGAAACAGAACTGCTGCTGCGGCAGACTCGTCTGCTGGAGGAGGTAGGGCGTAAGAGTGCCGCCGACGTGGCATTGGTGGAGTCGCAGTATGCCGAGGCAGACTATGAGGTGACCCGCCAACAAAACCTCTTTGCCGCAGCCTTGCTGGAGCTGAAAAAAGAGATGGCATATCCGTTGACCGACAGCCTCGCTGTTCTGCTGCCAGAGGATATCAAGTGTTCAGCAACAGGTATTCAGCCATTTTGCTCTCCATTACACCCTGCCTTGCAGCAGGCGCAATTTCAGGTGGAAACATCAAAACATGAGTGGAATCAGGCCCGTGCATCTCTTTTCCCAACTCTCTCACTGAGTGCGGGCCTGAGTACCACTTATTACAAGACCTTGCATACAGAGACGGCCTCATCCTTTGGAAAGCAATTCAGCAACAACATGGGCGAGTTTGTGGGTGTCACGCTGAGCATACCCATCTTCAATCGTATGCAGTCGTTGGGCAATATCCGCAAGGCGAAAAACAACTACCGGATAGCATGTGAGGCTTTCGAGCAGAAGCATGCCGAACTGGAGAAACTGAGCCGAGAGGCATGGCTCGACTGGCAGGGGTATCTCAAACAGACGCTACAGATGGAGAAAAAAGTGGAGGCCGACTCGTTGGCTTATCTACTGACATATCATCAGTATCGTGAGGGTCTAAGCACTGCCATCGACCTGCATACCACATCGGCGCAATTGTTGAACTCGAAGGCTACGCTGCTCCAGTGTCGCCTGATGGCCATGGTGAAGGAACAGTTAGTAAAATACTATCAAGGAATAACGATATGGACAGAGTAATCGAAAAAAAGAAGGGTTTTCTATTAAAGAAGCATGGACCATACGTGGTTGGTGGATGCTTGTTGCTGGCTATGTTGGGTTGGCTGTTTTTCGGTAATCATGCCTCTACACTGAGAGTGAGCCAAGATGAGTTGACCATCAGTGAGGTAAAGCGTGCGGAATTCAAGGACTATGTACGCACCAACGGTCAGGTCATGCCCATCCAGGTGGTACAGATTTCTCCGGAGGAGGGTGGCATTGTGATGGAGAAAGTCGTTGAGGAGGGTTCGATGGTGCATAAAGGCGATGTCATCGTACGCCTAAGCAACTCCAACCTCGACTTGCAAATCCTAAATGCGGAATCGGAACTGGCTGAGAAACAAAATTTGCTGCGCAACACACAGGTGGCCATGCAGCAGGACAGGCTCAACAACCTGACAGAACAGGCACAGTTGGATATGGACACACATCGCAAACAACGTACTTTTGAGCAAAACAAACGTCTCTATGAAGCGAAAATGATTGACCGTGAGACATATTTGCAGTCTCAGGAGGATTATCAATTATCTGCCCGGAAACAATCTTTGGTGGGACGTCGGTTGAAACAGGACAGTATCTATCGAACCGTCCAAATGGACCAAATGGAGGACAACCTGCAGAATATGCGCCGCAATGTCATGCTGGTGAGGCAGCGCAAAAACAAGCTCGAAGTGAGGGCCACCGCAACCGGCGAACTGGGACTGCTCGACGTGGAGTTAGGGCAGAGCATCCAACCCGGGCAGAAGATTGGTCAGTTGAACGACCTCTCTGACTATAAAGTGCAAGCGCAGATTGACGAGCATTATATTGACCGCGTACGTCAGGGGTTGACAGCTACCTTCACCCGTGGAGACAAAAAGTATCAACTTCAGGTGCGTAAGGTCTATCCCGAGGTGCGTGAGGGCAAATTCCGCTGCGACTTTGTCTTCCGTGGCGAGCGCCCTGAGAATATCCGCACTGGCCAGACCTATTACATTGACCTCGAACTGGGTCAACCTGAGCAGGCCATCCTTATCCCTCGCGGAACTTTCTTCCAGACCACAGGAGGCCAATGGATTTTTGTGCTCGACAAGAGCGGAACCAAGGCTTACCGCCGCAATATCCGCATCGGTCGTCAGAACCCTCAGTACTACGAAGTGCTTGAAGGTTTGGAACCTGGCGAGCGTGTCGTCACCAGCGGTTACGAAGCTTTCAAGGATAATGAAGTATTGGTAATCAAATAGACAATATCAATTTAAAGAGTTATTTCAGGTTTGTTGTTTTTGAATATGGGCGAAATCTGAACTATTATGGGCAGATTTCGCCCATATTATTTGTTTGTTTCGATAGAAATACATATCTTTGATGCGATTTTTGTTTATTGTGATTAACAAATAACCAAAGAAAGTGTTTACGCTGATTAACACTTTGATGTAAAAAGTGTTTATAGGAGATAACATAATAATTAAATCGAGGTAATATGGAAAATCTGTTTAGACGTCATAATGCCTATCTTTCTACAGTTCCCATGGAGTATGTACGCGACTACATGCAACAAGTCAATTGGCAGTCGCGCTTAATTGTAATCCGTGGGCCGAAAGGTGTGGGAAAAACAACGCTCATGTTACAATACATCAAAAAGAATTTTGCTCCAGGAGATCGTCACGTACTCTATTGCTCTGCTGATACAAACTATTTCGTCGCCCATTCTTTACTCGACCTGGCAGATAGTTTTGTCAAGATGGGTGGTTTATGGCTTTTCATTGACGAGGTGCATAAGTATCCTGGATGGAGCAGGGAGATCAAGGAAATCTATGATCTCTACCATGAACTGCATATCGTTTTGAGCGGTTCGTCGCTCATCCAGATAAACGATGGACAAGCAGACCTGTCGCGACGCATCATGATATATGACATGCTAGGATTGTCGCTGCGCGAATTTCTGCATCTCGATGTGGGTATTGACATCAAGCCCATATCACTTCAGCATCTGTTAGATAAACCTGCAGAGTTTTGCATGCAGGTTTTATCCAAATGCCATCCCTTTGAGCATTTTGGGCGTTATCTGCAGTTTGGGTATTACCCCTTCTATTTTGAACAAAAGCAGGAGTACTATGACAAGCTGGAAAACACGATAAACTATACCGTTGACGTAGAACTGACCAAATATCGTGGTTTGGACGTTGGTTATACTCGGCAGGTCAAGGCGTTGCTCCATATTATTTCCCAAATGACACCTTATGAGGTGGATATTGCCAAACTGTCGAAAGCCTCAGGAATCAGCAGACTGTCCACACTTAAATACCTCAACCACTTAGAAGAGGCTCGCTTGATTAGGCGTTTGTTCACCAACTTGATGACCGTTACTGACTTGCAGAAACCTGACAAGATTTATCTCGACAATACGAACTTGCTATACACTCTTAGTCAGGAGAAGCCGGAGATTGGAACTGTCCGAGAAACCTTCATTGCCAATCAACTGACCTCAACAAAGCATACCGTAGAATACGCTGGGTACAAAAAAGGGGACTTCCGTGTTGATGGCGATATTGTTATAGAGGTAGGAGGACAGGATAAAGGATTCGGACAGATTGCCGGCCAGGATAAGGCCTATGTGGCAGCCGATGACATTGAGTATGCCTTTGGGCGTAAGATTCCCCTTTGGGCTTTTGGGTTCCTCTATTGACCTGTCAAAGAATCATACGTCTAATCGTCAAATTATTAGACAATCAGTTTCCGCCGGTGTGAAAAACGCTGGCGGATTTGTTTTTATAGCGTAACTTTGCACTATCAAAACAAAAACAAACGTATGAAGAGTTTTTTCAGATTTTTGTCTCGCAACAAGCTATATACTTTGATAAATATTGCCGGGCTGGTGGTGTCACTGATGTTCATCATTCTGATGGGCGACTACACCTGGCGACAGTATAGCATCGACAGTTGGCACAAGAATGCTGACCGCATCTACCTGATGGGTGAAGAGAGTTATTTCTTCTTGTGGCCTCAGGCGGCGGAGGGTATCAAGAAGTTGTGCCCTGATGTGGAGCAGACCTGCTGTGTGATGAGTCAGATGGGACGTATAAAGTATGGGGATAAAGAGGTGAAGGATGCTGATGGTGAGAACGGCATCATCATGCTGGCCGACTCGACGTTCTTCCAATTCTTCGACTTCAAGTTAGTTAGAGGAGACCGTCAGACGGCTCTTGATGCTCCCGACAAGTGCGTCATCACAGAGCGGCTGGCCCAACGTCTCTTTGGCGACAAGAATCCTATCGGCGAGTCGCTGCAGATAGTGGGTAAGGATAATATTCGTATCAATCATGTTGACCCTTACGACACGACGCTGGTCTATACCATCAGCGGCGTGATGAAGGATATGGACCGCACGGTGCTGCCCAATGAGACACAACTCATCGCCAGCATGCAGCGCTATCCGCAAGTGATGGGCTATCAACTGGACGATAAAACCTTTGCCAGCGGCTTCACGGGTTCCGTCAAGGCTTTCTTCTTGATGAAGCCAGGCACCAATGTCGAGGCCACGAGGGAAATAGCATCCAGATACATCGACCAGCATCACCACGACGTATGGCATGACAGCAAACCAGTGATGACACCACTCACCGACATCATGTTTGCTCCGCAGAACAATGGCTTGGGTTTGCAAAAGGGCGACAAAACGCGACTGCGCATCCTGCTGGCTGCCGTGTTCGCTATCCTCTTCTTTGCCATCAGCAACTATATCAACCTGACTGTAGCCAATACAGGGTTTCGTGCCAAAGAGATGGCCACGCGACGGCTCTTCGGCAGCAGCCAGCGAGAGATTTCGCTGAAGTTGATTGTAGAGTCAACATTGATGGTCGCATTCTGCTTTGCCATTGGACTGGCTTTAGCTTTCTACTTTCAGGATACAGCCGCAGAACTATTCAGAGGGAAGATCAATCTGAAGAACGATATCAGCGTGGGCAGCGTCAGCCTCTGTCTCGGTTTTATCCTGCTCTTGGGCTTCGTTTCAGGCATCCTGCCTTCATGGCATATTTCCCGCTATCAGCCTATCAATATCGTCAAAGGCTCGTTCCGTTTTCATTCCAAGATGGTGCTGGGCCGTCTGTTCATCATCGTGCAGAACGTGGTCACTGTCACTATGCTTACTGCCGCCCTCGTCATCTGGCTGCAGTTGAATCACCTCATCCATGCACCATTAGGCTTCAATACGGAAAATCTGTTCTATGTTGGAAGTCCGATAGGAAAAAGCCAGACAGTGAGAAACCTGTTGGAGAGTATGCCCTTCGTAGAGCGTATTGGCTGCTATCAGGAGAGCACTTTCACGGGCTATAACTTCTCAGGAAAGGGTATCAAGAATAGCGAGGGCGACTACGAAATGCTCATGATTGCCGATCTGGACAAGGAGGCTTTTGACCTATTAGGGCTGAAAATCATCCGCGACAATGGTGCGACCAACAATGGCTACTATCTGAACGAAGAAGCCCTGCGCCTGCTGAACTATACAGGCGATGAAAAGGATTTTGTGTGGGGTGATGACGAGAAGAGCCTCATAGCCGGGATACTGCAGGATTTCCGCATCATCAATGTGCTGGAGGATGTGCGCCCGATGGCTATCCGAAAGTTGGAAACCGTGGGAAATCCCAATTATTTGGTGAAGACAAATGGCGACAGGCATGCCCTGAACGCGTTCAGGTCCATGCTCCAAGAACAAGGTGTCCCGGAAGATGACCTGCGGTATTATGTCTTCAGCATGGAGGACAGCATCGTCGAGACGTTTGAAGGGCATCAGAATACGTTGGATATTATCACGCTCTTCACCTTCATAGCCATCGTCATCTCGGTCATGGGCTACATGGGGTTGTCGCTCTTCTTCATCCGTCAGCGGCAGAAGGAGATCGCCATCCGCAAGGTGATGGGTTCCACATCGGGCGAAGTGCTGTTGTTGATGCTCCGCACATTCTCCATCCCTATGCTGATTTCGTTTGTCATAGCCGTACCTATCTCGTGGTACATCATGAATGGCTGGCTCAACAATTTCAGTTATCGCATCGCGCTCAGCCCTTGGATATTCGCTGCCGCTGGGTTTACCTGCTTCATCATTTCCCTGCTCACCGTTATCGTCCAGAGCTGGCGCGCTGCTTCTGAGAATCCGATAGATAATATTAAGACAGAATAAAAACATTGAGTCATGAATATCTTCAGAAAAGGTCAAGGAGCCATTATCAAAATCATTTCTCTATCTATTGGCCTGACTGTCGGATTAGTGCTGATAGCCAAAGTACAGTTGGAGAGGAACTATGACTGTTGCATCGTGGACAAAGAACATGTGTATGAGTTGCAAGAAACATTCCAGCGCAAAGGCCAGGAGCCGCAGCAGCATGGTGCCACACCAGGAGGCATTGCCCCCGTGCTGGCAAGGGAAATTCCCGAAATTCAGACTGCCACGCGCTTTACAGGTCAGTTCAGCGAAGAGAAATTGACGCTTGAGAACGGCAAACGGCACTTCTTCGAAGAGGCTATTTTTGCAGATTCCTGTTTCTTCGACATCTTTGCCACCAATGTCTTGCAAGGCGATGCCAAACGTATCCTCTCCACTGCCGGTCAATGCATGATTAGCCGGCGACTGAGCGAGAAAATCGGCGGGGAGGTGATTGGACAGACTTTCTGCTTTGCCTCAGCCCCGATGAAGCCGATGACCATTGGTGGTGTGTTCGAGAATTATCCCGAAAACTCCAGATGCTCCCGCTACGATATCTTGATGTCGATGCCCTCCATGGGCACTTACGCTTGGGATGGCACAGAAAACCTGATAGGCAACGACCGCTATCATTCCTATGTCCGTATGCACCCCGATGCCGACATGAATAAGGTGCGAAGCGAAATCAAGCAGCTGCTACAGCACGTCCTGCCCTGGGACGACTTGAAGCAAATCGGCTACATCGATGCCGGTTGCGAACTGGTGAGTGTTGTCAACCAGCGGATGAAGGACCCCACGGTACGTACCACCTGCATCATCCTCTCGGTAGTGGCATTCGTGATGCTCTTCACAGCGGTGATGAACTACATTCTTGTTGTCATCAGCCTCTTAGTGAACCGTGCACGTCAGGTGGCACTCCGCAAGGTGTTGGGTGCCCCACGACGCGAGATTTACATGACGACACTAAAGGAAGCCTGCATCCATCTTGTTGTGGCTTTGGCGGTGATGGTGTTGCTGCTCGTTGCAGGAAAGGATTGGATTAGCGAGTTGATGGGCGTTGGCATTACGACACTCTTTTCCCAGCAGACCTTCATGGTGCTGACTGCTGTATGTCTCATTGTATTGTTGTGCTGCGGCATTTTGCCTGGGGTTATCTATTCGCGCATTCCGCTCACCTACGCCTATAGGCTCTACTCAGAAAACAAGCGGCTATGGAAGTTGTCGCTGCTGGCCTTCCAGTTTGTGCTTTCGACGATGCTGCTCTGTGTGCTCTCCACCATCTATCGGCAGTACGACTATATGCTGTCAAAAGATACGGGCTATCAATACGACCGGGTGGCTTACGTCAACGTGAGAGCCCTGCATGGCGATTCCATCTATTCTCTGGCTCGTGAGATAGAGCGCCTGCCGTGTGTTGAGACAACAGCAGCAGCCTATTCACTCTTTTGCGAGTGGCAGAGTGGTGACAACGTATTTGTGCCGGGAAATCCGCAGGAAATGTTCAACTGCGTCAATCTGTTCTTTGCTGAGGAAGGACTGGTGGAGACGATGGGCCTTGAGATAGTGCGTGGCAGGGACTTTAAGCGGCTGGAACATCCTGGCTGGACGCAAGAGATGCTGGTGGATGAACAGTTTGCACAGAGGATGAAAGAGGTGTCGGGCATCGATGATGTCATCGGTCGGCAGTTTGTCAATTCCTCGGTAGGCCCCGAATATCCACTCACCGTGGTGGGCGTGGTGAAAAACTTCATGTTAGGCTCGCTCATTTCTCGCGAAGAGCGTCCCATGATGGTTGCCAATGGCAATGTCTTTACACACTACATCATGGTTAAACTGCAGGACGTGACATCCGACAACCTTCAAACTGTTCAGCAGCTGTGCGACCGACTCTATCCTGATGCTGACTTGAGTGTGAAGCCATACGCCGCAGAACTGGTGACTTGTTACAACGACACGCGCCACACCCGCGACATGATCTTGATAGGCTGCCTGGCCTCGCTACTCATCACCCTCATCGGACTGATTGGTTATGTGCGCGACGAGATGCAGCGCCGTAGCCGGGAACTGGCCGTCAGAAAGGTGATGGGTGCCACGATGAAGGAACTGCAATTACTCTTCCTGCGCAGCATCGCTTTTATAGCATTGCCATCTGTTATCATTGGCGTGGCTTTAGGTTGGTACTTCAGTGGACTACTGATGGAACAGTTTGCAGACAAGAAACCATTGTTGTGGTATATCTTCATTATAGATGCCATCATGGTACTGCTTGTCATAGGTATTGTAGTATTCTTACAGACGCGACGTGTGGCAAATAGTAATCCTATTGACTATCTAAAGACAGAATAATAATATTAATTCAACTTTCGCAAGCTCTGCTTGCGATGCAAAAACTTGAATATTTAATTGAAAAGAATATGATAAAACTTGAAAACATTCAAAAAGTGTTTCGCACCGAAGAGGTGGAAACTGTAGCATTGGGCGGTGTGTCGCTCGAAGTGAAGAAAGGGGAGTTCGTGGCCATCATGGGCCCTTCGGGCTGTGGAAAATCTACCTTGCTCAACATCTTGGGACTGCTTGATAATCCCACCAGTGGAACCTACTATCTCGATGGTGAGGAGGTGGGCAAACTCAAGGAAAGCCAGCGGACGAAGGTTCGCAAAGGTCATATTGGCTTTGTGTTCCAAAGTTTCAACTTGATAGACGAGTTGAACGTGGAGGAGAATGTGGAATTGCCGCTCACTTATCTTGGTGTTTCCAAGAAAGAGCGCAAGCAGCGTGTGGAGGAGGTGCTGCGCCGTATGGCCATATCACACCGTGCCCACCATTTCCCTCAGCAACTCTCCGGTGGTCAGCAGCAACGTGTCGCCATCGCCCGTGCCGTAGTGATGAATCCCAAACTGATACTCGCCGACGAGCCGACAGGTAACCTTGACTCCAAAAATGGTTTGGAGGTAATGCAGCTCCTTACCCAACTCAACCAAGAGGGCACCACCGTAGTAATGGTGACACACTCAGAGCGTGATGCAGGTTATGCCCAGCGCATTATCAACCTCCTTGACGGACAGGTGGTGCCGGAAGTAACTCGGATAAAGCTTTGATAAATCGGCGGTATTCTTTCTGTGTGATATCGTATTTGTTGTAAACCTTGCTTTCGGGGTGTTTCTTTTTAAATGCCTTACGTACCATCTCGTGGGTGACAATGTTTTCCATAGGGATATTGTATTGACGGATGATGGGGAGAAGGTATTCGATGGCACTGTTGATTTGGTCGTTGGTGAGAGGTTTCTCGAGGGTGTTGCCCTGGAATTCTATTCCTATAGTGAAGAAATTACATTCTTCTCTATCTCCAAGAATAGAGCGTCCGGCATGCCATGTCACGTCGGTAGGTGCTGCCATGATGTATCTGGTGCCATCGTAGTCGATGACTACATGTGTGCTCACTTTTTTCTCAGGTGAGGAGAGTATTTCAAGTGATTCCTCTACTGTCGGTTCGGCGGTATGGTGCAACACCACTCCCTGCACATCGTTCAATGTGTCAGGTTCGATATTGGGGGTAGGGTAGGGGATTTCCTTGTAGTGTAAAATACCACCGTTGTCCTTTTTGCATGATGCTAAAGCATAGACGGTAAAAATGGCTGCAAGAAACAAAATGCTAAATGTGCAGACAATTATTTTTTTCATCTTTCTTTTTTGATCTCACTTTATATATTTCTCTACTCATCATATCACTCCCCTCGCCCTTTGGAGAGGGGTTGGGGGTGAGGCTTTAGAAACTCACATATTTTTTCCCATTCTTCAAATAGATGCCTTGGGGATGGGTGATTTGCATCCCCATCAAATTGTAGATGGCACTTTCTTCTTTTGGCATGGGTGTGACCATTGACATGTTTGTGGCATTATTGACATACTCATCTACGTTGCTTACAAAATTGATGTCATGGATGTCGCTCTGCCCATGGAGGGCGGTCAGACCAAAAATGGTCTGACCCATACACACACTGGGTCGGTCGCCACTGAAATTCTCATAGAGGCCACTCTGGGTCATATCCCAGGCAATGACTTTTTGTTCCACTCCATTGATTGTTGTGGCATTAATCTTGGTGGGTGCCACCTGTGTACCGTGGTTTGAACCATTGAGCCACCAGAGGTAAGAAGCGCCCGAACTGGTACTAAGGTCTGTGCCCCTCACAACGAGGTATTTCTGGTCGGATGAGATAGTATAGTCCAGGTTCTCGTATTTGAGCATCAATGCCACGTTGTTGGCTCCCGAAGCCTTTACATGGATGATGTTGTTTTCGGTGTCGTAGGTAATATTGGAAGCAGAAACGCGGTTGGCATCTCCTGTTGTCCATTCATTGGCCACAAAGTGATAGGCATGGTCGTTGTAATCCTTCAGCAAACGCACAAAGTAGATTCCAGGGCAAAGTGTGGTGGAAGAAGCGGTGAGGCGCACCACAAACTTTTTCTTCACTTCTCCCTGTGCGTCTTTGATGAGGTTTGCCGGGATGGGATATTCCACGTTGTAGAAACCATTGGCGTCGCTTCCCTTGGCAGCAGAGGGAATTGTGATGTCTGCCACTTGCACACCGTCGATGGTCAGTGTGGCTTTCCTGCCACGGTCGGCCAGGTTGAAGCGGAACATCACGCTCAGCCGCTCGCCCACCTGCTGTTCATTGTAAAGTGTGTATTGGATATAGCCGTTGGCGCGTGCATCCCTGTAGTGTTCGGTATTGTAGTCTCCCGTACTGGAGTCGCTGGAGTAGTTGTATTCGTGTCCGGCTTCACTCTGCTGTTCGCCAGGTGCTACGAAGTCGAGAGTTCGCGCTGCCAGTGCCTCGTTGGCTGCCTCTGTCTGTGCCATGTCACTCTTGGCGAAGTTTTCTTCAGTCTGTTGATACCAATAGCACATATAGCGGGCATGGTGTATCTGATAGAAGGGACGCAACACGAGTTGTTCCCATTGATAGGATTCCACGTTGTCACGACTGACATCAATGGTGAAACGCAGGTTTTCGTCCACCTCTTGATGAATGCGGCTGAGAACATCCTTCCGCTCACCGATGAGCAGTGGCGAAGAAATCAGATTTCGTGCCGATGCCCTGCTGCCAGGTGCATGGTCCATGCGTCCTGCCCCGGCATACTCGTTTTGTAGTTTTTCATACTTGAGTCCTGTCTCAGCAGCCTCTTCCTCGGAGGCTGCAGTGGTCTGTGCGGCGAGCAAGATAGGACCAAACTTGAATGCGATATAGTCGGTGTAGTTGGGGCATTCCTCATAGGTCAGTTCCATGGGTAGCCATACAGTAATCTTGTCTCCCTCAGCCCAGGTGCGGTTGATGGCAACATAACTGGCCACGCCTTTTGTTACGGCTTCGTTGACAGCCGCTCCGTTGACCATCACCTGGTATTCTGCACCTGCCCATGCTGGATGGCGCACGGCGATGGTGTAGGTTCCGGCACGTGTTACTGTGAGTTGGGTGGTGGCAGTACTGGATGTGGGGATGTTGGATGCGACGATATTGAGACATGGGAAGAGTGTCTCCTGACGGATGCCGAATGTCTCGTCTTCCAACACACTGGGTGTGAAGAGATTGACATAGAGCGTTTGGTCACCATCGTGTGTATAGATGAAATGGCCATACTTGGAATGGTTTTCCATACCTGTTCCCACGCAGCACCACATGCCTTGGTTTACCTGGGAATAGATACGGTAGCCTTGTGGCCGTAGGGTGGTGAAATACACATAGCCACCCGTCTGTGGGTCTTGGGTGGAGAGAATATGATTCCACATCGTGTTTTCGTAGAAGTCGGCATATTTTGCGTCAGCGGTACGGTCGGACATCATCTCCGACATTTTGAGCATGTTGTTGGAATTGCATGATTCGGGACCGTCAAGTTGGTCGATGTAGCGGTTGGAATTAGCCTTGGCCAGAAAATGCTCGTTGACACTATTGCCGCCGATACACACGGTGCGATTGGTGGCAACATCGGTCCAGAAGTTCTCTGCGGCCTTTTGGTAGGTGCTCGAGGTGGCATCCTGCTCATAGATACGTTCCATGCCAATGTATTTGGGTACTTGTGTGTTGGCATGTTTGCCGTCGAGGAATGTCGTGTTTAGTGTCTGCATCCCGTTGAGCATGGTTTTGTGGGTGTATTTCTTGGCTGCGGTGAGGTATTTGCTCTCACCGGTGAGTTGATAGGCATCGAGCATACTCTCATTCATACCGCCATGTTCAATGTCCAGCAGGGTATTCATGTTGCTGTCGCTAACCTTGGCCACTACGTTGACACTCCAGTCGGCGAGTTTGAGGAACATTTCACGGGCTTTCACGCTGTTACCATAAAGGTAGGCATCACGCAAACCTGCAAGGATTTTGTGCTGGCAGTAGAAAGGTACCCAACCTCCATGGCTTCTGATGGCTGAGATGTCTCCCTTGTAGAGTGTTTTCCAGTCGTTGTTGATGGGTTGGCCTCCTATGAATCCATACAGTCCCTCGGTGTTATTGTCGTATTGGTCTTGACAGTCTTTCATGATGTCTATCATATAGTCCATACGTTCTTTGAGAACGGCCTTGGTCTCGGCATCGTGACAGGCTGCGTATGCTAAGGCAAGTGCCGAAAGATAGTGGCCTCCCACATGACCTTCAAGGTTGAAACTGTTGTCGCCCCAGTTGGTGAATGATGGGTGCAGATTTACCCAGTGGTAATATTTGCTGTTGGTATCGCTGGTGGCTGACAGTCCTGCTTGTCGCACAAAGGGTGTGAGCAGTCTATCGACATCATATTGCAACAACATGTTGATATTGATGTCCATGGCTTGTTTCATGGGCCCGTCAAGCAGTGTCACTTGTTCAAGGTCAAAATGTTTGGGATAAAGTTCTGACTGTGCTGAGACTTTGGCCACAGAAATCAAAGCAACCACAAAAAACAATGATAATTTTCTCATAATCAATAGATTAGTTTGTTTATAAAAATATAAGTAGGAATCCAAAACAGTTGTTTTTGCTTTTTCTCTGCAAAAATAATGGAAATTTTTCATTTTTCCAAAATGTGGGTTTGTGAGTTTTTAGTTTTTGAACACGAATTACCTTGGTTGGTAACATAAAATGCATAAATGGCCATGAATTTCTCTACGTTTGCAGCGAGATTGCGTGGCGCAGCCACGCATAAGCAAAAACATAATGAAAATATTTGCTTAAACCGGATTAATCTTTTACCTTCGTT
>OMXV01000054.1 GCA_900315075.1 uncultured Prevotellaceae bacterium | reverse complement strand
GTTCATTCGAGCCATTCGTGGTCGTCTCTTAGAATTATTTGGCCCGGATTATTTCGTGTTCATTCGAGCCATTCGTGGTCGTCTCTTAGAATTATTTGGCCCGGATTATTTCGTGGTCATTCGAGCCATTCGTGGTTTCATAGCAATCCAAGTATCATTTTGTTAGCTCTATCCACCACAGTGGTTTCAATAGAAGCCAGATAGATTTTCGTCGTCGTTTCAGACTCATGCCCCATACCCTCACTGATAATCGCCAGAGGAATGTTTTTCGCTTTAGCGGCACTTGCCCATGAATGGCGAGCCACATACATCGTCAGCGGTCGTGGGAGATTGAGCATCTGGGTGATTTCCTTTAGATGATGGTTGATGTTATGCATGGCATTCTCGTATTGCTTTCGTTCATACCCGGTTTTCTTGATGATAGGCAATAGATACATGGATTCTCCTGAAGGATGCTTAGCCACAATATCAGCCATACATTTCTCCCATTTTATACATAGTTCCTGACCCGTTTTTCTTCTGCGGTAGGTCAGTATGCCGTTTTGAAGGTCTTTCTTTTTCAGATATGCCATATCCACAAATGACATCCCTCGGGTGTAGAAACTAAACATGAACATATCGCGGGCAAATTCTAACTTTGGGTGAGTTGACAAGTTCAAATTCTTCAATGCCTTCATCGTCTTGATGGGAACAGCACGCTTCACTGTCTTCTCTATTCCCGTATATACATGCCGGAAGGGATGCCGTTGTTTGGTCAGACCTTTCTCTACTGCCCGATTATAGGTGGCACGTAGAATACGCATGTAGAATGAGATGGTATTCATTCTCAGCCCCCTATCTTTCAGATAAGCTTCATACAAAAGCATGAGGTAAGAGTCGATGCTTTCTAATGGAATATCCTGACATTCCCGAAACCCCATAAAACTATAGAGCGTGGAAGTGTATGTCTCTGCGGTCCTCACTTTTCCCAATAGTTTCAGTTGGGCGATGACGCGATGCATGAAAGTAAACAGAGTATCTTCTTTCTCCAGTTCGTGAAAATCCTCAATGATATCGTCAGTAGTATAATTGCCACATTCAGTTTGCTTCTTTAGCATCACTTTTCCCAGACGGACGATATCCCAATTCAACTGTTCTTTTATACTTTTCAGAGTGTTGATTCGTTCACCGCTAACAATGATTTTTTCTTTCTTGTCATCCCATTCCTCAGGGAAAATCTTGTAGTTTGTGTTGAGTTGCCTGACCACCCTGTTGTGAGTGATTTGCAAGTAGATACTCCCTTCCTTGCCATCTATTGTGGAAGGTCTGAATTTAATCTTTATTGATGCCATAATGCTTATATCTGTCTTTTTTCGACAAATATAAGGCTTATAAACGTTTTATTGATGGCATTTTGGTAAGTCACTGTTCGTTAAGGTGCTCCGCATTTCTTATGGTTGATTTGCAAAAATATTGTAAAATCGTAGAATAATTACATAATTAGAATAAATTTATTTGCATACAAATAATATAATATGTAATTTTGTAGTGAATTTACAATATCATTATAAAATAGTATTGCTATGATAAGAGATTTTTGGGTAAAGAACTATCTTTCCATTCGCGATAAGCAGGAATTAAGTTTCGTGGCCAAGGGACCATCTTCGGAACTTGTCACTGAAGTTGCTGATGGTGTGTTCTTGTATAAATTAGGCATATTGTATGGTCCTAATGCTTCTGGTAAGTCTAATATGTTGATAGCCATGAACGAGGTGTTCCGTTTGTTGGTCATGCCAAAATCGGATGCGACAGTCGAAATTGGCGGTTGCATACCCTTTGTGCTAACCAAAGATGAGCCAACAGAAATGCATGTGTCATTCTATGCCGATGGCACCCGATATGATTATGATGTCAAGTTCAACGGCAAACACATTCTGAGTGAAGTCTTGTACTATTATCCCAATAAATCCAAATCGCTGTTCTACGAGCGCAGTTTTGTGGGCGAAAATGTACAGGCCGACATAAAGTTTGGTGCGAGTCTCAAACTACAAGTCAAGACGCAAGAGAGCATCCGTGAAAACACACTGAATAACCACAGCGTGTTGTCTGTTTGTCGAAAAGCTGCCTTGAAAGAAGACATCGCTCCATTCAACACGCTTCACGCTTGGATTATGTCCAATTTTCACGATGTAGATGGTGATGCGGAAAAGGGACTTGTTGAAATCTTGAAGGATGCTTACACCAATCCTAAGAAACGTAAGTTCTATAACACGATGCTTCAGAAGGCCGACTTGAACATTTTGGAGTATCGCCCTATTGTAGAAGACCGCATTGTACCCAACGATTTCCGCGAGCGTATCCAGAAAGAGAACATCCCCGAGGAGATGAAAGAAGTTTTGTTGAAGCCTACCACAGATTCCATCACCTTCTTAAACCATTCCGATAATGGCGACTTTGACATTCCTCTTAGATGGCAGTCAAAGGGTACTCAGAAATACATACGCATATTGGAAGCCTTGTACGACCTGATAACGATTCCTCACGTGTACTATCTTGATGAACTGGGTGAGGACCTGCACAACGACTTGTTGTACTACTATCTCAATGTCTTCATCTTCAACTCCGATAAGTCGCAGTTGGTTATCACGAGTCAGGAGACCACTCTCTTGTCGCAGGACATGATTAACGAGAACAGAGGCGTAGTGTGGTTTGTCGAGAAGAACAAGGAGACTGCTTCTTCCGAATATGCCCGTGGCGACTCCTTCGGCTTGCATAAAAACCTGTCGCTTTACAATTCCTATCGTATTGGCCGATTGGGCGCTAAGCCGGAACTGGGTAGTATCTTTATAAATCTGGAGGACTGATATGGGAAGGCTACGACAGACAGCACTCATCTTGGGTGAAGGACCAACGGAGTTCTTCTATTTCAAGTCCCTATGCGACGTGTTCAAGCGTCTGACTATCAAGCCAGATTATCCGAAGCATACCAACATCAAGGAACTGGATGCCAAGATAGCAGAGGGTGTGGCAATGGGTTACAGCCATATCTTCTGCATTATCGACATGGACACGAAGGACAAGGAGCCGGAGCGTTCACAATATCAGAAGCTAAAGGCGAAGTATGCCAAGCCCATCGACAAACCCAAGAAAGGCATCTACTGCGAGGTAGAGTTCTTTGAAACTCACCGCTGCACAGAGCTGTTCTTCCTTTACTATTTCCGCTACACCTCACGTCCATACGAAGCACAAGAGCCTTTACTCAAAGACCTGAACCAATATGTGGAGTATCGAAAGACGATAGAGTTCTTCATCAAGACCAAGGGACTGCATGGCTACTTCGAACGTAATGGTGGTAGTCTTGAAAAAGCTATCGCCAATGCCAATCGTTCAATGGATGAGAAGCTGGAGAGTGGTAGAGATTATACTTACTCGGAGTTGGGTAGGTTAATCAATAAATTAGAGAGCATATAAAATAACAACATAAAAACAAGAAAGATAATATTTATGGTAACATTAGAATCTCTTATAGAAGAAGGCACGAATATTCGAGAAGGCATAAAGTACATTCCAACAGCCCCTGGAGTAGTTCGAATGTATAAAGCTTTTAGCCTTTCTGATACTAAAATTTATGGCACATGGAAGAGTAAGGTAATTAGATACCTAGACAAGAATTTCTCTGGAGATCGTTGTATCGGTGATTTTGAAAATGCCATTGCAGAGTTTGAAAAGCACCATTGCGATCCCTCTTTATTTGATGTAGTTAATGGGATTCTTGTTTCATGTCAAGAGATTAATGATAACGAAAACCAGGAGAAGGAATCCGTAATTGACAAGATCTATAGATTGGAGGCCGACTATGAGAAAAGAGCATCTTCTATTAATGGCATCAATAAGTTAGAAACTATCAAGGCATTTCACGACTGGTATGATGTCATGTTAAGATACCTAGGGCAGTTTTTTGATGAAAAAAATGCTGTTTTCAAGAAAATCATTGCTATTCAAACAGGAGGGACTGGGCATACATTGAAGTTTGTTTTTGATGAAATAAAAACTAATGTTCATTTACTTTTAGACAAAACAGAAAAGATTAGCAGTAATGCTCATGTTATTACAACAAAACATGAGCCCACAATTATAAACTCAAATAAAATATTCATAGTCCATGGTCATGATAACGAAATGAAGTTGGCTGTGGCTCGATTGTTGGAGAATCTAGACTTTGAACCAATAATACTTAGCGAACAAGCGGATCAGGGAAGAACAATTATTGAGAAATTTGAAGAAGAATCTAATGTGGGTTTTGCTGTCGTTTTAATGTCTGATAAGGACGACATGGGCGCAGAGGTTGGATCATTAGATTATAAACCACGTGCACGTCAGAATGTTATTTTGGAACTCGGTTATTTCATTGGCAGACTTGGTCGTAAAAATCATGTATGCGTTTTGAAAAAAGGGAATGTGGAGGTTCCTAGTGATATACTTGGGGTTGTATATAAAACATTTAGTAGTTATGATGCTGGATGGAAATTCGCTCTTGCTAAAGAACTAAAAGCTGCAGGGTATAGTGTTGATATGAATAAAATTTAACAATCATGCTTTACCACTATACATGAATATACGAGGACATCAGATAATATACACACAATATGACTATTATTATATTTGTAGTTGAAATTGCTATAATCGCAATTTTAATATTTGGGAAAGGGTATTTTTCCAAGAAAGGGGAAAATGCTGCCATAGCGGAAGACTCTCGTAATATTAGTTATGAGTCTAAAAAGGGAGAGAACCTTGCTACCAAAGAAGATATAGAAGAACTAACTAGAAAGATTGAAATAGTTAAAAATGAGATTTCTTTTGAAAATCAGCGTAAGCATGAGTTTATTAATCAACGGACAAAAAGATTGTTGAATATTCTACACAATACAGAAAAATTAAATGAATATCAAGCACTACTGCTATATGCGTTATATGACAAAAATTCGTCAGAAAGACTTATCAGACTTATTGAACAAATTAATGAAACTTTATTAGATTTCCTTCATGAGTGTCGAATAGCCTATATCACGATTGAAGATAAACAATTGTCAGGTATCATTTCCGAATTAATCAAAGAATCCCAACAATATGCAGGCTATATGTGTTATATCGCTAGTAATGCTAACAGCCACATGAAAAATTGGGAAGAGTCTTTGGAGCTAGCAACTCAAAACAACAACTCCCAACAACTATTAGATCTAGCTATAAAAAGCCAAAATGGAGTTGCTGCAATTAGAAAAGAGTTCGAAACAAGTATTGATGAGAAGCGAAAAGCATTATATGATTTTCAGATTAAATACTTGGCAAAGCTTAACACTCTTTTTGGTAGCGACTATCACATAAAATCATGATATGGATACTTTTTCGGGCGGAAAACTGCATCATTTCATCAGTTTCCGCCCGAAATCATATACACAGAACTACTTCGTCACTATGTCATACAAACTCTTGTAGTCCTTGGCGACATCGTAGATATAGCCGTTATCACTGATAGCCTTGAAGTGACGACGGGCACATTCTATCTTGCTTTCCTCAGAGCCTCGGAGTTGTGAACCCTGAAGGTCATTGCCTTTGGATTCTGCCACAAAATAGACGTGCTTGACACTTCCTTCCCTGAAGGCTACCGCCCAGTCGGGATTGTACTTGCCCATTGGGGTGTTGATATAGAAGCCGTTTGGCAACTTGGTATAGACCACCACATCATCTTCGTGCTCCAAGGATTCGGCAAAGTTCTTCTCTGTACCCATGCTATCGAGTACCACGAGGTCATAGAGCGACTTGGTGGATTCAATAGCGTTGATACCCAACTTACCTCGAAGCATGTTTTCTGTAAAGATGTCAGTAGAGAACTTGTCGTTCAGCTTCTCATACTTGATGCACTGTATAACGGCAAGTGCCTTGCAGTCATTGATGATCAAACCAGCCTTGATGATGAACTCTTCTGGATTCAGTTTGAACATATAGAAGGTTTCTTGCTTAATGCCTTTCAGAATCTCTACTATCGTCTTGCGAGTTAAGCCAGTCGCCATTACCAGTTTGCCGATAAGGTCATAAGTCACTCCCTTGCCGATAGCCTCTGTCACATGGATGGTACGAGTGTTTCCCTGAGTCATGGCTACACCAGCCTCCAAGGATTCTTTATCTCGCACGTTATCAAGAGAACCACCTTCTACCACTATGCGTATCTCCGTCACCTTCAGGTTATCATCCAATGCCTTGATGGACTTCTTCACAAGGTCAGACGTGTCGAAGTTTACCTGATAGTAAGTGCGTTGGTTAATACGTTTCCATAGTTCCTGAAACTCCTTCTTGTCAAAGTTTTCCTGCTGAAAGTTCGCTGTCTTTGGTTTTCGGGCATCTTCTGGCTTGGCAGATGACGGATTGAATACCGTATCGAGGGCGGCAATGATACCATCCTTCAGATCGTTAACCTTACCAAAGTCAAGAGTGCCATTTCGCTTAGCTTCGTGATATTCCGCAGTCAACGATCCTTCGTCATCAACATAGTCTTGACGTATAAGGGCATTGTAGATGGCACGAGCTTGCGCAAGGTCGAAACGTCCATTAGTGCCGTCAGCTTTCGTATATGCTTTACCCTCAAATAGGTTCGGAGTGATGATGATTGGCCTGTCTCCACATGCTTCAGCCATTTCAGTCTGGAGCTTCTTGGCGAAGTCATCATAACTCTCACTGGCTATGACGGTGAGGATATTGGTGTCAAAGACGTGATCCCCCAACACATCAGCATCCTGTCGCTCACCATTCTGGTTCACACACAGGCGCATACCACGACCCACCTCCTGACGCTTCTTGGTTTCGTTGTCGGAATTCTTCAGGGTGCATATTTGGAACACGTTTGGATTATCCCAACCCTCCTTCAACGCTGAGTGCGAGAAGATAAAGCGTACTGGCTCTTTCAGCGACAGCAAACGTTCCTTGTCCTTCATGATGAGGTCAAAGGCACGTTCTTCGTTCTCGCCTTCCTTATTGCCCGATTCAACAGCCTTTCCTTTCTTGTCCATTGAGAAATAGCCCTGATGGATTTTCTCCGCTACATTACGAGGGTCTGAGAGATAGCGCAGATAAGCCTCGTCGCCAAATGTTGGCATAAGTTCTGAGAGAACATTTCTGTATTCTTCCTCAAACATCTTGGCAAACTTGCCTTTGCTCTCTGGGCCCTCATATAAACGGTAGCTATCCACATGGTCGATGAAGAAGAGGCTGAGCACCTTTATCTTCTGACCAAACAACTGACGTTCACGCTCTAAGTGGGTGCGAATAGTCTCACGTATCTGAATACGGCGCAAGTAATCTTCGTTGACAGCTCCCACGGCATCACCTTCATGTAGCACCAAACCATTGACAAAGCGGATAGTGCCATCTATTCCATCAATACGCTCAACGATAAAGTTATTCTTGTATTCGTTCAGTTCTCCGCTCTGGGCATACAAATCAAACTGTTCACCAACCACCTTACTTGTCTGCTTGGTGCCAGTTGCAGTCTTCACGTCATAGCTGATGCGAGCCTGTGGATTGCCCTTGCTGATGATGATTTCCTCCAGATATACATAGCCATTGGTTGCAGTAGAGCCTATCTGCTTGATACCTTTCACCTCAATCTTTTTGACAAGTTTCTGGTTATAGGCATCGATGGCATCAAGACGGAACATCATGTTATAGATGTCACCCTTACGGTGGGTTGCACTATAGAGCAAAGTAAACAGAGGCTTGAACTGTGCCAATCCCTTGCGAGTCTTATTGCCTTTGTCCACGCCCAAAACACTCTGTGGCTCGTCAATAATCATAATCGGATGACACTGGCTGAGCACATCGATAGGACGGCGACTGCCAAACTCATCACGCTTGTCAAAGATGATACGTGCCGCCTTGTCTGCCCTGCCACCTTTGCTTTTCTCTTCGTTAAATGAAGAGTTGAAGGCTTGGGTATTGATAATCATCACGTGCATACCGGCATCGCTGGCAAAGGCATCAATCTTCGAGAGTTGCTTGGAGTTATAAACAAAATATTGTATTCTCTTGCCGTTATATTCCTGGGCGAAGTGTTCCTGCATACTCTCAAAGCTCTTCAGCACACCTTCACGGATGGCGATGCTTGGTACAACCACCACGAATTTCGTCCAGCCGTAACGCTCGTTCAGCTCATACATGGTCTTGATGTAGGTATAGGTCTTGCCCGTACCTGTCTCCATTTCGATGGTGAACGCCATGCCAATACCCTGTAAGTCTTGCAGGTAGTCCACAGGCTTCAATCCTTGTTCTGTCTGCACGGCACGTACATTCTCACAAACGGCTTCACGGGCGAGAACGACATTCTTATTACCAAATCCAGCGAGCTTGAAGAGCCCTTTATTCTTTCCCTGATCAATGGTGTGGTCACTCTGACCATCACTCTTAGGCTGACCAGTAAAAGCATTGGCTATAGAGCGAGCCGCCTCTGTCTGGAATCGTTGATGTTTATATCTTATTTGCATGGCCTAAATCACTCTTATGTTCTTTTCAACATCCTTATCGCTCCAGTCCAACAACTGCTTGAATGTTTCGTAGATGTTTATCTTGTCGGCATCCTGTTCGAAGCAACTGTCACGGAAGATGACGCGCAACGGTTGCTTGTCTGCCATTGCCTTTACAACGCTGTCTGTCACCTTATCAGCAAAGCATGCAACAAGGTCGCCATCATTGACGGTATAGATCATCTTGCCATCCACTTCTTCTGAGGACATTGGTAAGGATAGTTTTACGCCCCAGTCGAGCATACAGCCAAACAGAAGGTCAAGGTGATTACGGTCACTCTTGACGTTATTCAAGAAGAGGTCAAGTTGTCTTTGATTATATTCTTTTGGTGTACGCTCAACATCCTCGAAGTTGCTTTCATCAATGCGGAATACGCGGAAGCCTGTATCAAGGTCTTTTGCCTCTGGATGCTCCTCCTTTATTTTCTTACCAGCACGACGGATGCGCTCCTTAGCAATTTCAGGAATTGTCTTATATCCAGCTTCTCTTGCATCGCTATTCTCAGGAGTTTCCTCTGGCAGTTGAACCATGATAAACTTACGATTGCCTCCATCTTCTGCATTAAGTTGCATAACAGCATGGGCAGTAGTGGCACTACCAGAAAAGAAATCAAGGATAATACATTCTTTATCAAAGTGAGTAATCATTTTCAAAGCACGCAAAATCAAATTTGGATTCTTTGGGTTATCAAATGTTTTTGCTCCCATTAAATCCGACAATTGTTTTGTTGCAGAGGAAGTTAAAAAATTGTCATCCCACCATGTTGTAACAGTTTTTCTTGAGTTTTGAGCCTGACTTAAATAATACTTTTGTTGCAGACCATTTGGCGTTCTAACAATTAAACCTTCATCATATTTCTTTTGCATAGTTTCTTTGGAATACCTCCAGTATCCCGTAACTCCAAGAAACTCATAGTGAGGATTACCTTTTTTTGCGCCTCCTGGACCATCCACTGGTGTTAACTTATATGCCCCCTTTTCATCTTGTTTATCAAATCCATCCAATATCGGGTCATCACCTATCTTTTTTTGATTTGCGAATGTAATATTTATGTCTTTCGCATAAAAAAGAAGATGATTATGATTCTCAGATATTATTCTATCATTTGAAACAGAAGCTCTATGTTTATGACAAATACTTGCTATAAAATTAAGTTCTCCAAATACCTCATCACAAATTTTGATTAGATTAGCTTCTTCGTCATCGCCTATTGATATAAAAATCACGCCATCCTCGCATATCAAAGAGCGAGCTACCACCAACCGTGAATAAATCATAGAACACCAATCAGAGTGAAAGCGTCCATTACTGTCGGTATTCTTAACGAAACGGTTGCCCAGTTCGTCAATATTACCAGAAACTTCATCATACTCAGCCTGAGAGATGGAAAAGTCATCATGATATACAAAATCATTACCTGTATTGTAAGGAGGATCAATATAAATCATCTTTACCTTACCGAGATAAGACTTTTGCAGCAGTTTCAGCACTTCGAGATTGTCGCCCTCAATGTAGAGGTTCTGCGTGTTATCCCAATCCACACTATCCTCCTTAACAGGACGGAGTGTCTTGTTGATAGGACGCAACACTTCGGCACGTGCTTCCTGCTTGCCCACCCAGTTGAACTCGTATGCTTCGGGAGCATCTTCAACGGTGTCGTCACCAAGCAACTGACGTAAAACGTCAAAGTTTACCACACGCTTGATTTTTCCTGTCTTGGGGTCTTTAGCCTCAGTAAAGCAGGAAGGCGCAATCTGATAGAGTGCATCAAGGTTGAGTTGTGCTCCATCGGCTGACTGTAAATCTAATCTTTCTGGCTTATCCATTGTTATATCTCTTTTATTGTTTCAATTTCTGCATTTCATTTTGCCATTGGGCAATCTGTTTCTTGATACCTCGCGCCTCTCCGTTCAACTCCATCTGGCGGTTCAGCTGACGCTCGTTCCGTATTCGTTTTTGGATGGCATCCACCTCTCGTTTTGCCTTGCCTATCTGTGCCTCCAATTCAACGATACGTTTGGTGTCTTCAGCCTTCTTTGTGCCAAAGCCCGAAACCTGTCCAGCCATTGCCTCATAGAGGGCATCCATGTTCTGTCCTTCAAGTGTCGGTAATAGCTGATGATCTGTCAGCCATTGCGTGGTAAAGGTCTTGATGATTTTGAACTGTCCGTTCTGACTGTCTTTCCACTCCTTATAGTTGAGCAACACCTTGTATCGGTTATCATATTCCAGAATGAACACCACATGACGTGGCATATTCTGGTCGATGAAAAGAAAGACATCATCTGGACAGTCCTTTGATTTCAATATGGCAGAGAAAACTACAATCTCGTGCACCTGCTTGCCATCCTCCACATTGATAGTGGAGGGAGCCAGTTTGTAGAGCCAATGAATGCTAACCACATCATCTACAAAGTGCTGCTTTATCTTGGCATTCACTTCCAGATGCTTGTAAAAAGCATTCTTGGGTACGGGCTTGCCCACAATGGTAGTTCGGGGAAACTTCAAGTCAATCATAGGCTATCGAATAATCAGGAAGGTGATTAACTCGAAATCGTCCAACCCCTTCACCTCACCCAACAAAGCGGTAGTCTCGCCCACAGAGAAAAGACTTTCGATGTCCGATTCCTCCTTTACGGTTATGATGCTGTCTATGGCATTTGCAAGCAAGTCGCTGTAATGTTGCATTTTCCTACCGTCACAAGTTTCCTTGTTGATGATGGCACTGAGTTCTTTGTCTGGCTTGTCCTGCCCTTTGCATACATGGCGCATCACATCGAGCAGTTTCTTGGGCTGTAGATGGTCGCAGATGACCGTTCCGTCATCGCCCATATAGACCATATAGAATGGGTGAAGCAGGTTCATCTTGTCGATGTTGACTCCTGCATTCCTGTTCTTCAGAATGTATATCACACCAGGCTTTGCCAAGTCGGTTGCCCCAACCACGGCGTTCATACCGAATGGAGCGTGTTCCACATCGGGGTTATCCTTGATATAGCTGAGCAGGTCAAGACGGAACTCATTGAGTCCCAAGTCCATGATATTGATGCCCGTGTCCATGTCCTCGATGTCAACGACCTCCTCCTGTAGTTTCTTCAACTGGTTCTTGCGATATTCGAGGTCGCCCTTCTCGTTGGCTGAAAGCAGATTGTCATCACCCGTACTCGTCAGGACTGTTGCCTTCATTCGACTCTCCACACGTCCTTTCAACTCGATATATTTATCAAGTTCGATGTCGGGCCAATAGTTCACCAACTGAATGACCTCGTTCTTGCTGCCTATACGGTCGATTCGTCCGAAGCGCTGGATGATGCGTACAGGGTTCCAGTGAATGTCGTAATTGATCAAGTAGTCACAATCCTGAAGGTTCTGACCTTCGGAAATACAGTCGGTGGCAATAAGTACGTCAATATCCTCGGTTGCCTTGGGGAACAGGACTGCGCGGTCTTTGGATACAGGTGAGAAAAAGGTCAGAACATTATTGAAGGACATCGGGAACTTCGGAATGGTGCATCGTCCGTCGGTGCTACCAGTTATCAGTCCCACATTCAAGCCACACTCCGTCTTGATACGGTCTGCCAACTGCTCGTAGAGATAGTCTGCCGTATCGGCAAAGGCGGTGAAGATAAGCACCTTTTTATTGCTGTCATTAATAGGATGCTGGAACTTCTGTTTCAGGTCAGAGACAAGCATCTGCAACTTGCAGTCATGCTCAGGGGTGATGTCCTTCAACATTAGGAGAAGCAGCTTCAGAATCTCAAGGTCATGACGCAAGTCATTCGACCAACGAACTACATCAATATCCCGAAGGTTTATCTTCGATTTCTTGCCCACAAACGGATCATTCTCACTGTCGGTACTGTCAAGGTCGTCGGTGAATGTCGTCACGTCTATTGCTCCATCATTTTTCTTGGCAATGACAGCAAGAGTCTGCTCTATATAGTCAGTGATTCGACCCAATGTCAAGCGGAAAGAATTGACGCTACTCTCCAAACGTTTCAAGAGGTTTGTAGCCATCAATTTGCGTAATCCTTTCTCACGTCCGTCAATAGAGAGTCCTGAACCCTCCATGTTAATCTCGTAGTCATCCTTCACACTATCGAAGATATACAGCGATGGCGTGTAGATGCTGAGGTTCAGTTCGTTGAGTTGCTCGGCAATATCGCTGAAGGTAATACTCTCATTGAGGTCTGTCAGCTTTGGACGGCGTGATATAGGAGCCAGTCGAGTCGGGAACTTGCCTATATCCTTGGTGTCATAATACTTGACGATATGGCTACGGCTGCGGGCTATAGTTACGGCATCGAGCAGTTCGAAGAAGTCGAAACTGAGTTCTTCAAGCAGCCGTTCTGTAGTACGATGCTCAGACTGTAGTTTTGCCCATTTGTTGTAAGCCAACTGTGCAGTACGGAATATATCATCTATGCTTCGCCCTATATTCAGGGCATCGTCAATCTGCTCTGCGTGACCTTCGTAGGCCAGTTGCAACTGATTCTTCAAGTCGTTGAAACGGTTGTTGACAGGAGTAGCAGAAAGCATCAGCACCTTGGTCTTGACACCTGCGCGTATAACCTTCTTCATCAACTTCTGATAGCGATTTTCCTTGCGTGGCTCCTCCTGCTCAATATCGTCATCCAGTTCCTCGTCATCCACATTGCCACCATTACGGAAGTTATGGCTCTCGTCTATGACTATCAGGTCGTAGTTGCCCCAGTTGATGCGTTCGAGGTCAATACCTGCCGACATACCACGCTCACGGCTCAGGTCGCTATGGAAAAGAATGTCGTAACGCAGGCGGTCGGCCACCAACGGATTGTTCTTGTAATTGGTCTTGAAGGTACTCCAGTTGTCGTAGAGTTTTTTGGGACAAAGCACAAGCACAGACTTGTTGCGGTTCTCGTAATACTTGATGACCGAAAGTGCCGTGAAGGTCTTACCGAGGCCTACAGAGTCAGCAAGAATGCAACCATTATACTTTTCCAACTTATTGATGATAGCAAGTGCAGCATCTTTCTGGAAGTTGTAGAGTTTGTTCCAGATGACGCTATTCTTGAATCCCGTAGCCTCATTGGGAAGCACATCTTCGCTGATGTCCTCCAAAAAATCATTGAAGATGTTATAGAGCGTGACAAAATAGATGAAGTCAGGAGCGTTCTCCCGATAAACATTTTCAATGTTCTCGATGATGGTCTCTGTGACCTCTGCGAAGTTTTCCTTGTCTTGCCAAAAATCATTAAAGTTTTTCAGATAGGCATCACTGATGGGGGAAGGAAGTCGCTGTATCAACTGGAAAATGTTGTTGCCTCGTTCGCAACCTAACTCTGTTGTCGTGAACTCATTGAACGGCATATAGGTGTATAATCCTTCGTCGTTCTTTATATTCAGGAATCCAGGCATGTTCAATTGCGACATATTCGTCTTGAAGCGCACTTTCTGACGAATCCATTCAGCACACTCACGGGCTATGGCCCGCTGGGTGAGGTTATTGCGCAGTTTTATCTCGAAGTCAGAGCCATAAAGCGTACGTTCACGGTTCAACTTCGGTATATAGAACTCCCGTTTCTGTTTTTTCGCCCTCTCTTTGTTGAAGGTAGGAGAAGTGAAGATAAACCGCAATACCTCTATTTTCTCTAATTCTTTCTGCAATGCCTCGAAAGCATAGATAGAGAAACTGGCGGCAGCCATCGACACCTTGGAGCCACGTTTCAGCGTAGCTTTCAAATCGTCAATGACACGATTGGTAATGTTGTCAAACTGTTCAGGTAACTCCATCTTTTATATATAATAACACCTATGTATGTGTCTCATTAGGCGACCAAATAAAATTACACAACAAGAGTGTTTTTATTTGACAAAAGGTTGCATGGTGCCGAGTCGAGTTTTGTCCGTCTCTTCATGAGAGACGGATTTCTGACTACAAAAATAGTCATTTTTGTTGAACTAACACAAGAATGACATAAAAAAAGTAAAATTGTTTTTGCATTTTTTTCCTTTGTTTAGCAAAACTGAATTTTAACTCCATCTATAACCTTTTATTTATATACTTTCCGAATTCTATCCGTCTCTCATGAAGAGACGGATTTTTTGCAAAACACGGGTGTAAGTTTGTTAGTTTTTGAGTTTATAAGTTTTTTAGCTTATTGCTTCTCTGTCAAATACTTCCAATAGCGGTGGGGCATGTCGTTGAGTTGCTTCCGGGGGTTCAGGCGCTGTTGGATGCAGATGGCTTTGAAGTAAGTGCGCCAGAGGTCTTGCAGCAGATGGTCGTCACTACTGAGGACATCATCAGAGAGTTTGCCATCGGTCAGTGAAAAGGGAACCGATGCCTCATCCTCAAATGACACACGGATTGGGGGTGACTGGCCATCGTAGTGGTAACCGTAATGACGGTGGGCATCATAGATGAGCCATGGCTGGTCGTTGAAACGGTCATGGAAATGGTCGATGACCAAAGGCAGCACATTATGGTCGGGTGAGATGACGGAGAGGTAGGTGCCATCCTTGGCTTTCTGGAAACGTACGAACTGCATCATGCGGTGTGCTTCGTGGGCCACACGACGTGCAACCTGTGTGACGGTTAATGTGTCAGGGTCGGCGAAATTGCGCACTACCTCCCGGCCTTGTCGAAACACCTTGCAGATAAGCATAAACAGCGGCTGCCACAGTTCTGCTTGCTCTGACAACTGACTGACGGTAATCATCCGTAGCGCCTCTCGTGGTAACTTCTTCTCTAATCCAGCCCATACACGGCGGGCCTTCTCGCTGTCGGTTGCCACCTTGTAGATACGTTCACAGAACAAGGGGAGCACATCACCGCCTGTCAGCAGCTGTTCGGGTTCTTCTTTCAGAAGGAAGGCATCGAAAACTGCCGAGAGAAGACCGTCCATCGTCCCATCAAACACATATACCGTCATTCCTCAAAGTTTAGTTTTAGTTGCTTTTCCTCCGCCGCCTTTTTCTGCTGCGCCTTCGACACGAGCAAAGGGCGCAAGCGTTCGGGATGAAGTTCGTTGATGCCCACGATAGGCTGCGAGTATCTTGTGGTCAGTTCTCCGCAGGTGATGAAATACTTCGCCTTCTTCATCACGACACCCATTTTCTTCAGGTGATAGGAAGTCAGCCGCCCAGAGCGACGGGCGTTAACGATGAGCCATGCCGACTTGGTGCCAAGTCCTGGCACACGCAGCAACTGATTGTATTCAGCGGTGTTGATGTCAACGGGGAAATACTCCGGGTGGCGCAGTGCCCAGGCTAATTTGGGGTCGATTTCCAGGTCGAGGTGGGCATGGTGGTCATCCACAATCTCATCTACCGTGAATTGATAGAAGCGCAACAGCCAGTCGGCCTGATACAGACGGTTTTCGCGGACGAGTGGCGGTTGCTTCAAGATGGGTAGGCGAGCGTCGTAGGTGTTGACGCTGACATACCCGGAATAATAGACGCGTCGCATCTGTTCCTGACTATAGAGCGAGGATGACATCTGCAGAATATCGCGGTCGGTCTCGCTGGTGGCTCCGACGATCATTTGTGTAGATTGCCCGGCGGGAACAAAGCGGGGCGCATGGCGGTATTTACGACGCTCCTCCTTGTTCTCCACAATGCCCTGACGAATCAACTGCATGGGCTGGAATACACTCTTATGGTCCTTTTCGGGTGCAAGGAGTTTGAGCGACTCTTCTCGTGGAATCTCGATGTTCACACTCATACGGTCGGCCCAGAGACCAGCCTCGGCAAGCATTTCCTGCGATGCCCCCGGGATGCTCTTGAGGTGAATGTAGCCATTGAAACGATGTTTTGTGCGGAGGTCTCTGACGATAGCCACAAGGCGCTCCATGGTGTAGTCGGGATTTCGCACCACGCCGCTCGAAAGAAACAGTCCCTCGATGTAGTTGCGGCGGTAGAACTCCATTGTGATTTCCTCTAATTCCGACACAGAGAGGGTGGCTCGCTGAATGTCGTTCGAGCGGCGGTTGATACAGTAGGCACAGTCGTAGATGCAATGGTTTGTCAGCATCACTTTCAACAACGAGATGCATCGCCCATCATCGGCAAACGAGTGGCAGATGCCTACACCGCCGACGGTATTGCCCACCATGCCCTTGCGACCACTGCGCACAGTGCCACTCGACGAACACGACACGTCGTATTTCGCCGACTCTGCGAGTATACGCAGGCGTTCCATCGTTTTCTCTGTCAGCATGGGGGAGTTTAGGAGTTTGGGCGTTTGGACATTACCTTAGGCTTATTAACCCTCTTTTCAATTAACATGCCGCAAAGTTAGCATTTTTTACCCAATACAAGACTTAACGAGGTGGATTTTTTTGAGTTTGTAGTCCGTTATTAAGAGTCTGCATCGCCATTATGGTTTATAGGTCGCTTCGCTTGCAGGTTTTAAGGTGATATATGTATGGCTAACGACATATTTGAGCAAATCTCACCTGAAATAATTCTCAAATTCTCAAATTCGTGATATGAATGACCCTTCCACGACCAACCTCGTGATAAAGCCTGTGAGCCACAAATGGTAATCTCTAACCTCTTGCTTCTCACCTCTCACCTCTAATAATTCGTTTTTCGGACATACACGGGGCATGTCCTAACGACTAATCACCTTTTTTCACATCACGAATTTGCGAATTAGAGAATTATCTTGTATGTTATTTGAATTTTACTCAACTTTCGCAAACTCCAGTTTCGTTTGGTTTTGAGGTTTTGAGGTCGCTACGCTTATAGGTTTTAAGGTGATATATGTATGGCTAACGATATGCTTGAGCAAATCTCACCTCATAACCTCATAGCCTAAAGACCCCATAACCTAGTAGTTGAGGACTTGCGAAACTTCAATGAATTTTATAGAATTTCAGAATATTTGGCAAGCCAAATATCCAATGCCGCTACAGTTTGCGGGGCAAACCTCAATTCTACAATTCACAACAATTCTATCATTGATTGAAAACAATTCTCTAATTCTCAAATTCGTGACTTATTAGTTAATCTAAAGCACACATTAATTCATGGCCAATCCCTGCATTTTATGTTACCAACCAAGGAAAATCATCTTTTTAACACAACTTTAACGTTGTAAAGTATTTTCTTCCGGTTGAAATCATCTCCTATCCTGCC
>OMXV01000053.1 GCA_900315075.1 uncultured Prevotellaceae bacterium | reverse complement strand
GATAGGAGATGATTTCAACCGGAAGAAAATACTTTACAACGTTAAAGTTGTGTTAAAAAGATGATTTTCCTTGGTTGGTAACATAAAATGCAGAAATTAGGGGCGATGCTATTCACATCGAATCACACCCCACCTCGCCCTGCGGGCACCCCTCCCCTGGTAATGGCTTAGGATAAGGAGGGGGCGGGGCTATCGCATTTTTAAATAGGCTCACCATTGAAATCGTTCAAAATGAAGAGATTTACAAAAAAAATCCGTACTTTTGCAAGCGAAAAGTAGTAGAATAGTTTTTATCATTTTGAACTCCTACTTAAAACACTTAGTATGATATTGAAATACGACGTTGTGGTGATAGGTGGTGGGCATGCCGGCTGTGAGGCAGCCACGGCAGCCGCCAATATGGGCGCAAAGACGCTACTTGTCACCATGGACATGAATAAGATAGCACAGATGTCGTGCAACCCTGCCATAGGCGGCATCGCCAAGGGGCAAATCGTCAGGGAAATCGATGCCTTAGGTGGACAGATGGGAATTGTTACCGATGCCACAGCCATCCAATTCCGTATGCTCAACCGTTCGAAAGGTCCGGCTGTATGGAGTCCTCGGGCACAGTGTGACCGTGGCAAATTTATCTGGAAATGGCGTGAGGTACTCGACCACACTCCCCTACTCGACATCTGGCAAGACCAGGTGGAAGAACTGTTGGTGAAAGACGGTGAGGCCATCGGTGTGAAAACCATCTGGGGCGCGGAAATCTATGCCAAGAGCATTGTGCTCACCGCCGGGACATTCCTCAACGGACTCTTGCATATCGGCAGAAAGTCACTCCCTGGAGGAAGAATCGCTGAACCCGCAGTGACACGACTCACCGAAAGCATCTCGCGACATGGTATTAGGACAGCGAGGATGAAAACGGGTACCCCTGTACGCCTCGACCGCCGCACCATCCATCTCGACGAAATGGAAATACAACATGGTGAGGACGACTTCCATCAGTTCAGTTTCCTCGACACGCCCCGACCGCTGAAACAACTCACCTGTTGGGTTTGTTATACCAATCCTGCCGTTCACGACGTGCTCCGGTCGGGACTCAACGACTCACCGCTCTATAACGGACAAATCCAGAGCATCGGACCGCGCTACTGTCCCTCGATAGAGACCAAACTCGTCACCTTCCCAGAAAGAGACCAACACATGCTCTTCCTTGAGCCAGAGGGTGAAGATACCAATGAGATGTACCTCAACGGTTTCTCGTCCAGCATGCCCATGGATGTGCAGATAGAAGCCCTTCGGCAAATCCCTGCCCTGCGCGACGCAAAAGTCTATCGTCCCGGATACGCCATCGAATACGACTTCTTCGACCCCACACAGTTGGACTACTCCTTGGAATCGAAAGTCATCCGTGGACTGTTTATGGCAGGACAGGTGAACGGCACTACAGGATATGAAGAAGCAGGCGGACAAGGTACGGTGGCAGGTATCAACGCCGCCATCCACTGTTCAGGAGGTGAACCCTTCATCATGCGACGCGATGAAAGTTATATCGGTGTGCTCATCGACGACTTGGTAACAAAGGGCGTGGATGAACCCTACCGCATGTTCACATCACGGGCAGAATACCGTATCCTGCTCCGACAAGACGATGCCGACGCACGACTCACTGAGCGCGCCTACCACCTCGGGCTTGCCACACGGCAACGCTATGACCGCTGGTTAGAGAAAAAGCAAGGCATAGACCGCATCATCGATGTTTGCCAGAACACACATATCCGTCCCAAGGAGGTGAACAGCCGACTCGAAACACTTGGCACTACCCCACTCCACTATGGCTGCAAAGCTATCGACCTGCTCGGCCGTCCACAAATCGACCTCCACACCCTGGCTGAAATGGTACCCACACTGCAAGAGACAATCGACCAGTTGCCCAACCGGCGCGAGGAAACCATCGAAGCCGCTGAGGTGCTTATGAAATACAAAGGATATATCGAGCGCGAAAAACTCATCGCCGACAAAATGAGACGACTCGAGGACATCAAAATCAAAGGGCACTTCGACTACAAAAACATGACACAAATATCCATTGAGGCACGACAAAAACTGGAGCGCATCAACCCCGAGACACTGGCACAGGCAAGCCGCATCCCCGGCGTATCGCCAAGCGACATCAATGCCATGCTCGTGCTCATGGGGAGGTGAAACTTAGTTAGAAGTTAGAAGTTAGGAGTTAGAAGTTATAAGTGACTTGTGCTGGCTTTGACTTTAGACTATAATAGGAATAACGAAAGTTCAAAGCTCTAATCTCTTTGCATTTGTCAGAACTCCAATAATATCACTTTTGTAAAATATTTTCATTGTTTCACGTGAAACATTAACCATTAAAACCATATACAAATGAACAACAAAATCTTATTAGACAACCTCAGGTGCATACCCGATTTTCCTATCAAGGGTATCAATTTCCGCGACGTGACCACACTGTTCAAAAATGGCGAATGCCTCCAGATTATGGTCGATGAGATGTACGAACTTTACAAGGACAAAGGCATCACCAAAATCGTCGGTATTGAGAGCCGCGGGTTCGTTATGGCATCAGCACTGGCCGTCAGACTGGGCGCAGGAATCATCCTCTGCCGCAAGCCAGGCAAACTGCCAGCAGAGACCATCCAGGAAACCTACACAAAGGAGTATGGCACCGACACCATCGAGATACACAAGGATGCCATCGACGAGAATGACGTGGTGCTGCTGCACGACGACCTCCTGGCCACTGGAGGCACCATGAAGGCAGCCTTTGATCTGGTGAAGAAATTCAACCCCAAGAAAATCTATATGAACTTCGTCATCGAACTCATCAACGAGGGACTCGACGGAAGAAAACCCTTCGGCGACGAGGTGGAAATCACATCACTGCTGCAGGTGTAAGAGGTCTTTAGTTAGAAGTTAGGAGTTAGAAGTTAGAAGTGACTTCTATGGATAAGAAATCATTCATCCCAATTCACCCCAATCCAACTAAGGTCTATGGCCTATAGTCTGAAATCTAAAATCTATTCTCTAACAACTCCTAACTCCTAACTCCTAACTTTTAACTTCTAACTAAACAACTCCTTCCAAATTTGTTCCACGTGGAACACTGGTAAATCTGACTTAATATGGAAAACGAAGAACTCAAGAAAAAGCTTAAGAACATCGTGGACAACATGCCCGATCAGCCTGGAAGTTATCAATTCTGGGATGAGAAAGGCATTATCATCTACGTGGGCAAAGCCAAGAGTCTGAAGAAAAGAGTGGCTTCGTACTTCCATAAGGAAGTGGATAGGTTTAAGACAAAGGTGCTGGTCAGCAAAATAAAAAACATCACCTATACAGTGGTCAACACAGAAGAGGATGCACTGCTATTGGAAAACAACCTCATCAAGAAATACAAGCCACGCTACAACGTGCTCTTGAAGGATAGCAAAACCTACCCCAGCATCTGTGTCACCAACGAACCCTATCCACGTATTTACAAGACCAGGAATATCAACCGCAAATGGGGTACCTATTACGGGCCGTATAGCAACTTAGCAGCCATGTATGCCGTACTCAACCTCATCAACAAAATCTACAAGCCACGAGCCTGCAATATGGCCATGACCAGAGAAAAGGTGATGGAAGGCAAATTCAAACCCTGCCTGAAATACCATATACACATATGCGATGGACCCTGTATCGACAAAGTGTCGTTTGAGGAATACCAAAGCAATATCCTACAAGCACGGGAAATCTTAAAAGGAAACACCAGGGGAGTCATCCGGCAACTCACCACAGTGATGCAGCAGAAAGCAGCAGAATTAAAATTCGAAGAGGCTGAATACATCAAACAGAGAATCTTACTCATCGAAAGCTACTGCGCCAAGAGTGAGGTTGTCAGCAATACCATCAACAATGTAGATGTCTTCTCCATCATCAACGACGACAATTCCACCAATGCATACATCAACTATATGCATGTGGCCAATGGAAGCATCAACCAAGCTTTTACTTTCGAATACAAACGCCGACTGAACGAGACAGACAGCGAATTGCTTGTCATGGCTATCACAGAAATAAGAAACCGCTTTTCAAGTAATGCCAAGGAAATCATACTACCAACAGAAATAGACTGGAGTCCGGATAACGTGGAAATCATCATTCCACAAAGAGGCGACAAAAAACACCTGCTGGAACTCTCTGAGATGAACGCCAAACAATATAAGGTAGATAGGCTGAAACAAACCGAAAAGCTCAACCCAGAACAACGGCAGACCAGACTGATGAAAGAGTTGCAAAACGCACTCAAAATGGAAAAAATGCCATATCACATCGAGTGCTTCGACAACTCCAATATCAGTGGAAAAGATGCTGTGGCAGGATGTGTCGTGTTCAAGGGTATGAAACCATCTAAAAAAGATTATAGAAAATACAACATCAAGACTGTGGTAGGTCCCGACGACTATGCATCAATGCGGGAAGTGGTGTATAGAAGATACAAAAGGATGATTGAGGAAGACACTCCCCTACCCGACCTCATTATCACAGATGGAGGAAAAGGACAGATGGAAGTAGTAAGACAAGTGGTTGAAGACGAATTAAACCTCCAAATTGCCATTGCAGGACTGGCAAAAGACGACAAACACCGCACCAACGAACTACTCTATGGTTTTCCACCCATAGTCATCGGCATGAAAACCGACAGTGAACTCTTCCATATCCTAACCACCATTCAGGACGAAGTTCACCGTTATGCCATCACTTTCCACCGTGACAAACGAAGTAAAAATGCACTGCATTCCGAACTCGACAGCATCAAAGGTATTGGTCCAAAGACAAAAGACATGCTCATCAAGCATTTCAAATCGGTGAAAAAGATAAAAAATGCAGAAATGACAGATTTGGAAAATGTAGTAGGAAAAGCAAAAGCCACAATTATTTACGATTATTTTCATAGCAAACAATAAATAAATTTGGTACTTAAATAGAAAAACACTATTTTTGCGCTGTTGAAACCATAAACCATATTACTATGCGAACGGTTATCCAAAGAGTATCACAAGCCAGCGTTACGATAGACAACCAAGTTAAAGCAGAAATCAAGCACGGATTACTCCTCCTTTTGGGTGTATGTGAAGAAGATAATGAAGAAGACATCAACTGGCTCGTCAAGAAAATTGTGAACCTCCGTATTTTCAATGATGAGAATGGCGTAATGAACAAATCCGTTCTCGATGTATCAGGAGAAATCATGGTCGTCAGCCAATTCACATTGTTTGCATCCTATAAAAAAGGAAACAGACCATCATGGCTCAGAGCCGGCAAACATGAAATCACTATCCCTATCTATGAAAAATTCTGTGCAGAACTCACCAAAACCTTCGGGAAAGAGATAAAAACCGGGGAATTTGGAGCTGATATGAAAGTTGAATTAATCAACGACGGACCTGTTACCATCTGTATGGACACAAAAAACAAGGAATAATATGGCAGAAATCACTATCGAACAAGCACAAAAAATGGTGGATGCATGGATCAAGGAATATGGTGTAAGGTATTTCTCAGAGCTCACCAATATGGCTTGTCTTACTGAAGAAGTAGGAGAATTAGCACGGATTATAGCCAGAAAATATGGTGACCAGAGTTTCAAACAAGGTGAAAAACCCAATTTAGGTGAAGAAATGGCCGATATCCTATGGGTTCTCATCTGCCTTGCAAACCAAACAGGAGTGGATTTGACCAAGGAATTCCTGCTAAGTATGCAGAAAAAGACCAATAGAGACAGTCTCAGACATATAGCTAATCCAAAGTTGAAAGCGTGAGGACTGGGAGTTAGGGAGTATAGGAGTTTGATAATTATAGAAATAATTTTTATCATATCTTTAACTAAAACATATATTATGAAAGAACAAAAACCGGTGAGCAAATACGATGAAGTGTTGCTCAAATACAAGACAGAAATCGATGATGCCGAAGTAAAAGAGGCAGTGAAAAAGATTATCGCCGAGAAAGTTCCAGAGAATGACAATCTCGAAGTGAAGAAATTCTTGATGGGAAGTGTAGAATTGACCACGTTGAAGACCACCGACAGTGAGGAAAGTGTCATGGCATTTGTGGAAAAAGT
Organism: uncultured Prevotellaceae bacterium; assembly: GCA_900315075.1. GTDB lineage: Bacteria > Bacteroidota > Bacteroidia > Bacteroidales > Bacteroidaceae > Prevotella. The sequence goes on along the minus strand of OMXV01000053.1, from coordinate 14,375 downwards.
GAATGAATACGATGCCACCTACCCTGCCCTACCCCACTTCGCCACCATCTGTGTATATCCATGTTTTGCAAAAGTCGTGAGCGAAACGCTGGAAGTGGATGGCGTGGAAATAGCATGTGTCAGTGGCAGTTTCCCCTCTTCACAAGCATTAATTGAAGTGAAAGTGGCAGAAACAGCCCTCGCAGTAAAGGATGGTGCCACAGAAATCGACATTGTGATGCCTGTAGGCAAGTTCCTCAGTGGCGACTATGAAGGTGTCTGCGATGATATTGCAGAATTAAAAGCAGCCTGTGGTGAAGCACCTATGAAAGTTATTCTTGAAACAGGAGACCTGAGAAACGGTACAGACATCAAGAAAGCATCAATTCTCTCGATGTATGCCGGTGGAGACTATATCAAAACATCCACAGGAAAAGAGAAAGTTTCAGCCACGCCAGAAGCAGCCTATATCATGTGCCAGGCCATCAAAGAATACTACGATGAAACAGGTATTCAGATAGGTTTTAAGCCTGCTGGTGGCATCAATACAGTCATGGATGCACTCACCTACTATACTATTGTAAAAGAAGTACTGGGTGAAAAATGGCTCACCAATAAATGGTTCCGCTTAGGCACAAGTCGCCTTGCCAACCTTCTTTTGAGCGAAATTGAAGGACAAGAAATAAAGTTCTTCTAAGGTTTTAAGGTCGCTTCGCTTGCAGGTTTTAAGGTTTTAAGGTGATAAATGCACTATTTCTTCGCATCCTATTCATATTTTACCTCACAACCTGCAAGAGAAGCGACCTCATAACCTACAAGCGAAGCGACCTTAAATATTCCTCTGAGCTACAAACTCAAGGTATGCATTTAAAGCAGTTTGTATCTCGGGAGATTTTACATGATTGTCTATATAGTTTTGGGCAAGTTTGCTATAGTCATCCATCCGTTTGATGGCATAATCGATACCACCTTTTTCCTTGGCAAATTCCACCAAAACTGCGATTTCATCATTATTAATGAGACCATTTTTCACTTTTCGAGCAAGGTTATACATAGCCTCAGAACCATTCGTATTGAGGGCATAGATGACAGGAAGAGTCAATTTTCCTTCCATCATATCATTGCCAGTAGGTTTTCCAATATCCTTAGAATCATAATAATCAAAAATGTCGTCTCGGATTTGGAAAATCATACCAATACTATCACCAAAAGCCATGGCAGCCTCTACTTCTTCGGCAGATGCATGAGCAGAAATAGCACCATTTCGGGCACAATTAGCAAACAAAGAGGCAGTCTTCATATTGATAATATGATAATAGACATCCTCAGAAATCTCTTTATTGCTAATATTATTTAGCTGGATTAATTCACCATTTGAAAGTATCTGACCCAATTGAGCCAACCCACGAATAATCTCTGTATTGTCGGATTTAGACACAAAATAAAGAGCTGTGGAAAGGATGTAATCGCCGACGAGCACAGCCACTTTATTATTAAACGAAGCATTCACTGAGGGTTGTCCACGGCGTTCACCACTTTCATCCACCACATCATCATGTACCAAACTGGCAGTATGGAGTAATTCGAGACCCACAGCAGCATACTGCGTAACCATATTAACCCCACCGTAATTTTTGGCTATCAAAAGGGTTAACAATGGGCGCATACGTTTACCACCACGCTGGCGGATATGCGACAATGCAGACTCAAGCAGTCCATCAGTATGGGAAAGAGAGTCAGTAAAAAGACTATTAAAGGAAGATAATTCCTCCTGAATAGGTTCTTTAATGATTGATAAATAGTCCATTCTAGCTAATTTTGAGACAAAATTAAGAAAATTAAATGATATAATAAAAAAAAATAGTAATTTTACCGAGAAAAAATACAATGTACTATGAGCAAACTTTTTCTAATAGACGCTTACGCACTGATATACAGGTCGTACTACGCCTTCATTAAGTCACCAAGAATCAATTCCAAAGGTGTCAACACATCCGCTATTTTAGGGTTCTGCAACACACTTCATGAAGTATTGCAGAAAGAAAAACCCGACTATCTTGCAGTGGCATTCGACCCACATGGACCAACTTTCCGCAGCGATATATTTGAGGAATATAAGGCACAAAGGGAGAAAACACCAGAAGATATATTGATATCAGTACCTATCATCAAGAATATTCTCAAAGCAATGAATATTCCAATACTCATTGCCGATGGGTATGAAGCTGATGATATCATAGGGACATTGGCAACACAAATCCAAGTCGATGGACTTGAAACCTATATGTTCACACCCGACAAAGACTATGGACAATTAGTCAGAGAAAATGTGAAAATCTATCGGCCACGCTACGGAGGTGGTTACGAAATACAAGGCGTAAAAGAAATTACTGACAAGTATCAACTAAAAAGTCCAGAACAAGTCATTGATATTTTAGCTTTGATGGGTGATTCCGCGGATAATTTCCCAGGATGTCCTGGGGTAGGGGAGAAGACCGCCATCCGACTGATTAATGAATTTGGATCTGTAGATGAAATAATCAATAACACCAATCGGTTGAAAGGTGCTTTGAAAAATAAAATTGAAGAACATATCGACGATATCAAGATGTCGAAATTTCTCGCCACCATCAAAACTGATGTGCCCATCGAGTATGACTTAGAAAAAATGAAAGTCACATCACCTGATGAGACCCAACTAAGGAAAATTTTCAATGAACTCGAGTTCAAGACCCTGGCAGAGAAATTCTTGGGAGGAGAGAAAAAAGTGGTCAAAAAACAACCTTCACAACCCGATTTATTTGGCTTTTTTCAAGACAATGACCAAGAAACTGAAAAAAAATCGAGTTTTGAAAGCCTAAAAACACTAAAACATAATTATCAACTTATTGAAAATAAGGAAGATATACAGAAATTATGTGATTTTTTATTGACAAAGATAATTTTAAGTTTAGACACAGAAACTACTTCCACCCATCCCATCGACGCAGAATTGGTGGGATTGAGCTTTGCTGTCAACGAATTTGAGGCATTTTACGTTCCAATTCCAAAAGAGAGAGAAAAAGCACAGGAAATCGTCGAAATTTTCAGACCACTCTATGAAAACGACCAAATTTTGAAAATCGGTCAAAATATCAAATACGATTTTGAAGTGCTGTGCAACTATAACATCAGGTTGGCTGGAAAAATGTGGGACACCATGATTGCCCATTATCTTATCCAACCAGAATATCGGCACAATATGGATGATATGGCTGAAGCCTATCTGAACTACCAAACCATCCATATCGATGAACTGTTAGGCCCGAAGGGAAAGAACCAAAAAAATATGCGTGATCTCACACCACAGGAAATATATGAATATGCTGCCGAGGATGCTGATGTCACATTAAGGCTGAAAAATATCTTAGAGCCAAAATTAAAAGAAGTAGGGGCAGAAAAATTGTTCTATGAAATTGAAATGCCTTTGGTGGAAGTTTTGGCCGACATGGAAATGGCAGGTGTGAATATCGATACTGAGTCACTTAAGGAGACTTCAACCGAACTAACCCAGCGAATGATAGAAATCGAACAAGAAATATATGAGATGGCAGGAGAGCGTTTCAATATATCCTCACCCAAACAAGTAGGAGATATACTGTTTGAGAAGATGAAAATCATCGAAAAACCCAAAAAGACAAAAACAGGACAGTATGTCACCTCGGAAGATGTGTTGCAAACACTGAAAACAAAACATGAAATTGTAGATAAAATATTGAAATTCAGAGGATTAAAAAAACTTCTCAGCACTTATATAGATACTCTTCCTACACTTATCAACCGACGCACCAAGCATATCCACACCTCTTTCAATCAGACAGTCACAGCCACAGGACGATTGTCATCCAGTGACCCCAACCTACAGAATATCCCTGTGCGTGGTGACGATGGCAAGGAAATTCGCAAGGCATTTATTCCCGATGAGGGCTGTATGTTCTTCTCTGCCGACTATAGTCAGATAGAATTGAGAGTGATGGCACATCTCAGTGGCGACGAGAATATGATTGAAGCTTTCCGCGAAGGACATGACATTCATGCTGCCACTGCTGCCAAAATATACAAGGAAGACATCAAGAATGTTACACGTGACCAGCGAAACAAGGCAAAAAGAGCCAATTTCGGCATTATCTATGGCATCACGGTCTTCGGACTGGCAGAGCGCCTGGAAATCGAGCGGAAAGAGGCACGTGAACTTATAGACGGCTATTTCCAGTCGTTCCCAAAAGTGGCAGAGTATATGGAACAATGTAAACAGACGGCACGCGAGAAAGGATATGTGGAAACCATCTTCCATCGTCGGCGCTATCTTCCTGATATCAACAGTCGAAATGCCACCGTTCGAGGGTATGCCGAACGAAATGCCATCAATGCGCCAATCCAGGGTTCTGCCGCCGACATCATCAAAGTGGCTATGATCAATATCCACCGACGGATGAAAGAGGAAAAACTACGCTCTAAAATGATTCTGCAAGTTCACGACGAACTCAATTTCAGTGTCTATCCCAGCGAAAAGCGCATCGTAGAGCGTATCGTACTCAAGGAAATGGAACACGCCTACGAGATGACAGTACCACTGATGGCCGACTCTGGATGGGGAAATAACTGGTTGGAGGCGCATTGATTTCTTTCAGAATTAATTAAGTAGGGTAGGGGGCATTCATTCAATTCCAAATAATACAATGGGGGTGTTTGAACCTGAAATGTATCTAATATCGGTAACTGAAATGAACAGACATTTTCGCCATGGCATTATTCACGGAATAGTCGCTATTTTATGGGGACTTCTTTCTTTCGTCTCATGTGAAAGCAGTAGTCGTCATACCTATATGTTGGCTGTGCTTGAAGAGGCCGATAGTCTAAACCGCTGCTACATCCCTATCACTTCTGATAGCATTTTGATAGAGGCCGTCACCTATTTTGACAGTCATGGTTCTCCCAACGAATGCCTCCGTGCCCATTATCTTCTCGGCTGTGCTTATCGCGATATGGGCGAGGCACCCCGTGCTGTCAAAACCTGGCAGGAAGCTATCGATTGTGCTGACACCACAGCCACTGACTGCGACTATAAAACTCTTGGGAAAGCATATTCTCAGATGGCCAACCTTTTTTACCACCAACTACTGTTGTCTGATGAAATTGTTGCTAGGAAGAAAGCTTATCGCTGCGCGCTCATATCAAGAGACACCTTGGCAGCCATCCATGAGTATAAGATGATGTCAAGTCCGTATTTACTACAGAACAGGAACGACAGTGCGGAGACCATTTTGAAAGAAGCCCTCAGCCTCTACGAGAAACATGGATATCCTCAGGAAAAACTGAAGGCATCCACCATGCTGATGCATATCTACGCCGAACAACCTACAAATTTAGCAGCATTGAAGGATTTAATCGATAAATATGAGGCAGGATGTACTTTGTTCGACGAGAACCATGAGCTGCCTCCTTCCAAACGTCTGTATTATTACTATAAAGGTAAGTATTATGAAGGCATCAACCTTTTAGATTCAGCAGAATTGTGCTATAGGAAGATTTATCGTCCCAACATGAGTCCTCTTAATACCAATCCTATGTACAAAGGGCTGTTGGGGGTATATCAGAAGAAACATATAGGTGACTCCATAGCCAAATATGCTGATCTTTATTGTGAATCTATGGACTCTTCTGCCGTTTTGAAAGACAGGGAGTTAACAGCCCAGATGGCAGCCAACTACAACTACAACAACTATCAGAAACAAGCTCTAGAGAACAGCGAAAAAGCCAATAAACGTCTTTATTTTATAATCTTTCTTCTTATTCTATCAATTATATTGATTATTGCTGCCATCTTCTTCAATTTGAAATACAGGAAGAAACAAAAAATGCTTCAAGAACTACAAATAGAATACGCAGAAGCACTACAGAATTACAATGAAATAAAGAAACAATTACAACAGTCGGATGAGAAGCTTGATAATGTGATTAATTCGTCCAATAAGGGAAATGCCGAGTCACAAGCAATCATCGATACACTCAACAATCAACATAAAGTTGAGAAGGAAAAACTAATTCAACAACTCAATTCATATACGGTAAAAATCGAACAACTGGAACAGCAACTTAAAATCTCTCAATATACAAAACCCTCCATAGCTTTCTTCAATCTTGGCATTGTCAGGAGAATCAAGATTTATGCAAAAGACAGCCAACGAAATTTAAGCAAAACTGATATGTTCACTCTTGGCGATGCTGCCAAGGAACATTTTCCTGATCTCATAACAGACTTGGATAGCTCACCTGACATAACTCCCCTTGCAAAAAATGTGTGTCTGCTGACTATATTAAATCTTAAACCAGGAGAAATTGTCAATTTGCTTGGTATTTCATCTTCCCAGGTGAGCAACCTTCGTAAGGACGTTAACCTGGCTTTGTTCAATGATAATACAACTCGGACATTATACCAGAATCTTTCCAGACACTATAGGATTCTTTCCTTCTAAAACCATCTTTTTGGTATAAACCGCCAAAAAGTGAAAAAACAGTGTAAAAATTTTCAGTTCTGCCTAATCACTTTTAAATAAGGGGGTTAGGCATTTTTATTGTCCTGCCTGACACTTTACAATTAAATTTTTTTGCATTTGATTGGTTTGTAATGAATCAACATATCCTATTTTTGTAGCAATAATTTGAAATATAAAATATAATAACGCAATAAAAACAGTCAGAAAAACTGTCGTTTTTATGCGAAGGTGTAAAAATGTGTAAAATTTTAACATCTGAGATTTGGAGGGTAGTGACAAAATTATTACTTTTGTGCTGATAAGTAGGTGCTCAACAGCAGAGCACGCTATGTGACAAGACTCATAGGATGAAATTATAGTCGAAACAGTGTTGGTAGCCATCGGGAGGTGGCTGCTGACACTATCAATCTCAAAAAGGTCATTTTGTCGACCGTATGGAAAATGTAAGAATTCTTCATGGTAAAGAAAGACGATCTCATACAATCAGGACATCTCCATCCTCCATTCCGTGACAGGCTATTCTCACAATGCCCCACGCAATGTGCTATAGTGATGGGGTTGCTTATGGCCGTTCTGTTGAATTTCACATCTTGCACAAAACACAGAGGCTATGACGCTGTGCTGGACACGGCTGACTCCTTGGTGAATGAGCATCCTGACTCTGTCATTCAACTGCTTGAACCACTTGCCATAGAGAAGGAGAAGATGGCGTCGTCGCAGCAAATGCGATGGCAGTTGCTATTGAACTCCGCACAAAATAAATGCGACACCATATTCCGTGACGACAGTTTGCAACTGGAACTGGTGAAATACTACGACCGCCACGGATCCCCCAACGAGCGAATGACCGCCCATTATCTTCTGGGGCGTGCCTATAGCGACATGGGGGAGGTCTTGCTGACCATTAATTGAAGCATGACTATCGCAAAAAACAAAGGGGTAGAAGTACCCGTCGTCTTGGTCGTTCAACCCATATCTTGATTTGAGATGAAAAGTATTAGAACTATTCTGACCTTCATTTTTGCTTTCTTTTCACATAATATATGGGCACAAGGGGAGTCTGACTATGATAGTCTACAGCATTTATATAATAGTGTGATAACATCAACAGACACTTCGACTGTCATCAATGGAAACGAAAGCTTTGTTATTGATGCCACATTGAAGGCTATAACAGGAAGTGATATAAGCACATTCATGTCTCCGGCCATCTATATGCTGATGAATCAAGGCTATGATTTCACGGGTAAAAGAATGGCCTATATCATTAGAGAAGATTTTCATAAACGTTATCTTGTATATGAGAAGCCTTGGTGCTTTCTATCCTTTAGCAGATTCCTACAAGCGATGAAAGATTTGAATGACATCATTGTGTTTAGCCAGACAGATGCAGAACGATTGGGCTATGATGTTCTCTTTTACAATTCTATCGGTTTACCGGGTAGTCTGACCGAAAGGCAAGCAATCAATATTATGATGAAATACATCAAGAAAAAGGGGAAAAAGAAGCATCCCAATGGTATTAGGATAAAGGAAGGCACAAAAAGTTCAATCAACTGGCAATATCCTTCCTCGATGTTTGTCGATAGTAAGGAGAGAACCAGGAAACTGGCACATTTAATCAGATATGTTGACTTGGGAGAAAACAAGTCCCTTGTTATTAGCGAAAGAGAGAATTGCATGCTCCAGTTAAATCTGTCGTATTATCCCCCGTCACCATTGGATTCTCTTCATGTGGAAGCCTGTGACTTCACTGGAAAAAGGCCAGTGTTTATTGGAGCCTATGGGAAGGTATATCAAAAATCTGAGATGTTTCACGACTATAAAAAATGGTCAAAAATCTATCATGTATTTATACTTTCCGAAGAAGAGATAAAACAGACGGTCTATGACGTTATATTTGTGGACAACTCTCCTGACAACACAAAAAGAATGTTTAGGAAACAAGCAATTAAAAAAATTATTAGATATAAGGAAAAACAGAAATCACAGCGATAGTTTTAGGTGCCTCACCCTCTCCTACGGCTGCAACTGCCTGTATAGCGCAGTCTTCGGCTCCGGAGACGACCTCGGGGCTCTTTTCCGGGATGTCGTTGGCAATACGCTCGAACTGTCCGTAACAGACAGAATATGGGATCTTATACTGGATTCCATCCTTTAAACAAAGAATAATTATGAAAACAATCGTAAAATTCGTTTCGTTATTATTGATGGCTACTATCTGTTCAGCAATTCAATGTTTTGATCCTCATGAGGATGAAAATCACCATCACCGTATTTATTTTGAGAATTGTTGGGAAAGACCTGTCTTCATAGGATTTGGGATAGATTGGCATTGGGAGTTCGATCCCTTTGCGAAATATTTCAAGCATGCTGAAATACCTTTAAGTGAATGTGATGCTTTTAATAAAGTAATGCCTGGTGAAGTTGACAGCGAATATATATATTTCGATGACTATATTGAATACATGACACAGGATAGAGATTCGGTGTATTTATTAGTTTATGATGGGGAACAAATCAACAAGAAAGATTCTGAATGTTTTCTTGTTATGTACTTGTTGTCAATTGAGGATCTTCAGAAAGTGAACTTTCACCTCACTTATCCTCCTAATCAAGACATGAAAGACTTCTACATGTGGCCATCATATAATGATGTCATTGAACAATCACAGGCGAAGTGACAACTTTCACAAGTTCCAGTTTCGTCAGGTTATGAGGAAAAAAACAGATAGACTTATGAGAAACCATTTTGAATTTTATAGATGTAACGTGCGTGTCATTGTGATACTCGCATTTTGCAGCCTAAGCATTTCGAAAGCCATGGCTCAGAAGGAACGTGAATATGTACCGTTTGTGGAAGAAGGAAAGGTTTGGTACTGTAGTTATGGTTCCGTTGGTCCAATAACTCCAGAACATCCAGAAGGATGTAATATTAAGTGCATCTTTAACCATATGTGGCGACACGTTGGTAAATGACAGGTATTATAAAAAAGTGTTCTGCCAATTTGAGGAATACTACGGAGGAGAGGAACTGCATTATTACTGCGCTATCAGGGAAGAATCCTATCAGGTGTTCATCATCGAGGAAGAGGAAACGGAGGAAAAACTCATCTATGACTTCAGCAGCCCTGAAGAGATAATCACGCTAACCTATAATGATTATCCTTATGCCCGAACTGATGGCGAACATCGTTATGGCTACCTTCCTGGCCAATTGGAATATTCGGTTTGTAAGTTTACCGACGGTGAAGTGGATTATAGCAACGATTCCAGCTGTTGGATTGAAGGAGTAGGTGCTACATTAAACAACCCATTTGCCTTTGAGCTCCGCTTTTTCCCCTTCGACTATCCGAAATTAGGTAAATCAATTTATGTATGTTCATGTATGAAAGATGGTGAGTATATCTTTATTAAAGATTGGATGGCAACGCCTATAGTGGATTCCGTAGACGACAGAATTCGTGTTGATAAATCCAATAATGAATTCAACATTTACAATCTACAGGGTCAACGCAAAGACAAGACCCATCCCCGTGGCATTTACATCCAGGACCACCTCGGCAACAACCGTGAGGTGGTCGATTCGGCAGGCACGGTGAAGCAAATTACGCACTACTATCCCTTCGGCACCCCATACGCCGACCCATCGACCATACTGGGCACCAGTCTCCAGCCCTACAAGTACAATTTTTCGATTGAGCGAGGGAAGAGAAAGCCTGCTTGCTCTTCAGAGCGTGAGAAAAATCGACCGGAGGTCAACGGCAAGGAGTTCGACAAGATGCACGGCCTCGACACCTACGACTACGGCGCAAGGCAGTACAACCCCGTCACCGCGCGCTGGGACAGGATGGACCCCCTGTGCGAGAAGTACTACAGCGTGAGTCCGTATGGGTACTGCGGGGGAAATCCTGTTAACAGGATTGACCCAGATGGAAGAAAAGTTTTATTAGTTGGCGATATAGAACTTGCATTGCAAACAATAAAGTCGACATTACCAGTTGAACTCCAAAATTATGTAGTACTTGAAAACAATTATATCAGTGTTGAGGAAATGTTAAAGGGTCTTGAAAGTACCGAATACCAAGGAAGTGGTAATTATATGTCACTCTATGAATTAGTTTCTGACCCTGTTCACACTGTTGAATTTTCCATATCAGATATTAAGAAAGCAAATTACAGAAATGGGATAGAAGCTCTCCCAAATGAAATACCATTTCAATTTAATGACCCTGTGTGTGACGAATACAATAATTTTACTCCTGAACCCGATGGCTCACTTGGATGGTCTTTGGCTCCTGAATCACATACATGGACAAAAAATGATTTGCTTCAGAGGAATGAAGTGCCTAAAAACCGACAACTCTTTTCGACAAATGGCAACTATCAAGTTCAAATAAATGGAAGACTCAGGAAATACGATTCCTTAAACATAGTACTGGTCAAGGCCACCGCACACGAATTGTATTCACATATTTTACATATGTTTAAGGGAATTGATTCATTACATACTCCTATAAGAGAAGGGCCTGGTAGTAATTTAGAATTAGAAAACAGATCAATACAAAGTGTTAATGAAGCAGTTATTAATTATAATCATTAGTTCTTTATGCGTGAATGCATATTCTCAAGAACTAGAAAAATATTATCCTATTTTTTCATATAAAGGGATTAGTCATCAATTAGTTATTATGGATGACAACAATCAGATAGATACTCTTCTAAGTAAGTATTTGACAGATAACCTACCTCTGAATATCTATGATAATTGTATATTCCGCTTAAGAGTTAAATTATTCATTAATAAAAGAGGGCAAGCCAAAATAATAAAAACATTTAGTGATACCCCAAAAATATTAGTGAGACAAATTAATTCTTTATTAGAGGATGTAAAGTTCCAGCCTGCTGAAAATAATAAAAAATCTTGTTCATTCACTGCGAACGTAATGCTATTGATAGATTTCACGAAGCCATGGGATTTAGAGTAAAGAGGAGAGACATCCCGTTATAATTCATGGGGACAGAGACAATGATTCGTTTTCCAGAAATCATTATGTGGAATGGAAAAGATGTATTAGATTTGCAAAGCAAAATGGTTTACAACATATCAAATATATGGGTGAATAGGGTGTTGGCTGGTCTGAGCACCTATCCCCTCACCTACAACGGCTCGGGCTCGCTCGTGAGCGATGCCGGGCGTGGGATAGCGAGGATATACTACGACCTGCTTAACAACCCCGTCCGCATCCAGTTCACCAACGGCAGCGTGACCAGGTACGTCTACAGCACTGCGGGCGAGAAACTGCGTGTCACGCACCTGACGGCGGTCCCGAACATCACCGTCGCCATCGGCAGCGCCAGGGAGCTTGCCCCGTCGGAGATCCTGAGCGCGGACTCCACGGACTACCTCCCTACTATGACCAGGACCATCTCGGCAGCGTCCGCCAGGTAGTCAAGGCCGACCGCACCACGAACGGGACGGTCGTCCAGACGATGGACTACTACCCGTTTGGGGCTCAGTTCTGCCACAGTTCCACGGCCAGCGACGTGCAGTCCCGCAAGTACAACGGCAAGGAATTCGACAAGATGCACGGGCTGAACACCTACGACTACGGCGCACGGCAATATAACCCCGTCACCGTACGGTGGGACAGGATGGATCCGCTCTGCGAGAAATATTACAGCATCAGCCCGTATGCGTATTGTTTGGATAACCCGATAATGTGTATTGACCCTGATGGGAGAAATATTTATATGCTTTTCTATACAGTTGGCAATAAAGACGAAGAAGCAGACAGAATGTTTAAAGCAGCGGCTGAAACTAGGAAACAGGACATTATGAAAAGCAAGGAGTTTGATTCTAGTAAAGACATAGTAATTTTGAGTTCAATATCTAATTTAGGAAGTTTAGGAGATATTGTTAATAATATAATAGACACATACTCTGAAAAATATGGCAAAACTGCTGAATTTGGATTTTGGTCTCATTCCGCATTTGATGGTCCAGCAGGTACGAAAACGACAAGTCATGATCTAACAGGTAACAATCAAATGTCGATAGAGGGATGGGGTAAAATCAATTTCAATTGGGAAGAGAATGCATCTGCATATTTTTACGGTTGTAGGTCCGGTGTTCCTTCAAAAAGTGGTGTTTCTTTTACGACAAATCTGTCAGGACAAGAGAATTTTCATAATGTCAGCATATACGGTCAAACCAGTTATTCATACCCCTCTAAATATACGAATATTCGAGAAACCGCCACAAATATGCTGTTTGGACACTTTTCATACCCAACATATATGGTTGGGGGATATAAGAAAAACGGACACTTGGCTTATTTAAGTATAATACCAGCTCTACCTATGAGAAGAAGTGTCAATGGGAAAGAAGATTTAAATAAAATATACTACCAACCAGGAAGAAAATTCTAAGCGGAAGAAAGGGAATATTATATGAGAAAATTGGATAAATGTCTTTATTCCTTAGCGATAGGTGTGCTTATTTATTTTAATACACCTTATCACATAAAGCAATACTTATGGAAAGATTTTGGTGGCGGTAGAATAACAGATTTCATGGAATTTGATGACGTTTCCTATCAATTAAAATGGCCATATATATATGATAAAAATAATGAGAAGGTGGGATATGTCGTGTTTTGTTTTTATCAATATTTATGGATTTATTCTTATAGGTGTGATGAGAACGGTGAAAAAGGAGATGACTATGGATTTGGGGAATATGTCGGGAAATAGAAGAGGTCTCACTGGCACTAATATTAAATATAAAAGAAACAACAGGTACTATGAAACAGCCGATAAATTTGTATGGCACCTACGGCAAGATGGATAACCTCACCCTCACCTACAACGGCAACCGGCTGACGGGGGTGACGGAGGCTTCGGCGGACTATGACTTCGCCGGCTCGTTCGAGTACAAGAGGGTGAACGGCTCGCAGTACCTTTACAATGCCAACGGCTCATTGATCGCCGACAAGAGCCGCGGCATCGCCTACATCACCTACGACGCCAACGGCAACCCTCAGAAGATATACTTCACCAACGGCAACGTGACGAAATATGTCTATAGTGCCACAGGGCAGAAGCTCGGTGTGGAGTACTATGTGGCGGCACCGAACACCACGGTGACGTTCGGTGCGGAGCCTAACGCGCTGACCCAGGGTCAGACCATGTATGCCGGCTCCAGGCAGTACCTCCTCGGGGGAAGCCTTGTCATGGAGGACGGCATGATAGACAAGTTCCTCTTCAACGGCGGCTACGCCCAGGCAACGGCTGTGAATCCCACGACCTATAACTTCTCGTTCTACTATTACAACCAGGACCACTTAGGCAACAACCGCGAGGTGGTGGATTCGGCGGGCACAGTGAGGCAGATAACGCACTACTACCCCTTCGGCACCCCATACGCCGACCCATCGACTATACTGAATGCCAGCCTCCAGCCATACAAATACAATGGTAAGGAACTCGACCGCATGCACGGCCTTGACACCTACGACTATGGGGCACGGCAGTACAACCCCGTCCTCGGCAGGTGGGACAGGATGGACCCGTTGTGCGAGAAATACTACAGCATCAGTCCGTATGCGTATTGTGGAAATAATCCGGTTATGATGGTGGATCCTGATGGGAGGGATGGTATCGCCACAATTGATTATGAAAATAAAACAATTAACATTTCACAAACTTTTTATTACAATCAAAATTCTGAAGGATTAGACAAAAATTATTATATAAAAGATAAATACATAGATAATAAAAGTTATGGACAAATAACCATTACTGCCGAGATTAACCTGTTAGACCAAAAAGGGTTTTCATCACAAACCTGGAACGTGA
>OMXV01000071.1 GCA_900315075.1 uncultured Prevotellaceae bacterium | reverse complement strand
CACAGTAATGGCAGGATCCAGGAAGTTGGCCGTACCAATCTCGATGGCCGTAGCTCCTGCCATGAAGAACTCGATGGCATCAGTAGCACTGGATATACCACCCAAACCTACCACAGGTATCTTGACAGCCTTGGCAACCTGCCATACCATGCGTAAAGCCACGGGTTTGACACATGGACCGCTCAATCCGCCTGTATTGATGCTCAACAAGGTCTTACGCTTCTCTATATCGATGGCCATACCCATCAGGGTATTGATGAGTGACACGCTATCAGCACCCTGGGCCTCACAGGCACGGGCAATATCCGCTATATTCGTAACATTGGGCGACAACTTGACAATCAACGTCTTGTGATAATGCTCACGAACAGCCTTGACGACACTCTCAGCACCTGCACAGGTGACACCGAAGGCCATACCGCCGTCCTTGACATTGGGACAGGAGATATTCAACTCAATGGCAGGAATACCTTCCAAAGCGTCAATACGGGCTGCACATTCGGCATAATCCTCTGGGGAAGAACCACTGACATTGACAATCATATTGGTATCAATATCCTTGATCTGAGGATAGATATGCTCACAGAAATAGTCCACGCCCTTGTTCTGCAGACCTACACAATTGAGCATGCCCTGTGGCGTCTCTGCCATACGGGGATAGTCATTGCCTTCGCGAGGCTTCAACGTGGTTCCCTTGACAATGATGCCACCCAATCCGTCGAGGGGGATGAAATCAGCGAACTCGAGACCGTAGCCAAACGTGCCAGAAGCGGTCATCACTGGATTCTTCAAGGTCAATGCCCCTATATTTACATCTAATCTTGCCATTAATTATGAATTATGCATTATGAATTATGAATTACCACAGCAGCCTGTGGATATTGAATACTGGACCTTCTTTGCACACGCACAAATTGCCTTCTGTGGTCTTCTCAACACAGCAGAGACAAGCCCCCAGGCCACAGGCCATCAAATTCTCCAAAGAGACCTCACAGGTAATGTCATGCTCCTTGGCATAATGGGCTACAGCCTTCATCATGGGGGTGGGACCGCAAGTACAGATACGGTCGAAATGCTCGTTCAACACTGAATGATTGGTGACGAAGCCTTTCTCGCCCAAGGAACCGTCCTCTGTCGTTACACACACGCGCCCGTACTTATTAAATAAATCAAGCTCTAACAGGTCCTGAGCAGTACGTCCACCCAACAGGAATGTAGGCTGAATGCCCTGGGCATGCAATGCAGAACCCAGATAAAGCATGGGGGCCACACCTACGCCTCCGCCTACCAGCAGCACTTTCTCATCCTTAGCAGCAGGCATGGTAAAGGCATTGCCCAAGGGTAGCACACAGTTCAGGGTATCACCTGCCTGAAGCCGTCCCATCTGACGGGTTCCATCACCAATCATGGCAACCATGAGCCACAACTCATTGCTCTCTTTATCCACGAAATGAATGGAGATAGGACGACGCAGAAACGTAGACGGGGAACCGTCAACACGCACTTCGACAAACTGTCCTGGAAGCATCTCAGGCAATGGCTGATGATCAGTCAACTTAATCAAAACATGCTTAGGACTGAGGTTTTCAACACTGCGAACCGTCAAGTCGAGAATATATTTCTTCATAATCATACATTTTCAGCGTTGCAAAGGTACGAAAAAAAACGGTTAAAAACTTGGAAGTTACGAAAAAAATGGCTACTTTTGCGAAATCAATGGATAGAATCATTATATTCACTATATATAGCATCATCATCTGCATGATGCTCCTGACAAAACAAGACACCAGTATTTTCTCGAACTATTCGAGCACTGATGTCATGTTTGACATGCGTCCTGCCTTATTGGTCATGAAGACTACTAAGCAGGGACATGAATCACCAACGAAAGTCATTAAGAGTCAGCATCTTACGTGTCAGTTCACACGTGCGGGAACACCTCTTCCAAACCATCTGAAAATGCCTGATTTACAGGTTTGACACCGGAGAATTCTTCGATGTTAGGACCTTGTTTGGCTACTTTTTGGCTGGTACAAAAGTCTCGTAAGTCTGATCGTCATAATAGACACGAATCTCCGTTACACGACGAGGTTCTTTATCCACCAATCGTATTTCCTCACGGACATAATCTGGGTGTGTAGTTTTTACACCCTGCTGAAAATTGGCAGCAGAAGTGGAATTTTGATGCAAATTTGGAGAAACAGGAGTTGGTGCATCGAAATTCAACATCAGGTCTTGACCATTAGCTGAAGGGGTGGATAACACGTCAGGAGAAACGTCAGGGTGGGAGACATACATGTCACCAGTTCCATAAAGTAACCACTCTATACTTATGTCAGGAATTTTCGCTTTAATGGCATCTACGATATTCAGGGTAGGACGGGTTCTGCCATTAAAGATACTGCTTAACGTTGCAGGTGACTGTTGGAGGAAGTCGGCAAAAACCTGTTGCGTCATCTTCTGGTCCTCCATGATCTGTTTTATTCTGTCTTTTGTATCCATGATGTATAAAATAGGGGCAAAAAAGCCATTTTTTATTGATTTTACAAAGATAAAGCAAATTTTTGAATCGTGCAAGAAATCTAAAGAAAATTTTTATTTGTGAACTTTTGATTTTTAGTTTTGTATTTCCAAACCTAAATTTAAAAAGTAAAATATTGGGTGTAGAATATGAAATTCTGAATTTTAAAGACTAAATGCTGACAAAGTCTTTAAAAAGGGAATAAATGTAACTAACTGGTTATTAATTATGTATTTTATCGCTATAAAGGCATTTACAGGGCGATATACGCCCTTTACTTGATTACAAAACAATATCTTTTGATAATTTCTATATATAATCGCTATAAATAATTGGTTTTTAGGTGTTTACTACTAATAAAACCTTATAAATATCTATGTCTTTAGAAATGAGAAGGGCTGTATTTATGTTTTAGAATTTAAATATTAGGTTTTAGAATTGTGTTTACAAACTCTAAATAACGCTTTTTATATTCAATAATATATTACTTATGTAAACGATATAGGTTTTTAAATTCGAAAGTTTAAATCATAAAATTTATTAAACCCGAATTTTGATACTTTGAAAAGACGAAATTTCATCATTTTGCGCGAATTCTGGACAATTGGGCGAGAAAAAATAAATGCGCGAAATATGAGGGGTTATTTTTGATGGGAAACCCTTTTGTCATCGGGGTTTGAGGCCAATTTTTTATGTTCAACAAAAAATGAATTCTAGAAAAAAGAGACGTGGAAAACGCCTCTTTTTTAATGTAATGTAAAGAAAATTAATTCCCTCATCAACTCCCCTGGGGGGGTGTTGGGGTTGTCCAACCCCTTACTTTTCGCGTCAATTTCTCTTATTTTGGAAATAATCTGCATCACCTTCATTCCGGAGTAATTTCGCATACCCGTCATATAGTCGCGAGCTCCCCAAGGAGATTTCATGTCCAACCACTGCGCCAGCGCCTCCTGACTCCCCTTTTGGGGACAATAATAGGCTAGCATCAGATTTTGGAAGTAGCTAAACATCATTGGCAGCAAGGCATAAAGCCCTCCAGCCTTCGGATTTTCATCGAAATACTTGATTATCTGGTTTGCTTTGAGAATATTGCGGTTTACAATGGCATCGCGGAACTCAAAAGCATTATAATCCTTGCTCACCCCTATCTGGTCTTCTACCACCTGAGGTGTCACTCTCCTATCCTGCTCTGGCAAACCCAGCAAAACTTTGTCTAATTCGCCTGTCAAACGACTCAGATCAGCGCCAATGGCATCAGCAATCATCTGGGTAGATTTGGGGTCGATAGAGGCTTCACGCGCCTTCAAATACTGTTCTATAAAGGCAGGAAGGTCACGTTCACGCAGCTTTTTGCTCTCAAAAAGTACTCCTGCCTGCTGGATGGCTTTTACATATTCCCTTTTCCTACCATCTATCGTACCATTTTTATGGCACATTACCAGGATCGTAGAGGGCATAGGAGCTTTCAGATACTTCTCAAGAGGCTCTACATTCTTCACGTTCTGGGCTTCTTTGACGATAAGCACCTGATATTCTGACATCATGGGATATCGCTTGGCAGCATCCGCAATCTGGGAAGCGTTCACATCCGATCCGAAAAGAACGGTCTGATTGAAGTCTCTTTCCTCTGGCTGCAACACGTTTTCGGCTATCCAGTCGCTGATTTTATCAATATAATAGGATTCATCGCCCATCAGGTAATAAATGGGCTTAAAATGGCGCGCTTTCAACTCGCTCATCACACTGTCATATGTCACTGTTGCTTGAGCCATGCTGCAAAATTACGAAATTCTTGCGAAATATCCCAAGAATTTCGTAATTTTGTAGCCGATATGGTTGAATTGAATCTACCGGCATACGACGTCAAACTGCGTGGAACACAGGAAAAGCCCGAAATTTTCGATTTCCTGCGCAAACGTTACGTGGCACTCACTCCAGAGGAGTGGGTGCGCCAGCATTTTACCCATTGGCTGGTGGATTTTAAAGGCTATCCCAAGGGGCTTTTAGGCAATGAGATAGAATTGCGCATAGGCGACAAGAAACTGCGCTGTGATTCCATTCTATACCATCAGGACACCACCCCACGGATGATTATAGAATACAAGGCGCCAACCATTAAAATAAAGCAGCAGGTGTTCGACCAAATAACGGTCTATAACCTACTGCTTCATGTGGATTATCTCGTGGTTAGCAATGGCTTACAGCACTATTGCTGCAAAATGGACTATGCCAACCAACGCTATGAGTTCCTGCGAGAAATTCCCGACTATTCCCAGCTTTAATCCTCTGTCATTTCGGGAACCTCATCCTCTGCCTTCTTGACGGTCTTACGGATGACACGCTTACGTGTCTTCTTCTCCTCTACGGGCTTGTCAAGCTTAACACCTGCCAATTCCGGATCAATCAGGATACGGCCACAATACTCGCAAACGATGATTTTCTTGTGCATCTTGATATCCAACTGACGCTGGGGTGGAATCTTGTTGAAGCAACCACCACAGGCATCACGCTGCACGTAAACGATGCCCAGACCGTTACGCGCATTCTTACGGATACGCTTGAACGAGGTGAGCAGACGTGGTTCAATCTTCATCTCCAGCTCCTTCACCTTCTGCTTCAGCTTGTCTTCCTCTGCACGGGTCTCTTCCATAATCTCGTCCAGCTCGCTCTTCTTGACTTCGAGTGCCTGACGACGATCCTGCATGATTTCCTGATTCTGAGCCAGTTCTGCCTTCTTGTCCTCAATCTTAAAGGCTGCCTCCTTGATCTTCTTGTTACAAAGCTCGATTTCCAGTGTCTGGTACTCGATTTCCTTTGACAGCGTATCGTACTCACGGTTGTTCTTAACCTCATCCAACTGGGCCTTGTAACGCTCTACGCTGGCTTTTGCGGTCTCAATCTCACCTTTCTTCTGTGTTACAGCACGCTCATACTCATTGATGTCGTTTTGAATCTTCTCAATACGAGTGGTCAGTCCCTCGATTTCATCCTCAAGGTCCTGTACTTCCAGAGGCAGCTCACCTCTCAATGCACGCTTCTCATCGATTCCTGAGAGCGTAGCCTGCAGCTGATAGAGGGTCTTCAGACGCTCTTCTACCGGCATTTCAATAGGATCTTTCTTTGCCATAATTTAAATATATAATATTGGATTTGTATTTGTCTCTGCTATAAAGGTCTGCACACCAGGACACTCCTTCTGGATGATGTCACGGAACACCTCACTGGTGTATTGTTCGCTTTGGTAATGACCGATGACACAAATCTGTATCTTCTGCTCATAGTCAAAATACTGGTGATAGTGCATTTCGCCTGTGATAAAAGCATCTGCACCCTGGCTCACCGCATCGTCCAACAGAAAATCGCCTGCTCCACCACAGATGGCAACCTTACGGATAGGTCTACGCAGCAATTGGTTGCACATGGCACACTCTACGCCAAAACGTTTCTTTACCATCAGGATGAAATCGTCAGCAGCCATCGCTTCAGGAAGACTGCCTATCACACCACTACCCGCCTCGATGCCATCCATGCTCTTCGCAGCGAAGAAATTGACATCCGTGAGTCCCAGTTTCTCGGCTATTTTCCAGTTGACGCCATACTTGGCATTATCCATATTGGTGTGCATGGAAATTACCACGATGTCGTTCTTGATGGCCTTTATCACACAGCGCTGAACATAGTCGGCTCCGCTAACCTGTTTCAGACCACGGAACAGCAATGGATGATGACTCACAATGAGGTTACACCCCTTTCCTGTAAGGGCAGAGGCGCGAACTGTTCAAGGGCGCACAGCACTTGCTTTATTTTCACGCTTCTAATATGTTGTTTTCAACCTGCAAAGGTACGAAAAAAAGACGAACTACAAGAATTCGCCTTTTATTTTTTTAATTTTTTAATTTTTCACTGTTCACTATTCACTGTTCACTATTCACTTACGTAAACCACTCCTCGCCGTGACGCTCATGACAATACGAAGTACCGTCAAAACAGTGGGTGCAGACACGCTCCTTTGGCAGTCCGATAGACTCTATCAAGTCCTCTATCGTAGCGAATTTCACGCTGGTCAAACCTAAGCGCCGAGCTATCTCGTTGACCATACGCTGGTACTCTGGCGTGCCCGTTTTCGCATACAGATCGAGGTTCTTCTTGTCATCACCCTCGAAGTC
>OMXV01000052.1 GCA_900315075.1 uncultured Prevotellaceae bacterium | reverse complement strand
CAGGATAGGAGATGATTTCAACCGGAAGAAAATACTTTACAACGTTAAAGTTGTGTTAAAAAGATGATTTTCCTTGGTTGGTAACATAAAATGCAGGAATTAGAGATGATGCTTTCGCATAGGCCTACAATGGGCTATTGTGTAGGGTTCCTTCTCTTTGTCAACAAAAGATGAGCAAAAAAAATCCAAAAAACTTTGAACATTCATTAAAAAGTATTATATTTGCATTCTAAATACCATGCAAATACCTAAAAAAGGGGGTTTGTGTGGTACGTATAACCATGAACGAATACTATAAGAAATATTTTTTTTAATAATTAATCAATTAAATCTCAATCATTTATGTGGTTATTGAAATCATCAATCGGTAGAAAAGTAGTGATGTCTGTCACAGGTGTCGCACTTATTCTATTCCTGACGTTCCACTGTTGCATGAACGTTGCGGCACTGTTCTCAGAAGAGGGCTACAACTGGGTTTGCGAACTATTGGGTGCCAATTGGTATGCGGTAGTAGCAACACTTGGTCTGGCAGCTCTTGCAGTTATTCACATCGTCTTTGCGTTTCTGCTCACCATGCAGAATCGCCGTGCCCGTGGTAACGAGCGCTATGCAGTGACCGACACACCTGCAAAGGTGGAGTGGGCATCACAGAACATGCTCGTGCTTGGTATCATCATCCTCTTGGGTCTGCTGTTGCACCTCTTCAATTTCTGGTACAACATGATGTTTGCCGAGTTGATAGGGTCGCATCCTATCCACCATCCCGCAGATGGTTTTGCCTGGATTGTGGAGACATTCAGCAATCCTGTCTATGTAGTTCTCTACATCATCTGGATCGTTGCTATCTGGTTCCACCTCACCCATGGTTTCTGGAGTGCTATGCAGACACTCGGAATCAGTGGTAAAATCTGGTTTGAGCGCTGGAAGAAAATCGGTTTCGTCTATGTGACCATTCTGATGGGCTGCTTCCTACTCGTGGTTTTGGCATTCGCCTTTAAGTTTGCGCCAAGTCTCTGCTGCGCATCGTAATCTTGTAACTTTTAAATCAGCATATTATGACTAAGAAAATAGATTCCAGAATTCCTGAGGGACCAGTAGCAGAGAAATGGACTAATTACAAAGCCCACCAGCGTCTGGTGAATCCAAAGAACAAACTGAAACTCGATGTCATCGTGGTAGGAACCGGTCTTGCCGGTGCCAGTGCCGCCGCCAGTCTTGGCGAGATGGGTTTCAATGTTATCAATCTGTGTATTCAAGACTCTCCCCGCCGTGCACACTCTATCGCTGCACAGGGTGGTATCAATGCTGCTAAATGCTATCAGAACGATGGCGACTCTGTCTATCGTCTGTTCTACGACACTGTGAAGGGTGGCGACTACCGTGCCCGTG
Organism: uncultured Prevotellaceae bacterium; assembly: GCA_900315075.1. Taxonomy (GTDB): domain Bacteria; phylum Bacteroidota; class Bacteroidia; order Bacteroidales; family Bacteroidaceae; genus Prevotella. Next base: position 44,336 of record OMXV01000052.1, on the reverse strand, counting down.
AAGCCAATGTGTATCGTCTGGCTGAGGTGTCCAACAATATTATCGACCAGTGTGTGGCACAGGGTGTGCCTTTCGCACGTGAGTATGGTGGCATGCTTGCCAACCGTTCTTTCGGTGGTGCCCAGGTGTCACGTACATTCTATGCCAAGGGTCAGACAGGTCAGCAGCTGTTGCTCGGTGCATACTCATCACTGAGTGCACAGGTGCAGGCTGGCAAGGTAAAACTCTACACTCGTTACGAGATGGAGGATGTGGTCATCGTCGATGGCCGTGCCCGTGGTATCATCGCCAAGAATTTGGTCACTGGTAAGTTGGAGCGCTTCTCTGCCAATGCTGTGGTTATCGCCACCGGTGGTTATGGAAATGCTTACTTCCTCTCCACAAATGCTATGGGATGCAACTGCACCGCCGCTGTACAGTGCTATCGCAAGGGTGCTTACTTTGCTAATCCTTCCTATGTGCAGATTCACCCCACATGTATCCCCGTCCATGGCGACAAACAGTCGAAGCTGACACTGATGTCGGAGTCGCTGCGTAACGACGGACGTATCTGGGTGCCCAAGAAACTGGAAGATGCCAAGGCATTGCAGGCTGGCACCAAGCAGGGATATGAGATTCCTGAGGAAGACCGCGACTACTATCTGGAGCGCCGCTATCCAGCATTCGGTAACCTCGTTCCTCGTGACGTGGCTTCACGTGCTGCCAAAGAGCGTTGCGACAAAGGCTTCGGCGTGAACAACACCGGTCTGGCTGTATTCCTCGATTTCTCTGAGTCCATCAACCGCTTAGGCATCGATGTCATCATGCAGCGCTATGGCAACCTCTTCGAGATGTATGAGGAGATTACCGACGTGTTCCCCGGCAAACTGGCTAAGGAAATCAACGGCGAGAAATATTATTATCCTATGATGATCTTCCCAGCCGTACACTATACCATGGGTGGTATCTGGGTTGACTACGAACTGCAGACCTCTATCAAGGGCCTCTTCGCCATCGGTGAGTGTAACTTCTCCGACCACGGAGCCAACCGTCTGGGTGCTTCGGCATTGATGCAGGGTCTGGCCGACGGATATTTCGTGCTGCCATACACCATTCAGAACTACCTGGCCGACCAGGCTATCTGGCCACATATCCCCACCGACCTGCCTGAATTTGATGAGGCTGAGAAGGGTGTGCAGGCTGAAATCGACCGACTGATGAACATCAAGGGCAAGCGCAGTGTTGACTCTATCCACAAGGAGCTGGGTCATATCATGTGGGAACACGTAGGTATGGGCCGCACCGCTGAAGGACTGAAGGAAGGTATCCGACTGATCAAGAAACTGCAGAAGGAGTTCGACACCGACCTCTTTATCCCTGGAAGCAAGGAAGGCTTGAATATTGAGCTTGACAAGGCTATCCACCTGCGCGACTTCTTCACCATGGGTGAACTGGTGGCTCACGACGCTCTCTCGCGCAATGAGTCATGTGGTGGTCACTTCCGCGAGGAATACCAGACTGAGGAAGGCGAAGCAAAGCGCGACGATGAGAACTACTTCTATGTAGGCTGCTGGGAGTATCAGGGCGAAGACAAAGATCCTGAGTTAATCAAAGAACCATTGGAATATGAAGCAATCAAGGTTCAAACTCGTAATTATAAAAACTAATATAAGGTTATGAGGTTATAAGGTTATGAGGTTATAAGGTGATAATAGACTATTTGCAATGGGGCCCTTTCAGAATCTGACAGTATGGAAAAAAGCAATGGTGCTGGCAAAGGATATTTATACGGCAACAGCTAATTATCCACAAAGCGAGATTTATGGTCTTGTGAGTCAAATGCGCCGCTGTGTTATTTCTATACCGTCGAATATAGCAGAAGGGTATGGTCGTTCTACTAATAAAGAATTAGTCCATTTCCTATATATTTCTCTTGGTTCTACTAATGAATTGGAGACGCAACTTCTATTGTCACGTGAGTTCAACTATCTTTCAGAGGAAGATGCAAGTATGTTATTGCAATTGAATGAACAGATTCATAAAATGATTTCCTCTTTAATTTATAAAAGGACTCAACCTCCACTAAAAGTAGAGAGTAATTTCACCTCAGAACCTTAAAACCTTAAAACCTTAAAACCTTACATAAAATTATGGCAAAAAATATAAGTTTTACAATTAAGTTCTGGCGTCAGAATGGTCCACGTGAGAAAGGTCATTTCGATTCTCATGTTATGAAGGATATACCCGACGATACTTCTTTCCTTGAGATGCTTGACATTCTGAATGAGGAACTCATCAACGAGGGCAAAGAGCCCTTCGTATTCGACCACGACTGCCGCGAGGGTATCTGCGGTATGTGCTCTCTGTATATCAATGGTACACCTCATGGCAAAACTGAGCGTGGGGCTACCACATGTCAGCTCTATATGCGTCGTTTCAAGGATGGCGACGTGATTACCGTTGAGCCATGGCGCTCTGCAGGCTTCCCTGTTATCAAGGACTGTATGGTGGACCGTGGTGCCTTCGACAAGATTATCCAGGCTGGTGGCTATACCAGCGTGCGCACAGGTCAGGCTCAGGATGCCAACGCTATCCTTATCCCTAAGCAGAATGCCGACGAGGCTATGGACTGCGCTTCCTGCATCGGTTGTGGCGCTTGTGTGGCTGCTTGCAAGAATGGCTCTGCCATGCTCTTCGTCAGCTCCAAGGTGAGCCAGCTGGCTCTACTGCCACAAGGCCGCCCAGAGGCTGCTAAGCGTGTGAAAGCCATGATGCTGAAGATGGAGGAACTTGGTTTCGGCAACTGCACCAACACCCGCGCCTGCGAGGCTGTGTGCCCGAAGAACGAGACCATCGCCAACATCGCCCGCCTCAACCGCGAGTTCATCAAGGCTAAGCTCAACGACTAAAAATGTAACTATACATTCATGTCATCCCCATGCCCTCCACCAAAAGGGAATGGGGATTTTTTTCTGACTTCGGTCTCAAATTCCCAGATAATTCATGGTCATTTACGGCAATTTATGTTCAAAAACAAAAATTCTACGGAGGTGAGGAGTATGAGGAGCGCCACCCAGATCATTAAAAGCAAACTTATAAGTCATTGATTTTCAAGATACAAAATGTTTATTGACAAAAATCGACGAAGTCAGGAGCTCAGCGAAATTGTTGGCAAACATAAATACCGAGTTAATTATATGTACTGAAGTTTCGCAAGTGCATTTATACTCAGACGGCCTGTAAGGCCAATGAGCAATCAGCCCAGGGCAAGGCCCTGGGTTTGTAGCGTGAAAGGGAAAACTCGCCCCTTAGGGGCAAAAGCTTTATAAATTATGATGACTGAAGTTTCGCAAGTCCTCAACTTCTAGGTTATGAGGTTATAAGGTTATAAGGTTATGAGGTTATGAGGTTATAAGGTTATGAGGTTATAAGGTTATAAGGTTATGAGGTTATAAGGTTATAAGGTTATAAGGTTATGAGGTTATGAGGTTATAAGGTTATGAGGTTATAAGGTTATGAGGTTATGAGGTTATGAGGTGAGATTTGCCCCAATATGTCGTTATCCATACATATATCACCTTAAAACCTATAAGCGTAGCGACCTCATAACCTCAAAACCAAACGAAACTGGAGCTTGCGAAAGTTGAACAAAATAACAATACGATTATGGAAAATATCAAAGACTATCAGCAGTATCTCAGAGGATACGACTACACGGGCAAGATTCCCGTCATCATCGATTTCTATGCCACATGGTGTGGACCCTGTCAGGGCATGGCACCATTGTTGAAACGGCTTGCACAAGACTATGAGGGTCGTGTCAAGGTTCTCAAGGTGGATGTGGACAAAAACCAGGCGCTGGCCATAGCAGCACACATCCAGTCAATCCCGACGCTCTTCTTCATCACCAAAGATGGTGACATCGAGCGGCAGGTCGGCGCACTCCCTTACCAGGAACTCACAAGACTGGCAGAAAGAATCATGGAATGAAACACCACAACGCTCAAAAATCCCAAAGCATCATCAACCATGCTTTGGGATTCCTATTTTTTGTATGATAAAAAAACGCATACCTCACTCCTCCTCTGGTAATGGTACTCAAAAGATCATACTTTACTGAATAAATCGTCAGCAGTTATCTGTTTATTGACTTTCCTTGCATACATATTATTATAAAGGCCGAAAGGTGTTACATAAACTATTGAAAAGGATTTCTTTGTGGATGTAACTTTCCTGAATGTACGAAGCCTTTGTTCCACATGGTTAGCATATGCTTTTGTTATCTCATATTCTCCGCTTGCATATTTCATCTCACATACGCTGATTGTTTTGTCATTCCTATCTATCAGCAAGTCAATCTGACCACCACTTTTCAAGTCCTCGTCTGCATCAGCATCATTTAGAATTGCTTCTGATGGACGATATGACCAGGAACATGGCGAATAGAATGTCCCGCTGATGCCTAAAGCGTTGACAATTTGTTCAATGTGATGCAGACATACTGTCTCAAAAGAATAACCTGACCATGCTGCATATTCAGGTGTGCCTATTTTCTGAAGCCAATAGTTCTTTCCGACATTACTTTTATCCTTCATAAAGTAAAGATAGAAGAGAGAAAATTGGTCTGTAAGTTGAAACATCTTGTTCTTCTTTTCTTTGCCGAATGGGTAGTATGAACGTATGAATTCACATGTTTCCAATTCTTTGAGCAATGTGGTGAAATTGCCATTATTTAGTAGTTTAGTTTTGTTGATTAACTCAAGACGGGTCATGCCTTTTCGGGCACTACTAAGCGCATTTATAACTGCTATATGGTTCTTTGCCTTTTTGAATAGCGATTTGTAGAGTCTGTAAAACTCATCTGCCAGTGCTCCACCGTTGGTAAAGCATAGGCTATTAATATTTTCTGCCACGCTTTTGTCTTTGTCAAACAATGATAAATAGTAGGCAACACCACCCACAGCCATGTAGCAGTCTATCATTTCTGGACGCTCATAGTTGAAGCCTCTGCTTTGGAAGTATTGCTCCATTTCTTCAAGACAAAATGGGGAAATCAGCATTTTATGAGTTACTCGGTTATGTAGCCCTCCCCTGGAATTAATCAGTTTATTCAGCATCCATGAGGTGGCAGAACCACAGACGATTAGTTTTATGTCTTTCCGATAGTAGGCCCAGTTGTTCCAGAAATATTCCAATGCCCCAAGAAATTTGGATTTCTGTGTGTCAAGCCATGGAAGTTCATCTATGAAGATAATTTTGGTTCCTTCCCCAAGTCTCTCGATGTTCTTAGAGAGCATACGAAACGCTTCAGTCCAATTTTGGGGCACGTGGTCATCACCAAGGAAGTCCGACATTGCATAAGAGAAATTCAGTAGCTGCTCACCAAGACGAGCATTTTCCTTACCTGTCATTCTAAAGGTGAATTGTCCCTCCAAAAGTTCCTTTATAAGAAAAGTCTTGCCAACACGTCGTCTTCCATATACGGCAATAAATTCCGACTGTTCTGAAGAAAGATACTTCTTCAGTTCCATTATCTCTTTTTTACGACCTACAATTGAATTTTCCATCCTGTGCTCTTTATTATTTGGCGCAAAGTTAATAAAAACGCTCGATTATGCCAAATAATAATATTATATTTTGGCGCAATCATATGAAAAAGTTAAGATTGCGCCAAGTAATAATACATTTTAGGTTAAAATACTACCTATTAGAGTGCACGGTCTGTTTCTGTTCATATTTTCGTCACGGGTATATTTCGATGTGGCTGCTACCTGAATTTCCGTTCTTGATGATTCGTATTTGTGTGGTAATACGCTCGCTCATGGTGTTGGTGTGGCTGATTACGCCCACTTTTTTGCCCTGTGAGGTTTGCAGCATAGCCAGTGAGTCGATGACTATGGCCAGCGTGTCGGGGTCGAGTGTTCCGAAGCCCTCGTCGATAAACAGGTTTTCAAATGAGATATTTCGTGAAGACAGGGACGAGAGTCCCAGGGCAAGTCCGAGGCTGACGATGAATGTCTCTCCCCCTGACAAGGAGGTTGTGTCGCGTACATCGTCGGCACGGTCGTGGTCGATGACACGGATGCCGAGCGAGTTTTTTACCTGTTGCAGTTCGTAGCGGTTATTGAATTTTCTAATCTCAGCGTTGGCATGTTCGATAAGGAAACTCAGTGTGTAGCATTGGGCGATTTTTCGGAGAGTTTTGCCGTCGCCACCGATGGCACTTGTGATTCCTTCCCAATCTTCCTTCATTTTTGTGGCTTGTTTTAGTTCTTCCACTTTGTCGCCCAGCTGTCTGACGGCATCGTCATGGTTTTGCATCCTTGCTTTTGCTGCCACAAGCTCGTCGTTGTGGCTTTTGCCTTGCAACTCCTCCAGTTGTTCAAGGAGCATCGTCTGTTCTTTTTCCGGTTTCGACGTTTGGTGTTGTTCATGATTATCTTTTGCATTGCGTAGCAAGGTAGAGGACGACACAACTTTTTCTTTTCGGCGGTCCTTCTCCTGTCGGATGGCATCCCAGTCCTCTGTGGCGTGATACATGTCCACTACATCTTCCAGGGAAACAGTTTGTATTTTGTCCTCCTTGTCATTGTATTGGGTAATCCATGCCGTCAGTTCCGTGTTTTTGCTTGCATGGTTCTGTTTTTCCTTTTCAAGTTGGTCTTTCTTGGTATTTAGGGCCCCAATCATTACTCCGAGGGAAGTTTTATGCTTTGTCAGCTCCTCATTTTTATGGCTGACGGCATCATCTGCCTTTTTTTTGCTGTTTTTCAGCTGTTGTTCCACGGTGTCCGGATCATTGCCCTGTAATTCATTATTGTAGTCTGTCTGCAATTGTTTTAGTGCGTCTTCGGCTTGTTGCCATTCACAGATGGCTTGGTTCAGGGCATTGTGTTTTTCTTGTTGTTGCTGAAGTATTGTCGGATGTAGAGCGTTGGCTTCAGCAAGTCTGGTCTCGGTTTGATTCACCTCCTCCTGTGATTTGGCCAGGATGTTGGCAGCTTTTTCTGTATAGTTAGTTTGTTCCTTTGTCGCCTTGTCTCTCTGTTTAATTAGGTTTTCGACATTTTTCTGCACGTTGTTGAAGAAAGAGAGTTTTTTATCAGCTTCATCCTTTTTTTCTTTGTATGCGGTCTGTGCTGCTTCCAGATATTCCTTGTCTTTTTTCAGTTGCGGGTTCCGCTGCATCAGGGACAACCATTTGTCTTCATATTTCTCTATGTCTTTTTTCAGTTGTTGCAGTCTCTGTTCGAGTCCCACTATCTCCCCCTCGTTCATGTTCTTTTCTCCGGTCCATGTTCTTTCGTTTGTTTGTTGGTTGTTGAGGGCAGCCTCTTTATTTAGAATTAAGAGTGACAATTCAGATACAGCCTCGTCAAGCTTTGTCTTATCCGCTTTATAAGGGTGTTCTGTGGCACCGCAGAGCGGACAGGGTGCTCCGTCTTCGAGAGATGCACGGTGTAGGTCCCATTTCTCGCTTGTCATCAAGGTATAAGTTTTTCGGAGAGTCTCCACCTCTTTTTTCAGGGCATCGATGTCGAGTTTAGTCAGTTCCTTGTTCAGCCAGGAGTTTCTTTCCTTCAGTTCTTCTTTGCGAGCCGTTTTCTTGTTTTTCTCTTCTATGGCTTTGTCGAGATTGTCAGCTATTTCCTGTGCTTCTTTGATTTCTTGCCAGTTGGTATCAGCATGTGTTTTCTGGTTTTGCAATTCTTCGGCATTCAAACCCTCCACCTTAAGTCTTTCCGCCTTGAGCAACTCCTCAGCATTTTCTGTTGCTTTTTTGAGCTCTTCCTTTTTCTTTTTTGTTTCTTCCTGTCTCATTTGATAAATAGCCTTCGCCTCGTTCACCTTCTTACGGGCGTTGTCTATTTCTTTGATATTGTTTTTTTCGGCATTATCCGCCTTGTTTTTTTCTATTTCTGCCGTTTTCTTAACTTTTAGTTTGTTTTCGCACATGGTTTTTGCCGCATCCACTTTGGTTCTCAGTTCACGTGCTTTGTTAATATGTGGAGTTGTTTCGTCGATGGTATCCTGAGCCTTTTTGGCGGCCTCCTTCAGTTGGTCGAGTTGAGAGTCAGTTGTAGCAATTAGGTTTTGTAATTGCCCAATCTTATTTTCTTTTTCCTCTATATCTTTTTTCGAGGCTTCTATGGCATTCTCTATTTTTGTCATCTCTCGCAGGCAGTCAACGGCGGGTGTGATGGCATTGTGGAGGTTGAGTCGGTTGATGGAAGGTTGGAATTCATCAAGTTCTTGTTTTGCCTTGTCAGCCAAAGCATGTTGCCTTTCGATGTCATTCTTCAATTTTTCATCGTCGGCGTACCATTGCAGTTGGGTTTCCAAAGCCTTTTTGTTTTCAGCTATTTGTTCCTCTTCCTTTTCCAGTTGGATGATATTTTCCTTGAGGCGGTCGTGCTCTTCGTCGGAGAGCAGGCTTTGTTTCACTGTCTCCACAGATGCATTGACCAAGTTGAATGCATCGACGGCAGCATCCTTCTTTTTCTTGATTTCATTTGCGATGCGTGTGTACATATCCTCGCAGCCGATGAGCTTTTCCAGCAGTTCATACCGTTCGTCCTCCTTTGCGGTGAGGAAATTGGCAAATGAGCCTTGTGCGATGAGCACAGTGCGAAGGAATTGTTCGTAATCGAGTCCGATGATGGAGGGCAGTTCCGTCCAGTCAGCAATCTCTTCTTGTCGGCGGCCATCCACCGAGGTTGTTATCTTATATAGTTTGGTATCGGCTTTATCGAATTCTTTAGTTTTGAAGCGGACATGCCATTCTGCCCGGTATATGTTGCCGTTGTTGGCCTGGAAGGTCAGTTTGCTATATCCATTCTTTTTGCCTCGTGTGAGGATGTTTCGTCCGTCGGTAGGTGCCAGTCGGTTAGACTCTATGGCGTCTGGTTTGCCATAGATTTCTATTCTTTGTCTTTTATCGTTTGTTTTCTTCGGGTATCTTGGAGCGCGGTTGTATAGTGCGAGGCAGATGGCATCAAGGATGGTGGACTTGCCGCTGCCTGTCGGGCCTACGATGCTAAAGATGTTGCTTTCGCCAAGGGCACCTTCAACAAAATTGATTACTTCGCCCTCTTTTTTGTCGAGAGAGGCGAGATTGAGTAGTTCGAGTTGTAGAATTTTCATATCAGTCGTTTGCTTCGTTTTTGATAGCGCTTATTATATCTGAGAGCATGGTCTCTTGTTGTTCGTTCATGTTCACATTATGTTTGATGTAGAAAGCCTCTCTCAGTGTGTCCATGGGGTTTCGGTTGATGATATCATCGATGCTTTTCAGGGATTGTTTTCCGCTGATGGTCTTGAAGTCGAGTTGAGGGATGATTTTTTGGATTCTGCACAGCACAGCATTTTTAGCATTGACCAGGTCCTCCAGGGCTTTGATTTCATCGTTGCTTATTTTTTCCAGTTTCACTTTCAGTGTGACATAGTCGAAGTCTTCGCCCAGTTTGCCGTTTACTCTTTCTTTCAGATGGTCATTGATTAGTTTTTTGAGCTTTTTGGGTGTCAGTTCTTCGTCTTTTTCCGGCAGGACGACCAGTTTGTGTTGTGGCTGATAGACGAGATGTTGAACTTTGGGTTTTATTCCCTCGTGAAGTGTAACAACGTCGATGCCGTGTGTATAGTCTTTCTCTGCAAACGACATTGGCAAAATGCTGCCGGTATATCGTGCCCAGTCTGTGTTCCAGATGTGTTGGCGTTTGTGGATATGTCCGCATGTGAGGTAGTCGGGGTGGTCGGTCCAGCCCTCCATGTTGACTTCCTCCTGTCCTCCGATGATGATTTTCTCACTGGCATCATATTTTGCGATGTCTGCTCCCTTGGCATACATGTGTGCCATCATCACGAGTGGCAGACCGGGGTGTTTTTCTCTTGCCTTTGCCGTCAGTGTGCGCAGGAAATTGTTCACGCCTTTGGAGTAGGAGGCGTTCTGTAAGATGTCATTTCGCAGGTATGGCACGGCAAGCACCACAGCCTTGTCTCCGTTGTTTCCTGTGATGGGTATCATCAGGTCGTCATAGTCGATTTGCCAGTAGCCACCCTCTTCATTCTGCACCCATGTTTTGCCGATGTTGCCTCGTATTTCCACATGGTATCGTGTGAGCAGGGGGCGTGGCGCTTCCAGCCGGCTGGCGGAGTCGTGGTTGCCGGCGGTGATGATGATCTGCATGTGCAGGCATTTCTGTGTGGCATTTGCCAGAAACTCATAGTATGCCGACTGGGCTGCCGCCGAGGGATTGCCATTGTCGAACACATCGCCGGCGACGAGGAGAGCGTCGGGTTGTTGTTCCTCAATCTGCTTGAGGAGCCATGAGAGAAAATCATGGTGTTCTGGCAGTCGGTCGTTGCCGTGGAACAGATTGCCGAGATGCCAGTCGCTTGTAGTCAGTATCTTCATATATCTGTAATTGTTTTTCATGTCTCAGCTGTAGATGCTGGGAGGTCTTTGATTTCGCCTACGAAGATACGTGTATTTTCTGAGATATTAAAAACTTGAATGGAAAAATTTCAACCCTATGGTATGTTATACGTATAAATGTCCTTATGTCATGATTGTTTTCCACCTTTATCGTTAAATAAACGAAAAATTAAAGAGGTATCAAATACTTTCTCATAAGAATGGTGTACCTTTGTAAATTCTGAAAGATCTATTGATTTTTAATGTTATAGTTGACGAGTTCAATCAAATCACTCCCCTCGCCCTTTGGAGAGGGGTTGAGGGTAAGGCTTCAAGTATCTTGTCAACTCATTACTCGTTTACTCGTATCTATAATATATTAACAAGAAAATTACACAAAAAGAGATGAAGAGAACACTTTTTCTGATTTTAAGCCTGTTTACAGTAAGCATGATGTCGGCTGATGATCTTCACCTGAACGACCTTGGCTATTTCGAGTGCCAAGGCGTCAATGTGTTGGTATTCAGCAACAGTTTCAACGGTGGTTTCAATGACGAGAAAAACTCTGGCATTGAGATTATCCATCATGGTGTGCGCACTGTGCAAGGAGGAGCCGTGAGGCTCAACAACACCCCAGAGCAATGGGACCTCGTACCCAAAATGACCAACCGCAAAATAGACCGCGACAATGGTAGCATCGAGGTGTCCATGCGCTACGACGACTACGACTTCGACAGCCGTGTGGTGGTGACCGCCAAAGGTCAAGCCGTGGAGATTGCCGTATGGCTCGACAAGCCTGTTCCAGATGCTCTCGCCGGTGAAGCAGGATTCAACCTGGAATTCCTTCCTTCACAATACTGGCTGAAGACTTTCTCTGTGGATGGTCGCTTAGGAAGGTTGCCACGCTATGCCACCAGCCAGACAGTCACACGCCCCAATAGTGAGAAACCCCGTCAGTTTAAAGGATTCAAGACCTACGACGACCGTGGCACAGGACGTTTTATCGACCCAATGCCCATCGAGACTGGGCACGCCATGACATTGGCCACCGACGACCCCGAGCGCATGATACGCATCAGCAGCGACGATGCCGAACTCAAACTCTACGACGGACGCATGCTCGCCCAGAATGGTTGGTTTGTGCTCCGTAGCATCTTGCCAAAGGGTAAGACTGGCAAGGTGGTGACATGGATTGTGGAACCACACGCCATTCCTGGATGGATACGCCAGCCAAACATCGGTTTCTCGCAGATTGGCTATATCCCCAACCAGCCCAAAGTCTCTGTCATCGAACTCGACAAGGCCGACCAGGCAAAAGCCACAGCCTCACTCATGCGCATCAAGGAAGATGGCACCTCCGAAGTGGCCTTCAAAGGAAATGTCCTGCCGTGGGGCAACTATTTCAAGTATAATTATGTGAAGTTTGATTTCTCCTCGGTGACACAGCCGGGCGTCTATTATATCCAGTATGGCGACATCCGTACCAATGATTTCCTTATCGATGAACATGTGTATGACAAAATCACCGATGCCACAACCGATGTGTGGGTGCCCATCCACATGAACCACATGTATGTAAATGAAGGCTACCGCACCTGGCATGGAGAGCCATTCAAGGAAGGCTATCTGCAAGCACCTCCCAGCGACCATTTCGACCTGCATGCTCAGGGACAGACCACCGATACAAAATACAAACCCTATGAACTGATTCCCGGACTGAACATCGGAGGTTTCTTCGATGCCGGCGACTTCGATATCGAGACAGGCTCCAACATCAATGTGGTGCAGAATTTCATCCGTACATGGGAGTTGTTCCACCCACAGCGCGACGAGACATTCGTCAGCCAGCAACAGCGCTATGTGGACCTCCATCGGCCAGACGGTGTGCCCGATGTCCTGCAATTCATCGAGCACGGCACACTCAACCTTGTGGCACAAGCCGAACAAATCGGGCACATGGCATCGACACTCTCCAACTCTGTGCTCGACAATTACCACCACCTGGGCGATGCCGCCAGCATCACCGACGGCTATCACTACGACCCAAGCCTGAAACCCTACGAGGTGTCGGCAGATGGCAAGCGTAGCGGCACACCCGACGATATGTGGGCATTCACCACCCGTAACCCCTCTCTCGACCTCCAGGCTGCCACGATGTTCGCTGCCGCCAGCCGTGCCCTCACAGGCTACAACGATGCATTGGCACAGCGAGCCCTCACACAGTCGAAACGACTGCTGCAGGAAGGTACTGAACTGATGAACCAACGTCCAGCCAACAACAACCGCCGTGGTAACAGAGGGGAGAATCAACTCGCCACCCAACTGCAACTCTATGCCGCCACGGGCGAGAAAACCTACCTCAAGTCGTTCAACGACCAGATATGGAATTCGCTCGACAGAGGCGTGCTATATACTATGCAGACGGCTCTCGATGCCGTTCCCTATATGGATGAGGCCTACAAGAAAAAACTGCGCCCATACGTGAAGAAATATGCCGAGTATATCGACAGCCTCAGCACCGATAACCCCTACGGTGTGCCTATCGGACTGGGCAACTGGGCCGGTGGCAATGCCACACTCAGCTTCGGCACCACCGTGTGCTTCGCCTACCGCTACTTCCCCGATATCATCAGCCGCGACGACGTCTTCCGTACGGCCAACTGGCTCTATGGATGCCACCCCTACCATAACTACTCGTTTGTGGCCGTCGTAGGGGCTGCACGTCCCAAAGCCGTCTTCTATGGAAACAACCGCGCCGACTTCTCTTTCATCCCTGGTAATGTGGCGCCAGGACTGCTCTTCCGCAAACCCGACCATTTCGAGAATTATGACGACTGGCCATTCCTGTGGGGACAAAACGAAGGTACCATCGCTGGCAACACCCAGTATATCATCTTCGGATCGGCACTTAAAGACATCGTGAATGAAAACCATTAAAATCCACGATGATATGAGATATTTTATGCTTTTTATGCTGCTATTCGCAGCTGCTCTGTGTGCTCATGCACAAGAAGAAGACGAACGCTTGACTATCAGTGGACACCTGGTTGATGATGTCGAAAACGAACCGGTCATTAATGCCACCATACAGTTGTTCACCCTCAAAGACAGTACTTTCGTGGGTGGCACCATGTCGGATGTTCAGGGTAATTTCTCCATCGTAGCACCAACGAATGGGGCGTATCGGGTAAAAATCTCATACGTCTCATACGAAACCATACAGCGTGAGGTGACACTGCGGAATGGTCAGAATGCAGAATTGGGTACCTTGACCATGAAACAGGAAAGCATCGTGCTCAAAAGCGCTGTCGTCACAGCACAGGCGGCTCAGGTCGTTGTCAAGAAAGACACGCTGCTCTTCAATCCCGAGGCTATGCGCACACCTGAAGGCTCAGCCATAGAGGAACTCATCAAGCGCATCCCTGGTGCCGAGGTGGATGAAGATGGCAATATCACCGTCAATGGCAAGGAAGTGAAGAAAATCCTACTCGATGGCAAGGAGTTCATGCTCGGCGACATCGAGACGGCCATCAAGAATATACCCGTCTCCATCATCCAGAATATCAAATTCTACGACCAGCAGAGCGACCAGGCACGCATCACGGGTATAGAGGATGGCAACAAGGAAACAGTGCTCGATTTCACCATCAAAAAAGGCATGAATCGTGGCTATATGACCAACCTCGATATTGCCGGTGGTACGAAAGACCGCTATGCCACACGTGGCATGGGGAGCAGTTTCACCGACAAGACCCGCTTTGTGCTCTTAGGCAATGCCAACAACAAAGAGGAGAATGCAGGATGGTGGAACCGCCGTGGACTGAACACCCGCAAGATGTTGGGAACCAACCTCAACTACGACGACGGCAATAAACTGAAAGTGGATTTAAGTGTGAGATGGAACCATCGCAATGGCGACAACCGCAACAACAATACCAGCGAAAATTTCTATAGTCAGACATCACGCACATTCTCCAACAGCACTTCGAAAAGCCTCTCACGAAGTGACAACTGGAACGGCAATTTCCGCGTGGAATGGAAACCCGACACACTCACCAATATCCTGTTGCGAGCAAATGGTGCCTACGGCACAAGCGATGGTACCTCTACCTCTACTTCTGCCACTTTCAACGACGATCCTTATCTCTATGTAGCCGATCCATTGGCATCGCTGACACCTTACGACATGTCCAATCCGCTCTATCCCTATATGGTGAACCATAGCGTGAGTGCCAGCATGAATTATGGTAAAAATAAAAATGCATGGGGAATGCTACAGCTGTACCGCCGATTGAACCCACGTGGGCGCAACGTAACCCTGCGATTTGAGGCAAACGGCAGTGATAATAAAAGTGAGAACGTGTCGAACAATGATGTGCGTCTCTTCCTCGTGAAAAACGTGGCGGGAGAGGATTCCACCTATTTCACGGCACGATATAATACGACACCTACCACCAGCAGTGGCTATGTGGTGAGCGCAACCTATAGCGAACCGCTGTGGAAAGGAGCACACCTGCAGGCCAACTACGAACTGCGCTATAGCCAGAACAAGAGCGACCGCCAGACCTACGACTTCAGCCATGAACCACAGAATATCTTCTCTGGCATCGTACCAGTCTATCGCGACTGGGACTCATGGCTCTCACCGGTAGAAAACAATCTCGACAATTATTTCGACCGTTCACTGAGCCGTTTCTCGGAATACAAAAACTATACACACAACCTGCGACTCACACTTCGTCACTGGGAGGAGAAATACGACTATAACGTGGGATTCCTCGTACAGCCGCAACACTCCAATTTCATCCAGGACTACCGCGGCGTCTATGTCGATACGATTCGCAATGTCACCAATTTCACACCTACGCTCGACTTCCACTACAAATTCAGCGACCAGAGCAATTTCTGGCTCCATTACCGTGGCGACACCCGTCAGCCCGAAATGACACAACTGCTCGATATCACCGACGACTCCAACCCATTGTATATCACGCAGGGTAACCCGGGACTGAAACCGCAGTTTACCAATTCGCTGAATGCCTACTACAACAATTATATCGCGAAGTATAAGCGTTCGATTGTGCTCTATGCCAACTATCGCACCACACGTAACAGCATCTCCAACCTCGTGCGCTACAACCCTGATACGGGTGGAAGCATCTCACGACCGGAGAATATCAATGGCAACTGGAATGTCAATGCGGGTATTACCTTCAATACCGCCCTCGACTCAGCAGCACACTGGAATGTAGGCACCAACACTCGTGTACGCTACAACAACTACGTCAGTTATGTGGCACAGCACAAGGCCGATGCACAGAAAAATACCAGCCGTTCCTACAATATCTTTGAACGCTTATCGGCTGGCTATCGCAACCAGTGGCTGGAAGTGACTCTCGATGGTAATGTCACCTATCAGCATACGCGCAACGTACTGCAGCCTAATGCCAACCTCGATACCTGGCAGTTCAACTACGGTGGACAGTTCCTCGTGCGTCTGCCATTGGATATAGAAGTGAGCAGCAACCTACATGAGCGCAGCCGAAGGGGATACAACGACCCATCGATGAACACCAACGAACTCATCTGGAACGGACAAATATCCAAGTCATTCCTCAAGAGCAAGTCGCTTGTCGTGGCTCTCAACTTCTATGACCTCCTTGGACAACAGAGCAACTACGAGCGTTCGATCAATGCCACCAGCCGCAGCGATACAGAATTCAACAGCATCAATTCATACGCCATGCTCCACGTTCGCTACCGCCTCAATATGTTCGGCGGAAAAATCGATACCGAGGGACGATATGATAAGAAGTGGGGAAATAACGACCGACGCAGATGGTAAATGAGGTTTGAGATTTGTCTGGTAATCTATCCCCCTCCTCCATGGCATCCAAGGAGGAGGGGGATAGAGCATCCAGTGAGTTTTTCCTTCATTAAAATGAAATTCTTATTCCGAATGGTAACATGGGGGTAAAGGGATGTTCCGAGCGCCATGTCTTTATTCCATCGGAATTGTGGAAATAGTACAACAGGTTTGGCTCAGCAAAGAACCCGACACTTGGCGTCAGGTTATATTGCAAGCCAATACCTGTGCCAATTGACCACTGGGTGTGCGGCGCGAGACGGTTCCATTCCGTATCAATCAACTGACCGCCCTGCCAGTAGGATATGTCAACAGTACTATGTAATGGCAGCTCATAATTGACCGAGCTCGTAGCGTATAGGTTCCAATGTTGCTGATGCCATAGGTTGTAACCGACTCCAAGAGAGAGCCCCAAATAACGAACACGCTGTTGCTGCTCTATATACAGATAGGTGTTGCCCACTTGTGTTTCTGAGGAGAGTTGCGTATATTGAAGTCCACCGTCAAGCCACCAGCGTGAGCCAAAGCTGTAACGGGCATTTAATGCCACGGTAATCGGCAGTCGATGATGGGTCACGGAGTCAATGTCACCATTCGAGCCATCAGTGCCATTTGGCAACTGTTGGGCTGTACCGTCAGGAAGTCTGCTGTAGGCAAATGATAAGAGAAGGTTCTCTTCTTTCTTGGTTTTCTGAACAATCTCTATGTTCGGAGAATTTTCCGTAATAGAAACCGTCTCATTTTGATGCACTGGCTCTGTATCTTGTTCTATCTGATTTTTCTCAGCAACTACGACGCCTTCTGACGCCACAATATCTTCAGCCTGCTTTTCATTTTTATCTGTTTTGGCTGTTGTCCAAACCTGTTCACACTCAGCAGAATCTAAGCAAACTGGACGCTGCTTTTGCTTTTTCACTGCCTTTATATTTTCAGCGATTTCCTTTGGGGATATAAGGACTGTCGTATCGGAAATGCCAATGGGCTGCGAGGATGCCATTCCCTCAGCACTTTTTGGATTCTCCTTATCAATGTCTTTTGTATCTCTTTGTGCAACATCAGAGACTTTTGCCACATCGTTCTTGCTGTTTTGTGAAGACCAAAAATAATAAGCACCGAATGGAATGACTGCCAAAAGCACCAGCACCAGCACCTGCAACATTTGCCGCAGTTGCCGTTTTGCCCGAAGGAGCTGTGATGACGATGTGTGAGGCTCAATGCCCAGCAATTCGGCAATTTGTTGGTGTGACAGACCTTCAAGCACGGAGAGTCGGAAAACTTGACTATAACCACGTGGTAGTTGGTCTATGACCTTCAGTATTTCATCGTAGGTGACAGGGGGGACTGTTTCCGTGCATTCTGTCATCTCTCGTACTTCATCAATGGAAACCAATGTACGACTCTGGCGATGCTGCACATAAAGCAGACATACGTTTCTGACCACTTTGTGCTTGACCAATGTTGCTGAATATGAGTAGAAAGGCATCATGAAGAAGATCTTCGGCGATGTTGTCGTTGGATGCATGTTTGCGACAATGAGCCAACAGTTCGTCGTGCATGGCATTGTAGAGCTGCCCCATGGCCTCCCTGTCACCTTGCTGGCATCGACGTATCAACTGCTCCATATCTGTTCTTGTTCGTTAGGGACAATTTCCACTTGCTCCTTATTTCACTATTTTGACACCTCTTGTTATCTGGATGCCCTTGCTTGCTTGATGGTTAGCAATTGGCCGTCCCATCAAATCATAGTACTTCTTGGATGCTTCATGATTGAAGCGAGTATCAATCCTTGTGCTTTCTTCCTCGACAACAACATAATCCAGATCTCTGACTCCAGCATGACCAATTTCTTCTTCAATTGAATCACCTGGCATAGTATCTACTATGAAACACCTGAAAGGTTCCATTGGCATTCCATCACCAGTATGGGTGAAAAATTGATATGGTCCCCGATAATAGCGGAAGTATTTACTTTCTTCATTCATAGACATGGTAATTCCAACGAAACTATAAGGTTCTATATCAGCAATAATTGTTTTTGTCTCTTCCACAGTTATATCCTGTCCGCAGAAAAGAATATGCGTGCCGTATGCACCGTATGAGAAACTCACTAAATAGGGTGTGTTGGCATTCTGACACTCTCCATGAATCTGGTTGAATATCAGCATTTTGTTTTCATATCCACTATAAATGGCCATCTGAAGCCACCCTTCAGGCATGGGGCCGTTGACATCTTCTGGAATCACAAAATCCGCATCAAAAGGCAGCATGACAGTCTCATGGCAAGGCTGATTAAAGTCAGCTTCTCCTTCATCAAACCGTGGGGTAAATCGTAACATGGCATCAGTAGCGAAAAAAGCCATAGGACAATAGAAACAGGCGTCATCGGTGAGTAACAGACCCTCGCAGACACCATCAGACACCACGTTGGCATTGGGCAGACCCTCGATGGAGGTTGCCCCATCAGTGTAGAAGAGGCAGTTGGGATTGGCCGTAGAGCAGTCAAGGTCAATGGCCTTGATGCCGCATAGATCTATTGCAGCTATACTATCGGGTATCTTCAGAATGCTATCCTCAACACTCAGCATCATTTGCTCTCCTTTGGTTGACCAACAGGTAAGCTCTGTGGATTGTGCCATCGATACAAAAGGTAGTCCGACTATAATCGATGCAATGATAGTCTTCTTTTTTTTCATCATCTTATGGTTTTATGATTATGATAGGCGAATGCAGGAAAGACTGCTTCGCATTAAGCTTTTTTATGGTTTTTCCATGAATTCCTGATGATACAGGGATAATTCGGCCTTGCAAGTCGTAGTATTTGCGGGGAGCCGACATCCCGTTTTCGATTTTCCTTTCCTTTATTCCGTTTTTCTGCGTTTGCAAAAGCCACCAAGACTCACCCAGTGTCGTTGGCATAGAGCTGTACTGAGGAGTCTCTTCCCGGCGGTCGTGCTGATAGGCATAGTCAAATGCCTCGGCCATGGATACGTAGCCGTCATCATCGGTATCTGCGCTGACATCATTCCCCTCGGGATCATGGCCAGCCACGGCGCATATCCAATGGAAGACAAATTCATCGTATGGACTGTCAGTGCATGCCCATGATTGCTCATTTTCTGCGCAACTGGTGGCGATGACACGATTCTCATGACGCAGCTCTTCAATGAAGCCTCCTGAATGGCACAAGCCCAAACACAAGCTTATCGATTCCACGTGGAAGGCATCGAGCAACTGCGCCAGATGGGTGGGATAGAGCCTCCCGCTGCCCCACATCCAGGCATACGACTGTTGCACTCTATTATCGAAATCACCATGGTCTATCATGAAAAGAAAGAGGCGGTCGTTGGAGGTCAGTCTCGCCGCCAACTCGGTGAGCGAGGCATCTACCTGCGCCAACGTGGCAGGTAGCCACACATCGCGCTCCCCGTCTCCATCAATGTCGGCTGGAGATGTGGCAAACCCACTGCCGTCGGCAAGGAGCATATCGCGACCTGGTTCGCCACCATCGCTCATCAGCAGGGTGATGTCTTGTTTTGAGAAATGCAAGTCTTCACGGAGTGTGCGGTAGAGAAAAGCACAGTCGTTCCAGTATCGTTCATGGTTCATCAGTTTGTTCATGCCGCCGTTGATGATAACGGCATGAACACGCCCCGTGGTCTCCTGTGCGCTGACAGCGCAACAGGAGACCACGACACTTAAGGCTGCGAGTAAGCGAAAGCAGAACCTTGTTCGCTTGAACCCTGACGAGCAGGAGCAGACTCGACCCAAGAGCGATATTCTATTCAAATTCGTTGATGATCATTTTATTATGACCTTCTTTCCATCGACAATATAAATGCCCTTTTTCAAACTGGAAGATTGGTCGGTACCGACCTTGCGGCCTTGCAGGTCGTGAATTAAGTTGGTTCGTTTTTTCTCAGTGACCTTACCAATACCCATTTCCCAGTCGCCGAGAATATACACGGGTGCCGTGTTTTCGCCGTATTTCAGGAACGAGAGGAGGGTGTTGTCCACAGGCGACTCATCCGATTGTGGTGCCTGGGCTGCCTCGCTTCCCACGCTGATGCCGGGGTCATTCTGGTACCCGAACACGCCGTAGCGGGAGTTCAGACATCCTATGCCCTCAAGCAGCAACAGGCCATTGCTCAGACAGAACAGCTTACGGCTGATGCCGTCGCGAGTGGTCATTTCCGAGATATGTTCCACAATTACATTACCACAGCACGGATACCTGTCGCCAACGCCCAGCGTAAAGTCATAGAGCACTACATCCAGAGACCAATCTGCCTGTTCCGTGTAGATATCACTCATACTAGGGAAGGCTTTCCCCATGTATTCCAGGAAACTGGCTTTCTCGGCAAGCACCTGATTGCTGCCCCTGAGCAGAAGCCTGCTCTCTTGCTCTTCCTCAATGGTGACCGTCGTGTAGGGGAAGTTTCCCGGTGGGGGAAGTTCCATGCCTGTCTTCTTGGCGTGGCACTCCACTGGTTCACTCCATCGACCCATCCCATCATCCAACACCTGTTTGTTGTAATTCCACTCTGGCTTATAGGTGAGCATCAGCTTCTCATGACCATCACCTGTGAAGATATAGGCATCGCAGAGTAGCTCGTCGCCGAGGCTGATGTCCATCAGCATATCATAGTTGCCTGCTATTTCTGGAAAAGGCATGTCTGACTCTGGACCTGTGCTGCCACCGATGCCTTCAATCCAGCTGCTTCTGTAATCGCCCTCCACGGGAACCCAGCCGTTGCCGTCATCAAATTCAGCCACCCTGAATGATACGCGACGCAACTCATGACCGCGCGCGGTGACGATATCCTTATCCGTCACCACAATTCGTACTCTGTCAATTTCCATGGTGTCACCTACCGAGGCTCCGAAGTCGTATGCCAAGGAGAAATCATTACTTCTGGGATACTTCACATACACCTTGTCACCATCCTGGCGGAACACGACTGTACAAGAGAAAGTACCATCATCGTTCACATAACCGTATTTCCTGCATGTCATCCCGTTTACAACAGAGTCGCCCCTCATACCCATCTGGTGCGTTTTACCGTATGGCCATCGGATGAAACTCCATGTCTTGCCCTCAGTCAGCATATCACTGTAGATATCCTGTGCAAATAGCATACAAGGAAAGAATAACAAAAGAATCAATCCCTTTTTCATAATGCGAATCGTTTTGTATCTTGAACTATTCTCCGTCATCTCACTATATATTTCCTGCCATTTTGGATATACACCCCTTTGGCTGGTGTTCCGTTCAGACGACGGCCCTGCAAATCGTAAAGTGCTGGATTCACCATGGTGGCTTTATTGTTTTCAACTTGAGGTGTGTCAGCCGTAATGTCACCCATATACTGCCCGATAAAGAAGATGGTGCCCGTTGACTGTTCACTGATGATATAGATGAACGGGCGTGTGGCGTGGAACTCAGCAAAGTCGGGTATGCTTGATGCATTTTCACCGATGATGGTAACGGCGGCAGCTTCTGTGCCTTCTTCGCTAACCTTGATCTTAGCGACCTGTTTCATCAAGTAGATATAGGTAGGCACGTTACAGAAGTCAGAGAAGTCAGCGAAATCAGGATTAAAGGCTGTGGGCATGCCCAATGCGGACATGACGGGGGTCAGGTCGATGGATACCTCGGTTTCGAAGCGTGGCAGTTTCAGATCCACCCACGTACCTTGTCCATGGAATTGCCAGTTTTGGCCGTCCATCTGGTCAAGCACGTCGTCAATCGTTTTGTCCTGTTTCGGTAAGATGACAGTCATCAAGTAGGCTTCGTTGCCGTATGGTAGTTTGATGGCCTGGTATAGGTCGTTGCTGGTATAGGAGAACTCTGCGCCACCATAGAATTCGTCGCTTGGGATGTGCATCATTGGCACGGGAGCACCGTCATTGAAAGATTCCTCACAGGTGTTATCGGGGTTAAACTTCGTCACCCATGATCCCTTGAAGTAAAGGGCGTTTAGCAGATAGCTCACGGCATCTACGTTGAACTCATCCTTTTTGAGTATCTCCTTGATCATGCCCTCCGTGTGGTCGCTGCTCCACTGGTTGATGACATCGAGAGTTATTCCGTCGTAGAAGTCACGTGTCTCAGGCTGAGCGTCGTAGTATTCGTTGGCTTTCTGTACGAAAGGCTCTTTCAGTTTGTACCCCCAATGACTGTTCACGTAGATGGTGTTGGCTATATTGACCTTAGTCTCTTTGTCCAGCGTGCCACTCTCTGTCAGCATCTTGTGGCAGAACTGATTAATGGCATCGGCACCAGCCTCGCCAAAGCCCAGCACGTCGTTGATTTCCTGCTGTGTCTGACCGGCAGCACCATTATTCAGCATACCTAAGGCGTATGTGATGCTCAGCGGCGATAGGATACAGCTCTTTTCGTCGCGTGCCTGGCGGAAGAGGTTAAAAGCAAAGTTGTTGTTGCTCTTGACGAGCTGCCGCTCCTCCTCCGTGAGGCTGATATCATGACGTGGGTTCTCCAAAGGTTCACCCATGTACTGTCCGATAAAGAAAATGCTTCCCGTTGAACGCTCGCTGATGATGTAGAGGAATGGTCTGTCAGCGATGAACTCTGCAGATTGGGAAGGTGCGGCGTTGTCGGTCATCCCAATGACAGTAGCCGCGGCAGCCTCCGTACCCTTCTCGTCGAGTTTCAGATGGGCTTTCTGCTTCATCATACTAATCCAGCACTGGTCGGAGTCATCCTCGTTATCACCAAAGTAGCAGAAATCCCCAAAGCCGTGGCCGCAGTTTTCCTGAAAAGCATTCGGCATGCCCAACGATGCCATAACCTCTTTCAAATCCTGGTCGGTGTCGGTCTCTATACGTGGCATGCTTAGCCACACCATATAGTTTTTGTATTCGGCAGCGTTCCAATTCGTGCCGTTCATGGCTTCCAAGACATCGTCAAGGGTCTTTCCATAATGAGGCAGGAAGAGCGTCATCTGGTAGGAGCCGTTGCCATAAGGCAGGATGACAGACTGGTAGAGGTTGGTCTCTACATATTGGAACTCATTCATCTGCCACATCATCATGGCCGTGCGCTGCATGTTGTCGAAATACGCATTCTGCGTATCTGTTTCATCAAACTGATTAATCCATGCGCCCTTGAAGCTAATGGCATTCAGAAGAAAACTCACCAAATTGGGGTCTTGCATGTCCTGAAGCTTCAGCAGGTCGTGAATCATGCCGTCGGTGTGGTCGGTAGCCCACTGGTTGATGATATCCAGCGTAGAGGGGTCGCTGAAACTGAGCACAGAGGGGGTTGCGTCATAATATGTCGCTGCCGAGTCCCTAAAGGCCGACTTAAGCGAAATATCCTTTCTGTCGCCATTGAAATAGATGTTGTTGGCTATACTCACACGTGTGTCCTCGTCGAGCAGGGCACTCTCCATCAGCATCTTGCGACAGAAGGCATTTATCGTGGCTACGTCGGCAAACCCCTCCTGACGTCCGCCAGACAACACCTGAGAGATTTCCTCACGTGTGATGCCCTCGGCACCGTTGTTGAGCATTCCTAAAGCGTATGTGATGCTCAGTGGTGAGATGACATGGTTTTCCGTGTTGCGAGTCTTGCGGAACAGATTGAAGGCGAAGTCGTTATTCTGCTCCACCAACGCACGCTCTGCGTCAGTCAGTGTAATAGTCTTCGGTTCACCTTCTTGGGCTAAAGCTGTTGTAGCCATCAGGATGGTACATACCATGAGTAAAATCTTTCTCATACCGTCGTTATTTAGTTATTATCTGCAAATATACTATTGTTTTTATTTTAATAGATAAGATATTTGCAATATGACTGCATGAGCAACCCCTTTTTAACATAAATTTAGATAATTGGGTCGGCTGAGTTCTGACCGATTCCTTACCGCCGTTTTCGCTCCTTTTGTCACTTAGACACACCAAAACACTAAAGGCTGACCTTGAGAAACTGAACGGTAAGGAATGCACCAATACATTGGTAGCAGGGCGACAACTGTTGCCAAACATAAAAACCCAGGGCGTTGCCCTGGGCTATGTGCTTGTTGGCCTTTCTTTAACCCGCCATAATGACTGCAAATTGTAAATATTGTTTATGCAAATCTTCATTTTGCACACCCTCGTTATAATTAGTTTTCATATAAAGAAAGGGCATCCGACATTCATAGTCAACCAGGTGGTAATGCGAAATGCTGCCTGAAACGTGCCTTCGAATGCTGATGTGCTGAGCCTGCGCCGTGAAAATGTTAATAGGGTGCTGTCGGCTCCGAACAGTGCGATAGTTTCTGATCAATTCAGAGGTTTATTTGGTTCGCCCTACAAACGCGGATGCCCTATATTATCCTATAACAGTTCTGTTGTAAAGTTCAACGCTTGTATCTCAATGTCCAGCTTACGAAGTTGGGCTGAATAGTCGTCAACAAGTTTGCCGAGTGACTTCACGTCGATGACCGTGACCATCTTAATCTCAGAACGGGAATAACGATCCTGTCCTATGGAGGCTTTGTCGAAAATGTTGCGCAAGGTGTTGATACGCAAAGTGAGTATTTCCTTCTGAGCCATAAGCTGAGTGACGGTCTTTCCCTCTGCATTCTTCGTCTGTATGTTCGTGGTGTTGATACGCCACACCAGCTCCTCAAGCTGCTTGAGACAGCTGTCAAGCTCCTTCATCAACTCCTCTGGCTGTTCAGAAGGCTCATCTCCCTCCTGCACTTTGACATTGTACTGAATACGCTGACCCAGTTGCTGAATGCGTTTCTGAAGGTCCTTCCGAATACTTAATGCTTCTGCCAACTTCATGTTTTTCTCTGTTTTTATGGTTATATATTGTTTATGTTCTAAAAAAATAGCTGCTCAGCCAATTCTTCGGCAAAGATATACAATTATTTTTATTCTGCAAATTTTAATATACATATAACTACTGTTATTTAGTTGACAAGTAAACAAGTTGACAAGTAAACAAGTTGACAAGTTATTTGAAGCCTCACCTCAACCCCTCTCCGAAGGGCGAGGGGAGTGATATGATGAGTTTTGGAGTTGGCCAGTCACTCCTAACTTCTAACTCCTAACTTAAACCCCCTCTTACCCTATTAGCTTGTGTCCGCCAGGCACTCCCCTCCCATTACTAGGGGAGGGGTGCCCGCAGGGCGGGGTGGGGTGTGATTCGATGCGAGCAGCATCGTCTCAAATTCCCTAAAATTCATTTAAATAAAAATTCTCAAATTCTCCAATTCGTGACAAAAAACATGGGTCTTCGACAAATCCCCGCCCCCTCCTTATCCTAATGAGGGGTACCTACCCACCCCCCGTCCCCCTCCCGACATCGGGATGGGGCTCAACCGCACCTACTCGGTGCTCTTTCACTAAGGAACCCGACCATTCATAAGGTCGGGTGATTTCTACGCAACATAGTTGCGATTATCTGTGTTCGCTCCGCTCACTTGGTGGCGACCATCCACCACGACATCGATGTCACCCACGGTAGGGACATACCCTGTGTATGTCCGAAAAGGTAGTTAAAAGGTAGTTAAAAGGTTGTTAAAGAGTAGTTAAAGGGACAATACCATAGCCAGCCACTCTTAACTCCTAACTAAAACACCCTCTTACCTCTAAGTCACTTCTAACTCCTAACGAAATTAAACTCCTAATTCCTGAAAAATCATGTTCATTTATGGCAATTCATGTTCAAAAACAAAAATTCTACGGAGGTAAGGAGTAGGAGGAGGTTTTTTCCTCCTTTTTCTCAAGCGAGGCGTTTTTTTATCTTATTCATTTTCATAACCACCATGCGCCACCGTAGGTCGCCTCCTCATACTCCTCACCTCCGTAGCGGATATAATTCGATGCGAGCAGCATCGTCTCAAATTCCTAAAAATTCATTTAAATAATAATTCTCAAATTCTCCAATTCGTGATGGTGCTCTTTCACTAAGGTACCCGACCATTCAAAAGGTCGGGTGTTTTTCTACGCAACATAGTTGCGATTATCTGTGTTCGCTCCGCCGTTTTTAGTTAGGAGTTAGAAGTTAGAAGTGTCTAGCGCCTAATCTCTTGCATTTTTTCCTCCTTTTTTGTGAGTGCCTTTGGCACTTTTTCCTTCTTTCATTTTTTAGCCTTTTTCCTCCTTTTTCTCAAGCGAGGCGTTTTTTTATCATATTGTTCTTAGTCTATACTATTGTATCCGTACATGCGCCACCCAAATCATCAAAAGAAAGCTTGTAAGTCCTTGATTTCAAAACATAAAATGTTTATTGATAAAATTCGGCAAAGTTAGAAAAAAAATCACGAATTTTAGAATTAGGTTTTCCAATTCGCAAATTCTAAAATTCGTGATAAAAGATAACTCTCAAGTCTATTCCTGCATCAGTTTCACGGCAGTCGTGACGATGGCGTTGGTCTCGTTCATCACTTGGAAATACTCCGACATATCCCATAGGTCGCGTGCTACGAGAGCCTTCAGCTGTTTCCTGAGGTAAGGGATGGTGCGCTCCAGTTCGTCGTCGTCGGTGGGCTTGATATCATCTTTTGCGGCTTTCTCTATGATGCCGTCGATGACCTCCTTTGGAATTTCAAATTGAGCATTGAAGTCTTTGAATGTCTTGTATTGCTTTTTCAGTGCCTTGCGATGCTCATCGATGTATTTCAGGTTGGCATTGATGATATAGCTCTTGGCCGACAACTGTCGGTGGAACTTGGTGTATTGTGTGGTGTCGAGAGGCACGAAATGGTCGGGCATGATACCGCCGCCGCCATACACCGTGCGGTGTTCGCGCAGAGTGTAGTATTTCAGTGAGTCGGCAAAGTGGATGCTGTCGGCACTGGTGAACTCACCATTCTTGAAGCGGTTTTCGATGTCGTGTGCATAGTCATCTTTCTTACCCTTGGTATAAGGTTTCTGGATGCAGCGCCCAGAGGGAGTGTAGTAGTGTGCGATGGTGAGTCGTATCATCGACCCGTCGGGGAATTCCAGTGGTCGTTGTACGAGGCCCTTTCCGAAGGAGCGGCGACCTACGATGATGCCACGGTCCTGGTCCTGGATGGCACCAGAGAGGATTTCGGATGCCGATGCGCTGTATTCATTGATCAGCACGCAAACTTTGCCCTTGAACAAATCCTTGGAGCCGTCGGCAAAGTATTCGCGGCGTGGTGAACTGCGGCCCTCAGTATAGACAATCATCTCGCCTTTGTTCAGGAAGTCGTTGACGATATAGACGGCGGTCTGTAGATATCCACCGCCATTGTCTTGCAAGTCGATGATAAGGTCTTTCATGCCCTGCTGCTCCAGTTTGCCCATAGCCTCACGGAACTCGTCGTAGGTGGTGGCACCGAAGTTGCCAATACGAATATATCCGAGGGTTGGGCGAATCATATAGGCGGCATCGATGGAAAACACAGGGATTTTATCGCGTGTGACGATGAACGACAGTTCGTCTTTGATACCTGGTCGTACGACACCTAAGCGCACCTTTGTGCCTTTAGGACCGCGTAGGCGGCTCATGATTTCCTCTTTCGACATGTTGACACCGGCGATGGCAGTGTCGTTGACGTGCACGATGCGGTCGCCTGCGATGATACCCACTTTCTCCGACGGACCGTTGGAGATGGTCTGTATCACCACCAACGAGTCTTCCATCATATTAAACTGTACGCCGATACCCTCGAAATTGCCGTCCAGCGACTCATTCATCTGCTTCACCTCCTTGGCATTGGCGTAGGTGGAGTGGGGGTCGAGCTTCTCGAGCATACCCTTGATGGCATCCTCTACAAGTTTGTCTTCATTGACGCTGTCAACATACAGGTTTGTAATGGCTCTTGTGGCATTGAAGAGTTTGTTGAAATTGTCTTTCTGTGCCGATGCCCCGATGCATATCAGCAGCATGAGGGCAGTGATAATGGTAAATTTTCTTGTTTTCATATTTCTTCTTCAGGTATGTCTTCTTCTACGACCAGATTGTCGATGATAAAGTTTTGTCGCTCCATGGTGTTCTTGCCCATGTAGTATTCGAGCAGTTTCTGCACTTGGTCGTTCTTATGTAGTGTCACTTGTTCAAGTCGGATTTCAGGACCGATGAAATGCACAAATTCGTCGGGTGAGATTTCTCCCAGTCCCTTGAAGCGAGTGATTTCCGGGTCGGGACCCAGGTCGCGGATGGCCTCCTGTCGTTCTTCGTCGCTGTAGCAGTATCTCACCACGAAGTCGCTCTTTTTCTCGTTGGGCGCAAGTTTGCTGTCGGCTTCGGCCACGATTTGCTTGTTCTTGATTTTCGTGCGGCGGTTGCGCACACGGAACAGCGGTGTCTGCAAGACATACACATGTCCTTTCTTGATGAGGTCGGGGAAGAACTGCAGGAAGAAGGTGATGATGAGCAGACGGATGTGCATGCCATCGACATCGGCATCGGTGGCCACGATGACTTTGTTGTAGCGCAGTGTGTCGAGGCCGTCTTCGATGTCGAGGGCAGCCTGCAGCAGATTGAACTCCTCGTTCTCATACACCACTTTCTTGGTGAGTCCGTAGGAGTTGAGTGGCTTGCCACGGAGCGAGAACACCGCCTGGGTGTTGACGTCGCGGCTTTTGGTGATGCTGCCGCTGGCAGAGTCGCCCTCGGTGATGAAAATACAACTTTCTTCCTTGCGGTCGTTCTTGGTGTCGCTGTAGTGGATGCGGCAGTCGCGTAGCTTGCGGTTATGCAGGTTGGCTTTCTTGGCTCGCTCGCGTGCCATTTTTGTCACGCCGGCCATAGCCTTGCGTTCTTTTTCGCTCTCGCCGATTTTCTGTATCATGGCCTCTGCCACGTCAGGGTGTTTATGCAGGAAATTGTCCACCTCCTGTTTGATGAAGTCGCCCACATATTTGTTCACCGACACACCGTCGGGACTCATGGTCAGCGAACCGAGTTTGATTTTCGTCTGACTCTCAAACATGGGTTCCTCGATGTTGACGGCGATGGCTGCTACCAGACCGTTGCGGATGTCAACGTATTCGAAGTTTTTACCGGCAAATTCCTTGATGGTTTTGGCGATATGCTCCTTGAAAGCACTTTGGTGTGTGCCACCCTGTGTGGTGTGCTGACCATTGACAAACGAGTGGTACTCCTCGCCATACTGGTTGGTGTGCGTAAAGGCTATCTCGATGTCCTCGCCTTTCATGTGTATGATGGGGTAGATGCCCTGCGAGGTCATCGTATCGTTGAGCAGGTCTTCGAGTCCGTTGCGGCTGAGGATTCGCCGGCCGTTGTACATGATGGTAAGGCCTGTGTTCAGGTAGGTGTAGTTGCGCAACATGTTCTCCACGATGTCGTCGTGGAAACGGTAGTTCTTGAACATGGTGTTGTCGGGCTCAAACCAGATGTAGGTGCCGTTTTCGTCCTGTGTGGCTTCTGTCACGTCCGACTGTAGCTCGCCTCGCTCGAAGACGGCGGAGCGCACCTGCCCCTCGCGGTAGGATTTTACCTCGAAGCGCGAACTGAGTGCGTTGACGGCTTTCACGCCTACGCCATTGAGTCCGACGCTCTTCTTAAATGCTTTGGAGTCGTATTTACCGCCGGTGTTGAGCACGCTGACGGCATCGATGAGCTTTCCCTGGGGGATGCCGCGGCCATAGTCGCGGACGCTCACCTGGAGGTTGTCGGTGATGTCGATTTCGATGCGCTTGCCGGCATTCATCTTAAACTCATCGATGGAGTTGTCGATGACTTCCTTCAGCAGCACATAGATGCCATCCTCAGGCAATGAACCGTCTCCCAACCGGCCGATATACATGCCTGGGCGGGTACGGATATGTTCGATACCGGTGAGCGTGCGGATATTCTCATCGGTATATTCAGTCTGTTGATTCTCGGGTGAAAATATGTCGTTTTCTTCTTGCATAACTTAAATTTTCTTCTTATAGCATCTGCGGCGTTTGTGGATGGAGGTGTCGAAGATTTCCCACTGACTCTGCACGTTGGCGTTGGTTTCCATTTCTACATGGGTCTCGCCCCACTCAAAACCATAGGCTACATACCTTGGGATGAGGTCGGAAAAGAGCAGTGCGTTGGCACCTTTGCGGCGATATTCGGGCAGCACGCCGACGAGCAGCAAATCGACAATATTGGTCTTGTGGTATTTGATGGCTCTCAGCAGGTGCCACCAGCCGAAGGGCCACAGACGTCCTTTGTGGCATTTCTGTAGTGCCTTGGTGAGCGAGGGAATAGTGAGTCCGGCACCCACAATCTTATGAGGCTCCACGCTCCAGTCTTCTATGACGGTCATCAGACTGAGGTCGGCAAATGGCAGATACATATCCACATATTGCTGGATTTGTCGTTCCGACAGTTCTGAATATTGGTAGAGGTTTTTCATGCTCTCATTGAGTGTCTGGAAGATTTTCACGCCGTAGCCACCCTCATAGACATCCTTCTTGGTGATTTTCTTCACGTGGAGGTTGTAGCGGCGCTGAATCATATCTGCGATTTTGGCATATCGCTCAGGCACCTGGTCGGGAATCATCACTTTACATTCCACATAGTCGTTGTCTTTTTCGAAGCCGCCGATTTTCTCGATGTGCTTGGGGTAGTAAGGGTAGTTGTAGAGTGTGGCCATGGTGCCCAACTGGTCGAAGCCGTCGGTGAGCATACCCTCGGGGTCCATGTCGGTGAATCCGAGAGGTCCCACCATTTCGTCCATGCCCTTGGCTCTTCCGTATTCTGTGACGGCATCCAAAAGTGCTGTCGAAACCTCGATGTCGTCGTAGAAGTCAATCCATCCGAATCTGACCATTTTTCGTTGCCATCTTTCATTGGCTTTGTGGTTGATGATGGCAGCCACGCGCCCACGTAGTTTACCATCTTTGTATGCTAAATAGTATTCCGACTCACAGAAGTCGAAAGCCGCGTTTTTGTCCTTGCTGAGTGTGTGCAGGTCATCGCTGTACAGGTTGGGCGCATCGTAGGGGTCGTCCTTATACAGTTCGTAATGGAATTCGATGAATCGTTTGAGATCTTTTTTGGTCTCTACTTTTTTTATCGTAACGGAAGACATATTGTGTGAATTCTAATGTGACAATGATTTCCAATCAAATATACCCGACAAAAGTACATAAAATCAGCGACATGACAAAATTTATTTGTCATTTTTGTGTTTTTCTGCACACAAACAGCATGTGTGTGTTGTCTTCGGTGGTGGAGGCGAAGATATAATGGTCGCCACCGTCTTTGATTTTCAGTCGACGGCGTAGTTCTGCAACGCTGAGTGGGAAATTCCTGACGGTGATGTTGGCTTTTTCGATGCCAGCGGTGAGTGCCTTGAGTTGTCGTTTGTTCATCGTGCCCATGCCTGTCACTTGGAAAGCGCGGCCGGGGAAGTCGGGGAGCTCTTCTGATGAGAAAAAAAGATGGCTGTTGGGAGCCAACTGCCACACGGGCCATCGCTGGATAAGTTCGGCAAAACAGCCAGCTTTCATAATGGCGGCATTTGGCTCGTAGAGATATGATATTTTTAGGGGTGAGAGGTTAGAGGTGAGGGGTGAGGGGTGAGAGGTAAGGGGTGAGGGGTTAGAGGTAAGAGGTGAGAGGTAAGAGGTGAGGGGTGAGGGGTGAGGGGTAAGGGGGGAGAGATTACTCCTGTCTGTCCTGAACGCCTGAACTCCTAACTCACAAACAAATTCCTGTTCATCGTTGTGGCAATAGAGGGTGGGTGAGTTGGTGAGTTCTTGAGTTCTTGAGTTGGTAAGTTGGTGAGTTGATAGCACGAAGAGTAGTTCCTTGCACTCATTTCCAACCGCTACGATATGTATTTCCCTCACCACGTTGGGATGGTTTTGTTGCAGGTCGTCCATCGTCTTGTGCCAGTCGAGCATAGGCGAGAGTTTAATCATCACCCATTGCGCTTTTTCGAGCAGTTGGTCTTCGATTGCCAGCACGTCGGGTGTACAGTCGGCGATGGCAAAGGTGCGTGCGCCGTTTTGGTCGCGTCGTGCTGGGTCGATGAAGATGAAGTCGGCATCGTGGATGTCGCCAAGTGCTGTGGTGCAGTCAGTGCAAACGACGTTGACATGGTCGATTCCGAGCAGTGGCAGGTTATGTTGTGCGATATCGCAGAGGTATTCCTGTTGTTCAACATAGGTGGCACGGTGGAAATGCTTTGCCATGAAAGCAAAATCCACCCCTAAGCCTCCTGTGAGGTCGATAAGGGTGGTTGGGTGAGTGGCATCCGCCAAGAGCCGTTGGCAGATGTCTGCTTTATATTGTGCGGTATGTTCCGACGAGCATTGCTCCATCGACAGATGTTGGGGATAGGCGATGTCGTCGATGGCAGCCCAGGTGGGGATTTTCTGTTTTGCCGCTTGCCAACCAGCTATCTGACAGAGCGCGGTGGCCATGTCCACATCGGGATGGCGTGAGGCTTGCAGTGCCAGTTTTCGCACATCCTCATGGCGGTGTGCAGCGATGAACAACCTGGTCTTTTCGTCGGTCATTTGATAACCTTGTAGTTGCGTTTTGCTTCCTCGCGTGTGCAGAGGTTGAAGTGCCACCATTCTGTGCGCAGCACCTTGAAGCCTCCCACGGCCATCACCTCGCGCAACAACTTTCGGTTGGTGCGTGCCTCCTCTGTCATGCGGTGGCGTGCCACGAGCAGGTCTTCATGGTCGGTGTGAGCCAGGTCGCCCATGAAATCCACGGTAGCTCCCATGGGGATGGTATCGATGGCATTGGGAATGTTGCCGCCGACACGGCAGATGGAGATATCTACGGCCATACCGTAGTTGTGCATGCCCCCACCGCGGGCAGGGTTGCTCACGTAGATGTATTTGGAGGTGTTCTTCACCACGTCCCACATTTTCTGCTGAACGCTCATCGGGCGTGTGGCATCGAAGATGATGAGGGTAAGCTCTGGGTGCAACTCCCTGAGGCGCTGCTGTGCCATGGCGAGTGCCTTGGCGGCTTTGGGATGTAGGTACGCCTCTCGCAGGTCATCGTAGAGGATGCGCCCTGTGAAGTTGTCGGGACGTGAATACATCAGACTTACCTCGATGGTGGAGTCCACATCGTGAACGTTGACCATTCCCTGTGCCGCCATCGACTGTGCCGTCTTGCTCAGTGGTGGCTGTGCGGGTTGCTCTATCGTGTCTTGAGGTGCGGCTTGTTTGTTGTCAGATGCCTCATCTTGTGCCATGACGGTCTTCATGGATGTCCCAGTGCAGGCAATCAGCATTGCTGCCGCAAAAAGTATCTTTTTCATTGAATTTTTTATTCTTATTCGTTTTTTTCAGAGGTGAGGGGGGTAAGTTAGGAGTATCTTAGAGGTAAGAGGTGAGAGGTAAGAGATTACCACTGCGGCTTTATTTAGTTAGGAGTTAAAAGTTAGGAGTTAGAAGTTAGGAGTGCTTCGTCATAACGATATATCGATATAACGATATAACGAAAAAATCAATCTTCAATTGGTAATGTCCCTTTAACTACTCTTTAACTACTCTTTAACTACCCTTTAACTCCCCTTTAAACATAGCCAGCGCTTTGTTTTCAGCGGCTTCCATGATTTCGCGCTCACCCGGTGCTTTGTCGTTGATGCCACAGAGGTGGAGGATGCCGTGGATGATGACGCGGTGTAGTTCATCCATATATTCAGTGCCTTGTTGGGCGGCATTGGAGCGTACGGTATCGAGAGAGATGACGATATCACCATTGATAACATCCCCCTCGTCATAGTCGAAGGTGATGATATCGGTGTAGTAGTCGTGACCCAGGTATTGTTGGTTCACTTCCAGTATTTTTTCATCGTTGCAGAAGAGGTATCCCACTTCTCCCACTTTTCGGTTGTATGATGCGGCCACAGCCTTAATCCATGCTGTAATTGCACGCCGCTTGATTTTGGGCATACTGACGCCCTCATTGCTATAGGTAATCATTTTTGTGTTATTTAAAAAGCCTTACCCCCAACCCCTCCCCGAAGGGCGAGGGGAGTAATATGATGAGTTATTGAAGCCTAACCGTATGCGACGGTTTTGCCGTCGCCGCAACCATTCCTTTCGAGAGCAGCAGAGGTAATCTCTTACCTCTTACCTCTTACCCCTAACCCCCCGGCCTCCACTCGCTGGTATCTTTTCCATATTGCGCCAGAGTACGGACGAAGGTGGAGCTGACCATGGCTTTGGTGGGGTCGGCGCAGAGGAGGATGGTTTCCAACCCACCGATGCGGCGGTTGATGTCGGCCTGTTCGCGCTCATATTCGAAATCTTTCACGCTTCTCACGCCTTTCACCACCACCGTTGCTCCCTCGCGTCGTGCGAAGTCCACGGTCAGGTCGCTATATCCTTTCACGGTGATGCGTGGTTCATCCTGATAGATTTTCTGGATGTTGCTGATGCGCTCTTCGGTGGTGAGCATATTTTTTTTCTGGTCGTTCACGCCCACGCCGATGACGAGATGGTCAACCAGTTGCAGTGCCCGTCTTACGATGTCGTCGTGCCCGATGGTGAAAGGGTCGAAACTGCCCACAAATATTGCTGTTGTCATGACTGATAGGGTAGGGGTTAGTCTCCGAAGAGGTCTTGTTGTATGTAATTCGCCTGGTAGGGATTTCTGCCGAGGTGCTGGTAGGCTAAGTGTGTGACCATGCGCCCGCGTGGTGTGCGCTTGATGAATCCCTCCATGATGAGGAATGGCTCGTACACTTCCTCCACGGTGCCGGCATCCTCGCCGATAGCAGTGGCAATAGTGGTGATGCCCACCGGACCGCCACGGAACTTGTCGATGATGGTCAACAGAATCTTGTTGTCGATTTCGTCGAGGCCATATTCGTCGATGTTCAGTGCGGTGAGGGCTATCTTGGCAATCTTGATGTCGATGTTACCATTGCCACGCACCTGGGCGAAGTCGCGCACACGGCGCAGCAGGGCATTGGCGATACGGGGCGTACCACGGCTGCGGCGAGCAATCTCTTCGGCAGCCTCCTCGGCCATTGCCACTCCCATGATACCTGCCGAGCGTTTCAGAATTTTCTTGATGACAGCAGGTTCATAATATTCCAGGTGCATATTGATGCCGAAGCGTGCCCGTAGCGGCGCTGTGAGCAGTCCGCTTCGTGTGGTGGCAGCCACGAGGGTAAAGGGGTTGAGGCTGATTTGTATGGAGCGTGCCGAGGGACCTTTGTCAATCATGATGTCGATGCGGTAGTCTTCCATGGCGGAATAGAGATATTCCTCTACCACGGGCGACAGGCGGTGTATCTCGTCGATGAAGAGCACGTCGTTGGGTTCCAGAGAAGTGAGGATGCCTGCCAGGTCGCCGGGCTTGTCGAGCACAGGGCCGCTGGTGAGTTTGAACCCCACACCCAGTTCATTGGCGATGATGTTGCTCAGGGTGGTCTTGCCCAGTCCGGGAGGACCGTGCAGCAGCGTGTGGTCGAGTGGTTCACCGCGGTATTTGGCGGCCTCAACAAACACACGGAGGTTGTCCACCACATTCTGCTGACCGCTGAAGTCGTCAAAACATAGTGGGCGGAGGGCGTTCTCGAAGTCTTTCTCGGCCTTGTTGGGTGTATTGTTTCTAATGTCGAATTTCTCGTCCATAATGGATGGCTTTTTGTTTTTCTTGCGAAATGAACGTCCAAAGTTAATGAAATCTGACCGTATTCTGCCAAAAAACGCCAATAATTTGTGATTATAGAAAACTTTTTCGGCAAAAATTTGTTTTTTCGCCTTTCAATCACTACCTTTGCACCCTGAAACTGCGAGAAAGCAGAAAATCGGACTTGTAGCTCAGTTGGTTAGAGCAACAGACTCATAATCTGGAGGTCACAGGTTCAAGCCCTGTCTGGTCCACACTAATAATCAAGCACTTACGAGTTTTTCGCAAGTGCTTTTTTCATGTCTGCGTAAACAATGCGTAAACAAATGGCTTTAGTTGGCGATTTTGGCTCAAACAGTCTTATAGAGTTTCACAGAGTATTTTATCCATTTGTTATCATACAGGAAACCTTTATTTCTGCATAGGAATTGGGCCTCGATAGGTCAAAACAGGTGTAAAACCACCAAAAACATCACTTAAATGTTATATTTCCGTAAAAAATTTACGGAAATTAAAAACTTTATTGTATATTTGACCCAGAAATTAAAAAAATAAGGTTATGCTCATCAAATTTGAGAATGGGACTTATCACATCCCAGCAATTACTCTTTCAACACATACGCTGTTAAAGATGGAGTAATTAAGAATGGTATTATCTATGGACCAAATGGTTCTGGTAAGTCAAATTTTGCTTTGGCAATCTTTGATATAGAATATCATCTTTCTGTCAAGTGGAAGAAAGCTGATTACCTTTCCAATTATGTGTATATAGGGAATCCTAATTCACCTGTTGAGTTCGAGTATGTATTTAAGTTTGGGAATGACATATTGGAGTATCGCTATTCTAAAAATGCCTCAGGTATGCTAGTTGCAGAATCATTGGTTTCAAATAACAAACAGGTATTCAAGCGGGAAAATGACGTATTTGAGATTGATGATGACCAATTTAGGATTGACGCTACCGTAAAGGAAAATTTCAAGCAGAATGTAAACAGCGTTTCGGTGATAAACTTTCTGACAGCATCTTTCCCCTTTCCACAAGACCATTACATAGTAAAGTTAGTATTATTTGTAAATACAATGCTATGGTTTAAAAATTTGGATAGTCGAGAGTTCATAGGGCTTGAAACATCCAGTTTCAGTTTAGAGGAATTCATAATTCAGAATCACTATACTGAAGATTTTTCGGAATTCTTAGCAAAAGTAAGTGAACAGCACTTCAAGTTCATACCTCCAAAAGAGGGTGATAAAAATCTTTATTGTGAAATAGGCGGCAAAACTATACCATTCTTACTAATTGCTTCTACAGGAACCCAAGCATTGGAATTACTTTATGTATGGATTAAGAGAATGAGTGGTGCATCCTTTGTCTTTATCGATGAATTCGATGCTTTCTATCATTTCAAGTTGGCTTTTGAAGTATGTAAGCAATTGTTCAACCTTAATTGTCAGGTCTTCACGTCATCTCACAATACCTATTTGATGACGAACGATCTGCTACGTCCGGACTGCAACTTCATCTTGCAGAACAACAAGATCAAGCCTTTGCACGCTTGCACAGAGAAGGAACTGCGATTCGGGCATAATATTGAGAAACTATTCCGCGCTGGAGCATTTGAAGTATGATACTGTTTGTGTTTGAAGGCAAGGACGATAAGACTTATTTCGAGTCTGTCAAACGGCTTTTCTTTCCAGAGAAGCATGATACCTTCGTGTGCACGTACAATAGTAATATATACTCACTCTATACCAAACTCATGGAGCATGATGCTCTCAATGGAGCATTTGAAGTAGATACAGTATCCGTGCTTAAGGAAATCCTACTTGAAAAGGGTGACGAAACCCTGAAAGACATTAGAGAGGACGAGGTATCTGAAATATACCTATTCTTCGACTATGATTTCCAAGAAAAGGCCAGAACCCTTGAAGAGAACAACAAGATGCTTTCTGAGATGCTGGACTTCTTTACGGATGAAACAGCGAATGGTAAGTTGTATATCAATTACCCGATGGTCGAGTCGCTCCGCTACACAAAAGAGTTACCAGATAGTGACTATTGGACATACACCGTGACACGTCAACAGTGCCAGGAAGTAAGATTCAAACGCCTAGTTCATGAATTTTCTTTCTATGGCGGAAACTTGGAATATCTCATTCTCACCATCAAACCAGCTGATGACGAGATGAAAATACAAGAGAAGATAGATGGCGCAAAGACGAATTGGAAGCATCTTGTTGTTATGAATGTCAGTAAGGCAAACTACATCTGTAACGACAAAAATGAAGTCCCCGATGAATCCGATAGTCAGCTGGCAGTCTTCACCAATCAACTCTCCAAATATGTCAAGACGGATGAATGTAAGGTCGCAATTCTTAACGGATTCCCCATTTTCCTCTTCGACTACTTTGGAAGAAAGATAATTAACGGAATCAAACTACCATAATTATGGCAAAGAAAGTAATAAAAGAAAAGGCAATAGAGGAAGCGTTATGGGAATCAGCCAATAAACTACGAGGTTCTGTGGAGCCCTCGGAGTATAAGCACGTTGTGCTTAGTCTAATATTCCTGAAATATGCACACGACCGCTTCACGGAGCGGCGCAATGAGCTGGTGGCAGAAGGCAAGGAGGCTTTTGCAGACAATCCCGTGTTCTATAATGCCAAGAACGTCTTTTATCTGGAGCCTGAAAGCCGTTGGGATTTTCTGATTGAAAATGCCAAGCAGAATGATATTGCCATCAAGATAGATAAAGCGCTGGCTAAAGTGGAGCAGAGCAACCCTACGCTGAAGGGTGCCCTGCCCAGCAACTACTATGCGGGTCTGTCGCTCGACCGTACCAAACTTGCCGCCTTGCTCGATGAAATCAATAAGATAGACACGCTAAAAGACCCTGAGAACGACCTTATCGGTCGCGTCTATGAATACTTCCTCGGTAAGTTTGCCATTGCCGAAGGCAAGGGTAAGGGTGAGTACTATACACCTAAGACCATCGTCAACCTGATTGCTGAGATGATAGAGCCTTATCGTGGAAAGATATATGACCCCTGTTGTGGTTCTGGCGGCATGTTCGTACAAAGCATGAAGTTCATTGAGGCGCATCATGGCAACAAGCGCGACATCTCTGTCTATGGACAGGAATATACCAATACCACCTACAAACTGGCGAAGATGAACCTTGCCATTCGTGGCATTGCCTGTAACCTGGGTGAGATGGCTGCCGATACGTTCCATAACGACCAGCACAAAGACCTAAAGGCTGACTTCATCATGGCCAATCCACCATTCAACCAGAAGGCATGGCGTGCAGAAAACGAACTGAAAGACGACCCTCGATGGGCTGGTTACGACATACCGCCGACAAGTAACGCCAACTATGGTTGGATACTGAACATTGTCTCTAAACTCTCCGCCAACGGCACCGCCGGCTTCCTTCTTGCCAACGGTGCTTTGAGTGGTGACGGAACGGAGTTGGCCATTCGCAAACAACTCTTGAAGAACAAACTCGTGGAAGCGATTGTCATCTTGCCTCGCAACATGTTCTATTCTACAGACATCAGCGTGACGCTCTGGATTCTGAACAACAATAAACGTGCCCGCACGGTGGAACAAAACGGCAAGATGATTCGCTATCGCAATCGCGAGGACGAAGTGCTGTTCATCGACTTGCGTCAATGGGGAGAGCCTTTTGAGAAGAAATACATCCAGTTTTCTACGGAGCAGATACAGCAGATAGCCGAGAACTTCCACAACTGGCAGCGTGTGGGTTACGAACTGGCCTATCACAACGAGCCTGAATACTGCTACTCTGCCACCCTCGACGAGATTGAGAAGAAAGGCTGGAGCCTTGTGCCCAGCAAATACATTGAGTTCCGCAACCGTGATGAGCAGATAGACTTCGACACCAGAATGAAGCAACTGCAAGCTGATATGCGCGACCTCTTGCAGCAGGAAGAAGAGAGTAAACAGCAGTTGAAAGAACTGTTTAATTCATTAGGCTATGGACTCGAATAATCAAATCATCATATATCAGACAGAGGACGGGCAGACACAGATTGATGTCCGCTTGGATAACGAGACTGTGTGGTTGACGCAGAAACAAATTGCTGAGTTGTTTGGAACAAAGCGCCCTGCTATTACGAAGCATTTGAAGAATATCTATGCATCGGAAGAACTTGACGAAGGTAGCACATGTTCCATTTTGGAACACATGGGTAATGAAGGAAAACAAGCTTATAGTACAAAGTATTATAATCTTGATGTTATTCTTTCTGTTGGCTATCGTGTAAACAGCAAAAATGCCACTCGTTTTCGTCAATGGGCTAACAAGGTTTTAAAACAATATCTCATCAAGGGCTATGCCGTCAACGAGCGACTTCGCAAGGAGCAAATCGGTGAGTTGCGTCAACTGGTTGGTATGCTTAGACGCACCATTCAGAATCAGCCTCTACTGTCCAACGACGAGACCAATGCCCTGTTTGAGGTGGTGACGGATTACACTTACGCCCTCGACACCCTCGACAACTATGACTACGAGCGGCTTACCATCAATAAGACCACGAAAGAAGAGCCGTTCCATGCCACTTACGAGAATGCAATGGAGGCTATCAACGGCTTGCGTGAGAAATTTGGCGGCTCTGTTCTCTTTGGCAACGAGAAAGATGACTCCTTCAAAAGCAGTATCGGACAAATATACCAGACCTTTGACGGTGAAGAACTCTATCCCAGCGTGGAGGAGAAAGCCGCCATGCTGCTCTATCTCGTCACCAAGAACCACTCGTTCAGCGACGGTAATAAGCGCATTGCCGCCACGCTGTTCCTCTGGTTCCTCAACAACAATCACATTCTCTATCATCCTGATGGCAGCAAGCGTATAGCGGATAGCACCCTCGTTGCCCTCACGCTGATGATTGCCGAGAGTAGAACAGAAGAGAAGGATGTCATGGTAAAGGTTGTTGTCAATCTGATAAACAAAAACAACGATGAGTAAAGCGGAATACAAGCGTTTAGGCGACTATATCAGAGAAGTGAATGTTCGTAATCGGGACTTGAAGGTTACGAAACTTGTCGGTCTTACGATTGACAAGGCATTCATACCGTCGGTAGCAAATGTTATCGGCACAGACCTCTCTAACTATAAGGTAATTCATCACGAACAGTTTGCTTGCAGTTTGATGCAGGTGAGTCGTGATGGAAAGATGCCTGTTGCAATGTTTGAGGAAGACGAGGCCATTATGTCACCTGCCTATCCGATGTTTGAAGTCATTGACAAAACGGTTTTGTTACCTCAATACTTGATGATGTGGTTCTCTCGTAGTGAGTTTGACCGTGAAGCCAGCTACTATGCTGTTGGCGGTGTTCGTGGTAGCCTAACTTGGGAAGACTTTTGCAATATGCAGCTCCCCATCCCCTCTATCACTCGTCAGCGTGGAATCGTGTCAGAATACGAAACGCTGACCAACCGCATCCGTCTCAACAATCAAATAATTCAGCATCTCGAAGCCACCGCCCAAGCCCTCTACCGCAAAACCTTCGTCGATAACATCGACAAAGAAAACCTCCCCGAAGGTTGGAGAATGGGGGCGTTGACGGATATCGCAACATATCTAAATGGAACAGCCTGCCAAAAGTATGAGACAAATGGACAAAATTATCTACCTGTTCTGAAAATTAGAGAATTATCACAAGGTCGTTGTGATGGAAATAGCGACCATGTTGATGTTTCTATCCCACAAGATTATATTATAAACACTGGAGATGTTATATTCTCTTGGTCTGCAACCTTGTTTATAGATATATGGTGTGGTGGAAAGTGCGCTTTAAATCAGCACCTATTTAAGGTTACCTCATCTGAATTTCCTAAATGGTTCTATTTCTTATGGACTCAGAATCATATTGCAGAATGGAAACGCTTGATTTCTGCAAAAGCAACATCAATGGGCCATATAAAGCGCGAGGATTTAGATGCTGCTCAGGTTATAATCCCTTCGAAGAAGTGCTTGATGGAGTTAAATGAAAAGATGCATCCAATTTTTGAAATGTATATACT
Organism: uncultured Prevotellaceae bacterium; assembly: GCA_900315075.1. Taxonomy (GTDB): domain Bacteria; phylum Bacteroidota; class Bacteroidia; order Bacteroidales; family Bacteroidaceae; genus Prevotella. Next base: position 2,490 of record OMXV01000052.1, on the reverse strand, counting down.
AAAGAAACAAGAGAATTTGAAACTAACCGAATTACAGTCTTTGCTTTTGGCGAAGATGGGGCAATAAAAATAAATAAAGATAAAGAATATGGCTTTAAGACCAAAACTGGAATTTTATACACTAAGGTTAGTGTCAAAAGATTTAGAGTATAAAACTTTTCGTGATTTCGCAATCGAAGAGTTATACCAACGTCGTCCTAGTTCGGATGCCCAAATAATGAATAAATTGTTTGACTATTTTATGAATGGATTAGTTACCGATATTGCAAAAGGTACTAGAATCAAGAAACAGCTTAAGCTAATAAAAACTGCTTCTAATAAGCACTTGGATAACAGGCCTGTTGTTGATGTTCAAAAGAATATTATATATGGAGTAATAAATGGAGGTAGATTTGGGCGTGATGGAATGATGAGTGATTCTTCGGCTGATGCAGAAGAAGCGAATGCTTTTGGTAAAAATAAAACTATCCTCCGTTATTACTATTTCCTATTATATTTGCCCTTAGATCATGATGAAGGATGTTTTATTTTGCATTCTAATAGTAAAGAAGAAACAATTACGGATATGTTCAAAGTTTATGTGGAAAGACTCTTTAAAGGAGCAAATTTCAGACGTCCAGCACTGAATATGTTTTGTCCCAAATCATTTCAACGAGAGTTTCAAAATGAAGCAATAATCAAATGTATAGAATTTAGCAATACATATAGAGATGAAGTTTTTACAGATGAAGGTATAGGCACGTATCATCAATTGTATGATGTGAAAATAGAGATAAAGCCTAAAGATGGAGACATTTCTTTAACGGAAAAAACAAAGCTAGGGAGTCTTTTACGTCAACTAGGCTTTTCTCGCCACAAGCATAATACTGAAGGGTTAACGAGTTTTGATAGCAAGAAAATGACATTAAGTAGCCCATTCTCAAAGACTGACAGGACTTTTGATTTCGACGATGAGAACTTAAATGTAATCCCTGTCGTATATCTTGAAGGACGTATCAATCACTATAATGATGACGACACTCCTGAATTTAATGAACTTAATCAGCTTTGTCAGAATCTATTTCAAGATGAAGTGTTACCAGAGATAAGACCCGATTTATTTGAGCAAAACAATGAAGCCTAATATAGAACACTCATTTATTCATTTTGTTTATTCCAAGGCACGGGAAAGTGAATCCTTAGACATAAATAATCAAAGGAAATCCTTTGTTCGTAGGAATGGTAGGTTTTTACTTGCTTATCCCTTAACTGTGTTTGTGCTTTTTTCGCTTTCTGAAGGATATAATAATGAATTCCTTCAATTGGGTGCTTCTATTCTAGCCATTTTAATTGGACTATTTTTGACAGCATTAGTATTTGCTTTAGACAAGTTCTATATGCCACCAAAGAAAAGAAGTGGAGATTATAAATTAGATTTAGCGGAAAATGAACAAACTCGGAATATTGAAGTCTCAATTGATGAAGTTGTTTTTGAGAATGCCAGAGAAAAGCTATGGCAAAAACAATCTTTTTACTATGTTCAGAAGTTCAATGTTTTAGTTGGTAAGAGTGTTATTGTTGGCATATGGGCTTTAGCCTTAATATGTATTAATGTGATGTATTTCGAATTCTTTAGAGTTGATATTGCAGATTATACGTTCGTTCCAATAACGATACCCTCAATATTGACATTCGGGAAGATACTATTGATAATTATTGTCAGATTCTTAATATGTTACTATATGATAGAAGTGTTTTACAACACGATAAGGATTATTAGTAGTATGGTTAATTTTATGTCTGTTAGAATAAAGAAATGATTGGCAATCATCAGATATAGAAGTGTGGTTTGTTATACTTCGACGATGAATACACTGGTTAAGATACACAAGGAGCAGAGAACCAAGTACTGGCAATATATGTTTAAAGAACAAAACAATTGACGAAATGGATAAATTAGGCAAGATGATAAGAATTACCGATTTAAGGTCGGTGTGGCCTCATGAGGCAAATGATTTCACGAAGTGGTTAGCGCAGGAAGAAAATCTTACGCTGTTGGGGGATGCGATAGATATTGAGTTGGAACTTGAAGAAAGGGAATCGTCCGTCGGTAGTTTCAATGTAGATATCTTTGCTAAAGAAGTGGGCACCAATCGTCGTGTGATAATTGAGAACCAATTGGAAGATACCAATCACGACCATCTTGGCAAACTGATTACATACGCTTCAGGTAAAGGTGCGGAAGTGATTGTCTGGGTGGTGAAGCGAGCACGTGATGAACATCGCCAGGCTATAGAATGGCTGAACCAGCATACAGATAACAATATCGGATTCTTCTTGTTGGAAATAGAATTGTGGCAGATTGGTGACTCGGCAAAGGCCCCACGCTTCAATATTGTGGAAAGACCTAACGACTGGTCCAAAACGATGAAGACGATAGAAGGACTTTCTGATACAGACTTACTAAAACTTGAATTCTGGACAGGTTTTAATGAAGCGATGAGCGACAAC
>OMXV01000013.1 GCA_900315075.1 uncultured Prevotellaceae bacterium | reverse complement strand
ACATTCACCGTCACCTTCAACTTTGTGGGCGCATCTTCCATAACATGGTCTATGTGCTTATTGATGGTGTCAACCTTGCCACTGATGGTATTCACGGCAGCACCGAGCACTCCTTCTTCACGCTGAGTTTGGCGGATTGAAGATTCCAAGGATAGCCTGGCATTGATGACGGCAGTCGTTGCCTTGTCAATGTCGGTACTCAACTGTTTGAGTTCAGGAACACGGTCGGCTATATTCTGTTCGGCTTGCTGAACCTCTAGTTCCTCTTCGACCTCGTTCATCATATTGTCGAAGTCGGTTATTGATTCGTTATTCTTACTTTTCTTGATAGCCATAATGTAAAGATTTATTGGTTTAACGGTGGAAACTACGTTGGCGTGGCTTAGGTTTGCACATGGAGTGAGCCATCTTCAGACATCGACGGGCATGGGCTCTTTCGTCCTCGTCCTTGTCTTTTCCCCATCCTGATTCAGGAGCAGAACCGCCACCACCTCCGCAAGATTCGGACATGGATGTGGCTGCGTCAATGTAGCCAGCAAAGAGAAGCATTGCAGTATGGGCAACAATCTCCAATAGGTGTATCGATGTTGAATATAGTGAAGGATGGCAAAGGTTTTGCCTGGACTTTTGGCTGCACCTTGGCCTGGGTAGATGCCATTGTCTGGAAAGTCGAACGGACTGGACGGCTGCTTGGGGTAGCAGTCTGGGCAGAAGGTTTCGTTATAACCTGAGCAGGCTTCGGATGGAGTTTCTTCCATGTGGATTCAAGCTGTGATGTCATGAATTTGCGACCGATTTCAGAAGCCTTGAACACAGAGGCATTCTTGGCGATGGTATAGCCAACCAGATTCTTGCCTTTGTCGTAACGAGGTGTAACCTCATAGCCTTTCATGCGAAGCATCTTGAAATAGAAGTCAACGTCAAACTCCTGCATCTTCTGAAGGGTGTATTCGCAAAAGTCCGCAATCTCTTCCTTGCGCATTTCACGTATCTCTTTCGGCTGTAATCTCTTCCTTGCGCATTTCACGTATCTCTTTCGGCTGTTTCCACCCATGCCTCATGTTGATAATTTCCGCAGCCATCATTGCCCTCTTGTGAATATCATGGACATCGTTGGTGTTGCCGTCAAGGTCAACACGGCAACAGTCAAGATGCAGGTGCAGTGTCCCTGACTTGGAGTCGGAATGCAAGCCAGCCACATTCATTGAATTGCGGAAATTGGTCTTGGCTTCCTTCTTCATGCCCGTGGGGATGAGTCCGACGGAATCCAGAGTTTCCAACGCTTCATCACCAAGGTTCGCCCAATCATTCATGGTGAAGTTTGCAGCCTCTTCCTTTGAGGGGGAGATGACAAACGTGGTCATGAAGCGTTCCAATTTTCGCCCGACAGTCCTGTCCTGCTGGTGTAGCTGGCAGTGATGCTTCATCATATACCAGATGGCGGTTGGGACGATACCTTCAGGCATGTGGTTTACCTTGACCAACTTTGCCTTCTCCTTCTCCAATGCGAACTCATTCCACGATGATGCGTTCTTCAAATGAGGTCACTTCCTTGATCTTTTCCCTCTCGTTCATCAGTCAACCGTTGTACGCAAAATAAAAGCCCTCAAAATTCTCCGCGGTAGAAATGCGTTGCAAAGGTAAGCGGATTTTTGAGAACCACCAAAAAGCAAGTCCGAAGTGTTAAAATCTAAAAGTAGTTGATATACAGAGATTTATCTCTATATGTTTTTCATTGTTTATTGTTGTTTAGAGGTCTCTAAATACAACCGGCGAAGGCTTTTTTCCCGATGCATGCCACACTTTTTGGAATGGTGACTGATAATAGGTCGGAGCAACCCTTGAAGGCATCATCACCGATACTGGTTACCTCGTATTCCGTATTGTTATGGATGACAGTTGATGGAAGGTCGAAGGTTCCGGAATATTTTTTTAGTCTTCGGGTTATTTCTGCTGTTTTTGTCGTTTCATCCAGTTTGAAACAGATGTCGCCCATTAACACGTTGTCTGTGGTTGTATTATTCATAATTAGTGTGGTAGATTAGTGTATTGGATGCAAATATACACATTTTTGTTGACAACACTATTCATTCTTAATCAATTGAATATAGTTTTCAATATAGTGAATATGTTTTTTCAGACGTTTTTTAGATTTGTTGCCACTTTTAACGTTTCTCCCTTACAAATAACTGTCATTCAAGTTTCGCATTCGCTCAATTTGCAGTAGGAAAGCAACAGAGGGAGCCATTGCACAAGATAGGCTCTTCATGGAGAATGGAGATGAAGTGAGCGTATATAATGCTTATCATTCCAAGAAAGCTATTTTAGAGTATCTGATAAGGCATGTGAAGAGCAATATCAGTCAATATAGGATGATGCTGGCAAGTACTCAGCACCGCCTGGAAGAATCAGAAAGGAGATTAAGGGTGTTGGAGAAGCAGGCCAAGCAGCACCTAGACATACGACATATAAAGGTAATTGGTCTGTGCAGGATATTCCGCTGCCATGGTATCGATTTGGTTGACTGAGGGCACGATGCCCAATTCCTTCCGCCATTGGCGGACAAGTAGTCCTGCTTTTTCCATCGTCATTTTGGATTCTAATCCCAATGCACGGCCTATTTGAAAGTCAGAGAAGCCATAAACCTTGGCAGCACGGAGGGAATATAGAAATTCTGGGGCTTCGAGAAGTTCGATCAATTCAGAATGTTCCATCCACTCGTAAAACTCCGACAACTGGTTGTTCTGTTGGAGCCGTAGGTCAAGATCCACAATGTGTTTTAGTTTCTGCAAGAACCATCGGTCAATCATTGTCAACTGATGGATTTGCTCGATGCTGTAGCCCGCTTTCATTGCTTCCGAGACAACGAAAATGCGCATGTCGGTGGGCTCATGTAATTTTAAATTGAGAATTGAAGATTGAAAATTGTAAACCGGACCTTGGCCGATGGAGTTATTCTCAATTTTCCATATTCCATCTTCGATGTTCTTGTTTTCTACGAACCCATGCATTCCTTGGCCAATCATCCGTAATCCTTTTTGCAGTGCTTCCTCAAAGGTGCGACCGATGGCCATTACCTCGCCCACGCTCTTCATCGATGAACCTAATTCGCGCTTTACACCTCGGAACTTTGTTAAATCCCAGCGTGGTATCTTGCATACCACATAGTCAAGAGCGGGTTCGAAAAAGGCACTCGTAGTTTTCGTCACCGAGTTTTTCAGTTCAAAGAGGCCATAACCCAATCCGAGCTTGGCTGCCACAAATGCAAGGGGATACCCCGTGGCTTTCGATGCTAATGCCGATGAACGCGACAGACGGGCATTGACCTCGATGACACGGTAGTCCTCCGACTGCGGGTCGAGGGCATACTGCACATTACACTCACCCACGATGCCGATGTGGCGGATTATCTTGATGGCGAGGGCTCGCAATTTATGGTATTCTGTATTGGAAAGTGTCTGACTTGGTGCTACTACAATCGACTCGCCTGTATGAATGCCTAATGGATCGAGATTCTCCATGTTGCACACAGTGATGCAGTTGTCGTAACGGTCGCGTACTACCTCATACTCGATTTCTTTCCAGCCTTTCAACGACTTTTCTACCAACACCTGTGGTGAAAAAGAGAAGGCTTCCTCTGCCTGAGCCAACAGTTCCTCTTCATTGTCGCAAAATCCAGACCCAAGACCGCCAAGGGCATAGGCGGCTCTTAGTATCACGGGGAATCCTAATTTATAGGCTGCTTGTTGTACTTCCTCGATAGTGTTGCATGCTTCGCTCTTAATTGTCTTCACGCCAATTTCATCGAGTCGCTTCACGAAAAGGTCGCGGTCTTCCGTATCGATGATAGCTTGGACGGGTGTGCCAAGTACCTTGACATCATATTTTTCTAAAACTCCCTTCTCGTACAGTTCCACACCGCAGTTTAGGGCAGTCTGACCACCAAAACTCAGCAAGATTCCATCTGGCCTTTCTTTTTCGATGATGCGTTTTACGAATTCATAAGTCACAGGTTGGAAATATACAGTGTCGGCCACGTCCTTTGAGGTCTGCACCGTGGCGATATTCGGGTTGATAAGCACAGTCTTAATACCTTCTTCCTTTAGCGCTTTTAGTGCTTGGGCGCCACTGTAGTCAAATTCTCCCGCCTGTCCAATCTTCAATGCACCACTGCCTAAAAGAAGAACTTTTTTAAAAGTAGACGAGTTGACAAGTAAACGAGTTGACAAGTTATTTGCTGTTATTGTTGTTGGGGTGTTACTCTCAGGTGTTACCTTGTCAACTAATGCCACAAACTCATCAAATAGGAATTCAGTATCGACGGGTCCAGAGCAGGCTTCAGGATGAAATTGTGCAGATATCCATGGTTTCGTTTTATGGCGGATTCCTTCGTTCGACCCATCGTTCATGTTGATGAACAGAGGCTCCCAGTCATCGGGGAGTGTGGTGTCATCGACAGCGTATCCATGGTTTTGTGAGGTAATGAAACATTGATTAGTGCCAACTTTTCTCACGGGTTGGTTGTGGCTACGGTGACCGTATTTCAGTTTGTAGGTCTTTGCTCCTGCAGCACGGGCTAACAACTGATTACCAAGGCAGATGCCCATGCAGGGACGTACTTGTTCATTGGCAAGGAATTTCCTGATATGTTCCACGGTCACTCCACATTGTTCAGGGTCTCCGGGGCCATTTGCCAAGAAAAGACCATCGAATTCCAATTGGTTGAAGTCATAATCCCATGGTACACGTACCACCTCGACACCTCTTTTAAGCAGACATCGTATGATGTTGGCCTTCACACCACAATCTACCAGTACAACTCTTTTGTGATGATGCTTCGCTCCAATTGAATCTTCAATTTTCAATTCTGAATCTTCAATTTTCCATCTTGAATTTTCAATTTTCAATTTTGAATCTTCAATTTTATAAGTAATGACCTCTTTGCAGCTCACCTTTTCCACCCAGTTCACGCTTCCATAGTTTTCCACACAACTCTCTTGTGGGCTATGACTTCCGTCTCCCTTTGGAGAAAGGTAGGGGATGAGACTTATCCTTCCCATCATCACACCATGCTCCCTAAGTACTTTTGTCAGTCGCCGTGTATCGACACCTGTTATGGCTGGGATGTCTTCTCTCTTCAGCCATGCTGCAAGTGATTCTTTGGCATTCCAGTGTGAAAAAGTCTCACTGTAGTCGGCCACAACCAATGCTTTGACATGAATTTTATCACTTTCCATAAAGGATGGCAGACCATTTTCATTTATACCCGCCTCAGGCACTCCATAGTTGCCAATCAGCGGATAGGTCATCACCAGTATCTGCCCAGCATAACTTGGGTCGGTCAGACTTTCAGGATAACCTGTCATAGCGGTATTGAACACCACTTCACCCGAGATTTCCTTTTCTGCACCAAATGACCAACCGTAAAACTCAGTGCCGTTGTCAAGTATTAGTTTAGCTTGTCTCATTTATCTGTTTCTTGCTTTTTCAATACATTTTCTACATAGTTAATAAACGCCTGATTCACCATACGTATGCCGCCAGGTGTTGGATAACGACCTGTGAAGTACCAATCGCCAGGGTGATGCGGACAGGCCGTGTGCAATCCCTCAATGCTCTGAAACACCAGCTCGATGGGTGCCTGCATGCCATCGGGCCGGAGCATCTCTACTATTTTCTCATTGATTTCTTCTACTGTAAAGGGAGCATAGATGGCACGGACGGGATTGGTCAGTTTTTCATTTTCAACTTTGCATTTCTCGTATGTTTCTTCAATCAGCTTATCCATGCCTCGTTCTTTAATGAGTGCGATGGCAGCTCGAAAGGCACAGAGTTCTTCCAGTCTAGACATGTCGATGCCGTAGTAGTCGGGATAGCGTATTTGTGGCGAACTCGAAACCATCACGATTTTCTTGGGGTGCAGACGGTCGAGAATCTTGAATATGCTCTCCCTTAGTGTTGTGCCACGAACGATGGAGTCGTCGATGATGACAAGATTGTCTTCATAAGGTTGTAAGGAACCATAAGTGATGTCATAAACGTGGGCTGCCAGGTCGTTACGCTCAGTTCCCTCTGTGATGAAAGTGCGTAATTTGATGTCCTTCCATACAACTTTTTCAATGCGGACATCGTGGTTGAGCTGACGAATACCATCGGTCATACCATAGAAAGCCACTTCTGCTGTGTTGGGGATATAGGAGAAGACGGTGTGTGCCACGTCGTTGTCAATGGCTTTCATGATGGTAGGAGTAAGCTGTTCGCCAAGGCGTTTGCGCTCTTGGTAGATTTCGCGGTCGCTTCCTCGGCTGAAGTAAATGCGTTCAAAAGAGCAGGCACTTAATTTCATGGTAGGTAGAATCTGTGCCAAATTGACATGTCCGTTCTTTGTGACTATCAGCGACTGTCCGGGTTGTAGTTCATGGATGTCTTCTGCTTGCAAGTCGAAGCATGTCTGTATGACGGGGCGCTCTGAGGCCAACACCACAATTTCATCGTTTTGATAGTAGAATGCAGGCCGAATTCCCCATGGGTCTCGAATGGTGAATTGTTCACCACTACCCGTTAGTCCGCACATGACGTAACCACCGTCGAAATGTGTCATTGTCGTTTTCAAGACATTGGCCATATTGATATGGTCGTCTATATACTGCGTGATGTCTGTGCTTTCTAATCCTTGCTCCTTTGCCTCCATAAAGAGCCGCTCCACCTCACGGTCGAGTCGGTGACCCATCAATTCGAGTGTAATGTAGGCATCGCCATAGACACGGGGCGACTGACCTTGTGAGGTAAGAAATTGAAACACTTCGTCGATGTTGGTCATGTTGAAGTTGCCACAAAGGCATAAGTTCTTTGCTCTCCAGTTATTTCTGCGTAAGAATGGATGTATGTATTGCAGCCCATGCTTGTCGGTAGTGGAATAGCGCAGATGGCCCATATAGAGTTGGGCGGCGGCCCAACCTTTTCCCTCTGACTCCTCACCTCTTGTTTCTATATTTTTAAATATCTCGGTGATGGCATCCTTGCCCTCGGCCCGTTCACGAAACATGTATTCCTCGCCGGCGGGAGCATCCATGTTGACACAGGCAATGCCGGCGCCTTCTTGTCCGCGGTTGTGTTGCTTTTCCATCATCAGGTAAAGCTTGTCCAGCCCATAGCGGTAGGTGCCGTATCTCTGTCTGTAGTATGCCAATGGTTTCAACAGACGTATCATCGCCACTCCGCATTCATGCTTCAACTGTTCCATTGATACAAGTTTTTACAAATGACATAAACAGTGGATGTGGGTGAAGCACTGTTGAGGAATATTCGGGATGAAACTGTGTGCCGATATACCATTTCTTGTCGGGTATCTCAACGATTTCTACGAGGTTGGAAGCTGGGTTGATACCCACACATTTCATGCCATGGCGTTCATATTCTTTTAAGTATTGGTTGTTGAACTCGTAGCGATGTCGGTGGCGTTCCTTGATGAGCCTGTCTTCGCCATAGGCTTTCCATGTACGACTGCCTTTGATGAGTTCACAGTCGTATGCACCAAGGCGCATCGTTCCACCCATTTGTGTGATGCTTTTCTGTTCTTCCATGAGGTCGATGACTGGATGTCTGGTGGGGGACTTCATTGCCGAGAATTCTGTACTATTGGCATCTTTATAGCCAAGCACATTTCTCGCAAATTCCACCACCATCATTTGCATTCCAAGGCAAATGCCGAAGGTTGGAATGTCGTGGGTTCGAGTATATTCGGCAGTGATGATTTTTCCTTCAATGCCGCGACTGCCAAATCCCGGGCAGATAACGACACCTGCCATGCCATTGAGCTGTTCTGCGACGTTCTCTCGGGTGATATGTTCGCTATTCACGAAAACGGTTTTCACTTTGCGGTCGTTGTAGGTTCCAGCATGAGCGAGGCTCTCGATGATGCTTTTGTAGGCATCTTGAAGGTCGTATTTACCCACAAGTGCAATTTTTATCTCTTTGGTCGCTTTTTTTCGACGTTCTAAGAACGCCCGCCATGGACCAAGTCCAGGAGTGGGGCCTGGTTCCATTCCCATCTTTTTCAGAATGATGGCATCGAGTCCTTGCCGCTGCATGTTTACGGGAACCTCGTATATGCTTGGCAGGTCCTGACTTTGAATCACCGCCTTCACATCCACGTTGCAGAAATGTGCCACCTTGGCCTTCAAATCATCACCTAATTCATGTTCAGTACGCAACACCAATATTTCTGGTTGAATGCCAAGGCCTTGTAACTGCTTTACACTGGTTTGTGTGGGCTTTGTTTTCAGTTCGCCGGCAGCTGCTAAATAAGGTATATAGGTGAGATGGATATTCAGTGCACGTTGCGTGCCAAGTTCCCAGCGCAGCTGTCGAATAGCTTCCAAAAACGGCTGACTTTCGATGTCGCCGATAGTACCGCCTATCTCGGTGATAATGAAGTCGTAATTACTGGCTTCTAATAGTCGCATCCGTCGTTTTATCTCGTCGGTGATATGTGGTACTACCTGAATGGTCTTGCCTAAGTAGTCGCCACGTCGTTCGCGCTCAATAACACTCAGGTAGATGCGCCCCGTAGTCACACTGTTGTCGCGTGTGGTCTCAATGCCGGTAAACCGTTCGTAATGCCCTAAGTCAAGGTCGGTTTCCATACCGTCGGCTGTCACGTAACATTCCCCGTGCTCATAAGGGTTCAACGTGCCAGGGTCGATATTGATATAAGGGTCGAATTTCTGGATTGTGATACGATACCCCCTTGCCTGCAACAGTTTTCCTAATGATGCCGAGATGATACCTTTGCCCAATGATGAGGCCACACCCCCGGTGATAAAAATGTATTTTGTCTCCATTTTCAATTTTAGCTTCGCTGATTTTTGTCACGACTCGGCATAGTTCAAACAAGTTTGACCTTCGGTCGAACTCCTCCTTGCAATGCATAATATGAGTAAACTCAATCTCTGCCCTTGCTTCGTACGTCGTTTGACTCTGCCCTCGCAGTTCCAAAAATTCAATCTTCAATTTTCAATCTTCAATGGTATTGTCCCTTTAACTCCCCTTTAACTCCTTTTCAACTCCCCTTTAACTCCTTTTCAATTTTCAATTTTCAATCTTCAATCTTTAGCTTCTCCCTCAAATGTTCCTCATACTCCGCCAACTCTCGTTCTCCGATATGAGCAAGACCATAATGCTCATCATGCTGTGAAAAGTCGAGACCCACTTTTTCGCTGTAGGGAGAGACGCGCATGGGGATGAAACGGTCGATGAGTTTGTAACCTAACCAGCTCATGGCAAATGTATAGGTGAAAACGATGGCTATGGCCAATAAGTGGAAGAGAAATACAATGAAACCATCCCAAGTGCCAGCGATGAGCCCTTCTTGAATGAAGATGCCTGTCAGCACCGTGCCGACAATACCACCCATACCGTGAGTGGGGAAAACATCAAGGGCATCGTCGATACTGCTGCGCGAACGCCAATACACTGCCATGTTGCAGATGAGTGTGATCACAAATGCAATAAAGATACTCTGCCCCACGGTGACGTAACCCGCAGACGGTGTGATGGCCACCAAGCCTACGACACAACCTACGGCAGCACCCATGGCTGATGGTTTCCTGCCGCGCAGACAGTCGAAGAATATCCATGTCATCATCGCTGTAGCCGAGGCCGTGTTGGTGTTGAGAAATGCTTTTACTGCCTGACCGTCGGCGTGAAGAGAGGAACCCGCATTAAAACCAAACCATCCTAACCACAACATGGCAGCACCAAGTAATACAAATGGTATGTTGGCAGGCTCGCTCTTCTCAGTACTGCGTCGTCCAAGGAAAATGGCTCCTGCCAAGGCTGCTACACCCGACGAAGCATGTACCACGATACCACCAGCAAAGTCGATGACACCCCATCTGCAGAACAATCCCTCTGGATGCCATGTCATGTGGGCCAACGGACAATAGATGATGAAGAAAAAGAACATCATAAAAAACATATAAGCTGAGAAGCGTACACGCTCGGCAAACGATCCCGTGATGAGAGAAGGGGTGATGATGGCAAACTTCATCTGGAACAGTGCAAAGAGTGCCAATGGAATGGTGGCTCCTCCCAAGATGTTACCCCCAGGTGTGGTATAGACTGCCCCTCCTACATTCTTAAACATCAGGAAAGTGGTTGGATTGCCTATCACACCGCCAATGTCGTCGCCAAAGCATAGCGAAAAACCTATTACCACCCAGAGAACTGAAATCAGTCCCATGGCGATAAATGATTGAAGCATCGTTGAGATGACATTTTTGGCACCCACCATGCCACCATAGAAAAACGACAGGCCAGGAGTCATCATCAGCACAAATATAGTGGCTGTAATCAACCAAGCTACATCGGCTGCAGATACCACAGACCAATCACATTCAAAGGTAGGCTCTCCTACCACTAATCCTACTATGGCTATCACTGTCATGGCAGCCATCAGCACAATCCAACGTCTTTTTACCTTCATAACTATCCTTTTATTACATATTGAAATATTTTTCGTGCAAAGTTAGATTGTTTTGATAGTTATTGCGGTAAATAGTTTGCTTTTTGATTCTAAATAATGTCCTCAAGTTACGATTTGTAAGTGAGCGGGTAAAAATGCTTTCAATTTTATACAAATAGATAGTGATTTAGTTAATTTTGTTACAAAGTGAAAGAACGATATTAAAATGTGATTAAAAATGTCACAAATTTCTTTGTATTTATAGCAATATGTCATAACTTTGCACCGTGATTTTGAACAAAAAGATAGTAAATATAAGGATAATATGACAAAAAGTAAGCAAACTCAAACCAAAAAGGGACTCTACCAGAATGAATATGAACATGATGCCTGTGGTGTAGGCATGATTGTGAATATTCATGGTAATAAGAGCCATCAAATTGTGGATGATGCATTGCATGTACTCGAGAATCTTCGTCATCGTGGTGCCGAGGTTGGCAAGGATGGCGATGGGGCTGGTATAATGATTCAGATTCCACATGAATTTATTCTCCTACAAGGTATTCCTGTGCCAGAGAAGGGAAAATATGGTACAGGTTTGGTATTCCTGCCTAAGGACGAAGAAGCAAGGCAGCAAATCCTGAGCGTGATGATAGAGGAGATAGAGCGTGAGGGATTACAACTGATGCATCTACGCACTGTACCCACCAATCCGGCGTGTCTCGGTGAGTCGGCATTAACGACGGAGCCAGATATAAAACAGGTATTTGTTACAGGAGTGTCCGACGACAAGGTGGAGGCATTTCCACGAACATTATATATCATAAGAAAGAAGATTGAGCGCCGTGTCACACATAAGGACTTTTATATCTGTTCGTTAAGTAATACCAATATTATTTATAAAGGTATGCTTTCGTCGATGCAATTACGGCAGTATTTCCCAGACTTAACAAATCCATACCTAACCAGTGGATTAGCACTCGTCCACTCCAGGTTTAGTACCAACACATTTCCAACGTGGAGTTTGGCACAGCCTTTCCGGTTGTTAGCACACAATGGTGAAATCAATACCATCCGTGGCAACCGTGGATGGATGAAGGCACGCGAAAGTGTGCTCAGTAGCGAGGCACTTGGCGAAGCAAAAGCCATCTCGCCGATTGTGCAACCAGAAATGTCGGACTCAGCATCACTCGACAATGTATTGGAGTTTCTCATGATGTCGGGACTTAGTTTGCCGCATGCTATGAGTGTGCTCGTTCCAGAGAGTTTCAACGACAAAAATCCCATATCGGAAGATCTTAAGGCATTCTATGAATACCATTCCATCTTGATGGAGCCATGGGATGGACCTGCAGCGTTGTTGTTCAGTGACGGACGATTTGCCGGCGGTATGCTCGACCGTAACGGGCTGAGACCAGCTCGTTATACCATCACCAAGAACGATACAATGATTGTCGCATCAGAGGTGGGCGTGATGGATTTCAACCCGACGGACGTGGTGGAAAAAGGTCGTCTGCAGCCAGGAAAAATCCTGCTCATCGACACACAGGAAGGTAAAATATACTATGATGGGGAAATCAAAAAGATGTTGGCTGGTGAGCATCCCTACCGGCAGTGGCTTTCGACCAACCGCATCCAGTTGGAGAAGTTGAAGAGTGGAAGGCACGTGGAAAATGCCGTGTCTGATTTATTGCAAAAAGAAACAATGTTTGGCTATGGTGCCGAGGATATCGATGCCACAATAGCCCCGATGGCGGTGAAAGGACAGGAACCCACGGCATCGATGGGTAACGACACCCCCCTCGCAGTGTTCTCAGAGAAACCTCAAGTGTTTTTCAATTATTTCCGCCAACAATTTGCTCAGGTGACCAATCCTGCCATCGACTCCATCCGAGAGGAATTGGTAATGTCGCTCACAGAGTATATAGGACGCGTGGGTACTGGTATTCTCAGTCCCGATGAGACCAATTGCAAGATGGTACGACTACCGCATCCAATACTGAACAATACCCAATTGGATATACTCTGCAATATACGATACAAGGGATTTAATACAATCAAGTTGCCCATGACTTTCAGTCTTACTCCCAGTCACGCTGTGAAAGGGGAGGGGAGTGACTATCCTCAGGCTGGAGAGGATTTGCGACGTGCACTCGACCAACTGTGCAAGGATGCTGAGAAAGCCGTCGATGATGGATATAACTATATCATACTGACCGACAAGGTGGATAAACCTCTCATGCCTTTTAGTGATGGAGGAGGTGAGGCATTTATTCCTTCACTCTTGGCTGTCTCTGCTGTACATCATTATCTGATAAGTGTAGGAAAGCGAGTACAGACGGCACTGATTGTAGAAAGTGGTGAGATACGCGAGACGATGCATGCAGCATTGTTGTTGGGGTATGGTGCATCGGCACTCTGTCCCTATATGGTTTTTGCCATTCTCGATGACCTGGTGAAAAAAGGGAAGATTCAGGAAGACTATGCCACTGCAGAGAAAAACTATATCAAGGCTGTAAAGAAGGGGCTGTTTAAGATTATGGCCAAGATGGGTATTTCGACCATCCGCTCGTATCGTGGTGCAAAGATTTTCGAGAGCATCGGACTGAGCGAGCATCTCTTGCGCACCTATTTCGGCACAGAAGTGAGCACCATTGGCGGTGTTGGGTTGGAGAAGATCGCCCGTGATGCCATTGCCATGCAGTGCAAAGCCTATTCAGTAAGTGGCTGTGCCACAGACATAAACGAAACAAATGAACCTGCTGCAAAAAGCCAGTTCCTGCCTAACCTTGGCCAGTTCCATTGGCGGAGTGATGGCATTCGCCATGCATGGAATCCAGAAACGATTGCCACCTTGCAACTCGCCACACGCACCGGAAATTATAAGAAATACAAAGAATACGCGCGCCTGGTGGATGAGAAAGAGTCGCCCATTTTCATACGCGACTTCCTCGGATGGAAAAAGCAACCTATAAGCATCGACGAGGTGGAACCCGTGGAGGCAATCGTGAAGCATTTCGTGGCAGGAGCCATGTCGTTTGGTGCCTTGAGCAAGGAGGCGCACGAGGCTATCTGCCTGGCTATGAACAAACTTGGAGCACGTTCCAATACAGGCGAGGGAGGTGAAGATTCAGAGCGCTTCCATACTGAAGTTGATGGCATCAGCCTCTCAAGCAAGACAAAACAGGTGGCAAGTGGCAGATTTGGTGTGACCACGGAGTATCTGGTGAATGCCGAGGAAATACAAATCAAGGTGGCCCAGGGAGCAAAACCTGGTGAGGGTGGACAACTGCCAGGTTTCAAGGTCAATGAGGTGATTGCCAAGACGCGACACAGCATACCGGGAATCTCACTCATTTCCCCACCTCCTCATCATGATATCTATAGCATAGAGGACTTGGCTCAGCTCATTTTCGATTTGAAGAATGTGAATCCAAGGGCTGCTATTTCAGTGAAATTAGTGGCCGAGAGCGGTGTGGGAACGATAGCCGCTGGTGTGGCAAAGGCAAAGGCCGACCTCATCGTCATCAGTGGTGCGGAGGGTGGCACTGGAGCCAGTCCGGCATCCAGTATGCGCTTTGCGGGTATCTCGCCAGAGATAGGACTTTCGGAAACGCAGCAGACACTCGTGCGAAACGGACTCCGGGGTGGTGTACGCCTACAGGTGGACGGACAGTTGAAGACCGGGCGCGACGTGGTGCTGATGGCACTCCTCGGTGCTGAGGAATTTGGATTCGGCACGGCTACGCTCATTGTATTAGGGTGTGTGATGATGCGGAAATGCAACCTGAACACCTGTCCGATGGGTGTGGCAACTCAACATGCTGAATTAAGAAAACATTTCATGGGGCGTTATGAGTACCTTGTCAACTATTTCTCATTTATTGCCCAGGAAGTGCGTGAGTATTTGGCAGAGATGGGATACAAGAGTCTCAACGACATCGTAGGAAGAACTGATCTGATTGAAGTTGGAAATAAAAAATCCCAGATGAAAGATGACGTCCATCTCGATTTCACGCGACTACTATACATGGAGAGTGCCGACCCAACGACTCTTCATAATGTGCCAACTTCTCTTGATATCCGTGCTATATCTGGCGTGCTTGATCAGCAGATGATTGTGGCTGCCGATAAGGCTATCAATCAGTTGGAAGAGGTGTCGCTCGATTATGCCATCAAGAATACCGACCGTGCAGTGGGGGCAATGCTATCCGGAGAAATAGCCATGAAGCATGGACTTGCAGGTCTGCCCGACAATACCATTAATGTGAAGTTTAAAGGGTCTGCAGGACAATCGTTTGGTGCTTTCCTCGAACATGGTGTAAGTTTCAAACTCGAAGGTGAGACCAATGACTATTTCGCCAAAGGACTATCTGGAGGGCGCATCGCTATCCTACCACCTATGCGTAGCAATTTCAAAGCCGAGGAGAATATCATCGCTGGAAACACCGGACTATATGGGGCTACAAGCGGTGAATTATATATCAACGGTCGTGTGGGTGAGCGCTTCGGTGTGCGCAATTCAGGGGCTATCGCTGTCGTTGAAGGTGCAGGTGATCATTGTTGTGAATATATGACAGGCGGACGGGTGGTTGTGCTCGGTAAGACAGGGCGCAATTTCGCAGCGGGTATGTCAGGTGGAGTGGCATACGTTTATGACCCCGACCACACCTTCGACTATTTCTGCAATATGGATATGGTGGAACTGGAACTTGTTGAGGACAGTGTGTCGCGAAAAGAACTACTTGAACTCATCCGACAGCACTATTTGCATACAGGTTCGGCCCTGGCTGGTCGTATGCTCGATGACTGGAGTCGTTACATTCAAGACTTCATCCAAGTGGTGCCTATCGAATACAAGCGTGTCCTTCAGGAAGAGCAGATGAATAAACTGCGACAGAAAATTGAGGATATGCAACGTGAATATTAATATGTGAGGTTATGAGGTTGTGAGGTTATAAGGTTATGAGGTTATAAGGTTATGAGGTAGCGTAGCGTGTTGGTTATGAGGTTATGAGGAATAGCATTTGTCCCTTTAACTCCCCTTTAACTCCCCTTTAACTCCTATTTAACTACAAAATATATAGTTCATCATGGGAAATCCAAAAGCATTTTTAGAAATACACCGCCAGGAGGCGGGATATCGTCCGATTCATGATCGCATCCACGATTTTGGAGAAGTGGAGCAGACACTTAACACACGAGAGCGACGCCAGCAGGCCTCTCGTTGTATGGACTGTGGTGTGCCATTCTGCCATTGGGCTTGTCCATTAGGCAATAAGGCACCAGAATGGAACGATGCTCTGTATAAGGGCGAATGGGAAATGGCGTATCGCCTACTCAACAGTACCAATCCCTTCCCTGAGTTCACCGGACGTATCTGCCCGGCTCTATGTGAGAAAGCGTGTGTGCTTAATCGCTACAATCACGAACCAACCACCAACCGAGAGAATGAGGCTGCCATTACCGAAATGGCATACCAAGAAGGATTTATTCAACCTCGTCTCAACGTCAGGCGCAATGGTAAGAGTGTGGCTGTAATCGGTGCAGGTCCCGCAGGACTCGCTGCCGCTAACGAACTCAATATGTTGGGATATACGGTTACTGTATTCGAAAGAAACGAAGCCGCTGGTGGACTGCTTCGCTACGGCATCCCAAATTTCAAACTCAACAAGACTCTGATCGACCGAAGACTCCAACTGCTCGAGCAGGAAGGCATTGAGTTCCGTTATGGCGAAAGTGTCAGTTATGATGCGATATTATCACAGCTTTCAAAAGATTATTCCGCTGTAGTACTTGCCACTGGCACTCCTACAGCCCGCGACCTCAAAGTGCCTGGCCGTGAATTGAAAGGCGTACATTTTGCACTCGAACTGCTATCACAGCAAAACCGTATCCTTGCAGGGATGGAGTTTACCAAAACCGAGCGAATCTCTGCAAAAGGGAAGGATGTGCTTGTCATTGGAGGAGGTGACACTGGTTCCGATTGTATCGGTACTGCCCATCGGCAGGGATGCAAGAGCGTCACTCAAATTGAGATTATGCCCAAACCAGTTGAAGGTCCTGAAGACCCACAGAATCCGTGGCCTAATTATCCCAGAACATTGAAAACCAGTTCTTCACACGAGGAAGGATGCATACGCCGATGGAACATCAACACACTTGAGTTTCTTGGAAAAGACGGCAAACTCACGGGAGTAAAAGTGCAGGAGATAGACTGGGAACCCAATCCTGCTGGAGGACGTCCACTCATGGTCGAGAAGGGAACACCTGAAATTATCAAGGCAGAAATTGTGCTTCTGGCCATGGGATTCCTGAAGCCGGAACATCCCCAGCTTCCAGAGAATGTCTTTGTTTGTGGCGATGCTGCCAATGGAGCCAGTTTGGTGGTAAGAGCCATGGCAAGTGGCAAGAAAATAGCAAGCGAAGTGAATCAATTCCTTTCAAAATGAGCAAGATACATTTTACCAAGATGCACGGTGCAGGTAATGACTATATCTACGTCAATACCATGCTGAATGAAGTACCCGACCCATCGGCAACAGCCATCTTATTGAGCGACCGCCATAAGGGAATAGGTTCCGACGGATTGGTGCTGATAGGAAAGTCACCTGTTCCAGAGGCCGATTTTTCCATGCGCATTTTCAATGCCGATGGCTCCGAGGCCATGATGTGCGGTAATGCATCACGGTGTATTGGTAAGTATCTATATGAGAGAGGTCTGACAGAAAAGAAAGAAATACGTCTGTTGACACTTTCTGGAGTGAAGACACTATGGTTGCATGTCTGTAATGACCATGTGGAAACAGTTACGGTGGATATGCTTCAACCATCGTTTGAGGATGCAAGGCAATTCATTCCTTCTCACGATATCATAGATGGCACTTTCGTCTCGATGGGAAATCCACACTATGTCATCTTCACCGATGATGTGGACCAAGTGGGTACGACAGGAAAGAAACTTGAGCGTCATCCTGCTTTCCCGCAACGATGCAACATAGAGTTTGCTCATTGCATAGTCACCAATGAAGCTGATAAAACATTTGACTTACTCTCCACGGAAGAAAAGAACGACGACGAAACTATCATTCGCACTCGTGTGTGGGAGCGGGGTAGTGGCATCACGATGGCTTGCGGTACTGGAGCTTGTGCCACGGCTGTTGCTGCAGCACTCACAGGTAGGGCAGGGCGAAAATCGCAAATCGTCATGGATGGTGGCAATCTCACAATCGAATGGCGTGAATCCGACAACCACGTCTATATGACTGGTCCCGCGGCCTTCATCTTTGATGGGGAAATCGATATCAGTCACTCTGAATAATCTGACAACTCCGATTACTCCGATTTCTCCGATTATTCCGATCACTCAGATAAAAATACATCATATATGTCCTTAGTAAACGAACATTTCTTAAAGTTACCCAATAACTATCTCTTTGCAGATATTGCCAAGAAGGTAAATGTATTTAAGGTGACGCATCCCAAGGCAGAAGTCCTCTCTCTTGGTATTGGTGATGTCACACAACCACTATGTCCGGCTGTAACAGAGGCCATGCACCGGGCAGTCGATGAGATGGGTTCCATGGCAGGTTTCCATGGCTATGGTCCCGAACAAGGCTACGACTTTCTGCGGGAGGCAATTTTGAAAAACGATTTCCTGCCACGAGGCATACACCTCGACATCGACGAGATTTTCATCAACGATGGTGCGAAGTCGGATACTGGTAATATCCAGGAACTCATTCGCTGGGATAATTCCATCGGTGTGACCGACCCCATCTATCCCGTCTATATCGACTCCAATGTGATGATAGGTCGTGCTGGAACGTTGGATTCTCAGCAAAAACGATGGTCGAATGTGGTCTATATGCCATGTACGGCAGAGAATGGTTTTGTACCTCAGATTCCAAAAGACTGTCATGTGGATGTCATCTATCTGTGCTATCCAAACAATCCCACGGGAACGGTCATCACCAAACAGGAATTGCGCAAATGGGTGAACTACGCATTGAAAAACGACACCCTCATCTTCTACGATGCCGCTTATCAGGCCTATATTCAGGATGATGATATCCCACATTCTATTTATGAAATTCGAGGTGCACGGAAATGTGCCATCGAGTTCCATAGTTACTCAAAGACTGCAGGTTTCACTGGTGTGCGGTGTGGCTATACGATTGTTCCCAAGGACCTGACGGCAGCTACCCTTGAGGGTGAGAGAATACCCCTCAATCCACTTTGGAATCGTCGGCAGTGTACAAAATTCAATGGCACCAGTTATATCTCACAACGTGCTGCCGAGGCTATCTATACCCCTGAAGGAAAAGAACAGGTAAAAGCAACCATCAATTACTATATGCAGAATGCACACATCATGCTTGAAACTTTGCAACGTATTGGCTTTGAGGTGTATGGTGGGAAAAATGCACCATATATCTGGATGAAGACACCTAACGGTTGTGGCTCATGGCAATTCTTTGAGCAATTGCTCTATGGGGCCAATGTAGTATGTACTCCTGGGGTGGGATTTGGACCCAGTGGTGAGGGATATGTACGCTTTACAGCTTTCGGCAGTCACGAGACTACAGAGAAGGCATTACGGAGAATAGAAAAATGGACGAATAAATAGATTTGCCAGCATTTGTCCATTTAACTACTCTTTAACTCCCTTTTAACGACTAAAAAATTCATATTAACAATAATAATACAATTATGGAGACATTAAGATTTCAGGTAGTCGGAGAGGCTTTCAAGAAAAAACCACTCGACGTAAAAGCACCAAGTGACAGACCAGCAAGCTATTTTGGAAAAAAGGTCTTTAACCGTGAGAAAATGTATAAGTATCTGCCAAAGAGTGTCTATGAGAAAATGGTAGATGTGATGGACAATGGGGCACATCTGGACCGCAAGGTGGCAGACGCTGTGGCCGAGGGTATGAAACAGTGGGCTACAGAACAGGGTGTCACACATTATACACATTGGTTCCAGCCTTTGACAGAGGGAACTGCCGAGAAACATGACTCATTTATCGAACACGATGGCAAAGGTGGCATGGTGGAGGAATTCACGGGAAAACTGCTGGTGCAGCAAGAACCCGATGCCTCATCGTTCCCTTCAGGCGGTATACGCTCTACCTTTGAGGCTCGTGGCTATTCGGCATGGGACCCCACATCTCCTGTGTTTATTATCGACGACACACTTTGTATCCCTACTGTGTTTATTTCCTACAGTGGCGAGGCTCTCGATTACAAAGCTCCGTTGCTGAGAGCGCTACATGCAGTGAATGTGGCAGCAACAGAGGTATGCCACTACTTCGACCCCTCTGTGAAAAAAGTAACCTCTAATCTGGGATGGGAGCAGGAGTATTTCCTCGTTGATGAAGGTCTCTATGCTGCACGTCCTGACTTGCTGCTTACAGGGCGCACACTCATGGGGCACGACTCAGCCAAAAACCAGCAGATGGACGACCACTACTTTGGCAGTATTCCCGAACGTGTGGCAGCATTTATGAGAGAACTTGAAATAGTTGCCTTGGAACTTGGCATCCCTTGCAAGACACGTCACAACGAGGTGGCACCCAACCAGTTTGAACTGGCTCCTATTTTCGAGGATACCAATCTGGCTGTTGACCACAACATGTTGCTGATGTCGGTGATGAAACGCGTGGCTCGTAAGCATGGTTTCCGGGTGTTGCTTCACGAAAAGCCTTTTGCAGGAATCAATGGTAGTGGCAAGCACAACAACTGGTCGCTAAGTACAGACAATGGCATACTGCTCCATGCACCAGGGAAAACACCTGAGCAAAATCTGCGCTTTGCAACCTTTATTGTTGAGACATTGATGGGCGTATATCGTCATAATGGACTGTTGAAGGCCAGTATTATGTCGGCCACCAATGCTCACCGTCTGGGAGCCAACGAGGCACCGCCAGCCATCATCTCGTCGTTCCTTGGTAAGCAGTTGACCGAATTGCTCGACCATATTGAAAAAGCCGACAGGGAGAATATCCTTGCCATGGATGGCAAGCAGGGAATGAAAATGGATATTCCTGAGATTCCAGAACTGCTCATCGACAATACCGACCGCAACCGCACCAGTCCATTCGCATTCACGGGCAACAGGTTTGAGTTCCGTGCTGTAGGTTCTGAGGCCAACTGTGCATCTGCAATGATTGCCCTTAATTCGGCAGTCGCCGAAGCGCTTGTCAGTTTCAAAAAACGTGTGGATGCACGTATTGCTGAAACAGCCAAGACGTTTGAGGGTACAGAGCATAGTGCCACTTTCCATGCTATTATCGATATTCTGCGCGATGATATTAAGACATGCAAACCTATCCGCTTCGATGGTAATGGCTACAGTGACGAGTGGGTGGAAGAGGCTGCCAAGCGTGGACTCGATGTGGAGAAGTCATGTCCGAAAATCTTTGAACGTTATCTCGATCCTGAGAGCGTACAGATGTTTGAGAGTCTTGGTGTCATGACAAAGAAGGAACTGGAGGCACGTAATGAGGTGAAGTGGGAAACCTACACAAAGAAGATACAGATTGAGGCTCGTGTGCTCGGCGACCTCTCTATGAATCATATTATCCCTGTGGCTACTCGCTATCAGAGCGCGCTGCTGAACAATGTGGAGAATATGGCCGATATCTTTGACAAGAACAAAGCCATGAAACTCAGTGAGCGCAATATCAAACTTATTGAGGAGATTGCTGAGCGTACCAGTGCTATAGAGCAGATGGTGGAGGACCTCGTCAATGCCCGCAGACAGGCTAATAAAATAGAGGATGAGCATCAGAAGGCCATCGCCTATCACGACACCGTGGAACCAAAACTCGACGATATACGTTATGAGATAGACAAACTCGAACTTATCGTTGATGACTCTCTCTGGCCATTGCCCAAATACCGAGAGTTACTGTTTATTAGATAAGTTAGGTGTTAGCTTTGTGGGAAAACCCACAGAAATTATTCAGACAACTATCCTTTTTTGGTTGTTTAAAGTTTGCAAGGAAACCCGATGCTGTGATAGCATTGGGTTCTTTTTAAAATGTACTTCCAACCAACTTTTTCACTGTTTTTGTTGCGTTTACAAAAATAAGTAGTACCTTTGCACGCACAATTGGAAATCTGGGGGCTGTAGCCATCAGATGCAAGGGAATCCGGTGAGAGTCCGGAACTGTACCTGCAGCTGTAATCCTCGTTGTGTGTCTGCTTGTATAACGCCACTGACCATGGGTCGGGAAGGTAGGGCAGATAGGGGAAAGTCAGAAGACCTGCCATAATAGTGTATTCGACGCGCGTTCAGGAATAAACGTTAGCGTATAGCAAGACTTTTGAGATGAAGTTAAGACTGACAGTAGTTTTGCTGGCTCTATGCGCAGCGATGTCTGTCGGGGCGCAGAATGATGTCTCGCTTTCCGACAGCCTTAAAGAAGTCGTGGTGACAGGTACTGGTACGCAGCACTTGTTGCAGGATGCACCTGTGCAGACTGAGGTCATTACCGGCAAAATGCTGCGCAACTATGCAGGAAAGA
Source organism: uncultured Prevotellaceae bacterium (assembly GCA_900315075.1). Classification (GTDB taxonomy): domain Bacteria; phylum Bacteroidota; class Bacteroidia; order Bacteroidales; family Bacteroidaceae; genus Prevotella. Next base: position 65,279 of record OMXV01000013.1, on the reverse strand, counting down.
GCATCGAGGATATCCTCGGCGGACTGACAGCCTCGTTTGCCTTTAGCCAAGACGATATGGGTTCGCAGATGCAACTCAATGGACTGGGCAATTCGTATATACTTATATTAATCGACGGCAAGCGAATCCATGGCGATGTGGGTGGACAGAACGACCTTTCGCTCATCGACCCTCAGAATATTGAGAAAATCGAGATCGTAAAGGGTGCGTCGAGTGCTTTGTATGGCTCTGATGCCATTGCTGGAGTGGTGAACATCATTACCAAAAAACACCATGATGAGGGACTCTTGGTTGAGAATACCACACGGGTGGGGAGCTATGGAGATGTGCGACAGCACAACGGCCTTGCACTGAAATATGGTAAAGTTAGTTCATATACCAATTTCCAACTGCAGCACTCCGACGGTTGGCAAAATACCGCCACCGAGCATACAGAGGGGTCGGAACCACCTATCTATGACTCGCGAAACAAAACTGTCAACCGCCATACAAACTGGCAGGTGGCAGAGCGATTGACCTATACACCGACTGATAACCTCGAACTGTATGCCGACGGGAGTACCTACTGGAAACGTATTTACCGTGTGAGTGGCAAATACCCGCATTATGACGTGAAGACATGGGATATGGAATATCACAACGGTTCGGCATCGGTAGGCGGGAAATGGAAATGCAACAAAACAGATTACATTTCGCTGGATGTGGATTGGAACCGCCATGCTTACTACTATTATTATACCGCCACGACATTAGTAGAGGACTATGAGAAAAGTGCCGGGACCATCTATTATCCTTATTTCCCTTATCTGCCCGACCAGAAGGAACTGCAGAGTGACCAGCAGCGTACAATGGCTAACTTGAAGGGCGTCTTTACACTGCCGGCAGAGAATCGACTCAGCGCAGGACTGGAATATCGTTACGATTGGCTCAAGGCTCCCACAAGGGTGGATGGAGGAAAAGCTTCCGATTGGACTGGAGCTGCTTATGTGCAGGATGAGTTCAACTTGATACCCTGGCTGAATATCACTGCCGGATTGAGGCTGAATGTGAATGAACAGTTTGGTACAAAACTCACACCCAAGGTCTCGGCGATGCTCAAACCAGGAAATCCATGGCGCATCAGGGCAACATGGAGCCAGGGCTTCAAAACTCCTGCCATCCGTGAACTCTTCTACCGCTATGTGCGACAGATGAGTGGCACCTATCTCTATTTAGGAAACAAAGACTTGAAACCGCAGTCCAGCAACTATTTCTCACTCAGTGGGGAATACACATGGAATGGGCTCAGCGTTACGGTGTCGGCCTATTACAACAAAGTGAAAGATATGATAGCATTGGTGACCATACCCAACTATCAGGCTCCTGATGAATACATCCTGCAATATGACCCTGTGAAGACACGACAGTATCAGAACATTGAGGATGCTAAGACTTATGGAGTGGATGTCAACCTCAGCTATTCTTGGAAGGAGTTCGCATTTGGAGCTGGCTATAGTTATTTGGATACAGATGCCAATAGCTACGATACCACTCACGATAAAATCAAAGAGGTGGTCATCGATGGCATGGCTCACCATAAGGCCAACTGTTTCGCAACATGGAATCATAAGTTCACTACAGATTATCGCCTCGGACTTGGAATCTATGGCCGAATGTCAAGCAAGCGCTACTATCAGATTGATGGTAACGGAAAAGGATACCAGATATGGCGAGTGGCTACGACACACGACATCGGACACTCGAAGAAAGTGACATGGAGGGTGGAGGCAGGAATCGACAATATCCTCAACTATTGCGACCGCACTCCTCATGGACTGCACCTCGGTACGACAACGCCCGGCCGTACGGTTTATGCTTCGTTTACCGTTCGATTCAACCAAGGAAAGAAACTTAATAATACTTATAAATCTAACTTAAATTCAAGACAAAATGATGAACAAGATTAAATCAATCATGATTGCCATGTTGGCAATCTGTGTGTCACTGAACTTCGTTGCATGTAGCGATGATGATGACGACGACAAAATCAACAACAACTACACTGTTTATCAGGAAGCTGTCAACAAAACAGTAAAGAGCCAGAAGAAACACAACAAAGCCATTCTGCTTGTGGCTTTCGGTAGTACATGGCAGCAGGCATACGATGCCTTCGATGCCACGGTGGATGCTTACAAGACAGCTTTCCCAGACTACGATGTATTCCTGTCATTCTCATCGGCTATTTGTATCAACCGTGCTGCTGCTGGTGAGAATGTGGCACCACGCAACTTCTATGCACCTCCATTCTGGCTCACTGCTTTTGCACAGGATGGCGTGAAGTATTCAGAAATTGTCGTACAGTCGTTGCAAGTAATCCCCGGTGAGGAATATACCCGCGTGATTAACTATATCAAGGACTTCGCCAACAATGCCAATGGCGACATCGATGACAGATACCTGTCGAATGTAGTGCTGAAACTGGGTGTGCCTCTGTTGCAGGATGCTGAGAAAGACGTCAACGAAGTGGCTGCTCAGTTGAATACCCTCTATGCTGGTAAGGCTGCTGAAGGTGTTGTGGCATTTATGGGACATGGTAACCCAGACTCCTACGATACCTACAAAGCCAATGTTCGTTACACCCAGCTCGAGGAAGCTCTTCAGAAGTTCAACAAAAACTACTTTGTGGGAACTGTTGATATGATGGAGAATTTCAAGACTCATGTACACCGTCGTATGATTGAAGCCGGCATTACAAGTGGTAAGGTGTATTGTCATCCACTTATGTCTATCGATGGCGACCATGGACACAACGACATGGCTGGCGACGATGACGACAACTGGGATGGCACTAAGTTCACTCCAAATGAAGAAGGTGAGGTAGAGGATACAAGCTGGAAGATGTATTTCAGCCACATGGGCTATACCTGCGACAATTCAACCATGATAGAGAAGGGATTGCTCGAATTGCCCTCTATCCGTCAGGTGTGGATGAAACATACCCGCGAGGCCATTGCCGGTGAGCCACTTGACTACTACCACTCAAAGAATCCAGAGTAATAGAAGTTAGGAGTTAGAAGTTAGGAGTTTCCTACTATGCCGCAACACTGTTGCGGTTCTAAATCTCAACTGTCAACCCTCAATCCTCATTTATGAATCCCCGATTTATCATTCTCATAGTGGCACTCCTCTCGGGGAGTGCCGCTTTCTCTCAAATCCACAAGATGGAACATAGCGACTCGTCACTCACGAGCCGCACTTATAATATGAACCCTGTGGTGGTGACAGGTTCAGGACATCATCAGCGCCTGAAATCTACTGCCACCCCTGTTCGCGTGCTCTCAAGCAGAGAAATCCAGGAGCAAGGAATTACCACTTTTGATGCGGCACTCACAAGGATGATGCCGCAAGTTTCGATGGCCCCCAATTCTATGGGTACATTTCTGAGGATGAATGGATTGGGGAACAAATACATCCTTATACTCATCAACGGACAGAAACTCTCAGGCGACATATCCAATAATGTCGATCTCAACCGCATCAATATGGCACGCGTCAAACGTATCGAAGTGCTCGATGGAGCAGCCTCGTCGCTTTATGGTTCTGATGCCATTGCGGGTGTCATCAATATTATTACAGAGCAGCCAACCCAGCAACTTGTTTCCTTGACCTCCGATACCCGTGTATCGGGACATGGACAATTGACAGAGGCTGTCTCGCTCGACTTCTACAACAAAGGCTTTGGTTCCTACACCTCTTTTTCACACGATCAGGCCGATAGTTATCAGACTACTGGTCTTGAATACAAGAAAGGCTCTGACACAGAGACACAGCCTACCATCGCTCCTTTCTTTACTGGTTATCAGTCGAATGTTTTTGAGCAGAAATTCACCTATGCCCCCAATCAACAGTTAGCGCTGAACGCAGGTATAGGATACTCTTATAAAATCACCGACCGTCCTGAGACTCGTGAAGATATCACTGGTGGTACCGACTACGAGATGCGCTACAAAGGCTTGAGGTGGAACGTGGGGACTATCTATAAATTCGATGCAAGAAACTCCTTGCAGGTAGATTACACCATCGACCGTTTCCGATATGGAAAGGAATATGATGTCGAGACGGCAAATTATAAAGTTGGCGACTATGTGCAGTCGAAAAACCAGCGAAGCATAGACCGACAAATCAAAGCTATTCTGGGAATACTTCCACAAGGAACAACCATCATTGGAAACGACTGGCGACTTGACAAACTCGTGGCATCGTCGGGAAACATCAACCAAGAATCGTATATTCTGGCATTCTTTGCACAGCACGAACAGCGTTTCTCCGTAGGAAATTCCACCATTACCGCCACACTCGGAACACGTTATGACTATCATAAGGCCTTCGGTAATCACTTCACTCCGAAAGCAACGCTGATGTATTCCACTGGTCCTATCAATGTGCGCGCTACCTATTCTGCAGGATTCCGTGCTCCCGGACTTGATGAACTCTATTATCATTATTTCTCGGTCAATCGTGGAAAACCACAGATTATCTTTGGCAACCAGGACCTTTCACCCGAAAAGAGTCATTATCTCTCGCTCAATGCAGAATATCGCACGCAGATGCTCGCCATCTCGTTGACAGGATATATGAACCGTATCAATGACATGGTGGTGAGGAAAAATATTGATGTTGACGATGCCTCATTGGCGATGCTTCAGAATGAGTTTCCTGAGATGACCACCGATCAGGCAGCAAAACTTGAAAGATATTCTCTCTATCAAAACAGCGACAAGGGTGATGTAAAAGGTATGCAGGTGAATGTCTCTGCAAATCTCTTCCCAGGTTTCAATCTCTCTGCCAATTATGTTTATACGATGGCCAAGACGCACAGCGGAGAAAAATGGACCGTCTTAGAGCGCAGTATCCGCAACAGTGGCACAATCGCAGCCAACTATCATCACGCATGGCGGCATTATGCGCTGAATGTAAACCTGAATGGTAGGATACAGTCAAAGACCTACTATCCTGACTATGAGGATGCTCCCGGCTTTGGCATCTGGAATCTCCATACCACCCATTCGTTCGACCTTGTGAAATGGGCATTCTTCGAACCAAGTTTAGGTATCGACAATCTCTTCGACCGTGTCGATCGACGCATCGACTCCTCCAACCGTAAATATGCCCTCTATACACCAGGTCGCATGGTGGTAATGGGACTAAAAGTAAAATTCAAATGAAAAAAGTATTTTATCTTATGGCTATCGCCATCCTGTTTTGCACTTCTGCATGCAAAAATGGGAAAACTACTAAAACTGATGAAACCAACGACAGCATCACTGCTGAGGTAACAGTCAAGTATGCCACAGGGTTTGCCGTGCGCGAAGCAGATGGCGTCAGACTTGTCGATGTGGGTGAGAACGACCATTTCGCACTCGTTAGCAATGACGATGCCGATGTACCTGAGGGTTACACAAAAGTGAAGGTTCCTATCGATAGAACCATCTGTATGACGATGCTGCAACTCTCTAATTTCACGATTCTTAATGCTCACGACAAGGTGACAGGAATCACTGGTACCAAGAACTTGTTCGACAAAGATATCCTTCAGCGTGTCGAGGATGGTAAGATTGTCAAAATCGGCATGGAGGGTAATTTTGATACAGAGATGGTGGTAGCAGCCAATCCCGACGTCATCTTTATCTCGCCTTTCAAGCGTGGTGGATATGAGCCTATCAAGGAAACTGGCATCACACTTGTGCCACATTTAGGGTATAAGGAACTCGACCCTTTAGGTCAGGCAGAATGGATAAAGTTTGTTGGTATGTTTATTGGCAAGGAGAAAGAGGCCAATGAAATATTTGCCGGTATCGAACAGCGATACAATGAATTGAAGGCGAAAGCGGCCAAAGTAGAAAAACGTCCTACTGTATTCAGCGGCGAGATGCATAGTGGCTCATGGCATGCCGTGGGTGGGAAAAATTATCTAGCACAAATCTTCAGGGATGCAGGTGCCGACTATGTCGTCAACGATGAGGAAACGGCCGGTGAGGATTTCGAGTTTGAGAAGATGTATTCACTTGCTGCTAAAGCCGACTACTGGCGTATTCTTAATAGCTATCAAGGTGACTTTTCCTACGAAGCACTAAAAAGCAGCGAACAGCGAAACGAGTTGTTTGATGCATACAAGAATCATCGGGTGATTTACTGTAACATGAAACAGACACCCTATTATGAAATTTCACCGGTGCAACCTGATGTGCTGTTGAAAGACTTTGTTGCGATATTCCACCCCGAACTTGTGGAAAAAGATTATCAGCCCGTCTATTATCATCTGCTAAAAGAGTAAATCCCTCTTTTCCGTATGCGATGGTTGTGCCGTCGCCCCTCAAATACTCGAATATTAACAATGCGAAAGCCTCTGCTCCTGATATTGACCCTTCTGACAACAATCATTATTTTGATGATTGCCAATCTTTTCATTGGCTCCGTACACATCCCCGTCAGGGATATCTGCGGAATACTTGTCGGGATGGATTCGAATGAGATTTGGTCAAACATCATCCTGCAAGTTCGTCTGCCGCAAACCTTGACCGCTATTGCTGCTGGAGCAGGACTGGCTGTCAGTGGTTTGCAGATGCAGACTGTTTTCCGCAATCCTTTGGCGGGTCCTTCTGTTTTGGGCATTTCCAATGGTTCTGCCCTGGGGGTGGCTTTTGTTGTTTTGCTTTCAGGACGATTGGGAGGCGTGGCTCTCTCGCGTTTAGGCTATCTTGGCGATGCGGCCATGTCAATTGCTGCCATAGTAGGTGCGCTGGCGGTCTTGATGCTTATTGTGTGGATTTCGCAAAAAGTCAAGGGAAACGTCACTTTGTTGATAATCGGTGTGATGATAGGCTATTTGGCCAATGCGATTATCGGGGTGCTGAAGTTTCTCTCTCCCGAAGAGGATGTGAAGGCTTTTGTGGTGTGGGGATTAGGTTCTTTTTCCCGGGTTTCTGGCAATCAGATGATTCTATTTGTGGTGATTATAGCGATACTCCTACCACTGAGTTGTTTGTTGGCGAAGTCGATGAATCTACTATTGTTGGGTGACCGCTATGCATCAAATTTGGGCCTAAATATCCGTAGGGCAAGGCGACTGGTCATCATATCGTCGGGTATCCTTGTGGCCATTGTCACAGCCTATTGTGGTCCCATCATGTTTATCGGCTTGGCTGTACCACATCTCACACGTGCCATCTTCCGTACATCCGACCACCGCATTCTCATGCCCGCCACGATGCTTTGTGGCGCGGCACTCGCACTGGTCTGCAACCTCATCGCGCGAATGCCTGGATTCGAGGGCGCTCTTCCCGTAAACAGTGTTACCGCTCTTGTCGGTGCTCCCATCATCGCCCTTGTCCTCTTTGGGCGCCGCAAGGAGGAAGTGGAGGAATAGACTGTTTGTTGCCTTAACGTCTACACGATTTATTTTTCATATATTGTCCCCTCATCATCTATCAACAGGATGGTGAGGGTGCCTTGCGGGAGTAAGGGACGACAATGGGTCTCGCAATGTGTGATGATATTTTTGGCGAAAGCATTGAGTTGTGTTGCGGGTATTTTTTCCCATAGTTCTCTTGCCAAGGTAAGGTTGTCGATATTGATGTCGCAATGAATTTCATGGAGCATCTCGCGGATGAAGTCTTTGTCCATTGTGGCACGCCGACTGTGTGTGTCTAAATGGCCGGCAGCCAATTTCACTGCCTTGCCGAGCATTACACCGAGCACGATGTGAGGTATTTTAAGTTCTGAGGCAATGCGTAATGTTTCACCGATATAGTTGCCATATTCCACGAATGCCTGGCGGGGGAGATTGGGGTAGAGAGAACGGACAAATCGCTCACTCTTTCCGCCGCTGTTGATGACCACACAGTCGGTGTCGGCAGCCTTGGCGATGGTCATGCACTTGCGGATACTGTCGATAAAGGCTTCTTCAGAGAATGGCTTGACAATGCCCGATACACCGATGATGCTGATACCTCCCTCAATGCCTAAACGGGGATTGAAAGTGCGAAGGGCGATTTCGGCACCTCTTGGTACGGAAATCGTCACTTTGAAGGCTGTTCCAAATGGTTCTATATTTTGGCGAATCATCTCTCTAGGCGCTTTGTTGATGGCAGGAGAACCTGGCGGGTAGTCGAAACCTGGCAGTGTGATGATACCGACACCCTCTCCTCCGAGAAATTCAAATTGCCGGGCTTTATCAACACAGACTCTTATTTCCAATCCATTGGTCACATCAGGGTCGTCGCCGGCTTCCTTGAAGACCGAGGCGTAGCCATCGCCATAAGCCACTGCGACGTGGATGGTTTCTCCATTGGGCAAAATCACAGGAACCTTATCAGGTGTGTCGCCCTTTGTGAGACGAATGGCAGCAGCAACTGCGGCAGCTGTGGCACAGGTGCCAGTGGTCAGACCACTGTGCAGGGGATAGAATTCAGGAACCAAATGCTCAATTTCTCTGCGTAAACCATGCGGACCATTAACTGTCAAAAAACTCGTTGGCATGGCAGGGCGTTTCAAGACAATAATTCTCATGCCTCTTTTCCTGGCAGCATCGACTTTTTCTATAAAACCACCCGAAACCCCACTTTCCTTTAATAGAATAGCATCGGCCTCAATGTCAATTTTCTGTCCGTCTTCGTAAAAGCACAGTTGGTCATCTGTGGCACCTTGTTGATGGGCCAGATGGATGGAAGTCTCTCTCGGTAGGATGCGGTAGATAATGCGCATACCTTCATCCTCGAAGGGTTTCAGTCGTGCTATGGATTGTACCCCAGTGGTGGCAAGCAGTGTATGAATGTTGCGAGGGATTTGTTGATAGTTGTCAATCCATAAAATATCGTTGGTTCTTGGGGGGTAAATACGTTCGTAACGAATGACAGGAATCTGCAACTTTTCGGCCACACATGCTATCGTCTGATGGAGTACTTGGGCAAAGGGATGGGCGGCATCGACGATGAGACGGATGTCGTGCACATGGCAGAAATTCAGCATAGCTTCAGTATCCATGGCGCCATCGATACGCTGACCATGGTGCAATACAACATCTTGCTCGCCAGTCTTCGTCGAATAATAGTAGGCTCCAGTACCCTCTTCAAGTACCTCCACAGCCTTACGCCCCTCTGTTGTGCCACCAAATACTAATAGCATCGTTCTTATTTGTTAGTTATTGATTAGATTTTTCAATCTTCAATCTTCAATTTTCTATCCCCTCCCTATACATATGGGTGAAGTATTTGTTGTAGAGTTCCGAGAGGCCGTTTCTGTTGTCGATGGCCTCGCCCACAACAATCATGGTTGTAAGGGTGAGATGGTTGTCGTGGACAATCTTAGCCAAGTCTTTCAATACACCGCGATAGATACGTTGGTCGGGCCAGGTGAGATGATAGCAAGCTGCCACGGGAGTATCTTCTGGGTATTCTTGCAGTAATTCACGCTGAACATCATCAACAATTGCAGCACTTAAAAAGATACACATCGTGCTTTGGCTGCGTGCCAACAAATGGAGCTGCTCTTTTGGGGGCATTGGTGTGCGTCCTTCGCCACGGGTGAGGATGATGGTTTGTGTACGACCAGGAATCGTGAACTGGCTCCTCAATTCGGCAGCAGCAGCGAGAAAAGACGAGATGCCTGGTGTGATATGATATGACATGCCTTCACGGTCGAAGTAAGCCATCTGTTCTTGGATGGCACCGAAGATGCAGGGGTCACCTGTATGCAGGCGCACGATGAGATGTCCACGGTCGTAATGCTCTTTCATCAAGGCACACTGTTCCTCAAGGTTCATATCGGCACTGCTACGCACTACGGCTCCTATTTTGGCGCACAAGGTAAGTTCACGAGGTACCAACGAACCAGCATAGAGGATGAGATCGGCATGTTCCAGCAGTTTTCTGCCACGAACGGAAATCAAGTCGGGGTGACCAGGACCTGCACCGACAATCTCGATATGCCCATTCTTTGTGCGGAGGTATTTCTTGTCGATGGCGAGGGCAGCAGTGAAATTCTTTCCTTTCACCTTTGGGATAACCAATTCACCGTGGTTACTGCCAAGGATAGCGGCAGCCTCGCACACACTGGCTGTGCCGACATGCTTGGCCACCACATCGCTGGGGGTGGGAACCTCCACAGCGGCCAGTTCCTCAGCCGTGTAGAAGGTGACTTCCTTGTCGTAATCCTCAGCCAACAGTTGCACAAAAGGTTCATCGGCCTTCACGTCGATAGTACAGTAACGGTGGGCGCAGGGCAGGATGCCTTTTTCGGCAAAGGCTTTGTCTATCTGTTCGTAAATCTGTTCATAGTCTTCTGGATGATGAGCAAGACCAAACCCCACAGTACCTACCATAGGTGAAAAATGCAGTTCAAGCATATCCTTTGGGGCATGATGAATATAGGGCGTGACCATGATTAGCAATACATATTTTTCAGGGTCAGCCTCGTTGATGTCGTCGATAATGGTCACATGTGGAGGCAACGTCTTCTCTAAATATTCTGTTCCTTCGTCACGCACCTCCAACAATAGAGCGGTAGGTTCTTCGTTCACAAATGCATAGATGCACTTGTTCATATCGTCATCGCTGACTATAACCCAGTCGAAACGCAGTTCGAAAGTGTCGAGTGCCCACAGTTGTGCCAGGTCGCTTTGTGTAGTGATAACGGGGGTGGAACCGAGGGTTGCAGCGATAACTTCGGTCAGGATGTTGGCTCCACCGATATGTCCTGAAAGCACTGAGATGACATGCAGTCCTATGCTATCTACGCAAACCACAGCAGGGTCGGTATGTTTATCTTTGACATAGGGACTAATGGTGCGTACACAGATGCCCATCGCACCGATGAAGACGAAGGCATCGTAGTCGTTCCATTGTTCGCCTACTTCAGTGCGGGGAATAATTTGTGCATGGAGAGCACGTTGGAGCGTCAAGACAATTCTTTCGCTAGCTTCACTGATTTGGATAATTGCTATTTTTGGCATTTCAGTATCTCAATGGGGTTATGTTGATTTAATATGATATGCAGGGATGGTGCCTGATGCAGGCCTAACGCTTGACAAGCCTCGGCGAATAACTGCCGACTGTCGGTATGTACGGCGGGTGAGGAGACGCTGTTCATCACGATACAACCGTCATCAGCCAGCACACTCTTCACCTTTGCCATGATTTCCTTCAATTTGCCGCCATGACCTCCTATGAATACGGCGTCTGGATGGGGTAGGCTGGTCAAATCTGCTTCAAGAAAATCACCAATATGGATGTCGATGCCTGGTACACCAAAACGACGACAGTTTTCCTGGATGATAGCCTCACATTCTGGACGAATTTCAAAGGCCACTACGTGTAGATGTGGAAACTGAAGACGTGCTTCAATAGATACACTGCCAGTGCAGAAGCCGATATCCCAAAACACATGTTTTTGGGGGAGGTCCATTGCTTGCAGTGTCAACAGACGTATAGGCATCTTGGTAATCATTTTCTCACGACCGTCAAGCAATGCAAATTCGCTTTCGGGTATGCCGAAAAGGCGAGGTTGGGGCGACTCTGTGGTAAGTATCACGCAATTAGGATAGTCGAAAAGTCTTTGGGCGGCATCGTCCAATGTCAGTGTGACGACTTTCTCATCAACAGGATTTCCCAGATGTTCACCCACGTGCATCTGATAGTCGGAATAACCATAGTCGAGCATACGTCGGGCGATGGCAGATGGGGAGTGCTCACGGTCGGTGAGTACGCCGATTTTGGCGGTCTTCTCAATAAGTGTCCTGTCAAACTCATGCCAGGGGCGTCCGGTCAGCGAGACAATCTGCATATCGTGGTAGGGTAGTACCAACCGATGGGCAAGCGTCTGTAGGGAATTGAATGTGGGATAAAGTTCAATTTCTGCCATTGGCATTTTCCGCCGGATGGTGTTGGCAAAACCATAGAATAGTGGGTCACCGCTTGCAAAGACTATCAGTTGGTCAAGGTTCTGACCTGTGGCAAGGCTGTCATATTGCTCAAACACGGCATCGATGGGTGTGGTGATATCTATCCACACGGTATCAGCAGGGAGCAACGCAGATACAATCTCATGATGCCGTTTACCACCGGAGAATACTTTCCCTCGGTGGATAATCTCCATGACCTCTGGCGGAAAAAACGGATTGGGGTGGTCGGCTATGCCGATGACAACGTATTTCATAGGTCTCTTCCAGGTTTTAGTTGGGCTGCGTCGTCGAATGTGAGGATTGCATTGCAGAGGGTGGCGGCAAGGTTGCTACCTCCCTTACGCCCTTCAACGATAATTTTTGGGATGTTTTTGAAGGGTTTTACCATGTGTTTGGACTCCCTCACATGTACAAAGCCCACAGGAGCGGCAATGATGCCTGAGGGGTGTGCCTTGTCCTTACGGATGAGTTCGCAGAGTTCCATCAGTGCTGTGGGGGCATTGCCGAAGGCAAACAGAGCGTCGGGGTGGTCTTCTACGGCTAATCGGATGCCTGCCTGGGTGCGGGTGATGCCTTTTGCTGCTGCCATCTCTGCCACACGGGGGTCGCTGAGGTAGCATTTTGCCTCAATACCTAAACGTGTGAGGGCTTTCTTGCGGATGCCACTCGTCACCATCGTCACATCGGTGACGATGACTTTCAATTGACCGTCAACTACTTTCTGAAACATTTGCTCCACGGCTCCCTCGTCGGTATAGAGTATGTTCTCCATATCAAAATCGGCAGTGGTGTGGATGGCATGGAGCAATGCCCATTTATGTCCTAATGGCCAGTCTTTTCGGTGCAGTTCTCTTTCGATGGTGCGAAACGACTCAATCATGATGTTTTGCCCTATCTTGTAATCTTCCGATATTTCTTCTCGGTAGTAACCTCGTGGAGTGATAATCTTGCCTTCAGACAGGTATGACTGTGAGTTGCCAATCAGAATAATGGTAAACATATCGACATCCTCAGGGTCGAAAGCACCGAGGGTGGTCACTTTTACTTCCTGTTCCGGACGACCTGCCTGACGTACATAGCCCACGGGGGTGTCAGCAGCACGTTGTTGTAGGAAGAGTTCTTGCAACCGGTAGAGTTGCCAATAACGGCCATGCGATTTAGGATTATAGAGGGCAGTGACAAAGTCGCCGGCAATGGCTGCTTTGATGCGTCTCTCAATTACCTCCCATGGAGTCATCAGGTCGCTCAACGAGATAAGGCAGAGGTCGTGACCGATAGGTGCGCCCAATAGAGAGGCGGCTTTCTGAAAGGCAGAGATGCCTGGGAGTGTCTCAATTTCTATGTTGTCGGTATGATTATCGTTGTTTCGACGTTCTTGGTTCATCTCATAAATCAGTGGGGCCATGCCGTAGATGCCAGCATCGCCCGACGAGATGACCACGACAGTCTTTCCTTGGCAGGCTTGCTCAAAGGCCTCTGCCGCACGTTCGCGTTCCTTTTTCATGCCTGTGTCGATGCAAGGACAATCCTCACGTACATAGGGGGCGATGAACTGGAAGTAGTATTTGTAGCCAATGATGACATCCGCCTTGCTTACCGCCTCGAGTACTGCGGGGGTGATGTCTGAAGGGTTGCCAGGGCCAATGCCTGCGATGATGATTTTACCCATAGTGGTGGAAGTTTATAAAGAATTGAATGAATAAGACGAATACGACCATGACTACCTCAGTCTTGCGGTTGACATTGATGGCTTTTTTTGCATCGACTGTTTCGAGTTGCCGGTCGTTGTCACCGATATAGGGTTTGTCGAAAAGTTCGCCAAAATAGTAGTGGGGACCACCGAAACGGCAGTTTAGAATTCCGGCAAGGGCTGCCTCTGGATAGCCACTGTTGGGACTGGCATGGCGACGACCATTCCTCCACACAAATCCAATCAGCCGCCAGTGACCGGTGACAAACACCATGAGCAATGCTGTCAGGCGTGCGGGGATATAGTTTGCGATATCGTCAATGTGGGCTGACCAACAGCCAAAATTTTTGTAACGCTGTGTGCGGTAGCCTATCATCGAGTCGAGGGTGTTGACCATCTTGTAGGCCAACATGCCGGGGGTACCTAATAGGGCAAACCAAAAGAGGGGGGCAATTACTCCGTCGCTGAGGTTTTCGGCAAGGGTTTCGAGGGCAGCAGTGCGAACTTCCTGTGCTGACAATGCCGAAGTGTCTCGACCAACGATACGTGCCACTTGCTTCCGACCTTCTTCGAGTGAATGGTCAAGGGCGACAAACACTTGGCGTACTTCACGGATTAGAGTCGTACCAGCGAGACAGAAGAAGACGATGAGGATATCGATGGTAATACCCAATGGTTGTATGTGTTGATAGAGCAACTGTCGTATAAGCCATGTGACCCCAAAGACGAGCAGGATGTAAACGACAGCCATGATGCCACCTTTTATTTTACGGTGGTTACCTTTGTTTAGTCGATGCTCACCAAAGGAAATCATCTTGCCAAAACCCACAATGGGATGTGGCAGGTAGGGCGGGTCGCCCAACAGTATGTCGAGCATCCAGCCGATAAGTAGTGGCAGGGTCAGAAGCAGTGGTTCACACATAATGTTTTCGCTATGTTTCTAATAGTTTCTGATGAAAAAGATTTCGGCAGTATTTGTCAATGGCCTTGACTAAGGCGTCATTCTCGGATGGTGTCTGGGCTGAGATGCGGAAATGGTGTGGGGTGAGTCCCCGGAAATTGCTGGCGTCGCGTATGAGCATCCGATGTTCTTGGATGAGATATTCCTTCAGCGCAACGGCGTGAATATGTTCGATTTTACAAAGCATGAAGTTGGTCTTCGTTGGGTGAAGACTGATGCCGGGAATTTTGCACAGTTTATGATACAGTCGTTGTGCCTCCTGCAAATCGGGTTTGCTGATAAATTCGTCGTGTTGGAGTAGGTATTTGCCTGCCTCGATGGCAATAGACGACACACTCCAGGGGTGGAGGTGGCGACGGAGGATGGCAGTGAGGTCAGGATGCCCGGTGATATAGCCGAGACGCAGTCCCGGCACGGAATAGGTCTTTGTAAACGAGTGTATCTGGAGGGAGTAGGGGGTGCGTCCTGCCCAGCGGGCATTCATCACCAATTGGTCGGTGTAGTGCTCATACGACTGGTCGAGGACCACCAGTCCGTGTTCTGCCATCATCCTGTCGATGAATAGTTGGTCATAGACGGCACCCGTGGGATTATTGGGATTGCAAAGCCAGAGAATGGTTTTTCTTTTATTCTCTGCTGAGGAATGCTCCGTAGATAGGGTGGAACAAGGAAACATCTGGCAGGCATCCTCGTACTCGCTGAAGGTGGGAGTGGGAATGACTGGTTCCATGTCGAACGACTGTGCTATGAGGTAGATGGCCTCGGTGGCACCGTTGGTGACGATGACTTGCTCTGGGGTAATATCGAGGCGTTCGGCAATCATTTTCTCCAACGACCATGCCTCGGGCTCTGGGTAGTGGTCGAGCATACCACGGCGTGATGCCAGATAGTTAAGCAATTCGTCGTGGTTGGCGGCTGGACAGATGTTCGACGAGAAGTCGCTGTGGATGTCGCTATATTCGTAGGAGTTGTCGCCGTGGCCTTTAATCATAATCTTGGAGGATTTCGTAAATTCTTTCCATATCCACATATTTCCTGACATGAGCTGCCAGCAGGTTGTATTGCTCTTCTTTGTATGTTTGGTAATCAAACGACTTCATGTCGCCCTTAATCTTCTCATGATAGGGTGACAGAAGGAAATCAATAAACGAGGGATTATCGAGAATACCATGCACATAGGTGCCAAAGCATTTTTCATCGACGACGGTACCGTCATCACGGTCGTCGTTTAGATGAAGTAGGGGAGATGGTGTGGCATCGCCGAAGGGACGTGTCTTGCCACTGTGTATTTCATAGCCAATTAGTGTTGCATCGTTTTCGGCGGCGTATGAGGTAGATAGCTTTGCATGTACCTGTCGGGTCACTTTTTCATCTGTCATGGTGGTTGCTGTGGGGAGAAGTCCCAAGCCTGGCAGTCGTTCAATGTCACCCTCCACATGATGGGGGTCGCATACTTCCATACCCATCAACTGATAGCCACCGCAAATGCCAAATATTGTTGCGCCATTACGACGGGCACGGAGGATGGCTTGGGCACATCCGTTCCGACGTAATTCGTAGAGGTCGTGGAGGGTGGATTTCGTGCCGGGGATGATGATGATGTCGGCCTTGCGCAGGTCTTCTACATTGTTTGTATAGAACAGATGCACGCGAGGGTCTTGTTCCAGCAGGTCGAAGTCGGTGTAGTTGGAGAGGTGTTGGAGCATCACCACAGCCACGTTGACCTTGCCTTGCTCCATCTGCCACGACTTTTGTGACAATGCCACAGAATCCTCCTCCTCGATATGGATGTCTTTGTAGTAGGGAACGACACCAAGTACAGGTACGCCACAGATATCCTCAAGCATTTTACGTCCGTTGTCGAATAGCCGCAGGTCGCCTCGAAATTTATTGATGAGGATGCCCTTGATGAGTTGGCGGTCTTCTGGCGTCTGGAGTGTGATGCTGCCATAGACCGAGGCGAATACGCCGCCACGGTCGATATCGCCCACAAGGAATACATCGGCATGGGCATGGCGGGCCATGGGAAGATTGACTAAGTCGGTCGAGCGGAGGTTGATTTCTGAGATACTGCCGGCTCCCTCCATCACAATAGGATTGTAACGGGTGGCAAGACGGTCGAATGCTGAGCACACTTCTTTTCGGAAATCGATGTCGCTACTGCCCCGTCGCCAGTAATTATAGGCATTTTTGTTGCCAATAGGTTTGCCGTTGAGCACCACCTGACTGGTGTGGTCGCTTTGGGGTTTCAGCAGCAGGGGGTTCATGTCGGTATGGCAGGCAATTCCGGCTGCTTCGGCTTGAACAGCTTGTGCTCGACCTATCTCAAGTCCCTCTGGGGTGGCATAGGAATTGAGGGCCATATTTTGTGCTTTGAAGGGGGCGGGAGAATAACCGTCTTGGCGGAAGATACGACAGAAGGCGGTGGCAAGGATGCTCTTGCCTACGTCGCTGCCAGTACCGGCAAACATGAGAGGGTGTAGTCGTTTCATGGATTGTAAAGGTGTGTATAACTGGCTAATACGTTTTTGTATTGGATAACAGGGGTGCTAACAGGTTCTCCCTTCGCATTATATACTTGGGTGGCTGAGGGGGGGGGCTCACCGAGGAATTGTGTGTAATGGAATTCATGTCCGCGATACTCCTTGCCGTCAAGTATAAATCGGCGGTAGCCAAGTGAGAGTTTGCGGTCTGATGTGCGAGCGGTGATGGTATAAGGCAGCACGCCACACATGGGATATTCGCCTTCGTCGGTGACAATTGCGCGACAGAGATACATCATGCCACCACATTCAGCAATTACTCGTCCGCCTTTTTCTACATAGTCTTTGATAACTTGACGGGTGGCAGTCATTTTCATCAATGCATCGAGATGGCGCTCGGGATAACCACCGGGTAGGTAGAGCAAGTCTATGTCTGACAGGTCGGGGGCATCGCTCTCGGGGTCAAAGAAACTGACGTCTTCCCAACGGTCTATCGTTTCCTGATAGATAAAGGAAAATGACTCTGCATTGCGTGCGATTAAAACGTTGCCAACCTTTCCCATTTCACATTCTGTTCTAATAATTCGATTAATTCCTTGGTCTCTGGCTTTTCAGAGAAGTCAAGACCTAAGTAGCGGGAGGATTGTTCGAGGGCAACTCGCTTGGGCAGATAGCCTAAACACTCCACATGCAAGTCGTCGCAAACTTGTTGGAGCATGGCAAAATGTCGTGCCGAACCTACTTTGTTGAAGATTACACCACGGATATGAACGTCTTCCCTGAAATGGATGAAACCTGAGAGCAAAGGTGCCATGGAATAGGCGGCAGACTTGGCATCGACCACTAAAATGACGGGGATGTCGAGCACACGGGCAATCTCTGCCGAAGAACCCTTGTCGCGGTCATAGCCGTCGTAGAGTCCCATCATACCTTCCACAATACGATAGTCTGCATCGGCACCATAGTGCGCAAACAACTGTTGCACATGTTCGGGCGTGGCCATATATGTATCGAGATTGATGCTCGGACGACCACAGACGGCAGCATGGAATTTTGTGTCGATATAGTCGGGGCCGCATTTAAATGGTTGCACCCGATATCCCTTCTGTGTCAGCAACGCCATTAGTCCTCGGGCAATCGTCGTTTTGCCCGAGCCACTGGTGGGTGCTGATATAAGAAAAGATGGTTTCATCACGTCGCTATTTCATTTGCAAAATTACAGAATTTTTTAAAAATAGCATAGTGATTCTTTGAAATAATTGACTGAAGTTTGCCACCTTTTTTGTCACGAATTAGAGAATTAAAGAATTTTCCATTATAATGGAATTTAGAGGGAATTTGAGATGAAATGACAAGTCATTTCCCAACTCCATCATGTTAGTTCACACGTCGTTTGCGACAATAATTCTCCTAAATTCTCTTCATTAGTTTACGAATTCTCAATTTCTAATGTTTATGCAAGTTCCTTAGTTTTAAATATCACATTCATATCCACATATACGGAGAATTTTGCAAAGGACTTCCTTCGTCTCTCCACTTCTTTCTTAAAGCTTCAAGGCTTTCATCCTTATTGCTTTCCCACCATTTAATATAAATGTCTTTAATCGTTTTCATGTCATCAAATGATACGGGTAGAACATCTGGATTGTTCAAATCTTTTTTCTCGATTATTGTACAATGGCCGTAGATTTTGTAAGGTTTCATTTTCTCATACCAAGTATCATAACCACCCTTATAAACATAGTTGTCCTTGATGGAATCTTTTGCCAATATTAATTCAATCATATAGGCATAGTTGATGCCCAATGGTCCACCATGAAGATCCATTTTTCCCAAGTTAGATTCATATGGATTGATAAAATTTGGACTTAGCATTTCTCCCCTATGAATTTGATTGATAAGATAAGGGATGATGTCTTTTCCGTATGAGTGAATCTCTTTCATCACTTTCGGCGAAAAATTAGGAACGGGTTCTTCAATGACCGTGTCTTGGTTATTTACATATCGGATGCCAATATAATTCCTTGACACTAAATATTCCTTTTCATGTCCATAAAAGTCATTTGACATCGGGAAGGAGTCTTTTATGATAACCACATCAGCAGGAGGGTTTGTGCTGGATTTGTCAATAAGCTCAACACTTTTTTCATGCGTTGCTTTACAACAACAAATACATAGAAGTAGAATGATAGATACAATAATCTTCCTCATATTTTTATTTGTATAATGGTGAATTAGATTGTCTGATTGCAAATATAGAAAACATTAGGACAACGAAGATTTATGCCTGAATTATTACACCCCCGTCATCTTAGTCTCTTGAAGACATACCCCCATCCGTCATAGGCTTCTTGTGAGAGAAAAAGCGTGTCATTAGAAAAGGAATAACTGAAGAAATAAGACCATTCAGGAGCATTCTCATCGGTTATCTTGATAGCTTCACCTGATTTTCCAGTAAAGATGGAGCGTTCAATTTTAACGATAGAGTATCTACAAGTACTGTTTTTATTGAATGGATGAGGTCCTTCGTCCTTGCCCAGAGTATTCACCTTTCCATTTTTGGTGAATTCGACGACAATGTCTCCTTCCTCAACTATCTGCAGAGGAATCCAGCCATTTCTATAGCCTGTCATCTCCCAGAGGCCAACAATGGAGTTGGAAGTGTAATCATCGTCTGAACACCCGACCAGACTCAACACTAACGGGCTAAAGACAACCAGCAAATAGATAAAAACTTTTTTCATTGAAAATCCATTTTATCTGTCATACTACATACCCTGTGTATATCTCTACGACTAATCACTTATTAAATTGGACTCAAAAATAGAATAATCCTTAGTTTTTACAGGCTTCTTTGTGCTTTCGAGTAAACAAGTTCTATTGAAACAGATACGCAACAGTAAGAATTCCACAGCCTTTCTCGTTCAGACAGTTGAAGCTGCTCTTTGCCTTTTTCCATAAGGCGTTGATGCGTATTTGGCCGATATCCACACCTGCACCGAGGTAGATACCTGCTCTCAGTTCATTGTCGTAAACCAAGTCGCCCGTTGTCTTTTGTGGCTCTCCACCATGGTAGTCGTACATGAATACGACGTTCTTCTCCTTAATTCCTGAATTCCAGGCTAAATGCAGTCCGCCCTTGATGTAGGGTTTAATACCAGTGCCATGGCTGAACGCATAACTCGCACCGAAGCGAGCGGCTATTTCATTGACGCTCATTTTCGGATTGCCACCCTCTAACATCACTTCAGAGGCTTTATAATTGTGGGGCGTATAACTGAGTTCCAGTTGAGCCATGAAAACGTACAATACTGTTCATCATACTGCTTCACCAATTCCGTCAGGTCGTCGCTGGTCAGGTCCATTTTCCACAGACGGTTGGCAATTGTCCTGTCCTGATACATCAATGTGTTCACCTCCTGCACTTTCTGCCGCCTCTCCTGCAACTTATTGTTGTAGGTGCTCAGGTCGCTGTTCAAGTCATCGTTACAGATGATGACCTCCTTGCCGTTGTCATCTACGAAGCCGAAATAATTGTTGGCATCGTAGTAATAGCGGTAGAGGCTCACACCGCCTTTAATGAGGTACTCGGCAAAGAGCATTTCCAGCTTTTCACTGCCAGTGAACATCCTGCTGACATAATAGATACCGTCGTCGGCCAGGCGATAGCCTTTGATATCTTTTGGTGAAAGCGCTTTATACTCACTCTCACCCTTTTTTTGAAAGAGACATTCCTTTACATTTCGTGCATCCGTCAGGTAGTCGATAGTGCCATAGATGGTGTCATTGTCGTTGGTGATGATATATCCTTTCTGCGGATTTACCTGCGCAGCCAACACCAATGGCATCGTTGTCAATAGCAGCAGAAATGGAATAAATAACTTTTTCATCTTCGAATGGTTTTAAATGATACTATACCTTTCATGTATCTACCGAACAACGTACTTCCGCCCATTCTGAATATAGATGCCTTTTTGTGGCACTTGTTGTAGCCGGCGGCCCATGAGGTCGTAGCACTCTGTAATAGTAGGCTGTTGCGTTGCTATTGCCGATATGATATCCGTTGGTTTCGGGTCGTTTTCTGTCAATGCTACAATACTACCAAAGTCCATCCATTGTGCAGCATAGATATAAGTATCTATCAATGCTTCAGGTACATGGAGCGTAGCGTGATAACAGGAATACTCAAAAATGATATCACCTATTTCAGGAAGTTGTTCTGCATAGCAATACATGTCTCTTAAGCCACAACGTATGAAAGCATAATCACCGATAGTAGTGATGCTGCTGGGAATAATAATGGTGGCCAGATTACTGCAATCAGCGAAAGCACCTCTCCCAATGTTCGTCACACCGTTGGGAATACATATAGAGGTGAGATTGATGCATTGATTGAAGGCACCGTTTCCTATACTTGTCACACTGTTAGGAATAACCGTATTCTGGCATCCTTGAATAAGCGTGTTGCTTGCTGTTTCGATAATAGCATTGCAGTTATCACGAGAGTCATATACTGCGTTTCCGCTTTCTACTTGAATAGAAGTCAAACCGGAACAGCCAGTAAATGCCCGATATTCTATGGCAGTTACACTATTTGAGATGATGATGGAGGTCAGACCTGTGCAAAAGAAGAACGCACCCTCATCAATGGTGGTCAAACTGCCAGGAATAGTAAATTCGGTGAGTTGTTTGCAATGAGAGAATGCGTATTTGCCGATGCTAATCAGGTTGTTGGGGATATTGACAGCAGTAAGACCATTGCAACCAGCGAAAGCATTGTCTCCTATAATCGTCACACTGTTTGGAATACTGATGGAAGTCAGGCCAGCACACAAATAGAACGCATTATCCCCAATGGTTGTTATTGTGTTGGGAATAATCGAATTCTGGCAGCCAAGTATCATTGTATTGTCTGCTGTTTTAATAAGAGCATTGCAGTTTTCGCGAGAGTCATAGGTTGTATTTCCGCTTTCAACCTGAATTGAGTTTAGACTATTACAATTATAGAAGGCGTTGTCACCGATGCTTGCTACTTTCTCAGGTATATAAAGAGAGGTTAGATTACTACAGTTGTAAAATGCACTGTCTCCGATACTAACCACATTGTCAGGAATATTGATAGAGGTGGCTTTACAGTCACGGAAAGCATAATTTCCAATGCCTTTTATTTCTTCTCCTAATACATACTCTTTGACATAATAACCAAAATCACTTGACAAACCAGAATAATTATAGTCTTTTGATACAATCGCATTGCTGTGTATTTCAACTCGGTCTAATCCACAGCCGCTGAATGTCCATAACTCAATTTTCGTCACACCGCTGGGAATGGTGATAGAAGTCAGGCTTCTACAATTGGAAAATGCACTTTCTCCAATGCTTGTCAGATTGTCTGACATATCAATAGAAGTAAGTTTGGAACATTCCCCAAAAGCAAATTCTCCAATGTTTGTTACGCTGTTGGACATTTTTACTGAGGTCAGATTAGGACTGTTCCAAAATGCATATTTGCCTATACTCGTCACATCATCGCCTAATACATACTCTTTGACCTGATCACCAAAATAGACATTAACCGTAGAACCAGAACTTGAAGTATATTCTTTTGATACTATCGCATTGTTGTTTATTTCAACCTTTGTCAGGGCATTGCATTGATTGAATGCGTTATTACCAATGTTTGTCACACTGTTGGGGATATTGATAGTGGTTAGGTCATAGCAGCCAGAGAATGCACTCTCTCCAATGTCTGTAACCCCTTCGGGTAAGTTGATGAACGTAAGTCCTGAACAATCTTCGAAGGCTAAATTACCAATACTCGTCACACTATTGGGAATAGTCGTAGTTTGGCAGCCATGTAATAGTTTGTTACTTGCCGTTTCAATAATGGCATTGCAGTTATCACGAGAGTCAAACTTTGAATTTCCTTCTTCTATTACTATTGAGGTCAGATTCGTGCAGCCGTAAAAAATGCCTTTGCCAATGCTTGTCACGCTATTAGGGATAGTCACGGAGGTTATTTCTGTACACTTAGAAAACGCGCTCTCACCAATACTCGTCACATTGTATTCAGTTCCTTCATAAGTTACCGTAGAGGGAATGACCACATCTCCGTTATATCTGCAGCGCCTGTCGGAACATACTTCTGCTGTTTTGGTACTTTTATTTAAGTTGTAAAAGACACCGTCGATTTGCGTGGCTGCACCAACAGTCAGTGGCAGTAATATCAATACTAAAAAAAGGATTAGTTTCTTCATCTTATCATTGTTTTAATTGTTTTATCTCTTTATTCAAATACTAACAAACCATTACCTTGTCAACTGGTTGACATATTTCTTTCCATTTTTAATGTAGATACCTTCCCGTGGAGTTTGTTGTAGCCTTCTGCCCATGAGGTCGTAGCATTCCGTAACATTAGTGTGTGGTGTGACTATTGGCACAAAAACCTCTGAAGGCATAAGGGAACTATGAGTCAAAGCAACGATGCTTCCAAAATCTTTCCATTGTTCTGCACTGCTGTAATCAACCACAGAGGCTGCTGGCACATAAAGGGTTGCCCCTTCGTAATTTGAATGTAGGAAGGCATTGCCGCCTGTTTCAGGCACTTGTTCAGCATAGCAATATACGTCTTTTAAACCTGGGCAAAATGCAAACGTTTCATATCCGATGCTTGTAACGCTATTCGGAATAGTGATGGAGGGTATGCCCAAACATTTTGAGAACGCATAATTGCCTATAGAAGTCACACCTTCAGGAATTGTCAGATTTCTTATGATCTCACCATTCAAATATAGATGATGATAGCGATAGAAATCACCATCAAATTGGATGTTACAATATGCTTCCATATCCATTATATAAACAGCAGATAGGTTGCTGCAACCATAAAATGCCTGCTCTTCAATCTTTGTCAAACTGATGGGGATGGTGATAGCGGAAAGGCTGGTACAACCGGAGAAAGCCAATTCTCCGATGTTTGTCACACTATTGCCAAGGGTAATTTCGCTAAGGCTCGTGCAGCCATAGAATGCCCATCGCCCAATATCTTTCACGCTATTGCCGATGGCGACTGATGTAAGGCCATAGCAGTTGTAAAAGGCATTATTTCCTATTTTCAAAACACTGTCGGGTATGATGACCGAGGCAAGACTTCGGCAGTCTGCGAACCCATAATCCCCAATGCTCGTCACGTTATCGGGAATCAAGATAGAGGCCAGATTGATACAGTTGGAAAATGCATAATCTCCAATACTCGTCACACTATTGGGAATGGTGACGGCAGTTAGGTCGTGGCAACCGGAGAAGGCTCTATTTCCTATGCTCGTAACTTTTAGTGTACATTCCCCAACTGTTACCTCTTGGGGAATGACCACAGTCCCGCTATATTCGTTATTGTAATGACCATACCACATTCCACGAAAGGTAACCTCCAGTTCCGTGCCATTGTTGATATAGTTGTAATAAATCGAAACACCATCTGCGTTTGGAACTTCAAAGCCTTGCGATGAATCATCTGATGCCGCTTCATCCTCCAATGTCGGTTTATCAGGCAACTTGTGGGGGTCGCCCAATTCACCTGTCGGCGTGACAATCTTTTTTGTGATGCCTAAAACTTTTATCTGTGCGTTTGACATGCAAAACGTAGTCAGCAGCAAAACAATAAATAATAAAGTCTTTTTCATAATCACAACTTTTCCATATCAGAGTTCTGAACATTCAAGAACTTACAAAATAAACCTTATTAATGTCTAAACTCCCAGACCTAAACTCCCCTTATTTTTTCGCAAAGATAGATTATTATAGGTCTTCCTCCAAATCAAAATCATCTTTTTTTTACATCGTTTTTCATTTTTGGTAGTTTTAATATCTGTTATTGAGATTGTTGACTTTGTTATTTGTTACAAAGGGCGTATTTTTATACGAAATTGACCGAAAGATGTTACATATGATATAAAGCGCCATGAAATCTCCTTAATATCATGCATATTTATGTAATTTGTCATTTTTCAATTTGTGATGATTGTAGTATGATTCTTTTTTGTTAGTTTTGCATTGATTTTTCTGAGTGGTAGTATATTAAGGTAACGAATTATCACTATGTTTTGTCGGGCGAAAATGGAATTGAATAATAATATGAAGAATTGGATTATTGGGGGATTGCTGCTTTTCATAGTGGGTTGCTCCAGTGACAGTAAGTATAGCACCGAATTGGAAGAAGTGCGTGCTGGGTTGAATGACAATCCGTCGATGGCATTATCGAAGCTTGACTCTTTGAAGGCATGTTGGGGAACAATGCCCAAAAACATCCAGATGAGATGGCAACTGCTGCAACTATCGGCACAGAACAAGTGCGATACGGTATTTCGTAGTGATAGTGTGCAGCAAGTACTTGTGGACTATTTCGAATGCCAAGGAACGCCCAATGAGCGGATGTATGCCAATTATCTATTAGGTCGTGTGTATAGTGACATGGGAGAGGCTCCACAGGCACTGAAATGGTTTCAAAAGGCAGTGGAGTCGGCGGATACAACAGACACTGACTGCGACTATTATACGCTTTGTGGAATCTATGGACAAATAGCCCGAACATTTGATCAACAAAATCTGTATTATGAAGAGATAGAGGCATGGGAAAGCTTTAGCCACTTTGCTTTGAAGGACAGCGATACGTATAATTATATCCGGGGGATTGAGTTTCAGGAGATTCCTTATTTCTGTCTTGATGATACCTTTAATTTGATGAAAACCACCGAAAAGGCAAGGCAACTGTATCTGAAGAATGGTTGGAAGGAGAGTGCTGCTTCGGTATATCCTCCTGCCATTCTCCTGATGTTGCAGGATGGCCAGTACCAACGTGCCCATGACATGATGCAGGTATTTGAGCATGAGTCAGGGTTGTTTGATGCATCTGGCAATATATCTTCTGGAAGAGAACATTATTATAATTCCAAAGGTTTGTATTATCTTGGAGTTCATCAGTTAGATTCCGCAGAATATTATTTCAGAAAACTAATACCTTTTGAAATAAACCGAAATTATGATGCTTATGACGGACTACATGCTGTGTATCGTGCGCAACGAGATGTCGATTCCGTCATGAAGTATGCTGCACTGAGCGAACAGGCCCTCGACAGCATTCAGAAGGATGATCAGGCAGATGCTTTAGCTATTGCTCATTCTCTTTACAATTACAGTCGGATGGAGCGTATGATGGAGCAAGAGAATTTCAAAACACAGCAGATGAAGTGGCGTAATACCCTTGCTATGATAGCGGGACTCGTCGTCTTGTTGCTTGTAGTTTTGAGATATCGGAAATACAAGAAGACAAAAGAGAATGAGCTAAAGACACTGAGCAAAGACTATCAAGATAAAGTTGAAAGATTGGAGCAAGCACGAAGAGACCTTGTACTTTTGGAGGAGGATAAGAATAGATTGGCTGAAGAACGACGGGATGAAATACGGCGACTACAAGAAGAGATTGATAGATATAAGGAATTGTATGAGCGCGTCCCCATCCATGAACGTGAGATGTCGTTAGCGAAAAGTCCAATCGTCAACAAATTTCATGAGAGAGGCAAGGGAAAACTTAATATTGGTTTACCCTCTGATAATGATTGGATAAAGCTGGGGAGTGCATACCATGAGCAGTTGCCCTCATTTTATACGTCCATATTACAAGATGCCCGTTTGTCTGACGAGGAAAAACACCTCTGTATGCTATGTAGACTAAATTTCCATAATGGTGAAATAGCTGTGCTATTGGATAAGTCTCCGCAAAGTGTCAGCAATATGAAATCTGCTGTGAACGACAAGCTGTTTGGTATGAAAACTGCGGGTGAATTAAACGCAAACCTGAAACGACTCTGAAAAATCTATGAGGTTATGAGGTTAGCAAAGCTGCCTCATAACCTCATAACCTCATAACCTCATAACCTCACTATTTATCATACCCATATTCTGGGTTTTCATACATCGTGATATTGATGTGATATTTCATCATTTCATCAAGGTTATGTATGGGGTGCTCCATATCTTGCGGGATGGGGCGTTTCGAGAACTCTTGGAAATAGAGTAGGCAGGCATCGCGCCACCATATGGCGTCGCGGGTCTGAATGCGAAGTTTACGCTGAACTTCATTGAAACGTTGTTCGTCAACGTATGGTTGCATAGTATCCCAGATAGCTAAGAATTGCCGTGTCTGGTCCACGCCCTCCTGGTATTTGTGACAAAGCTCATCCCAGAATGTGCGACCACTCTTCATTTTGTGGTCCCATGGCACATGGTGGAACCAGGTGAGGAAAATCTCTGGACATGTGTTGATGTCGTTGAGAGTGGAGCACAGTGGCTCGGGATATTGCGAGACATTGTCACTGCCCTTCTTGGTGCGGTCGAATCCAAGCCCCTCTGCATCTGCCTTGTGGTAGTAGGGTGGGGTCCAGTCTTTCCTGATTCCTGGTGGGTTGTACCATGGTTCTGGTCCATAGTGGTGACCTCCGGCAAAGATATGATGAATACCTAAAGGCATCATGTAGTTGACGGCTGCCTCGCGGCTCTCCAACATCACTTTGGTCATAGGACGCACGAATCGATTCTCGTTATTGAATGTCTGGCGTAACCATTCGTCGGCGATGACCTCTGAACTCAGCAACGGGTTCCATGCCAATCGTCCGAAAGCATACCAGTTGGATTGCGCAAAGTGGTGACCACACCAGTTGGTGTCGTCGCCGATATTTGCCACTCCTGCCATAGCTTTCAGACTGCCTGGCTGCACGTATGAGAAAAACTCCTGCCACATCGGTGCTAAATACACAAGGTGGTTGGCGGCTCCAAGGTATTCTTGAGTGATTTGGAACTCCACCATCATCTGTGTTTTCTTTAGGGATGTGAAAAGAGGACTGTATGGTTCACGGGGTTGGAAATCCACCGGACCATTTTTAATCTGAATAATCACATTGTCGCGGAACTGTCCATCAAGTGGCATAAATTCCATCGCTGCCTGGTTGGCACGGTCGTTGCTTTGGGGGTTATATACAAAAGCCCTCCACATCACTATGCCCTTGTGTGGACGAAGAACGTCGGCCAGCATGTTGGCACCCTCAGCATGGGTGCGTCCGAAATCACATGGACCTGGCTCTCCCTCGGAGTTTGCTTTCACGAGGAATCCTCCGAAGTCTGGGACAAGTTTGTATATTTCATTCACTTTCTTATTCCACCAGTTCACCACATCTTTGTCCAGTGGGTCGGCTGTGGTGAGTCCACCTATTTTGATAGGTGAGGCGAAGTTCACCGAGAGATAGACGCGGATACCGTAGGGGCGCAAAAGGTCGGCTATTTGTTTCACCTTCTGGAGGTTCTCGCTGGCCAGTGCCTCAGGCTTTGCGTTGACATTGTTGAGCACTGTGCCATTGATACCAATAGATGCATTGGCACGGGCATAGATTTTCAACCGCTCAGCGTCGAAATTCAAGAAGATACTCTTGCCAGCGAAACCTCGTTCCACAGTGCCGTTGGGATTGTCCCAGTGATTGAGTATGCGCAATGAATAGGCTGGACTTTCGCTGATGTTCAGGTTTGATACATCCTTGCCCATCTGCTGTAGTCTTAGCAGGTGATAAGCACCATAGAGCATCCCAGCGTCATCGCAGGCAGTAATAATGGTCTTGCCACCATTGGTTGTGATGGTATAGCTATCTTTTGCCATACCTTTCTTGCGTTTCAACACCACAGGGCCTCCCTGCCAGTTTTGTTTCAGTTCTTCCATGGCCATGTTTGCGACACCTGTCACATTGGCCTGGCTACTGCCTTTGAATCGCAACCACAGACGGCTGCCATCCTCACCCCTCACACTTGTGGCGGTGGCTAACATGATGAAAAACATCATGAAAGGGAAAAATATTCTTTTCATATGATGATAGTGATTATAAGATTTCTTTTTTACACCGCGGCAGCTTCACGTAGTCTTACCATTCCACGGTGGACGAGATTTCTCACGGAGTGGTAGTTCATATTCATGATATGGCAGATGTCATCGTATTTGCGCTCTTCTAAATAGTAGAGTGTGAATACTTGTCGCTGGCGGCGCGTGAGTGAGTCCATCAGATGAGAGACCTTTCGCTGGTGGCGTTCTTCGTTCTCATGGTTGATGTAGTCGTGTTCCAGGTCTGGGGTGTAGCGAGTAATGTGGCAGTTGTCTACAGATATTTCTGTCACTAAAGTTTGATGGCGGAATTCATCCAGTATTCTGTTCCTCAATGAAATAAGCAGATAGGAACTGAAATTATTGTATCCGATATTGTCGTGGCGTTTTTGATAGACTTTCACAAAAACATCGTGGATGCAGTCTTTCACCAGTTCGCTATCATTAGTTAGTCGCATCCCATAATTAAAGAGGGGCTGCACAAACATATCGTAGAGGCAAGAAAAAGCATTTCTGTCACCTTTCCGAAAGGCTTCTACGAGTTTAGATGTGTTATTTTGATGACTCTTAGTCATGGCGTCAGGTAAAGAATAATAGATTTTTGATAGTTCCAGATTGTATTCTGCTACAAAAATAATCAAAACTATCAATAATCACACTGAAAACTTCAAAAAAAGTTTATTTTACCTGCAAAAAAGACTTGTTGGGTTTCCCATTGATGTGCTGAGTCAGTCAATCTTCAATCATTAATCTTCAATCTTCAACAACCCAATAAATCCCTTTCCCAGGCAGTTTTACTTGTCCGCCATGGTTCTTATTAACGAAGGTAATTTCGCCGCTTTTGCTATCAATAGAATAAAGCTGGTAATTACTTGTTGGCATTTCCACAGATTCAGCAGTCTCATTATAAACAACCGCACCATGGTTGCCATGAAGCAGGAAACAACCCTCTTGGCGTGAGGCAGTCATGTCGACGACGGAGGTGAGAAATGTCGTGTCGGTCACTGGGATGTTGGCACACGAACCACCAGCCATAAACACAGCCCAACCATATTCGGGATAGTTTTTGGCAAAATAGGTGACGGCTTTGTTGGGGTATCGTTGGCGATATTCTGCAACGCTACGGTAGATTTCCTCAAAGCGTGGTGTGCCCGTCTTGATTTTCCGGAGATACTGCCGTGGCGCCATGTTTACACCTCCTGTGGGGGCATAGAGCCCTTTGTCGGTGTCATACCATTGTTCGATGGCAATGATATCGACCACGTTGGATAATGCTGGATCGGCAAGGATGCTATCTTGTACGTCTTTGTTTACCTTTAGCGCTACCAAGGGATGTTCACCTGTGTCTTTTTCCCATTCTGCGATACATTCCAACCAGAATCTGACGAAATGGTAGGGACCTGTAAACTCTGCGCCAATAGAGTGGATGACGTTGGGCTGACTGCGGAATGCCTCAAGGCTTTGACGGATATATTGCCGATGAAGACGACGCAGCGTGTCGTTACTGATGTTGTAAAATTGTTCGGCTATGAAAATTCGCTTGTCGCCGGAGAAATTCACAGGTTCAGCGAATGGGGTGGAATTGATGTTGTTGGCTGTTCGCCATGGACAGTCCACCCAATGTGCTCCGGCCTCCAAAATATTGTGCTGGAAGTAATGCTCGTTGAGAAGCATAATACCATGTGGTGCGGCAAGTTTTGTAAATTGGTTCAAGCGATGAAAATACCACGGATTGAGACGTTGAAGGTCATATCGGCTCAGACCATCCCATGCCTGTGATTCACCGCAGCGGGCGAATGGTTGTTCGTAGAACGGCCCCCACACATTGCCATCGCGGCGGCGGATGCGCTCATGGTCGTCACGACGGCGGTCATACCAAAGACCATAATTCTGGGCAAATACAGTGGTATGTGTATGCATCATTTCGGCTACCACGCTATCCACGCGGTCGGTGAGTCCACGGCCTTCCGACCCAGGCACGTAGCGGGTCAGAGCATAGGTTGCCTTAGGGATGGCATTATAGCGCAGACGACCATTCCACCAGGGTGTATCGTGCTTATTGCCAACTATCACGGCACCATTGTGCACAATCTTCCCATGGATGATTTCATAACGTTGTTCCGCTTGCATGAACTGATTGTAGCGCTTTCCCTTTGACGATTTTTGTACGCATTTCTCAATGGGGGTAACACCTGTTGAAGAAATAGAACCTTTGAATTCTGCACTGTCAATCCACATCGACATTGTGGTGACGGGAAGAGCCGACATAGCAGTCAATTCGATGGCTTGTTCGATGGTGGGACTACTTGTGGCATCGTTGGCTAAACGATTCAGAATGCGGGACTGGCTGTCGGTAGAATGACCGAGGCGGCGCTCCAGTTGGTCTTTGAAAAGACTCCAGGGCTTCACATGTTCGTTGGGCTGGCTCCACTCGCCATTGCCCCACATCTGTCCCCAGCAGCCGTGGGCAGCGTTGCGGCTGCCATCGGGTGTGTTGTAACAATGGATTCCCGATGCGGCACATTGCCAAAGCATACTATTGGCAGCGTTCCATCCGGCACCATGGTTTTCCAATTCAAGATTGCATAATTTCAAGTCATTGCCATCGATGGTCACACAGTCGAAGAGCAGTCCACTGGCCCATGAACCAATGCTGCCACTAAAATCATGAGATGCATGGCTTTCGCATTGCACGAAGGCATTGGGCCCTGGGGCACACAGTCCGGCACAGAAATCGTGGATGCCCTGCTCGCTGTAGCAACGCTGGACAAGGCACTGTCCACCGAGGATGTAAAAAGTGCGGCGGCGCATACCACCAATTTCTGATATAGGAGAAACAGACTTGCAGTCTTCCACAGTCATGCGACTGCCACTTCGGGCGATGATGACAGCGCTTCCAGCAAGATGCTGGAAATTGACCATTCGCACCCAACAGTCGCGTGCGTTGCTGATACTTACGCCATTCCACGCGTGGTCCTCGTCTAAAGGGTGGGAAGGAGAAACTTCGCTGTCGATAGTAAGATTCTCCACACCACAGTCTACTATACGGCCAGGCCAGGAAAACGGGAGAATGTAACCTCCTCCGTATGTGTGGTCAAGTGTGGAAGAGAGAGGGGCATTGAGTGTCACCTCGTCGCCATTTACTTCGCTGATAGTGCGATACCAAATGATATCTGTATCGCCAGGATGCCACCCCCAATAACCTAATTCCTTGCCTCCACCAAAACTCTCACAGCCAAGGGCTTGTATCCATTCTGTTGTGGATGGACGCCAGACGACGACTTCATCGCCTTGGTGAAGGATATGGTTACAGTGGATAATATGACTGCCGACTTCTACACGATTGTCGGTGAGGGGAATGGTGTCGGTCACACGAAGGTCGTTGCTTCCTTCGATATATACCACTGCACCACGGTCAACTCCAGTTTTGAGTAGGGTGGTTTCACCTCGGCCACTGCCACGGAGCACTACACCAGAAGTGTGGAGACGGAGAGGACGGGATAGGGAGAATTGTCCCTCGCCTAACAACACGGCACCGCGATAGCCGCTGCGCTTGTCGGGCTTGAGTGATGAAACATAATCTATTGCTTCTTGGATTCGGTCGGAACAGTCGCCTGTCTGCCATTCGACATAGACCTTGTTGGGAAGGTAAGGAATCTCTGTTTCCGACTGTTTATAGCCGCAATAGGAGTAGTCCATGGGCACAGTTTGGGCAAGTGCTGTCGAAAACAGCACCACCAATAATAGTATAATGGACGGCCTTTTCATTAGTTCTTATTTTGCCCCAAACAGTGGATAGTATTTGAGTGGCACTCTTTCAAGGTCAGTTGCCTTTGTTTTCTTCAATGCGTTTTTGCCAACCCTCTCGTTCTTTTTGCAGGTCATAGCCCCGGGAGGAAAGCCAGTTGTTGATACGCCCCTTGTATTTGCCAAACCATCCGTGTTTGTCTTTCGAGGTGTCGGCATCCATGGCAAACTCTCTTGCTTCTTTCAACCAACAAAGTATCTGTGATTTCTCTTCCTCTGTGAGTGTGGGAATCATCTCTAAATGAGCCTGATAGGTCTTGGGGACCACTCCGTAGGTCATCCCATCTTTCACCATCTCTATTTGAGCGGGTGAAAGGTAGTTTGATAAATCGGCCTCAAACTCAAAATGATGCTTGTAAAGTTCGGCGTCGCGGCGGTCGACGGCTTGTTGCAGCGCTTGCTGCTTGGCCTCGCCACTGAGCTTTTTGGCTTCTTCCTGGGCTTTCTTGTAGGCTTCATGGATGCTATTAAGCAGAAAATAACGGTTGGCGATGATATTGCGCACATCGAGGGTTTTCGATGAATCCTCCATCCCCAGTTGGTCAGTGATTTTCTGTGCTCTTTCGACGATAGTCTTCACATAGGCACTATCCAGTCCCTCCGTCTTCAAGTCAACAGCCGAGACTCGAAGCCCCAACAACATACATATTATTATAAAAACAACTCTTCTCATTACAATCCCCTCAGCGTATCATAATTGTTATTCAGGTTGCGCCAGTCCACTCTCGTTCGAGTGTCGATACCATTGATGTATTTCTCGATGTTAGTGTATCCGTCGCCATTACAGTCTTTTACGGCATCGCTGGCATCGTTGGGATTCAGCCCATTGGCAATTTCCCATTCATCTGGCATGCCATCTTTGTCGGTGTCAGTATATGGTGTGCCGTGGTATTCGGGATAACCACCCATCTGACGTGGGTCGGTGATGATACCTAATTTATAGGAGTCTTTAGGTAAACGACGGTATTTGAAATAACCATCCTCGTCTTGTGATTTGGGAGATAGTCCCCACATGTCGCCGTGGGCATCTTTGGGAAGTTTCTTTTCATAATAGATAACTCCATCTTTTACCTCGTCGATGACACGCTGATCGACAATGTCGCGACGGGGAAGGGTGGCACCGGAATTTTCCAGTACATAGTCATATGCCGACTGAGCCGACAGGATACGGAGGAAAGGCATGGCAAATGGTTCGTTGGCACGCATCTGCTCGGTGTAGCCATCGGTATTGG
The DNA here is from genome assembly GCA_900315075.1 of uncultured Prevotellaceae bacterium. GTDB lineage: Bacteria > Bacteroidota > Bacteroidia > Bacteroidales > Bacteroidaceae > Prevotella. Next base: position 31,254 of record OMXV01000013.1, on the reverse strand, counting down.
GCTGTGATTCTATTTGGATACCACCATCCCAGTTGTTGCGGGTCACACGATCGTTCCCTTCCATGATATTGCCATTGGCATACACACGGCCATATTGTTTGTAGTCCAATTTACTGCGACCCGACTCCGGCTTAAGGATGCGGAAACCAATAGGACTGTCAGTAGGTGTCAGTGGACCGGGTTTGTAATAGTTATTAATCATGTTGAACATGGCTGTGTAGTCGCCGCCATCGCAAGAACGGTGAACCCAGTTATAGACAACATTGTTGACAAAATTGAATACGCCGTTCCAACCTACGCTGGGATTACGACCTGCATTGTCGGCCCACAGATTGCGTATAAAAGAACAATTCTCACCACCAAGTGTAGAACCGAAAGCGTGATTCCAGGTATCGAGGGCTTTGGCAGAAATGCTGTTCTGGATGGTAACGTTGACGGTGGGCATCTTCACCCGCTCATATCCTTCACCTGGGTCGAACATGTGGCGGTAGAATGAGATGTTTTCATCAAGGCCCCACTCACAGGAACAGTGGTCAATCATAATGTTACCGATGGGATTGCCACCGAAGGAGTCCTCGCGATGCCACACACTGGTCTGGCCGCGACGGAAGCGCATGTGGCGCACAATCACGTCATGGGTATCTACCTGGAACGACTCGCCGGCTATGCATACACCGTCGCCAGGTGCAGTCTGACCGGCAATGGTGATGTAGGGGGCACGGACATAAATGGGTGACTTCAGCCAGATAATTCCTGAGATGTTGAACACAATAATGCGTGCACCACCTTGTTCGCATGCCCAGCGGAAGGAACCTGGACCATCGTCATTGAGGTTGGTCACAGTGAGCACCTTGCCACCACGTCCTCCAAAGGTGTACATGCCGCCACCCTCGGCACCGGGGAAGGCGGGTATTTGTGCTTGGGGCAGGTCGTAGGGACGTGAGGCCCAGGGTACATAAGGGCGTCCTTCTTTGGCCTCTTGCATGACGATAGGCTCTGCCACTGCCCATGCTGAATCGGAATGGGCTTTCCATTGTTTTTCTTTTTCGTCAATCAGTTGTTTCGCTTCGTCGGTCAACTGTGGATATTGTGCCATCACTTGAAAAGGCAAGATGACAGTCAATAGAAAAATAAATAAAGTTCTCCGCATACAAGTAAATTTGATAAGTAGATGTGTAGTTAAAAAGTAGTTAATGTAGTTAAATAAAGTAGTTAAAGGGAAAAAGGTCCCCTGTTGATATACTCTCCTAAAAAATAGACGCTCAATATGTGTTTTTGTCGTCAAAATAGAATGGCAGCCATGATAGGCTGCCATCCATTATTTCACTTCTCGAAATCACTTTAAAATTTTGCCATCTTGATGGCTACTACGGCACATTCCTCGCCTTTATTGCCCAGTTTACCGCCACTGCGATCCATTGCTTGCTCCATGTTCTCGGTTGTCAAAAGACCATAGATGATGGGTATCTCGCTCTTTACATTCAATTGAGCGATTCCAGCTGTAACACCCTGGCAGATGTAATCGAAATGAGGAGTCTCGCCACGGATGACACATCCTAAGATAATAATGGCATCATAGCCACCGTTGAGTGTCATCTGATGGGCACCATAAATCAGTTCAAAACTACCTGGAACAGACTTTACGTGGATGTTCTCAGGTAAGGCTCCAAACTTTTCAAGAGTGCTTACAGCCCCCTTTAAAAGGGATTCTGTGACAGGCTTATTCCATTCCGATACCACAATGCCAAAACACATGTTGCTCGCATCGGGTACGGAAGATGCATCGTAGGAGGACGAGGGGTTGAGAGCTGTGGCCATGGATTATTTCGACAGAAATTCTATATATTTATCATACTCTTCCTGAACAGAGAACTCAGGTGGGTATTTTGCTTTCAGGTCTTTGAATATCTGAAGGGCTTCATCGTTCTTTTTCTGACTAATCAATACGATGGCTGCTTTCTTCATGGCAAGAGGATAGACGCTAAGGTTTGGACCATGCTCTGTAGCGCTCTCAGCCAATTTTGCAGCTTTTTTAAATGCCTCAACAGCTTTGTCGGGCTGATTCAGGTTGGAATAGATGTCACCCTTTGCTACAATGGCCATTGGGCTAACCAAAACATCATTCTGCGGATCAAATTTCTCAATATATTGACCAGCTTCCTGCCATTTCTCTAATTTTGCATAACATAAAGCAGCGTAGAGGTTGGCAAGGTTGCCTGCTTTTGTGTTGCTGTATTTATCTGCTATTTGAAGGAAACCTGGAACAATCTTTTGAGGATTAATTGTGTCACCCTTCAATGCCTTTTCATAATTATTGCTGTTGAACATAGCAGCTGCATTGTCGAATAGTTGCTGTGAATTAGCAATTTCTGTGCTAGCTTCAACTAAACGATTGTCTTTACAACTTTTAAAACTGATAAGAGCTATTACAATTGCGATCAGTGCTATAACACCTGCAATAATGGCCTTCTTATACTTGATGAAGAAGGCCTCTTTCTGATTCAAGGCGTTGTTCATGTCTTTAGCGCCTTGCTTTTCTACATTCTTTTTTGCCATTATTTTGATGATTTAATTGTTTCCTTATACATTTTGCAATCTGCCTTGATGGTAAGGCGCAAAATTGCGCCGCAAAATTACTCATATTTTCCCATATACTAAAATTTCTTTTCTATTTTTTTTGTTTTTACACCCTAAATCACGTAACTTTGCATGAAAAATTGAGAGCGATACACCACATTGCGCGTTTGAAAATATGCTAAGGCATGATTCTGAAAAGCATTTCCATCGTTAATTACAAAAATATTAGGACGGCAAACTTGGATTTGTCGCCTAATATGAATTGTCTAATTGGACAAAATGGCATGGGCAAGACAAACCTGCTGGATGCCATCTATTTCCTCTCATTCTGCAAAAGTGCCAATCGCACGCCCGACTCCATGGCCGTCACACATGGACAGGATTTTTTTGTCATCGACGGAGAATATCTTAATGAGGCTGGTGATACGGAGAGAATCTATTGCGGAATGAAGAAAGGTCAGCGGAAGCATTTCAAACGTAATGGAAAAGAATACAAAAAACTTGCAGAGCATATCGGATTAATTCCCATCATTCTCGTATCACCGTCTGATACTTTGTTGATTGAAGGTGGTGGTGAGGAACGTCGGCGATTGATGGATATGGTAATCGCTCAGTATGACAGGGGGTATATCAATTCACTCAACAACTATACCAAGGCACTTCAACAGCGAAATGCTATGTTGAAAGAGGAGAATCCTGATATCACATTGCTTGAAATATGGGAACAGCAGATGGCCATCGAGGGCGAACGAATCTATCGAAGTCGTGATAAGTTTGTGGAAGAATTGGTACCTATATTCCAACGTGTCTATCGTGTCATTAGTGGTGATAGAGAACAAGTGTGTGTGAAATATGTTTCGCATTGCCAGCGTGGGAATTTGCTCGACGTTATCCAGCGTGACAGGCATAAAGACCTTGCCGTGGGATATTCTCTGCATGGCGTACATAGGGATGAATTGGAATTCTCAATTGGTGAATACCCCATGAAACGTGAGGGCAGTCAAGGACAGAATAAAACTTTCGCCATCGCCATCAAATTAGCGCAATTTGATTTTCTGTGTCGTACGAATAGTCAGACAACGCCCATACTGTTGCTTGATGATATTTTCGATAAACTCGACTCAGAGCGAGTAGAGCAAATTGTAAAAATGGTTTCAAGTGATGATTTTGGACAAATTTTCATTACCGACACCAACCGCGACCATCTCGATAAAATATTGAGTCACTCATCTTCTGACTATAGGTTGTTTTATGTGGAAAATGGTGATATCACTCACATATCACCACTAACTCCCAGTAATGTCTAAGTTCCCAAACTTCAAACTCCCAATTATATTCTATGTTCAAACGCGAAGTAAAACAAGTTGATGACCTTGTACTACAATTTCTCAGACAGACAGGACTCGAGACTCCACTCTTGCAGAGGAGGATAATCAATGCCTGGGAGGAAGTGGCAGGCGAACTTGTGGCAAGATATACAGTGGAGAAACGCATCTATAACCAAACTCTTATGGTGAAAATCAGCAATCCTGCACTTAGGGCCGACCTTTCGATGATGCGCTCACAATTTGTTAAGTCTCTAAACAACAAAGTCGGTGCCACCGTCATCTACGACATAAAGTTCAATTAGGCTTTAGACTTTAGTCGTAGTAGCGAGTTCTCATCGTCCTCTATACTGCAACACTGTTGCAGCCAACAACCCTCAAATCTCAATCCTCAATCCTCAAATCTCAAATCTAAATGTATAAAGATTCTATTCTCATTCTTAGTGGCGGTATGGACAGTGTCACGCTGTTGTACGATTATCAAGACCGTATCCAATTGGCTATTTCTTTCGACTATGGAAGTAAGCACAATAGCCGTGAAATACCTTTCGCCAAATTGCATTGCCAACGTTTGGGTATCGAACACTTGGTTATACCGCTTGACTTTATGCAGCGTTTTTTCCAAAGTTCGCTACTGAAGGGTGGTGAGGAGATACCTGAAGGCCATTATGCTGATGAGAATATGAAATCTACCGTGGTGTCATTTAGAAATGGCATTATGTTGGCCATCGCTGCAGGAATGGCAGAGAGTAGGGGATTAAAGAATGTGATGATGGCCAATCATGGAGGAGACCACGCCATCTATCCTGATTGCCGACCAGAATTTGTCGATGCGATGGATAGGGCTATTACTGCCGGTACTTACGAAGGTGTGAAACTGCTTGCTCCATATACTTCTCTGACCAAGACGCAAATAGCATTAATAGGTAAAAAAATAGGCATCAATTATGCAGAGACGTGGTCGTGTTACAAAGGCGGGGTGCATCATTGTGGGAAATGTGGCACTTGTGTGGAACGCCGTGAAGCACTGGCCGAAGCCGGAATCCCTGACACCACAAAATATGAGATGTGAAGAATTTTCAATTTTCAATCTTCAATTTTCAATCTTCAATCTTCAATCATCAATCCCCCTCATCCAAACAATTCCCTCAGTGCCTCTTCCACTTTGCGAACAGGATGAAGTTGGATGTTGAATTTTTTCCTGCCAAGGCCGCTCATATTATATTTTGGTATGATAATATGGCTGAAACCCAATTTTTCGGCTTCAGCTATTCGTTGGTCGATACGGTTGATGGGGCGTACCTCACCGCTAAGACCTACTTCTCCAGCCATACACCAACCTGGTTCGATGGCTGTATCGACATTGCTTGATAGCACCGCAGATATTACACTTAGGTCCATTGCCATATCAGTGACACGCAGACCGCCGGCAATGTTCACAAACACGTCTTTCTGAGCAAGCTTGAATCCTACACGTTTTTCAAGAACGGCTAAGAGCATATTCAGACGACGCTGGTCAAAACCGGTGGCGGAGCGCTGTGGCGTGCCATAGGCAGCAGTCGAAACCAATGCTTGGGTCTCAACAAGGAACGGACGAATACCTTCGATGGCCGAGGAGATGGCAATGCCCGACAGTCCTTCATGGTCTTGAGTGAGAAGTAGTTCCGAAGGATTGCTTACGGGGCGCAGACCATCCTGGCGCATCTCGTAGATACCTAATTCGCTGGTACTGCCAAAGCGGTTCTTCATCGAACGGAGAATACGATACATATAATGTTGGTCGCCTTCAAACTGTATCACGGTATCTACAATATGTTCCAAAATCTTAGGACCGGCAATGGTTCCCTCTTTGTTGATATGACCTATCATGATGACGGGGATGCCACTCGATTTTGAGAAACGAAGTAGAGATGACGCACACTCTCGAATTTGGGTCACACTGCCTGGAGAACTATCAACATCTTCTGTTGAAATGGTCTGGATGGAGTCGATGATGACAAGTTCGGGTTTTACGTCCTTAATAGTGGCAAAGATATTCTCCAAAGAAGTCTCGCAGAGAATGAGCACATGTTCACAGTCGCCTTTTCCCAAACGGTTGGCGCGCATCTTCAGTTGGTGCTCGCTTTCCTCGCCACTGACATACAGGATGCGACGGTCGCTGAGATTGAGAATCGTTTGAAGTGTCAGGGTACTCTTACCGATGCCAGGTTCACCACCTAAAAGCACGATGGAACCGGGGACAAGACCACCACCGAGCACACGGTTTAATTCACCGTCATTCATGTCCATACGTGGGTCTTCGTGCGAAGATATATCTTTCAGCGCATGGACACTGCTTTTTACTCCAAGGGAAGAACGAACCGACTGTGCCGCTGAGCGAGCAGCCTGACTGCCAGTGTCGTTAGAGATTTTTATTTCCTTGAATGTGTTCCACTTGCCGCAAGAAGGACATTTGCCTACCCATTTTGGCGAGTCCTGTCCGCAGCTTTCACAAACGTATGCTATCTTGTCCTTTGCCATGTTTTTGGTGGGTTAGAGGGTAGAGGTTAGAGGGTAGAGGTAAGAGGTAGAGGTAAGAGGTTAGAGATTACACTTGTTGCTTAGAGATTATGTTAATGCAGCTACGAATAACTTGTCAACTTGTCATCTCGTAACTCGTCAACTAAAGAATCATTTATGGAATTTAAAATGGTCGAAGCCTTCGCCATAGACGCCAATTACTCGACTCTGGCTAACGAATGCTGTTGGGTCAACAGCGTCGATGATACGGAAAATCTCATTCGACTGGCGTTTCTTGGCAAGAACAAACAGCATTTTGATTTCATTGCCAGAGTAAAAACCTTGGGCATCGATTACTGTTACACCACGATGAGGTTCTTGGTTGATACGATGGGCAATCTCTTCGTAATGGCGTGAGATAATGAAAAACTGTACCGAACTGCGGCGGGAATTCACCACCTGATCAATGCAGAATGCCGTTACACAAAGCACCACATAACCATAGATTACTTTCTCCCAGTCGTGGAAAACGAAATATGAACATGTGATGATGACAATATCACAAAGCAGAATGACACGCCCCAAGGATATGTCGTGATATTTATTCACAATAGAGGCGATGATATCGGTGCCACCTGTGCTACCGTTGAACGACAAACCTAAGCCCACGCCACTACCGCAGAAGATAGCACCGATGATGCAGGCCATAAATGGTTCGTCTTTGAGAAGGTGGGCTTCTTTACCCCAACTGGTGATGAGCGACAGTGTGACGGTCATCACTATCACGGCATAGATGGTCTTGATACAAAACCGAAGACCAAGCACACGCAATGCAATGAGTAGAAGAACTGCATTGATGGCAAAATAGGAAACATTGACAGGAATCTCTGCACCCCAGAAGAGGAGTGAAGAGATACCTGCTACACCGCCGGTAGTAATTTCATTGGGAAGTAGGAAAATAGTCCATCCCATGGCATAGGCTATCATGCCTATGCCTATCATCACATAGTCAAAAAACTCAGACCTCAGTATTGTCTTTAATTTGCTGCTTGTAGGAACTGAGCTTTTGTTCTCTTTTTCCATGCCAGAATTAATAACTTCTTGCGATAATCACACGTGCTTTTGAGGGCTTGCCGCTCACCATGTCGATGCCTGGGGTTTGTTCCACACCAAAGGGCACGCAACGGATGGTGGCCTGAGTATCTTCTTTTATCTTGGCTTCGGTCTCAGGAGTGCCGTCCCACGGACAGATAAAGAAACCGCCATCTTTCACACGCTCTTTAAACTCTTCGTAGTTGTCGCACTCGAAGATGTGCTCATCACGCCAACGACGTGCTTTTTCAAAGATATTTTGCTGGATGTCATCAAGCAATTGCTCTACATAAGCAACAATACCGTCGAGGCTGCGAGTCTCTTTCTCCAAGGTGTCGCGGCGCATCACCTCGATGGTGCCGTTTTCTAAGTCGCGGCCACCCATAACGAGGCGCACGGGCACACCCTTCAGTTCGTAGTCGGCAAATTTGAAACCTGGACGCTTGTTGTCTGCATCGTCGTACTTAACGCTGATGCCGGCACGGCGTAGTTCGCTGATGATGGGGCTGAGGCGCTCACTGATGGCATTCAACTGCTCCTGACCTTTAGTGATAGGTACGATGACAACCTGGATTGGAGCAAGACGCGGAGGAAGTACAAGGCCATTGTCGTCGCTGTGGGTCATAATCAAGGCTCCTATCAGACGGGTGGAGACACCCCATGAGGTGGCCCATACCAGTTCGGGCTTGTTCTCTTTGTTGAGGAAAGTCACGTCGAAAGCCTTGGCGAAATTCTGACCTAAGAAGTGGGAAGTGCCGCTCTGAAGGGCTTTGCCATCCTGCATCATAGCTTCAATAGTATAAGTGTCGAGAGCACCGGCAAAACGCTCCGTTTCGCTCTTCACACCCTGCACCACGGGCACGGCCATCCATTTCTCTGCAAATTCAGCATAGACTTTCAGCATCAGTTTGGCTTCTGCCTCTGCCTCCTCGCGGGTGGCATGTGCGGTATGACCTTCTTGCCAGAGAAATTCCGAAGTACGGAGGAATGGACGGGTGCGCATCTCCCAGCGCATCACGTTGCACCACTGGTTGCACAACAGTGGCAGGTCGCGCCAAGAGTGAATCCAGTTTTTATAAGTGTTCCAGATGATGGTTTCGGATGTAGGACGAATGATAAGCTCTTCTTCCAGCTTGGCAGTGGGATCTACTTCCACGCCACTCTTATCGGCATTGGAGCGAAGACGGTAATGAGTCACCACGGCGCATTCCTTGGCGAAACCCTCTACATGCTCAGCTTCGCGGGAAAGGAATGACTTTGGGATGAGGAGTGGGAAATAGGCATTCTGCACACCGGTTTCCTTAAACATCGTATCAAGTTGATGCTGCATCTTCTCCCAAATGGCGTATCCGTATGGCTTGATAACCATACAGCCACGAACGGCCGACTGCTCGGCCAAGTCTGCTTTCACCACCAAATCGTTAAACCATTGACTATAATTCTCTGCTCTCTTTGTCAGGTCTTTTAATTCTTTTGCCATTGTTGTATTTTTAATTGTTTTTCTTTCTCTTTTGTTGACTAATTTCTGTCGGTTTTAAATTTGGCTGCAAAATTATAAAATCTTAGCCAATTCCCCAATGTTTTTTCAATTTTCAATTTTTAATCTTCAAATATCGTGCAAACCGATTCCATGCGAAGCATAATCTTCAATGTTCAATCTTGAATTTTCAATTTTCAATATCCCGGGTTTTGATGCAAATTGGTATTCAGACTGAGGACATCATTGGGGATGGGGAACACGATGGTGTGGTGGTCGCTTTCATCTACAGCATCAGCACCTTCGTATGTGCTTTTGTAAATGTCGAAGCGAATCATGTCGTTACGTCGCCATCCTTCCCATGCAAATTCAATCATCCGCTCATTGAGGATATTTTCGAGGGTGGCGGGGAGCATGTTCATCTTTGCACGTGTTCTCACAAGGTCGAAATAACTTTGTCCGTCCTCGCCATTGCGTACTTTGGCTTCGGCAAGCATCAACAACACATCGGCATAGCGGAATAGTACAATGTCATTGTCCATCAGTTTGCCGTCGTTGGTGGCAAAACGATCTACTTCGTATTTCTTCATACGTGCACCAGCCGTTTCCATATAGGGACTGTTACTTAGGTCGATAGACACCTCAAGAGGGTAATATATAAGGTTATTTCCCTGACGATCGGTAACGATTGAATTGTTAAGGCCAGTGGCTTCTCCCGACCAGTAATTTCGTCCAAATCGAGTGTCTTGGTCAGCCTTTCCATAATGGTTCACTTCCATTGCCTTAAGAGAGGCGCAGGTGCCGTTTTCTCCTCCAAAACCAAAAGCTGCTGCATGGCGATAGTGATAGGAACGGAAAAGATACTGCTGCTGGTTGGAATAGAGATCTTTGTCCATAGGAATGGTCCAGATGTTCTCAACGCTATTTTCGTTATAGACAATGAAATTGTCAGCATAATCTTCACTGAGATGATAGTTCATCTGTCCTATTATATCACAATAAAATGCACAGGCTTCCCATGCGTTCATGTCCTTTCCTGAAATGGTGAAATGCAAATCACTACCATTGAGATGTTTATGGTCTGTCCAGTCGTCATCTGCATATATTTCAGCATTTAGATACAGCTTAGCCAATACAAAGAAAGCTACCGCCTGTGTGACTCTGCCATAATATTCTCCTTTTTCTACACTGTTCCTGTTAGGAAGATACGGCACGGCATTTTCTATCTCAGACCTGACAAAATCGAAAACAACAGAACGGCTGCTCTGTGCAACATCGTTGATGGAGATATTGGTAGCGGTGACAATTGGCACATTGCCAAACAAGTCAAGAAGATACCAGTAGTAGATGGCACGGAAAGCTTTCACCTCTGAAGTGTAACGCTGATATTGTATTCGAGTCAGAATATCTTTGTTCTGCTCTATTGTTTCCAAAGACCTATTGCAGAGGGCTATGACTTTATAAAGGTACATCCATGAGTTGCCCACAATCTCATGCCCTCCCGACCAACTGTGACAATAAAGTTGGCGCCAGATTCCACCATCATACCAATCTGTACCTCGCTTGGGAATCAGTGCTTCATCGGAGCCAAAGGTTTGAAGGTCGTATATGCCACGGCAGGTGCCCTGAAGTCCCTGGCCGTCAGTGTTGCCACCCACATAGTAGTAAAGAGTAGCTACGGTGTTGCGGTAGAGGTATTCAACAGAATTATATGCTATTTCTACTTCAATCTGGTCTTTGGGATGCTCGTCGAGAGAACACATGGGCAGTAGCAGGCAAACTGCAAATGTGAGCAGACCTTTACTCAGCAACGATAATATACGTTGGGATATTTGGAAATGATTGAATATCATGAGTTTATGATTTTTTATACTGTTTTTTACTGCTAATTCTGATTACTCGGAATACTCTGAATACTCTGATTACTTGGAGTATTCAGAGTATTCATCACCTAAAATTGAATACTTAGTCCCATTGCATAACTACGATAGACGGGCAACGAACTTTTGTCATCCACACCAAGTGTGGAATTGACAACACTGGAGTTTATCATTGGGGTGAGGCCAGAATAGCCTGTGATAGTCAGCAGGTTGTTGATGGAGGCTGAGAATCGTAGTCGCTGGATGTATTTCGATTTTACAGGGACGTTCCATCCAAATGTCACATAGTCAATATTGACATAGTCGCCCCGCTCGAGCCAGTAGTCACTGATAGTTTGGTCCTGAATGTTTTCTTTAGGTGCATCCTTCATTACATTGTAATTAGGAAGTGAAAGCATATTCATAAAGGCGAGGGAGGTGCCATTGTAGATATGATGCCCAAATGCACCATTCACCTGAAGGGCTACGTCAAAAAGACGATATCTGAAGGCTATGTTCGAACTCATACGCATTTTGGGCATGGCTTGGCCGCAGATATACGACTCACTGCTAATCTCATAATGTTTGACACCATTCTCGTCGGTTGTCAGACCTGTGCAGTGTGGAAGTCTGAAGACACCTAAAGGTTGACCTACTATTTGCGAAACCACGTCGGAAGAGCCATGGAGACCTGCACCGCTGAGAGCTGCCAGTCCTTTGGAGCTCGGTGCCGTGAGGTACTGTCCATGGTAATAGCCATTAAGAGAGATAAGTTTATTTCGCTCGAACGACATGTTAATGCCTACGTTTAAGTCTATGTCCTTGGTTTGCAACGCTGTGATACCGAAGCCGATTTCTAAGCCGCTGTTTTCCATCTTACCCAAGTTGGCAAGCATCTTGTTGTAGATAAAAGGTGGCACGGGAACATCATACATATATAGCATGTCGGTAATACGTGAGTAGTAATAGTCGAGCGTCAGAACGATACGTCTGTTCCAAAATGCTGTATTGAGTCCAGCGTTGAATGTATGCTTAACTTCCCATTTCAGGTCGGGGTTTGCATTACGAACAAGTGCGAGTGTGGTAGTGTTGCCACCATTGAGACTGACGATGCCATTGGGTTGGAGCATCTGTAGAGAATTATAGGCATCTATACCACCAAGGTTGCCGCTCAGACCATAGCCGGCACGAACCTTTAGGTAATTCATCAGCAGGTGACTGGGCTTTTTGCTGCCATCCCAGATAATCCATGAACCACCTACAGAGGGGAAGAAACCCCACCTGTGGTTCTTGCCCACCATAGACGAGCCATCGGCACGGGTGTTGACGGTAAGCGACACACGGTCCATAAAGCTGTAGCTCGCCATGAAAAGAATTGAACCAAGGCGCGTGTCCTGGTAGAAAGAACCTGTGCCCTCCCAAGGACGAGTAGCGCCTGCCGAAAGGTTATGGTAGCCGAAAGCATTGGTGTTGAACCCCGTGGAGGTCACATTGAAGCCTTTGCTTGTGTTGGCCTTGCTTTCACATAATGCCATTAGTTTGAGGGAGTGTTGCCCAAACTGGAGGGCTTTTTCGAGTGAGATATTTCCAAATATTTCCTCGTCGCGGGTATCGGCACGATAGGCTTCGCCCTGGCTCCACACGAAAGTAGGATAGAAATGGGCATTGTTGTCAGACTTATAGGAGTAACTGCCAAAAGCTGTAAGTTGGAAACCATAGCCTAAGTTGGCCGTAGCACGGAGATGCACATTGAAATGTCCATTGTCGTTGTCGTTTTCCATCTCAAGAAGTGAGTTTGGGTTGTTTATCCATACAGCTTCAGGCACTTGGTCATAACCTCCTGCAGCATTACGCCCATTCGGGATGGTGGGGTTGAAGGCGGCAGCTGAATAGAGCAACTTGCGGGCGAAGGGAAGGCGGGAGCTACGTTGGATACTGCCAAACACGCCGAGGTCAAAGGTTACACGGTCGTCGAATGCTCGTTGGGATATGTCGATCTTGGCGATGTAATTACGGTTGCGATTGGTGCGTATCACTGTGCGATGGTCCATCGCACCCACAGAGGCACGGTAGTTGCTACTTTCTGTGCCACCACCAAAGGCGATATGGTGGTTCTGGATGATTCCAGTGCGGGTGATGGCATCCGTATATTTGGTGTTGCCACCGCCGTCAATGATTCTCCTGTTGAGCGCGTTTGCTGCTTGGCGGAACTGGTCGGCAGAAAGCATCTCCATATTTTTATATACAGACTCAAAACCCATGGTGCCGTCGTAGGAGATATGGAAATTGCCACTCTTTCCTTTTTTTGTGGCAACCTCGATGACTCCGGCAGCACCACGGCTGCCGTATTGAGCCGTTTGTGACGCGTCTTTCAAGATAGTGAACGACTCAATGTCGGCAGGATAGATGGTGGATAGGGTGGCAAGGTCGCTAGCAACGCCATCAATGATGATAAGTGGGTCGTTGCCACCTGTAAGAGACGTAGTTCCCCTTACACGTACGGCTCTGACCATGGCTTCTTGATTGCCACCCGTCTGCACTTGCACACCGGCTGCTTGACCACTGAGGGCATCCAGAGACGAGGTAACGAGACCTTTTCTCATTTGGTCTGATTCTACTTTGTCGATGGCACTACCCACCGTGAGGACATTCATTTGCGTATAACCTACATTGAGATGCTGAACTGTCGTAGTGTCGCCAGGTGCCTGCGACCATAACATGCTGCAACAGAATAGGGTGACTACTAATAAAAGGTTTCGTTTCATTATTATTCTCAACAAAATATGTCAGTCCAAAGAAAATACACACAAGTCAGATTACATGCCCCTTGAACCAGAACTTCTTTGTCTCACAGCCTCAAACAGTAAAATGGCGGTAGATACAGAAACGTTCAAAGAGTCAAGACGGCCTAACATCGGAATGCGGATATGTGCATCGGCGGCGGTGCGCCATGTTGATGATAGTCCTGTTGATTCCTTGCCCATGACAATTGCTGTTCCACAGCGCATGTCGGTATCATAATATGGATGGGAATCTTGAAGTTGGGCTGTAAGGATACGGATGCCTCTTTCCTTAAGAAAGGAAATACATACTTCTGTACTGCATGCAATGCATGGAACGGTAAAAATGGCTCCAATGGAAGAACGAATGAGGTTTGGATTGTAAATGTCGGTGAGGGGGTCGCATACAACCACAGCATCGGCACTGGCAGCATCGGCACTGCGAAGGATGGCACCTAAGTTACCTGGTTTTTCCACACTCTCCAAAACTACGATTAAAGGGTTCTCTGGGAGGTGTAAGTCCTCAAGAGTGAGTTCATGGCTTTTCACCACAGCAATCATACCCTCTGTTCCTCCACGATAGGCCATCTTGTCATAGACGATAGGGGTGACTTCTGATATTCTCACTGTGTTGTTTACTTTTGCGATGATTTCATCCACACGGCTGTCGGCCTCATGGCCTTGCTTGTCTGTTAGTTCTGCATGTTCGTAGAGAGGTGGACAGAGGTATAGGCTTTCTATCTCATAACCAGCTTCAAGGCAATGGGTAATTTCGCGACGACCCTCTACAACGAATACCCCCTCACGACGGCGGAGGGAGGATTTTTGCTGAAGGGCTACCACATGTTTCACACCTGTGTTCTGGGTGCTGGAGATGTATTCTGTTCTCTCTTTCATGGATATCCTTTATATCAATGCTGAGACACGGAGAAACAGATAAATGAGTAGGAAAAGAAAGATTCTCTGTGACTATGTGTCTTTGTACTGATAATAATAATTTCGAATTATATTATCTGATCGTCGCAATAGTTAGTCTTCTGAGGCTTCTTTGATGGGTACGGGTTTCTTAATCTCCTTTTTAGCCAACTTGATGAAATTTGCCTTTGTGATGGCTCCTTTGAATGGCTCATCGAGCAAGCAATCCATTTCATTGTTGTAGGTGCGAAGGGCAAGGTGCTCTACGCCTAATTGATTGTATGCTTTCTCCAAGACGATATAACGGTTGTCATTGTTCTTGTCATTCAAATAAATGGCTCCAAAAATGATACTGGGAACTTCGTCGGAAGTGGGAAGTGTATAGACATACATATGTTGCTCTTTGCCTATCTTTACCTCTTCGGCACTGATGTCTTCCCATGAGAAATCAAATTTTTCTTTCCCGAAGGCTGAAAGCAGTTCTTTCCAACTGTCGGGTTCGGTGAGAACGTCGGGCATGAAGGTGGAGAAGTTAATCAGGTTAGGGATTAAGACATACTCTAAATTTTTGACTGTATATGTCTCGTCTTCTTCTATCTTGGCAAGAAATGAGGTGGCTTTTTCATTACCTTTTTTGCTTAGCTGACGGAGAATGATTT
This sequence comes from uncultured Prevotellaceae bacterium, assembly GCA_900315075.1. Lineage (GTDB taxonomy): Bacteria > Bacteroidota > Bacteroidia > Bacteroidales > Bacteroidaceae > Prevotella. Next base: position 16,071 of record OMXV01000013.1, on the reverse strand, counting down.
TGGCTCCTTCCTGGTCAGGGGCTGTTCCTGCGCCATAATAAAGGTAATTGGCAACAAGCAAGAGGGCTTTCTCATTCTTATCAGCAATGCTGGCGGCCAATTCGAATGCCTTGTCCTCATCCTCTTCCACGTTTTTCCCTCTGTAATACTCAAACGAAAGTTCAAGAATTGCATCTTCATTGCCATTGTTGGCTTCTGTTATTAACGAGTCGATATTGACAGTTGTTTCTTTAATTACTTCGTCGATGTCCTGAGCGGAAATGCTTGATACACCGAACAGAGCCAAAATGGCTACAGTGTAAATTTTGATGTGTTTCATGTCGTTTCTCAATTTATTCTGCAAAAATACAAAAAGAATTTGCATTTCATCTGATTTTAACGAAAAAAATATACTATATTTGCATCAAAATATTCTCACCATGTACAAGAAATCGCTATTTTGCATTTTATTCGCAACATTCACCTGCCTTAGTGCATCTGCACAGGGTGGACTCGTAGATATGTCACAGTCAAAGGCGGCCATCATGAATAATTTCCCCATGGGTGCCACAAAATGGCAAGGAGGCTTTTGGGGAGAGCGTTTCGGCATTTTCAGCCAGACATCTCTGCAAAGTATGTGGAGAACATGGGACAACCCTGATGTCTCCCATGGTTTTAGAAATTTTGAGGTGGCAGCAGGCACAGTCAAGGGGGAGCACCATGGACCTCCATTCCACGATGGTGACATGTATAAATGGTTGGAAGGCGTGGCGACGGTATATGCCGTCAATCATGACCCAGAGCTCGACCGTCTGATGGACAAATTCATCGAACAGGTGGCCAAAGCCCAGATGCCCGACGGATATATCCATACGCCTGTCGTTATCAAAGAGAGATTTGGTAATACACAGAATGATGCCACTGTGGTGGGTATCAATACTGACCAGGAAAAGACGGGCTCCTTTGCCAGTAGGATGCATTTCGAGACGTACAACCTTGGACATCTGATGACAGCCTCGGTAGTGCATTATCGAGCTACTGGGAAACGTTCATTGCTTGACTGCGGTATCAAGGCTGCTGATTTCCTATATCGGTTTTATAAGGAGGCACCAGCCGACTTGGCTCGCAATGCCATTTGTCCTTCACATTATATGGGGGCGGCAGAAATATACAGGGCTACAGGAGACAAACGCTATCTCGAATTGGCTGAGGGACTCATCAACATACGCGACTCTGTCACCAACGGCGAGGACCACAATCAAGACCGCATACCCTTCCGACAGCAATATGAGGCAATGGGACATGCCGTACGTGCCAATTATCTTTATGCTGGTGTCGCCGACCTTTATAATGAGACGGGTGAACAACAACTCATGAAAAACCTCGAGGCAATATGGAATGATATCGTTACACGAAAAATATACATAACTGGTGGATGTGGCGCATTGTACGATGGCGTTTCGCCCGATGGCACGACCTACGACCAACCTTCTATCCAACAGATTCATCAGGCTTATGGCCGGGCATATCAGCTACCTAATGAAACCTCGCATAATGAGACATGTGCCGACATCGGCATGTTGCTCTTGTCATGGAGACTCCTTTTGGCAACTGGTGAGGCGAAATACGCCGATATGGTGGAAAATGAACTTTACAATGGCATTCTCAGTGGTATCAGTATCGACGGGGAGGATTATTTTTATACCAATGCACTCAGAAAGACAGCTGAATTCCCCTACAAGATGAGGTGGCCCAAATCGAGACAGCGATACATCAGCTGTTTCTGCTGCCCTCCCAACACCTTGCGAACGCTTTGTGAAGCTCAAGAATATGCATATACCATTGGCGAAGGTACGCTGTGGTGCAATGTCTATGGTGACAATACGCTCAACACACCGAGTTTGCAGATTACTCAACACACCGACTATCCTTACAATGGCAGGGTGACCATTCGATTCGACAAAGTAAAGGATATCAGGAAGGTAAAGGTGAGGATACCTTCTTGGTGTAAGGATGCTACAGTCATGGTCAACGAGGACTTAATCTCGTCGGAGGTTACACCTGATTCATACGTGGAAATCGAACGGAAATGGAAAAAGGGTGATGTGCTGGAACTGAATATGGAGATGCCGGTAAGAATCGTCGAATCCAACCCGTTGGTGGAGGAAAACAGAAACCAAGTGGCTGTTCGTCGTGGACCGCTTGTATATTGTCTTGAAGGTGTTGATATCCAGGACGGTAAAAAACTGTCAGATGTGGTCATTCCCGCAGATATCCGTCTCATTCCAGTGAAGGCAGAGATGGCAGGCCACAAATACTTGGCTTTGGAGGGAATAGCAAAAGTGGCTGAGCATACCGACTGGAAAAATAGTCTATATCAGGATGTCGCTACAGCGGAAAAAGAGGTGAAAGTGCGGCTAATACCTTATTATATTTGGGGTAATAGGGGAGAGACCGATATGTCGGTATGGCTCCCTGTCAGCAAATAGCCTTCTTCATGTAACATTTTTTTGCATGTCTCCATTGCCGCAACATCGTTGCGGCCTTAACTCTCAACTCTTAACTCTTAACTCTCAATTCCTCCCTCATGCATTATTTTTTCATTCCATTATTTTGCATCATGCTGTATGCAGTTCCAACCAAAGCTCAAGTTCAGCAGAGTACAGCCGACAGAGTAATTACTATCTCACCTAACCAAGGAAAAACGGTGGCAGAGGCGTTGCGCGAGGCACGGGAGATGAGGCGGCTCGACTCGCTTCATGCTATCAACAGCATTACAATCCGTCTGCACCAAGGTACATACAATCTCAACGAACCATTATTCATTCGACAAGAGGATAGTGGTATTATTTTTCAGGGAGACGATGGAGCATGCCTGAGTGGTGGTATGAGAATAGGGAATTGGCGCCGTGAAGGCCAATTATGGGTGGCAGATGTACCTGACTTCAATGGAAGGCCATTGGAGTTTAGACAGTTATGGGTGAATGGTACGAAAGCAGTGAGGGCACGCGATGTGAATGATTTTGAGCAAATGTCGCGTATAATCTCTGTTGATAAGACACACCGCGAAATATGGGTGCCAACCAAAGCGGTGAGAGATATTGTCAACGAACCGTATGCTGAGATGATACTTCACGAGATGTGGTGTGTGTCGGTGTTACGCATCAAGTCTATCAGAATCGATGGTGATTCTGCTGCCGTCGCTTTTCACGAACCCGAGAGAAGAATTCAATTCGAACATCCATGGCCTTCGCCGATGGTCACTACCGATGGTCACAATTCACCGTTTTATCTGACCAATGCACTGTCATTGCTTGACCGGCCAGGGGAGTGGTTTCTCGATATTCGTACTTCAAAACTCTACTATATGCCTCGTGAGGGTGAGGATATGAATACCACAGAGGTCATTGCGCCTATGATGGAAACTTTGGTGGTAGTAGAGGGAACGGCAGACCAGACAGTTAAAAATGTCATTTTCAGAAATATCTCTTTTTGTCATACCACCTGGCGACGACCATCCTATCAGGGGCATGTGCCGCTTCAAGCTGGTATGTTTCTCACCGATGCCTACAAATTGCGACCGCAAATGGTTCGTGTTGACAACCATAAACTCGACAACCAGGGATGGCTTGGACGGGCAGCGGCGGCAGTCAGAGTGAATTTTTCCGACGAGTTGAGATTTGATAAATGCACTTTTGAACATCTCGGTGGATGTGGACTCGACCTTGAAATGGGTGTTCACAATTGCGGGGTGAATTATTGTAGGTTTGAAGATATTGCTATGAATGGATGCGTAATTGGTAGTTTCTCACCACAGGCATACGAGACTCATCGCCCTTTCAATCCTTCTGATGGGAGGGAGATATGTAAGGGTAACACGATAGCGAATACTTTTTTTTATGATATAGCCAACGATGACTGGGGGTGTGTGGCAATTGCAGCGGGTTATGTGGCAGAAACAAACATCTGCCACAATGAGATTTGCGATGTTCCCTATACGGGTATCAGTCTTGGATGGGGATGGAACAGGAATCATGTATGCATGCATGATAACCGAGTACAATACAACCTGATTCATCATTATGCGCGTCACATGTACGATGTGGCGGGTATCTATACGTTGGGAAATCAGCCCGGCACTATCATTAGCAACAACGTCGTGCGTGATATATACAAACCATCCTACGTTCACGACCCCAACCATTGGTTCTATTTATATACCGATGAAGGGTCATCGAATATCACCGTTCGTGACAACTGGTGTCCTGAGGAGAAATTCCTACAAAATGCCAATGGCCCAGGAAACCTCTGGGAAAACAATGGCCCTATCCCTCAACAATATGTCCGAGGTGTAGGAATAAAATAGAGACGCCATGAGGCGTCTCTACAATTATTAATTTTCAATCTTTTTTAGATACCATGATTTTGGCACTGGGGTTGCTATAAATCTCGGGAATCACAAATGACACACCGTCGTAACTGATAGTGCTACCTCCTTGTACGTTGACACCAGAGTATTTATTGGATGTGCAGGTAGAAGTGTTTGCAGCGGTGGTAGCTTTTCCTCCAATACCCATGACAGTGGCACCATTGGTGAGCACTTGATAGTCAGTTTTGAAGGCAGTTCCACTATGTTGCGAGGCACATGATAGTATTTCGCCACCAGCAAGAGTGATGTTGCCGTCGCTCTTTACAGCCTGCGGCTTTGAGTCAAGAGAACCATATTCATGGACTTCGCCAGTGGTCACCACTGTGATATTTCCACCATTGATATTGATGGCTCCATCAGCATTGATACCTTTACCACCGGCTCCTGTGCTTGCCAACCAAAGTGTGCCGCCACTGATGGTCAGTATGCCGTCACATTTCACTGCAGCACAGCTTGAAAGGTCTTGCTCCGACTCTTCATAGACGGCATTACCAGAGGTGTTGATGGTGATAGTGCCGCCAAGGATAGACATGTCTGTCTCACACTTCAGACCTTTCACAGCATCACCAGTGACAGTGATTTGCAAGTCGCCGCCTTCAATGATAATCTGACCATTGTTTTCCTTCTCGCTCTTTTTAGCGCCAACGTCTATACCGTCGCCAACGGCAGTGATGGAAACGTTGCCGCCTTTCATCTGGAAATATTGGTTTATATGCAATCCGTCGCCTGGAGTTCCATTGATAACTAAAGTTCCAAAGTTCTTCTTGATTTCAACGTATTCGTCTGTTGACAATCCATGTTTCACATTGCCGGTGATGGTCAGTGTGCCACTACCGTTCCATTCTGAGTGTCCGTCGATGTAGAAGACAGCCTTGTGTCCGTCGCTGTCGTCATCAACTCCCCTCAGACCATCAGTGAGACTATTGGTGCCGTTTATTTTCACCTTCGTCTGCTTGCCATTCTGGATGTTGATGGCAGCACTGTCGGGATTAGCAAGCACCAGGTCATTTAATGCCAGTTCCATCTTGTAGCTGCCAGTCATGTAGAACGAACCATTCTGTGAACTGCCACCAAGGTTGTAGGTGATTTCCTGGGCAAGATTAGGAGAAGCATCTATGGTGACATGGGCACCATTGACACGAGCTGTGATATATGCAGCAACGTCGCCGGAAATTCTTACTTTGGCCCCAGCGTCACTATAGTTGACATCTATCGTATTAGCCTCTACGGCTTGTTCGTCAACAGTGATGTTGGTGATTTCATTTAAAGAGTATGTCTTGTTCCCTATTGTCAGTGTAGTTCCGTTCTCATAAAGCATTTCTCCTGTTTGCGAGGCGGGTATGGCGTATGTAACATCACCGATGTTTACGTTCAGTGTCTGCGCTTTAAGTGCCAGTGAAGTGACACAAGCAAGAGTTAGCAGGATAGTTTTTTTCATTTTACAGTATATTTAATGATACTACCATCTTTCTGCTTGATGATGTAAAGGCCTTTCGTCAGACTCGACATGGCTGTTGTCATGTCGTTGTAAGTGCCTGCTAATATGCCGGCGATAGAATATACGGTGACGTGGTCGTCACTCGTTGTGCAGGGAATGGTGCTAATGCCTGATGCCTCAGAAAAATACATCTTTACCAAACTATTCAGTGGAATTACGATGCCGTCGCTCGATACCAGATTGCCATCACTGAATGTTAGTGTCAGACCCGTGGCGTTCATACTATAGGTAGTTCCATCGTTGCCCTCTAAAATGAGGAATTTGTAGTCTCCTGCCGAAGCAGTGATGGCTGAAAGGCACAGCGTAAGGATTATCAATAATTGTTTCATTTCTTTATTTTGTTAAATTTTTCCACAAAATTACTCGTTTTCCGAAATATCACAAATTAAATGAATCAAAAAATATAGTTTTAATATTTGTTTGCATATTTTGTTCTCATTTCAATACCATTTGTTCCATTTCAAGAGATGCCCAGATAAAGGGACCTATGCCTTTGGCATCATTATCACGGATTGGCTCGCTAAGATAGTAGTCGTAGGAACCATCGCGACGCTTATTTTCTTTCGCTTTGGCATTGGGGTTGATTTTCTTTAGGGCTGCCTCTACCTCAGGACTGATACCGGGACCTAATCCAGCGACAGAACAACATTGTGTCAGCGAAATGGTCTTGTCGGCATTGACACGGATGAAATTGCTAAGGATACCACGGTAGGCTTTCACACCTGCATCGCGGTATTTCTCCCCTAAATAGCCTTTTCGATAAGCTTTCAGCAGAACGTATGCAAACATCGACGAGCAAGTGCTTTCCAGATAGTTACCCTCACGTCCAGGTTGGTCCATCACTTGATACCATAGGCCGGTCTTTTTATCTTGCCATTTGATAATGGCATCCAAGTCCTTTTGTAGCAAAGTGATGAGCTCACTACGGCGAGTGTAATCTTCTGGTATAGCGTCTAATAACTCTATCAGTGCCATGGTAAACCATCCTTGTGCCCGGCCCCAGCAATGTTGCGACAAACCTGTCTCTGGGTCAGCCCAGAACATGTTGCGATTTTCATCGTAGGCATGGCGGTTGAGACCTGTTTTGGGGTCGAATGTGCGCTCATAGGTGATGCTTATTTGGTTTACAGCGTCGTCGTAAATCTTTTGTGCCTGTCGGGGCTTCATCAGCATTTTGGCAGTCAGTGCATGATAGGGTAGGCCCATGAAGATACCATCGAGCCACACTTGATAGGCATAGATGGCTTTATGCCAATAAACTTTGTCCTTAACCGTGCGTGGCTGTTGTTGTAGCTGTTTCATCATTGTCTGCATGGCTAAGAGATTCTTGACGTCGGGATAATCTTGATACATGCGCGCAACGAAATGACCGGTGCGGATGTTGTCGAGGTTGTAGTCAAGCAGGTCATATCCACGAATTCCACCTTTGGCATTGATCATCGTGTCGGTATATTCCTTACAATAGTCCAGAATGCGCTGTCCACCATATTTCTGGTAGGTGTCGTACATCGCTTCCAATTCAATGCCCATCACATAGCTCCATTTGGGCTTGGTGGAAAAATCGAGCAAATAGGACTTCGGCACGCGTTGCATTTCGGAATAGGTCATCCACTCACTATAGCGCTTATAGGGTCTCTCACTCTCATCCAAAACGAGGCTGCCATTGATAAACAAGTTCTCCAATCTCACATCGCGTGTTTTCCCAGATGAGTAATTGCCATCGCTCACACCATTGAAACGACAGTTTTTTACGTTGATGTCATAGACGTAAGTATCTTCGTCGAGTCCGATAATCTGTACACCATATTTAGACTTTTCACATGTCACGTTCTCCACATTGACATTCCGAACTGTAGGGTAGAAACCTCGGCAACAAACTTCTTTGGGTTCATAATTGAGGTTGATTTTCACCACAGACTCACCACATTGTCCCACTTTGATATCGCGCACGTTGATATTTTCGATGATACCTCCACGACATGAATTGGTCTTGATGCGCAGCACACGATCGAGGTTGGGAGAGTCCATCACACAGTCATGGGCAAAGACATTTTTGCAGCCACCACTAATTTCGGAACCGATAACCACGCCGCCATGGCCATTTTTCATCTCACAATTTCGGATGATGATATTCTGTGAAGGCTCACCACGCTCGCGTCCATCGCGGTTGCGACCGCTCTTGATAGCGATGCAATCATCGCCAGTATTGAAGAAACAGTCTTCTATGAGCACACGGTTGCATGCCTCAGGGTCGCATCCGTCGCCATTGGGGCCGTCGTTGATCATTTTCACACGGCGCACGGTAATGTCTGTAGAGCGCAGAGGATGGATAACCCAGAAGGGGGAACGCAGCAGTGTCACATCCTCCATAAGGATTCGAGCACATTTGTTGAAGTTGATGAGTTGGGGACGAAGACCATCTTTTGGACCGAAGACGCGCTCGGGTGAGCGATTTCCCTTTTCGTCGGTCATGGGGATGCCATCTTCGCCTGATTGCAGCAAGCGCGCCCGACCACCAAGCTTCTGACTGACAATGCCTTCCTGCCAGCCGAATTTTGTTGCGCCACACCATGGCCACCAGGTATCTCGGGAACCACCTCCGTCGATGGTGCCCTTGCCAGTGATGGCAATGTCGGTCTGCTCATAGGCATAGACACAGGGTTGCAAGTTGTAACATTCCAACCCCTCCCAACTGGTGGGAACAATGGGGTAGAGCTCGGGTTGGAAGGCGAACTCAAGTACTGCTCCTTCTTCGACAACGAGGTTCACGTGGCTCTTCAAGGTGATGGCTCCTGTGAGAAATTTCTGACCAGTAGGGATAATTACCCTGCCACCGCCCTTTTTCGAACACTTGTCGATGGCTTTCTGAATGGCCTTTTGGTTCTGTGCAGCTGTAGCATTAGGCTTTGCGCCATACTTTGTAATTAAATAGTCTGCACCAGAAATCTGTGGTGACTGAATACTTTGTTCTATCTGTTGATATAATGCCCCGTCCCAGTCTTTCGCTGTGGCAAATGTGGAAATCAACAGATAGAGTAGTGTTGATAAAAAGAGTTTGTTCATTTTAGGTTTTATTTTAGTGATTAGTGATTCAGTAGAAACATACCTTTTGTATATCTGTATTTTAGGTATGTATGTCGTTTATATAATTAAATACACGGGGTATGTCTATACAGGCCGTAAAATTATATCAAATTTTGAAGAATACCAAATAAAATGTCATAATAATTTTTAAATCGGCATTTTAGTAACTGAGAAGGATTCTTTGGATGTTGAATAATATTGTATCTGGTGTTGTTTGTTTTTTGAATTCTGCTTTGCTTGATTTCTATACATCAGTTGTTCGGCATTACGTATCGTTAATTCAACCTTAGACTTCCCAATTCATCGACAAAAATCCTTTTTTTATTCGTTAACTCTCCAAAATGGTCGAAAAAATACCTGTAATTCGTCGAAATTCTCTTTGCTGTCGAAGTTTTTCACATTAATTTTGCAGCAGAAAAGAATATAAGACGAATAAATATAAAAAATGAAACACTTTAGATTTTTCTTGATGACATGTATGCTGACAGTCTCGTCGGCTGTCTTAGCACAAAACACCACAGTTCGTGGTATGGTAATGGACAAAAGCGTGGGCGAAGGAGCTGCTTTCGCCACTGTAAAAGTTTATAAACCTGGAAAAGACTCCACGGTGGTGGCTGCTTTTCAGACCGATGTCGATGGCGCATTTAACAAAGAGATTGCTGGTACTGGAGCGCATAATATGATTATCAGCAGCGTGGGAAAGGCCAATTTCGAGAAAATGATTACATTGGGTACGGATTCCCTGATTGACCTCGGAACCATCTATCTGGAAGATGGTGAGCACTCTCTGAAGAGTGTGGAAGTGGTGGCACAGAAACCATTGGTCAAGATGGAAGTTGATAAAATGACCTATCGCGTGGAAGATGATAATGATGCAAAATCAAGCACTGTGCTCGATATGCTTCGCAAAGTGCCTATGGTGACCGTTGACGGACAGGACAATATCAGCGTGAATGGTTCCTCTTCATTTAAAGTGTATGTAGATGGCAAACCCAACCCTATGTTCTCATCCAACCCTTCGATGATTTTCAAGAGTATGCCTGCATCTATGGTAAAAAACATTGAGGTGGTCACCAATCCAGGTGCTAAGTATGATGCTGAAGGTGCCACAGGCGTTCTCAATATCGTGATGAACAAGCAGATGATGTCGGCTGTTGATATGAATGGTTTCAATGGGACAGTCCGTGCTCAGGTGGGTAATAAAGCCCAGGGCGGTAGTGTCTTTGTCAGTGGTCAGCAAGACAAACTCTCCTATAGTGCCAACGTAATGGTGAACTATAGCAAACCTGGCACGCCTTCAGTGGAAGGCGAGCAGCAGAATGGTTCGACAATCATCAATACCTTGGCAGAGACAAAGACCAAATTGCCTTTTGTGATGAGCAATATCTCTTTAGGTTATGACATCGACAAGATGAGTTCTGTAAACACTTCTCTCGCACTGATGAGTATGAACATGCGCAATAAAGGCATAAATACTACCACGATGAATGGTTTAGGAATAGCTGATGGCTTCACTTATGGTAGCAACATGAAGATGAAAGACAAGCATACTTCACTCACCTGGAATATCGACTACCAACGTTTCTTCAACCAAGAGCGTACCAACTCCATCACACTTAGCTATCAGCTTGACCATAACCCATCTAAGAGCGAGCAGACAAATGATTTCTTTGGCGGCGAAATGGGCGCAGCTATCGACCTCACCGACCGCCTGTCTGTCAGCGATAATGCTACTACAGAGCATACCGTACAGGTGGACTATACCACTGCAATTGCTCAGGGACAGACTATCAATGTTGGCGCGAAGGCCATGGCTCGCCGTGCATCCACCGACTCAAAATACTACCTTAACGATGTGGAGACACAGAATATGGGTATGGACTACCTCTATAAGAACAGCATCCTCGCAGGATATACAGAATATGAAGGAAAATGGGGTAATTGGGGTACAAAGGCAGGCCTGCGCTATGAGCACACTTGGCAGGATGTGGAATACAAAAGCGGACATGGCGTGGATTTCTCCAAGAACTACGGCTCACTCGTACCTGCAGCAAGCCTCTCCTACACCTTGGCACCCACACAGAACATTGGTTTGACTTATAACATGCGTATCTCACGCCCAGGTATTACCTACCTCAACCCATATGTTGACCATAGCGACCCCAACAGTCTGACTTATGGTAACACCAACCTCGACATCGAGAAGTCGCACAACGTGCAGCTGGTTTATAACCAGTACAGCGCCAAATTGATGATGAATGTCAGTCTCCGCCACAACTATACAGGCAATGCTATCGACCAGTACTCTTTCTATCAGGATGGCCTGCTCAATACCACCTATGGCAATATTGTGAAGAGAAATCAGACAGGACTTAACCTCTATGCCAACTGGATGGCTACCAACACAACCCGTCTTTTCCTCAATGGAGGAGTATCTTATGTGGATTTGAGAAGCGACAAACTCGATTACTCCAATAGTGGATGGCAGGGCAACATCATGGCAGGCTTGCAGCAGACACTGCCACTGGATATCAAGTTAGGTGCCTACATGATTACCTCGACAAAGAGTTATACACTTCAGGGATGGAGCAGTGGATTCAATATCCTTACAGCCAACCTCTCGAAATCTTTCTTCAACGACAAGCTGACCGTCAGTGTGATGGGTGTGACAGGACTCTCCGACAAAGGCAGTATAAAAATGGAAACCTATAGCAAAGGACGCGACTTCCTGAGCCATCAGACCATCAAGGTGCCCATCAGCAGTGTTTCGCTGAGCATCAGCTATACCTTCGGCAAAAACCGTATGCAGAAACAGCACGTTTCCAAGATTCAGAACGACTATATCGAGCAGCAGTCACAGGGCGAAATGTTCAACTCTATTGGTGGTGGCGCAGGTACAGGTGCTGGAGCTGGAGCTGGTGCAGGCGCTGGTGCAGGAATGCCAATGTAAAGTTCTCTGAATACTCCGAATACTCTGATTATTTATAAAGTCATGAAAATCTTAAAAAAAGATATCTGGTTCTTCTTAGCACAGCTGGCCGTATGGCTGGTTGTGCTATTGCTGGTGCCAATAGCCACGCTTCTTGCTACAAAGAGCTTTCTCGATGCACGCACTATCGCCATGATGTTGAGTTTCTCGCTCATGTCACCGTTCGTTCTTTATTTCCTCAACTATTATGTTTTTTGGAAATGGCTTTGGGCAAAACGCCGCTATGTGTTATTCTTTTTGGCTAATATCCTGGCATTCCTTATCATTCATTGGAGAGCGATTTATATGTTTTTTGCTCCGCCTCCACCTCATCATCACCATCACGGAGGCGAGTTTCAAATGCCTACTGTTGCATGGTTAGGATATGCATCCAATTTCTTCATCTATTTCCTGTTGAATGTCATAGCTATCACTGCGGCAATTGCGATACGCCATTTCATTCAAATGCGAAAGATACGTAAACAATTGGAGGAGGAAAAACATAAGACCACAGAAGCTGAATTGGCATGGCTGAAAAATCAGATCAACCCTCATTTCCTGTTTAATACTCTTAACAATATTTCCAGTCTCACGCAAATCGACCCCGATGCCGCACAGGATGCCATCGCCCAACTGAGTGACTTGCTCAGGTATGCTATTTATAAGACCGATGCACATACTGTGCCTGTTGGTGGTGAAGTGGAATTCATGCGCGACTATATCGCTTTGATGCAACTACGCTGCAATGAGAAAACAGCGGTCACCACACGGTTCGACATCGATAATCCACAGGCTCAGTTGCCACCGCTACTATTCATATCATTTATTGAGAATGCATTTAAGCATGGGGTGAGCTCTAACCGGAAATCCACAATCGACATTCATCTCACACAGGATAAAGATTCTATTGTTTTCGAATGCGACAATACCAACTATCCTAAGTCCGACAAAGACCGTAGTGGCAGTGGAGTAGGACTGGAGAATAGTCGCCGACGACTCAATCTGTTGTACGATAAGAAATACACATGGGAACAGTCTGTGGAGAATGACATCTATCACATAAAAATCACTATACCGACATGAAAACCATCACTTGCATGATTGTTGATGACGAACCATTAGCCGTCAGACTATTGGAGTCTTTCGTCACCAAGACACCTGGATTAGAATTGCTATCATCATTCACTGATTCCGTGGAGGCCATGGCTGCTATCAGCGCACGGAAACCTAATCTGCTGTTTTTGGATATCCAGATGCCCGACCTCAATGGCATGGAATTGGCACACCTTATACCAGAGGAGACACGGGTGATTTTTACCACTGCATTCCAGGAATTTGCATTGGAGAGTTATGAAGTGTCTGCACTCGATTTCCTGCTCAAGCCTATTCGCTACAACAAGTTCGTGGCAGCTGTGGAGAAAGCACGTAAATGGTTCGGAAGAGTAGAACCAGCAACCGACACACCCCCCGCTGACACACCACAAGTATCGGTTCCCCAAGATGATACAGTGTTTATCAAAGTCGATGGAGAATATCGACAGATATCCTTGTCGGGTATCCTCTATGTTTGCGGTATGAAAGACTATGTGATGTTTTATATGGAAGGGGAGCGTAAACCACTTATCACACATTTGACCATGAAATCTGTAGAGCAGATGCTCCCTGCAAACATGTTTCTGCGGGTACATCGCTCTTACATCGTGGCATTAGCAAAGATACGGAGTGTTGACCGCAACGACTGTATCTATATAGGCGAGGAAGTTATCCATGTCACAGAGGCTTACCGTGAGCCTTTCAATCAGTACCTACGGTCAAAATTTCCCAGTATGTAGCCCTCTAAAGGGTGCGCTGCTCAATAGTTATTTCATTGTCTGGCTTTTTGTAGAGCCTCTTCTGCCCAACGCATACGTAGTTTCGCCTTGTCGCGTGCGTCTTTAGCCCAACTGGCCTGAAGACGTGCTTTGTCGGTGGCATCCTGTGCCCAACTGTTATACAACTTTACTTTGTCGTAGTTCTTCTGGCGAGTATAATACTCAGCCTCGCGAAGGTAGCCCTGTGCTTTTTTGTTGTAATACTCTGCCTCTCGGTCATATCCCTCTGCCTGCTTGTTGTAATATTCAGCATCGCGAGTGTAGTCCTTGGCTTTGTTCAAATAGTAGGTGCTGTTGCTTTGGGCATTGGCTGATACAAATGGCATCAGCAGCATCAAAAAAATAAAATAAATTTGTTTCATAGGTTTGTGAATCTTGTTACTGTTGCAAAAATAATGTTTTTTTCAAAAAGATTTTGAAATCCTGATAATTAAGTTTCGATTTTTAATTATTTTTGCAAAACAAAACTTGGATATGGCTAAGATACATATTATAAATGGTGAGTTTGAGCAAAGTCTCAAACTTCAGATGGCACCTGCCATCAAAGCGGGATTCCCTTCGCCTGCTCAGGATTATGCTCATGAGAGTATCGACTTCAACCGCGACCTCATTCGTCATCCCGAGGCCACTTTCTATGGTCGGGTGGATGGCGACTCGATGATTGAAGCGGGTATCTGCGATGGCGACATTGCCGTAATCGACCGTGCTGTAGAACCTTCCAATGGTGATATTGTGGTAGGGTTCATCAATGAGGAATTTACTATCAAATTCCTTGACCTAACGCACAAGGATGAGGGATATATCGAACTGCGTCCAGCCAACAAAAAATACTCCCCTATCCGCATCGACTCCAACGATGAATTCGAAGTATGGGGCGTCGTCGTATGGACCATCCGTAATTGGAAAAAGTGAGATTGTTTCCCTGAACATACGCTGTAAGTGCTGTCTGTTCTCGTCATCATAGGTGAACTTGTAGCGGTAAAAATGAGCATACGTCCCTTTAACTACTCTTTTACTACCTTTTAACTACCCTTTAACTACTGCAAATTGAGCGAATGCGAACTTGAATTAATCTCACCCTATGGTTTCTATTTGATTATGTATTTCTTTCCGTTCTGGATGTATATGCCTCTATCGGGCTGTCTTGTCATCTGAATGCCGAACAGACTGAAGAAAGCGTTGTTCCCGTATGGGTAGTTGTGGCTGTTGACGGCTGTCTCAACTTCATCCTCGTCTCCTTCCCATTCAAAATAATAAGGCTCATAGTCATCGGGATATCCGTAGATGTAATTCTTGTTGACCGAACAACTTCGTAACGTGTAATTTTGCGCTGGAAGAGGCATCCAAGGTGAGAATGGCCCGGTATAAGAGCCGACACCCTCTATCCAGACAACGTTATTATATATAGACACTTCCCCCCTCACATCCATCAAAGGGTATTCATAGGCATCGAGCAGTGTGAGGATGAACACCCGATGTACTTGATTATGGTCATAATCTGTAATGGTATCAATCCTATTCACTTTCAGATAGGCTTCAAATTCGATTCCTAACAATGAGTCCGGCTGCTCGCCTTTCTCAAGAAGGCAGCCGAACTTGTTGCCTTCTATTCCACATCTCACGATGTCACCCTCTTTCAGACTAAAGTCATAGAGCAGGCGTGCCCTGTTGCTGCCCTTGGCTATGGCATATACTTTCTTGTCCACATCACGGACGGCTGCGTAGTAATATTTCCCTAAGTCGGGGACATTATAAACCTTCTTCCAGTTTACACCATCAATCAAGGTGTCGCCGTCGATACGATTGTCATAGGAATTTTCCTTGATTAGACCGACCTGACAATGCCAAATCTTGCCATCCTGCGCAAATGGCCGGTATCCCACCTGCGAGGTTTGTGCCCATCCTAGGGTGTTAGAAAAAGCCATCAAAAACAATATAAATAATCTTATCTTTCTTATCTTCATAGTTAATAAACAATTATGTTAAACTTGGTGCAAATATAGTACATTTAAAAGAAACACACAACATTCTTTTCAATTAATCATAGAATTTGGCCATGCTCAACATCAACCATAGCACCTACGGGCGCATTAAAGCCATCCCGTGTCTCGACGACACCATTGTTGATAATTTGGAAATAGGCTCCCGATTTTATGTCCAAATCTACATTTGACAACGTGCAGCCATCAATAATAAGTGCTCCACCTGGTTCCACAATCACATGACTATTGCCCATTAATTC
>OMXV01000020.1 GCA_900315075.1 uncultured Prevotellaceae bacterium | reverse complement strand
CCTGCGCCGATGGTACTGCAATGCAATGCGGGAGAGTAGGTGACCGCCCTCTTTCAGATGAAAGTCCGCCCCGGGGCTCCATGAGGAGACCCGGGGCGGAATGTTTATTTATCTTAAAATTGGTCAACAGTTCCTATTTTATGATAGATTTATGCATTTTTTTTACTAACTTTGCATCGTGTTAGTGAAAAGAATGGCCTTGCTCTATGTTTGAGCACCATTCCAGTATGAATCGGAGCATTTTTTTCGGCTCTTTCTTGGTCGAAATATTTTTATTCTTTTATATTAGCTCCATAAATGTTTGAATGATGAAAAAATTGATGAAGTACGTATTGACAATGTTGTTTTTCTGTGTGATGTCATTTAATGCAAATGCACAAACCAGTGATTTCAATTGGGATCCTGTCATTGATGCAATTGTACAAGTGGAGAGCAGAGGAAATGTCAATGCAAGAAATGGTATCTATGCGGGTCCGATGCAGATATCGCCAGCACTCGTTAATGAGGTAAATAATATTTTGAAACGCCGTGGTAGTGGCACAAGATATAGCATGAACGACCGCTACAATATGCAGAAATCCAAGGAGATGTTCATCGTTATCCAGTCATACTATAACCCTGAGAACAATGTTGAGCGTGCCATTCGCTCATGGCAGGGGGGTATCAGATACAAAGTTAGAAGTACGCAGCGGTATTATGAAAAAGTTATGAGCCACATGTAAAATATATATAAATAAAAAAAAGCATCCTGATAAGGATGCTTTTTTGTTTAAAAAAATTTTGAACTTTATTGATAATTATATATCTTTGTGGGCAAATCTTTAAAATCTTTTAATTATGACTATTGCTATTATTATCATTGCGATTGTTGCTATAGTTGGCCTATGGGCAGCAGGTGCTTACAACAATCTTGTGAAATTGAGAAACAACCGTGAAAATGCCTTCGCCAATATTGACGTGCAATTGAAACAGCGCCACGACCTTATTCCGCAGCTCGTTGCCACAGTCAAAGGTTATGCGGAACATGAAAAAGAAGTCTTTCTCAGAGTGACAGAGGCAAGGACAGCTGCCATGAATGCTACGACTATCAACGACAAGGTACAGGCAGAGAATCAACTGACCAGTGCTCTTAGTGGGTTGAAAATCTCCTTAGAGGCTTATCCAGAACTAAAAGCTAACCAGAACTTCCTTCAATTACAAGGTGAAATATCCGATATTGAGAATAAATTAGCCTCTGTTCGTAGGTTCTTCAATTCTGCCACCAAAGAACTCAATAATGCTGTACAGACTTTCCCGTCGAATATCTTCGCTAAAATATTTGGATTCCAAAAGGAACCTATGTTCGAGGTTGCGGCAGAGGATAGAAAGTCATACGAACAAGCTCCAGAGATTAAATTCTGATATTCATGGAATATGTAGGAATACAAACTCAGATAAATCGCAACAACAGGAACTCTGTGATCCTGTTGTTGCTTTTCCCGCTCATTATTTTAGGGATGTTATGGGTGTTTTTCGCTATTATATGCTATTTTGGCCATGACCCACATTATCTCGACTTTGATGAGATCAACGAGTATTATCTACCCACTGTGCCTTGGGTGGCTGGAGGGGTTGCTATCTGGTTTATGATTTCCTACTTTTTTAATTCAAGCATGGTAAAACATGCCACTGGAGCTGAGCCACTTACACGAAAGGAGAACCCAAGAGTTTATAACATTGTAGAGAATTTATGTATGGCTTGTGGCATGGATATGCCAAAGGTCAATATCGTGCAGGATGACATGCTCAATGCGTTTGCAAGTGGCATTGATAAAAACAGCTACACCGTCACGCTCACAACAGGCATTATTGATAAACTGAATGACGAAGAACTTGCTGGTGTCGTAGGGCACGAATTGACACATATTCGTAACCGTGATACGAAATTGCTTATTACAAGTATTATTTTCGTTGGTATTATCTCAACTGTTATGAGCGTTGTCGTAAGATTGTTATCAAATATTATTTCTTACGGAGGGTCGAGCAGAAGTCGTGATAGTAAAGACAATGGTTTGTCGGTGGTTGTCGTGATGTTTATTGTCTTAATATGCAGTGCCATCGCATACTTTTTTACTTTACTCACTCGTTTTGCTATTTCCAGAAAAAGAGAGTTTATGGCTGATGCCGGTGGGGCCGAATTATGTGGCAATCCACGTGCATTAGCATCAGCATTGAGAAAAATATCTGATGAGCCTGGACTCGCTGATGTCGGTCGTGAAGATATGGCCGAACTATTCATTGTCTATCCCAGTTCTTTGAAAGGCAATTTTCTAAGCAACGCTTTCAGTACACACCCCGACGTGAAAGAGCGTATCCGTATCCTTGAGCAATTCTAACTCTTCTTTTCTAATCTCCAATCTTAAATCTCTAATCTATTACCTGTCCGTAAACGATTTCGATGTTTACGGAGAAAAAACTGAGCGTATTATTATTGAATAAACAAAAAAAATGTTATTTTTGCATTCGTAATCTCCGCATTCCTAATTGAGATGACCGAATGACTAAAAACACCATTTCCCATGAAGGTATAGTCCAGGCTGTTACCGATGATTGTATCAAGGTGAAAATCTTGCAGACATCGGCATGTGCTGCATGTAAGGTGCATGGACATTGTAGTGCGGCAGAAAGTAAGGAGAAAATCATTGAGGTAAGAAATAATACCCCTACGACACACCAAGTGGGTGACAAGGTGGTTGTGACAATGGGTAAGGAAGAGGGGAGAGATGCTATTATTTTGGCGTTTGTCGTGCCTTTTATTTTGATGGTAGGGGTGCTCTGCATAACGCTTTACTTTAGCAAGAATGAAGCCCTTGCAGCTCTCCTCGGTATAGGAACACTCTTTCCTTATTATTTTTTTCTTTATCTCATCAAAGACAAAATGACACAAAAATTCGCATTCAGACTCGAACAATAACAAACTAAACAAATCAATACACTATGGATTTTATTTTAAGCGCAGTAATTGTACTTGGAAGCATCGCATTGGTGGCGGCTGTCATCTTGTATGTATGCTCTAAGAAATTTGCTGTTAAGGAGGATCCCAGACTGGCCCTTGTTTCTGAGGCCCTGCCAGGAGCCAACTGTGGTGGGTGTGGATTCCCAGGTTGCTCTGGTATGGCCGATGCACTTGTCAAGGCTGCGGATGCAGGCACCCTTGAAGGACTGAATTGCCCGGTAGGAGGTGCCGACGTCATGGGTAAGGTGGCAGACTTGTTGGGGATGGCCATTGCCAACACAGAACCCAAAGTGGCTGTGGTAAGATGTAACGGCACATGTGAACTCAGACCCAGAACTGTCATCTATGATGGTCTGCGTACATGTACGGCAATGAATTCAAGCAGTGCAGGTGAGACAGGTTGTGGCTATGGTTGCCTAGGATGTGGCGATTGTGTCGCTGCATGTCAGTTCGGAGCCATTGTGATGAACGAGAAAACAGGACTGCCGGAGGTCGATGAGGAAAAATGTACTTCGTGCGGTGCTTGTGTCAAGGCATGTCCACGCCACATTATTGAACTGAGGAAACGCGGTCCCAAGAGCCGTCGTATCTACGTGAGCTGTGTCAATAAAGACAAAGGTGCGGTAGCCAAGAAAGCATGCCAGGCTGCATGTATCGGATGTGGAAAATGCGCCAAGGAATGTAAGTTTGAAGCTATCACCGTTGCAAGCAATGTGGCATACATCGACCCGGAAAAATGCCGCTTGTGCCGTAAGTGTGAGGCCGCTTGCCCCACAGGTGCCATTGTAGCTGTCAATTTCCCACCACGCAAGGAAAAACCTGCGGAGGAAAAGACAGTTGTCGATGCATCGGAAAAGGTCGTTACGAAGAGTAATAACGAGAACACTGTGATAACGAAGGAGGAGAGCAAATGAAACTGAGAACTTTTAGCATGGGAGGCGTACATCCCGATGAGAATAAACTGACTTCAGAGGTAAAGACTGTACCTGCTGCAATACCCGTTCAGGCTGTTTTTCCATTGTCACAACATATTGGGGCACCGGCAAAACCTATCGTTGCACGTGGTGACAAAGTGAAAGTGGGCACGATGATTGCCGAGGCCGGTGGTTTCGTTTCTGCACCTATCTTTTCGTCGGTGTCGGGGACAGTCCTGAAAATTGATAATGCTATCGATGCCACAGGATACCTCAAACCTTCTATTATTATTAAAGTTGAAGGTGATGAGTGGGAAGAGAGCATCGACCGCTCCGATAAACTCGAGACATTGGGAAACCACCCAGAACTGACACCAGAGATTATCGTCGAACGAGTTAAAAATGCTGGTATCACTGGTATGGGTGGTGCTGGTTTCCCCACATTCATCAAACTATGCCCACCACCTACAGCAAAAGCCGAGTGTGTGATTATCAATGGCGTGGAGTGCGAGCCGTACATTACAGCCGACTACCGTCTGATGATGGAACATGCAGATGAAATACTCGTCGGACTGGAACTGCTTATGAAAGCTGCCAAGGTGACTAAGGGCTATATCGGTATAGAAGACAATAAACCGGCAGCTATCAAGTTGTTTGAACAAAAAACAGCAGACCGCGATGATATAGAGATTGTACCGCTGGCAAAGAAATACCCACAAGGTGGTGAAAAACAACTTGTTGACGCTGTAATCAAAAGGCAAGTGCCGGCACCGCCAGCCATCCCTGTAAATGTGGGCGCCATCGTTCAAAATGTGGGAACAGCCTTTGCCGTCTATGAGGCTGTGATGAAAAATAAGCCTCTCTTCGAGAGATATACCACAGTGACTGGAAAACAAATTGCCAATCCGGGTAATTTCCTCGTAAGAATGGGTACACCTATGAGCCAACTGATTGATGCTTGTGGCGGTATGCCAGAGGGTAATAACAAAGTGCTTGCAGGTGGTCCTATGATGGGTAGGGCATTGACTTCTATTGAGGTGCCAGTCTGCAAGGGAACAAATTGCGTGACAGTTATCAGTGGCGAGGAAGCTGTAAGAAAGGCACCGCAGCCATGTATCCGTTGTGCGAAATGTGTGAGTGCGTGCCCGATGGGTCTTGAACCTTATCTGCTTGCCACGGTTTCCGAGATGCATCTATGGGAGAAGGCTGAGGACGAGCAAATTACCTCTTGTATAGAGTGTGGCTCGTGTATGTTCACCTGTCCGGCACATCGTCCACTGCTCGATAATATTCGATTAGGAAAATCTACTGTAATGGGCATCATCAAAGCCCGAAACGCTAAGAAATAACAAAGAAAATGGGAAAATTTATCGTTTCTTTATCGCCACACGCACATGGCAAGGATACTGTGGAGCGGAATATGTATGGAGTGATGATTGCACTCGTGCCCGCACTACTGGTGTCATTCCTGTTCTTCGGAATTGGTTCCCTCGTGGTATGTGCTTCCAGTGTGGCTGCCTGCGTATTCTTTGAGTGGGCAATATCAAAATATGTAATGGGGCGCACCCCCACAATCACTGATGGCTCTGCCATGTTGACGGGTCTTTTGCTCAGTTTCAACCTTCCTTCCAACCTCCCAGTGTGGATTATCCTTATTGGTGCACTTGTGGCTATAGGTATAGGAAAAATGACTTTTGGCGGATTGGGATGCAATCCGTTTAATCCTGCTCTCGTAGGTAGGTGCTTCCTACTGATTTCTTTTCCAGCACAGATGACATCTTGGCCGGAAATCGGACAACATCTGGCCTACGCTGATGCCACCACTGGTGCTACACCGCTGAGCATTATGAAGCGTGTAATCAATGGTGACACAACTGCTTCTCTTGACCAGTTGCCTGATGCTTTCAATATGCTTCTGGGTAATGTAGAAGGGGGTGCCGGTACTATCGGCGAGATATCCGCATTGGCGCTGTTAATAGGTTTGGCATATATGCTATGGAAACGTATCATCACATGGCATATTCCTGTCAGTATCATTGGAACAGTATTCGTGTTCTGTGGACTGCTCTATCTTGGTAACGACCAGAAATTTGCTAATCCACTGATTGAAATATTCAGTGGTGGTTTGATGTTGGGCGCTATCTTCATGGCGACCGACTATGTGACATCGCCTATGACGCACAAGGGGCAGATTATCTATGGTATTGCCATAGGATTGCTTACAGTCGTCATTCGTAACTGGGGCTCATATCCAGAGGGTATGTCGTTTGCAATTCTCATTATGAATGCGTTTACGCCACTCATTAATATGTATGTCAAACCAAAACGATTTGGGGAGGTTGCACAATGAAAAAACTTGAATCGTCTCTATTGAACATGGTGCTCGTCTTGGTGGGCGTTGCACTGATTATGGGTGGGCTGTTGGCATTGGTCAATCATGCAACCCATGAGAAAATCGACCAACAGGCAGAGAAAGCGCTCGCTGATGGTATCAAGAAAGTGATGGGAACCGACAAGCTACAGGTGACTGCTAAAGACACTGTGGCTGTTACTGATAAAAAAGGGAAAACCATTGAGTATATTATAAATAAGGTTGCCGACGAGAAAGGAAATGAATTAGGTGCTGCTGTGGAAAGCACTACAATGGGTTTCGGAGGCGACCTCAAAGTGCTTGTAGGTTTTAACCTCGAAGGCGATATTCTTGGTTACACTTTGCTTGCTCATGCAGAGACCCCAGGACTGGGGGCAAAAGCCGATACATGGTTCCAAAAAGATCAAAAAGGTGATATTATTGGAAAGAATCCTGGTAAGGCTAAAGATCCAGAGAAGGGCTTAACCGTCTCCAAGGATGGGGGAGAAGTAGAAGCTATTACCGCCTCCACCATTACTTCAAGGGCTTTCCTAAATGCTGTCAATGAGGCATACAATGTTTATTTAAACAAAAACACTGATGCTCATACAGGTGCTACAAAAGTTGCAAATAATAAAAAGGAGGAAGTGCTATGAGTAATATGAAAATCTTAGTCAACGGACTCATCAAGGAGAATCCTACTTTCGTTCTCCTCCTTGGTATGTGTCCCACTTTGGCAACCACTACATCGGCATTCAATGGCTTGTCGATGGGGTTGGCCACCATGTTTGTGCTGATATGCTCCAACGTGGTCATTTCACTTATTAAGAAAATCACTCCCGACAAGGTGCGT
Source organism: uncultured Prevotellaceae bacterium (assembly GCA_900315075.1). Taxonomy (GTDB): domain Bacteria; phylum Bacteroidota; class Bacteroidia; order Bacteroidales; family Bacteroidaceae; genus Prevotella. The sequence goes on along the minus strand of OMXV01000020.1, from coordinate 66,756 downwards.
ATCCCTGTTTTTATTGTGGTGATAGCATCTTTTGTGACCATACTGCAATTGTGTATCAAGGCATATTTGCCAGATGTGGATAAGTCGCTCGGCTTGTTTATACCACTTATTGTAGTCAACTGTATTATCCTTGGACGTGCTGAGGCTTTTGCCAGTAAAAACACTCCGGTGGCAAGTCTATTCGATGGCATTGGCATAGGATTGGGTTTCACTTTTGCTTTGACTCTTTTGGGAATGATTCGAGAACTCTTTGGAGCAGGTTCTCTCTTTGGTGTAACGCTCTTGCCAGAGACACTGAATATACTGGTGTTTGTGCTCCCTCCGGGTGCGTTCATCTCATTAGGTTATCTGATTGCTGTCGTTAATAAAATAAGAAAGGTATAATTATGGAATACGTTCTGATATTTATTTCAGCTATATTTGTCAATAATATTGTCCTATCACAATTCCTTGGCATATGTCCTTTCCTTGGCGTGTCCAAAAAGGTGGATACCGCATTGGGAATGGGAGGTGCTGTAGCTTTCGTGCTTACGTTAGCAACTATCGTGACATGGCTCGTGCAGAAGTTCCTGCTCGACCCATTCGGGCTACAGTATTTACAAACACTGGCTTTCATTCTTGTGATAGCTTCGCTTGTTCAGATGGTGGAAATCATCTTGAAAAAAGTTTCACCAAGTCTCTATCAGGCTCTTGGTATCTTCCTTCCGCTTATTACCACCAACTGTGCCGTGCTCGGTGTGGCTATTCTTGTCATCCAGAAAGACTACAATCTGCTCCAGTCTGTGGTCTATGCTTTCTCAACTGCTATCGGCTTCGCTTTGGCATTGGCTGTGTTCGCAGGATTGAGAGAACAACTCTCACTTGTGAAAGTACCTAAAGGTATGAGTGGCATAGCAATTGTTATGGTTACTGCTGGACTTCTCAGCCTTGCGTTCATGGGATTCTCAGGTGTTGACGGTGGCTTGAAAAAACTATTTGGCATAGAGTAACATAGAGATTAATTGTTAGATTTATAATCTTCAATTTTTAATCTTCAATCTACAATTATCAATATTACATAATCATTATGAAACAGACTATTTTAGTTACCGGAGGAACGGGTTTTATCGGCTCTCATACAACAGTAGAACTGCAAGAGGCTGGCTACAATGTTGTCATTGTGGATAATCTGTCAAATTCCAATGTAAATGTATTAGACGGCATTGAAAAAATCACTGGTGTAAGACCAGCTTTCGAACAAGTAGATTGCTGCGACCTTGAAGCCCTCGATGCTGTTTTTGCAAAATATCCAGGTATCAAAGGCATTATCCATTTCGCTGCCAGCAAGGCTGTGGGTGAGAGTGTGGAAAAACCATTACTTTATTATCGCAACAACATCAACAGTTTGATAAACCTCTTGGAACTCATGCCTAAGTATGATGTCAAGGGCATCATTTTCTCATCGAGTTGCACAGTTTATGGACAACCAACAGCAGAGAATTTGCCTGTGACTGAGCAGGCCCCAATTCAAAAGGCTTTGAGTCCATACGGCAATACAAAACAGATTAATGAGGAGATTATCCAGGATTATATCCATAGCGGTGCTAAGATTAAGTCGGTGATTCTCAGATATTTCAACCCTATTGGTGCCCATCCTTCTGCATTGATTGGGGAGTTGCCTAATGGCGTGCCCATGAATCTCATTCCGTTCGTCACGCAGACAGCAATAGGAATTCGTAAAGAATTGAAAATCTTTGGTAATGACTACAATACACCCGACGGCACTTGCATTCGCGATTATATTTACGTAGTTGACTTGGCAAAGGCACATGTTGCTGCCATGACACGAGTGCTCGACAAAGATACTGACCCTGTGGAAATCTTCAACATTGGTACTGGCCGTGGTCTCAGCACCTTAGAGGTGGTAGAGGGGTTCGAGAAAGCTACTGGCGTGAAGGTGAATTGGCAGTATGCCCCACGTCGTGAAGGGGATATTGAGAAGGTATGGGGTAATGTCGATAAAGCTAACAACGTCTTGGGCTGGCGTGCTGACACGCCTATTGAGGATGTACTCGCCTCTGCATGGAAATGGCAAGTCAAACTCCGTGAGGATGGAATCATGTGATAATGAACAAAAGAGACGCCACTCAGTGGCGTCTCTTTTGTTATAGTAGGGCTTGTCCTTGCGAAGTTCAGCTGTCCAGATATGAATCCTTGAATCCAAGGAAATAGAGCACTCCATCCAGTCCAATAGTGCTGATGGATTGTTTTGCGGTAGCTTTCACACGAGGCTTGGCATGGAAGGCTATACCAAGACCGGCGGCTGAAATCATAGGGAGATCATTGGCGCCGTCGCCCACAGCTATTGTCTGTGCTAAGTTCACCTTCTCCACCTGGGCGATAAGTTTTAGTAGTTCGGCTTTACGATGTCCATCGACGATATCGCCTACATATCTACCCGTAAGACGGCCGTCTTCATCAATTTCCAATTCGTTGGCATACATATAGTCTATGCCATAGAGACGCTGCAGATATTCCCCAAAGTAAGTAAATCCTCCGCTAAGGATGGCAATTTTGTAGCCGCAGCGCTTCAATACCGACATCAGGCGGTCAACGCCCTCGGTAATAGGAAGGTGTTCGGCAATCTCTTGCATTACGTTCACGTCGAGACCCTTGAGCAATGCTACACGTTTCGTAAAACTCTCCTTGAAGTCGATTTCACCGCGCATGGCACTTTCCGTGATGGCTTTCACTTGGTCACCCACACCAGCACGCATCGCTAACTCGTCGATGCACTCGGTCTGAATGAGCGTCGAGTCCATATCGAAGCAGATTAGACGACGAGAACGGCGGAACATGTCGTCACGCTGTAATGAGAAGTCGATGCCCATCTCTGTGGAGAGTTTCATCAACTGGGCTTGCATCTTGCCACGGTCGGGTGTGCCTCGTAAGGAGAACTCAATACATGCGCGTACATTGCGCTCGGGATGCTTGATGCTTTGCCTACCAGTGAGACGAAGGATTGAGTCGATGTTCAGTCCTTGGCTGGCAATTACTTCGGTGGCAGCTTCTATCTGACTGGCAGAAAGCGAGCGGCCGATAAGGGTAAGTATATATCGGTTTTTGCCTTGTCGAGACACCCATTCTTCGTATTCGTCGTCAGAGATGGGTGAAAAACCAATATTCACACCTAATTCAGTGGTCTTGAAAAGAAGTTCTTTCAGCACTTGACCTGAATGCATCTCGTCGATACGGATGAGAATGCCAAGAGAAAGGGTGCTGTGAATATCGGCTTGACCGATGTCGAGTATCTGGGCATTATGATGTGCCAGAATACCCATAATCGAGGCAGTCAGCCCCGGACGGTCTTGGCCGGTTATGCTGATTAATATTTGTTCTTCCATTTTTGTCATGATGTATATTGAGATGCAAAGGTACGGTAATTTTAGAGCACTACAAAGCGAAAAGGTCTTTTTTTTGTCTTCGCTGGAATTGTGGCATCTATAAGGGTATACAGACTCTGTTTTACTGAAAAAATGAACTGTTTCATTGAAATTTTTAGGTACTTATGCAAATTTAATTGTATTTTTGCCAAAAGAAACTAATCAAAAATATGAAACGAACTATTACAATCTTCTTATTTTTTTTCCTAAGTTTTACAATGGCTTTCCCTCGATATGTGGGTGACCTCGATAATGATGGAAGCCTTAGCATCACCGATGTTATGCTTATGGTGAACATTGTCGTAGGTACAAATACCGACTATGAACTCCAGGTCGCCGATTTTGATGGAGATGGGGATGTGACAGTCACCGATGTAATCAAACTAATCAATATTATTATAGGGATTAATACACCCGAAGAACTTGACGAAGTCGATGCTTTGTATATCAACTATGCTGGCGGAAGTGCCACCTATCGCATGCCTTCTGCATGGAAGGACTATGTCACGGTGAGTGTCGACAATGGCCATGTAAACATCGTCAATACAAATGAAGAGGAGGAATACAAGACTGTTCTCTATGGTACATGTGATAGTGGTTCCTTCACCTATACAGGCGCTTTCAAGACCACGATAATGCTTAATGGCCTTACACTCACTAATCCCAATGGTGGATGTATTGATATTGAAGATGGCAAACGTGTGGCATTAGTTGTAGTAGATGGAACGGAGAACACACTTATTGATGGAACTGGCGACCAAAAGGCTGCTCTATTCTGTAAGGGACATTTGGAAGTTAGTGGTGGTGGCACTCTCAATGTGACTGGACATACGAAACATGCTGTGCGTTCGAAGGAATATATGGAACTGAAAAAAACTGTTGGCAATATTCATATCTTAGGTGCTGTGGGCGATGGTATCCACGTAGGTCAGTATTTTGAGATGAAAGGTGGTCATATCACTATAAATGATGTTGAGGATGACGGTATTCAAGTAGAAGCCTTACTTGAGGGTGACGAAAACGACGGACAACTTCTTGTCAAGGATGGGATAATCGACATTGCACTTACAAGTGATGATGTTTCAGGATTAAAGAGTGATTCGCTTATGGCTATCAGTGGAGGCTGCATCACCATCACATCAAGTGGTTCTGATGTGAAGGGCCTGAAGTCCAATGCCGACATAATGGTTTCCGATGGCACCCTCTCAATTACACAGAGCGGCAGTTATCTCATCACAGAGTTGTCAAATGAGAATGGCAATGCATACGACCCATCATTTACTACAGCCATCAGAAGCACTGGTGATATCATGGTATCAGGTGGTAACATAACAATCAACAATACTGCCAAAGGAGGACGTGGAATGAATGCCGATGGCGATGTGTATATTACGGGGGGGATCACCAATATTTCAGCCAATGGTTCAGGAGGAATTCTTGATGTCACGAATACTGGGACAACAACCCAGAATAGTTATCGTATCTATGTCACTATTCCCACAACGGGGGGTGGTGGCGGTCCTGGTGGCGGTGGCAGGCGGTCTGCATGGACCAACGTCTATCTCTATGATAGCAGCAACAACATGGTGGCACAACTCACAAATCAGGCAAGCTTCACCGTTAATGGACAGACGAAGACATTTTACTACTATGACTTTGGTTTCGAAACCATAGGCACCTATTATTTCAAAAGCGACAATTATACCAGTGGAGGTGGATGGGGTGGTCAATCCACATACGAGATAAAGTCGGCAACCTTCAATCTCAGTCTTACAGGAAACGATGCCTTTTATAGCATCAGCAACAATTATCAAACGAATGGGTCGATACGGATATATTCTATCAGCAATGTGACCAGCACCTATGCTGATGCAGCAACTGCTACAGAGGAGGGAGATACCTACAAAGCCTTCGGAATCAAAGCCTCTGGCAATTTCACATTGGAAGATGGCGATATCACACTCACTCATAATGGCATCATCAGCAGGGGGATAAAAACTGATGGCACAATTTATATGAATGGCGGGAAATTCATGGACACCGTGGGAGGTGAATATATGATTGTTGGTGCTGAGCCTTCATATAGTAGTGCCATGAAGTGCATGTCTTTTGTCGGAACAGGCGGTCAGGTAACGGTTGTTGCCACTGGGGCAGCGGCACGTGGTATCTCTGCTGATAACACACTGACCATCACAGGTGGCATTTACGATATTTCTCTAAGCGGAGACGGTGCTACCTATACAGGCAATGGCAGTACAGAGGGAGTAGGCTGTCGTGGCTTGAAAAGTGATGGCAACATGACACTTGCTGGTGGCACTATTTCTATAGAAAGCTCTGCTAATGGTGGGAAAGGCATCAAGGTTGGAAATAGCAGTGTCAGTGGACAGAACGGTGCAAAGTTGGTGATTGGCAATGAGGATACTGCGACAGGTCCTACGCTCACTGTTAGCACTACTGGTTCATACCTAAGCAAATCAAGTGGTGGATGGATGGCTGAGGGCTTTATCGGTAGTTGCAAGGCTGTGAAATGCATGGGTGCAGTCATCATCTACGGTGGTGATATCCATTTGAGTACAACTAAGGATAGTGGCGAGGGGCTTGAAAGCAAATATACTATTACCATCAATGGTGGTACAATGGAGTGCAGCACATATGATGATGCCATCAATGCGGCTTCCACCATCACCTTTAATGGTGGTAATATTTGGGCTCACGCTTCAGGCAATGATGGTATCGATTCCAACGATCGTACTACGGGTATTGTAATCAACGATGGTGTGGTGATTGCTAATGGAAAGAGTTCTCCTGAGGAGGGATTTGACTGCGACAACGCTGCTCTCATTATCAATGGTGGTGTTGTCATTGGTGTTGGAGGCTCTCAAGGTGGAGGTAGCGGAGGCTTACCCACAAGTGCCACACAGGCTTATGTATCATTAAGTAATGTCAATCTTAATGCAAATACTTATCTTAGCCTGAAGGATAATAGTGGTTCGGTGGTATTCAGCTATAAGTTGCCCCAGACAATTAATCAGGCAACAATCTGTGTAAGCAGTCCACGATTGAGTAAAAACACCAAAGCAAGCATTGTCTATGGTAGCACGTCCATCAGCAACCCAGCATCCTCCCTTTGGGATGGCGTTTATACCACGGGAGCTAGTCTCACTGGTGGAACTACGTCTTCTGTAACACCAAGATAATCAGATGACTTCTTGCTCAATAATAAATAAAAACGCAGCCCCAAAGGCTGCGTTTTTAAGAGGTGCCTGGCGGATTCGAACCGCCGTAGACGGTTTTGCAGACCGTTGACTAAGCCACTCATCCAAGGCACCATTTCTTTGAATGTGGCTGCAAAGGTAATGGTTTTATTTTTGTTGAGCAAATTTTTTGCTGATTTTTTTCTCACATTCACCACTTTTGATATGTTTTTGTGCTTTTTTCCCATTTCTTAATTTCGACAATTCACATCCATTGCAACTTGCGCATGGGTTTGAACGACCCTGCAAAGCCACGTAGATCTTGTAGCTGGCATACGCCACACAGATGGCAAGAATAAGATAAAGTAGGATATATTCAATGTTCATTTCTTAACAATAGGGAAATCATTGTTCTTGTATTTCAAGTGGCAAAGTTAATCATATTTTTGCAGTTTGGGTGAGAATAATGCATAAAACGACAAATTTTACGAGTGAATTGTTGTTTTTGATTTCAAAATAACGTATCTTTGCATAGTCTATAGAGATTATTTGGCAATCATTATATCAGACTATTTTACTCATTTAAATCAATACGACAATGAAAACAATCCAAAAAACGATTATCTTTGTGGCACTCTTGCTAATGGGTTATACTACCAAAGCATTGGCATTGGGAACACCACGTGTACAAGAGATTCAACAGTCTGGAACGACTGTCACTGTGACTGGAAATAGCGTAAGACTGAGAGTCGGTCCAGGACTCGACTATGATTTTCTGAAATGGAGTAACGGCACAGCGCGTTGTCCTAAGAAAGGTGAGAAACTCAATTATCTTGGAGAGAGTGGCGACTGGTATAAAGTAAGTTATGCAGGACAGACACTATACATTTTCAAACAGTATGCCAAACTTAATGGTGCAGCTACTGCTCCTACCTATAAAGTGCAAATCACAGGAACAGGTGTACGCCTGCGTTTCGGCCCGGGACTTGACTATGGTTACTTAGTCTGGGAGAATGGTGCAACACGCAGTCCTAAGAAAGGTGAGAAACTGACCTATCTCGGCGAAGAAGGCGATTGGTATAAAGTGAGTTATGCTGGCTCCGAGTTTTATGTATTCAAATCATACGCAAAACTAGTCAAATAAACGATATGAAGTCTAATCTAAAAAACTTGCTGGTGACCATTTTAATGATGTCACCAGCGATTTTTGCAAATGCCCAGTTTACTCCACAGGATGAGGATTCTAAATATGCCACGGAGTTGCTCAAACCTGGAACAGAGGCACCCAATTATAAATTGAAGGATATTAACGGGAAAAAGGTTCAGCTTGCAAAACTATTCAAGGGCAGTTATACTGTGGTGGACTTCTGGGCTTCATGGTGCCCCGATTGCCGTAAGGATATGCCCAATGTTCAGCGTATTTTTCATGAGTTTGCACCCAAGGGTGTGAATTTTGTCGGTGTTTCTTTTGATACCGAACAGGAAAATTGGCGCAAAGCGGTCGAACAGTATGGTATCGAATATACTCAAGTGAGTGAGTTGAAACGAATGCGCGACTCTGAACTCGCCAATGCCTATGGCGTGAAGTGGATTCCGTCGATGATGCTTCTTGACCCTGAGGGGAAAGTGGTTTTGAGTACTGTCCTTTCCGATAAACTCGAGAAAACCCTTACAGAGGTGATGGCAGCCAATGAGCCCAAGGTAGATACACACTCTGAACGATTGACAATTGACGGTAGCAAAGGCGCACTCTCGGCCATCATTCAAAAGCCTGAGTTGAAACAGGGCGAAAAATGTCCGATGGTTATCATCTGTCATGGTTTCAGTGGTAATAAAAACGAGCAGATGCTACAATTGTTGGCAGACTCCCTACAACGTAGGGGCATTGCCTCTATCAGGTTTGATTTCAACGGTCATGGGGAGAGTGAGGGAGACTTTGTTGAGATGACTGTGCCAAATGAGATTGAAGATGCCCAGAAAGTCTATGAGTATGTTCGCGACATAAGATATGTAAGCGATTTGGCGATTGTTGGTCATTCTCAGGGTGGGGTAGTGGCCAGTATGTTGGCTGGTAAAGCTGAGCCTGAGGATTTCAAAGCTGTTGTTCTCATGGCACCGGCAGCAGTGCTTCGCGATGATGCTATCAGGGGAAATACGATGGGCGTCAATTACAATCCTCTTGACCCACCAGAGTATGTGGAACTGTTTGGTGGTGGACTGCGTCTTGGACGTGAGTATATCAAGACGGCATTTTCATTGCCCATCTATCCCACGGCTGCCAAATATCAGGGTGATGCTATGATTATTCATGGCACTGCCGACAGGGTCGTTCCCTATACATACGGTGAACGGTATCATGAGATTTGGCCAAAGTCAGAACTCATCGTCCTCGAAGGATTCGACCACGGCTTTTCCCAAAACGTCTATCGCGCTGTCCATCTTGCCACCGATTTCCTCGTCAAAAAACTCAAGTAAACAAATTAATAAGAGACGTCACACTTAGTGACGTCTCTTATTAATTTAGAGGTAAGGGGTGAGAGGTAAGGAGTAAGAGATATGACTTGATGGCAGCGAAGGTAATGTCCCTTTAACTACCTTTTAACTCCTTTTTAACTACCCTTTAACTACCCTTCTAATTTCACTTCACCACAATCTTACGGCTTGCTTAATTTAAGCGTTTAGTTGTCGAATTTGAACAAAGTTTCATTATTATCTATAAAATTGGATTATGATATCGTAAATGTTAAAATCAGACTTAGAATGTAATATTTCATGGTTCAAATCGTTTGATTAAAAACAACTCATTTATAATCATCGTTATGAAAAAGTTATCTATTTTGACGTTTTTTGTTTTGTTTGCAATGTTTTCTCATGCCCAGCGCCCTCAAGGTCATGTGTCTATTATTCCGAGGGTGGGTCTTGATATAGCTAATCTATCGGGTAATAAAATCTATTATACAGATAATAATAGCACAACGAAGTATATGAAATCAAAATACAACGCACGTTTCATTGGGGGAGTGGATGTGGAATATCAGCTTCTCCCAATGTCGAGCATTTCGTTAGGAGCATACTATTCCCAACAAGGATGCAGGTTTCCAGATTATCGTAGCAATGTAGTAAGTGAAACTGGGTCAGAGTCTAATGAGGCAGAGAACTGGGAAAAACAGCGTTGGAAGTTGGATTATGTGCTGGTGCCGCTGATGTTCAATCAATATGTTACAGAAGGACTGGCTGTGAAAGTGGGTGTACAAATGGGATTTCTGACAAATGCAAAAGTCTCATATACTTTGAATTTAGTCAGTTTCGACAAGGAGGGGAATGTCGTGAGTGAGAAAAACACACCTGTGAATACCGATATCAAGAAGACGCTGAATACGATGGACATAAGCATTCCCATCGGTGTCTCCTACGAATACCAGAACGTCATACTCGACCTTCGCTACAATTTAGGATTGAAAAAAATCTATAAAGACAAGGATATGCCCAAGGAGAAAAACACCTTCTTCCTCTTTACAATGGGGTACAGATTAAATTGAAGATTATGCTTCGCATGAATATCGGCTGTACCTCGGCAATAGAGGTGAGCTTCATTGCATTCGGTTTGCACGATATTTGAAGATTGAAAATTGAGTCCACTTTAAAAAGTGACTATTCGTGGGACATACACGAGGGTATGTCCCTACGCTGCCTTCAAATCATTTCTCTTACCTCTAACCACTTACCTCTAATCTCTAAAAAAAAACTTTTTTCCTGTGCCATATCATTTTTTTTCCGTAATTTTGCCCACTCAAACTATATCCAAAGAATAAATTTAGACGAGAGGGCGATTGTTCCTGCTTGTCAATTAACAAAAGCAATCAAATGGAAAAACTGAAGAAATTTCTGCCCGACCTTATTATCGTTGCGGTATTTATTGCTATTTCATTGGCTTATTTTGCACCAGCTGTGTTTGATGGCAAAGTACTTTATCAGCATGATACAGCAGCAGGTCGAGGGGCAGGAGAAGAAGCTCGGGAATATTATCAGCAGACGGGGGAACGAACCCGATGGACAAATTCCACATTCAGTGGTATGCCTACCTATCAGACGGCACCATCTTACGACAGTACAGATTTCCTCACCTTTGCAGCCAAAGCCTATCACCTGTGGCTACCTGACAATGTGTGGTATGTTTTTGTATATTTACTCGGATTTTATATTCTCTTGCGTGCTTTCAATTTCCGCCAGTATCTTGCCGCATTAGGTGCCATCATTTGGGCATTCTCCAGCTATTTTTTCATCATTATTGCTGCTGGGCATATTTGGAAAGTGTGGGCATTGGCCTATCTGCCACCATTGATTGGAGGTTTGGTGCTCGCCTATCGGGGAAAATACCTTTGGGGATTCATCGTCACTGCTATCTTCACAGCCTTTGAGGTGAATGCCAATCATGTGCAGATGACCTATTATTATCTGTTCATTATCTTCTTTATGATTCTGGCGTTCCTCTTTGAGGCTATTAGGGAGCATCGATTGGACCGCTTTCTTAAAGCCACTGCTATTAGTGTTGTGGCGGCTGCCATTGGTATCTGTATAAATATCTCAAACCTCTATCATACCTGGGAATACCAAAAAGAATCGATGAGAGGGAAAAGCGAACTCGTGAAGGAAAACAATGCGAATCAGACCGACTCAGGACTTGAACGTGACTACATCACCCAATGGAGTTATGGCATCGGAGAGACATGGACGCTTTTAGTGCCAAATGTGAAAGGTGGAGCTTCTGTCCCCATGTCTATGAATGAAAGTGCTATGAAAAAAGCCGATCCGCAATTCCTTGAATATTATAGTCAAGTTGGTCAGTATTGGGGTGACCAACCGGGCACAAGTGGGCCGGTCTATGTGGGTGCTTTTGTACTGATGCTTTTTGTTCTTGGATTATTTGTTGTTAAAGGACCGATGAAATGGGCGTTGCTTGCGGTGACCATTCTCTCCATCCTATTGTCCTGGGGAAAGAACTTCATGGGATTTACGGATTTCTTCATCGACCATTTCCCCATGTATTCGAAGTTCAGAACTGTGGCTTCTATCCTTGTTATCGCTGAGTTTACCATTCCACTGTTGGCGGTGATGGCTTTGAAAAAGGTTGTTGAAGAGCCAAGAGTGTTGCTTGACAAGATTAATATTGGCGGTTTTAAACTGCCTATCAATCCACTTATTGCATCATTTACATTAACTGGTGTTGTTGCCTTGCTGTTCGCCGTGATACCCAACTTGTTCTTCGGTGACAAATATTTGTCGGCACAAGAGATGGAATTCCTCCAGCAAGACCCACTCAATCCGATACTTGCTGATATCAGCAATGTGCGTAAGCATATCCTGACATCTGATGCTTGGCGTTCATTCCTCATCATCCTATTAGGTGCAGCTATGATGGTGCTGTTTGTTACTAAGAAAATCAAGGCAATTTACATGGTGCTTGGTATATCGGTACTTTGTCTCGTAGATATGTGGATGGTTAACAAACGCTATCTCAACGATGGTATGTTCCAGCCTGCTACAGTAAAGGAATTGCCACAACAGAAGACACCAGCTGATGAGGAAATATTAAAAGATAAGTCGCTTGACTATCGTGTCCTCAATATGACATCGAATACCTTTAATGAGAATGAGACCTCATTCTATCATAAGAGTATAGGCGGATACCATGCCGCTAAACTGCGTCGCTATCAAGAATTGATAGAAGCATACATCATGCCCGAGATGCAACAGTTGCTGCCTGCAATCTCTACTGCGATGGGAAATATGAACGAGGTAAAAGGCGATAGTATTTATCCCGTTATCAATATGCTCAATACCAAATATTTCATCCTTGGTCTGCAAGATGGTTCGACAATACCTATGCAGAATCCTTACACCAATGGCAATGCCTGGTATGTGGATAATGTGACTTACGCTAAGAATGCCAATGAGGAATTGGATGGTATAGGGAAGATAGACTTGCGGCATCAGGCTGTGGCAGATCAGAACTTCCACGATGTCCTCGGTGAGAGTACACCGCAAGATAGCACGGCACAGGTGACAATCACCTCCTATAAACCCAACAACCTCGTCTATACTGCAGAGTCGGGAAAAGGTGGTGTCGTGGTATTCTCCGAAATCTACTATCCTGGCTGGACTGCTACCATCGATGGCAAACCTGCTGAGTTGGGGCGTGCCAACTATGTGCTGAGAGCATTGAAAGTGGAACCCGGAAAACACGAGATTGTCCTCGATTTCCATCCACAAAGTCTGAAAACGACAGAGATCGTAGCATACATCGCAGGTGGACTCCTTCTCCTTGTCATTATTGTTGGAATTGTCGTGACCGTTCTTAAAAGGAAAGAAGAAGTAGAAAAGTTAAAAGTTGACAAGTGAACAAGTTGACGAGTTATTAGCGTTGGTATTCTCTCACCACTAACTTCTCACCTCTCATCTCTAAATACTCCCTCATGAAAAAACTGCTCTCTCTCCCCCCTAATCTCGTTAACTGTTTCTATCAAGTGACGGGATATGACAAGGCCGAATGGTTTTGTCACCACGATCCTGTGGATAGGAAATTAGGTAGTGGGGGGGGGACAGCGTGGCTGCTTAAAAAATGTCATGAGCAAGAAGCTCCAAAAACACCATTCTTGGAATGGCTCTCGGCTGAGAGAAGGGTGATGCTCCATGCCGGTGGACAGAGCCGTAGGTTACCAGCTTACGCCCCATCAGGTAAAATACTAACACCTATTCCTGTGTTCCGATGGGAGAGGGGACAGCGCCTGTCTCAAGACCTGCTCTCCATACAGATACCACTCTATGAGCATATTATGGAAGTGGCTCCCGACAATCTCCATACCATGATTGTCAGCGGTGATGTATTTATCCGTTCCACGGCACCTTTACCAACTATACCCGATGTTGATGTGGTATGCTACGGATTATGGTTGCCTGACGAAATTGCTACCACACATGGTGTGTTCGTCTCACATCGTAACCATCCTACCCAGCTGAAGTGTATGCTTCAAAAACCTAACATTCAGGAGTTAGGAGAGTTGCGGCGAGACCATCTCTATCTTACCGACATTGGAGTGTGGCTGCTGAGCGACCGGGCCGTCGATGTGCTTATGCACCATTGTTGTCAGGGTGACGATGTTGGCTATTATGACCTCTACTCTGACTTCGGGAGAGCATTAGGCACAAATCCTACGATACAAGATACAGAGGTGAATGACCTGAGCGTGGCCGTTTTGCCACTGCCGGGGGGCGAGTTCTACCACTATGGCACCACACACGAACTGATATCGTCAACCGAAGCAATTCAAAACTTAGTTTATGACCAGCGGGAGATTATGCATCGCTCCCGAAAGCCACAACCATCGATTTTCATCCAAAACTCTGAAACGTGGATAAAAGTTACGAAGGATAATCATCACCTGTGGATAGAAAACTCCTGCATCAGTGAGAAATGGAAACTCTCAGCACAGAATGTTATCACAGGAGTCCCCGAAAACGCATGGGAAATACAGTTGATGCCTGGACAGTGCGTTGATATCATCCCTGTTGGAGAGAAGACGTGGGCGGTAAGGCCATATGGTTATTATGATATGAGTAGGGGAAGTCTGCACAACCCCGAGACAAGTTTTATAGGACAGCCCTTCCTGCAATGGGCTTCCAAACGACAAATCGACATCAACTGTATTCCAGGAAATGATGATATCCAGAGTGCATGCATCTATCCTGTAGTAGATGACCTCAGTGATATGGGGCTTGTGCTCAGGTGGATGCTCAACCAACCCGAGAAAGACGGTGGTAGGATGGTGTGGCTGGCTGCACAAAAGATGAGTGCCGATGAAATCTCCGCCAAGGCTAACCTCGTAAGGCTGACAGAACAACGGGCAGAAAACCGACACAAAAATTGGCCGTTCCTTGCCAACAACCATCAGCATAGTATTTTTTACCAGATTGACCTCGACGATGCAGCACATGAGTTTGCTGAGAATAACATCGCAGAACCATGGCCTTTGGATAATGAGGAACCGTTGCTGACAAGGATTCACGATGCGATGTTCCGTGCAAGACTTCGTCAGCTGAAAGGCCAAGACGGTGCAGGAGAGGAACAACGTGCTTTCACACTTTTGCGTGAAGGACTCACTGAGTCGGCTTTGACCGACAAGCAGAATCCCACCATGTCGGTCTATGGTGACCAAATCGTATGGGGACGTAGCCCTGTGCGTATCGACATTGCAGGAGGATGGACTGACACACCACCATATTGTCTGATGGAGGGAGGAAATGTGGTGAACTTAGCAATAGAACTCAACGGACAACCACCCATACAGACCTATATTCGACCTTGCAAAGAGCACCATGTTATCCTTAGAAGCATTGACTTGGGGGCTTCAGAGGTGGTTACCACCTATGAGCAGATGGCCGATTTCCATCATGTTGGTAGTCCATTTTCTATCCCTAAGGCTGCACTTGTGCTCGCTGGCTTTCAACCAGGTTTCTCTGCTGTGGAATACGACTCACTGAAAAGTCAATTGGAGGCATTCGGATGTGGTATTGAACTGACGCTATTGTCGGCTATACCAGCTGGCAGTGGATTGGGTACAAGCAGCATATTAGCGTCCACGGTGCTTGGTGCATTGAACGATTTCTGCGGATTGATGTGGGACAAGACAGAGATAGGTCATCGTACACTTGTGCTTGAGCAACTGCTCACAACAGGTGGGGGATGGCAAGACCAGTTTGGTGGGCTGCTTCATGGTATTAAACTCCTCCAGACAAAACGTGGTTTCTCTCAGACTCCAACTGTGAGATGGATGCCGTCAGAGATGTACATCCAGCCAGAATATCGTGCTTGCCATTTGCTTTATTATACAGGACTTACACGGACGGCGAAAAACATTCTTGCCGAGATAGTTCGGAAGATGTTTCTCAATCATCATGATGAGATAGCCCTCTTGAGGTCGATGAAAAATCATGCACACGATATGTATGAGGCTATACAGCGCAATGATTTCATTACGATGGGAAAACTGGTACGCAAGACATGGATACAGAACCAAATGCTCGATAGTGGTACTAATCCATCGGAGGTGAGACGGATGACAGAATTAATCGATGACTTGTGCCTCGGATATAAACTGCCTGGTGCTGGTGGTGGCGGATACCTATACATGGTGGCCAAAGATCCGCAGGCGGCAGCAAGAATACGACAGATTCTCAACAACAACCGTCAGAATGCCAACGCACGTTTCGTGGAGATGAGCCTCAGCATGAGTGGATTACAAATCAGTAGAAGTTAAAATGGATTTCAGAACGATTGTTACTATCGAAAAACCATCTTTCAACATCCTCCCACGCGAGAGAATGCTCTTCGTCGGTTCCTGTTTTGCCGACCGTATAGGCCGTCGGTTTCAACAAGAAAACTTCCCTGTTGTGGTTAATCCATACGGCGTAATGTATAACCCGGCGAGCATCTTGCATACCGTCGAGCGAACAGAAGAAGCACCAAGAGTTGCTTTTCTCACCTTGGGCACAAACCATGTTTATCGGTTGCGTGAGACAGGGGAAATCGTTGATAACTGCCAGAAAAAGCCGCAACGACTCTTTATCGAGGAATGTCTGTCGATTGACAGTTGTGTGGAGTACCTCGCCAAAGTGGTCCAAACACTACAGCAAAGGCGTAATGATCTCAGGGTTATCCTCACAGTCAGTCCCATACGTTATGCCAAATATGGCTTCCACGGCAGTCAGCTCTCCAAAGCGACACTCTTATTGGCAACAGAAAAATTGGCTCAAATCTTTCCTGAAATTGTATCCTATTTTCCCGCCTATGAGATTGTCTGCGATGAATTGCGTGATTATCGCTACTATAATGCCGACATGATTCACCCTTCAGATCAGGCAGTGGAGTATATTTGGGAGCGTTTGGCGGAGCATTATTTTGCAGATGCCACCCATCAGTATCTCCGTGAATGGAAACCTGTCAAGGAGGCATTGGCTCATCGGCCTTTCAACCCAGATTCGCCAGAATACAAACAATTTATAAAACTAACACAAAAAAAAGCAAAGGAAATAGAAAAGAGGTATAGTGGATAGCTTATAGTTTTTAGCTTCAGTTGTATGTAATGTCCCTTTAACTCCCCTTTAACTACTCTTTAACTACTCTTTTATTTTCAATTTTCAATCTTCAATATAAAATGAATTATCCCATCGTAAAGGTCGCCTCATTGATTGGCGCGCGTCGTTTTGGAAATATCGATAATAATATAGAATGGCTACTTACCGACAGCCGTTCGCTGTGTTTTCCTGAGACAACACTCTTTTTCGCGCTCCGCACAAAACGTAATGATGGTCATCGTTATATAACTGATCTTTATGAAAGAGGTGTGAGAAACTTCGTCGTCGAACAACTTCCCAAACATTATGACACGTTATATGCCGATGCCAATTTCCTTCGTGTTGAGAACACTTTGGTGGCCTTGCAACGGTTGGCTGAGCGGCATCGTGATGAGTTCGACATACCTGTTATAGGTATCACGGGTAGTAATGGAAAAACAGTCGTGAAAGAATGGCTGAACCAGATTCTCTCACCATCCATGACGGTGGCACGTTCACCACGAAGCTATAATTCGCAGATTGGCGTACCTCTTTCTATATGGCACATTGATGATAAAACACAAGTAGCACTTATCGAGGCAGGTATTAGTCAACCTGGTGAGATGGAGGCTCTGCGGGATATTATTCAGCCCACCATTTGTGTAATGACAAATATCGGTACGGCGCATCAAGAGAATTTCGCTTCTATCGAACAGAAGTGTCGAGAAAAACTTTTCTTAGCCCATGATGCTAAAGTATT
Organism: uncultured Prevotellaceae bacterium; assembly: GCA_900315075.1. Taxonomy (GTDB): domain Bacteria; phylum Bacteroidota; class Bacteroidia; order Bacteroidales; family Bacteroidaceae; genus Prevotella. The sequence goes on along the minus strand of OMXV01000020.1, from coordinate 49,270 downwards.
GGTTTTCTGTGCCGATGATGAGGTAATTCGTCGCCAGGTTGAACAAATGAATTTCACAGGTGAAATAATGGCATGGACACGTGAAAATCGAGATGTGTCTATGAAAGTGACCAATGTCGTCAAACAATCTACGACCACCATGGTGGAATACACATACAAAGGAGAACTTGGAGAATTCGTGATTCCGTTTATCGATGAGGCTTCATTGGCCAACTGTATTACCTGCGCCGTTGTGGCACTATACCTTGGCGTTTCCAGAAAACAGCTGGAGTCGTTGATGCATACACTTGAACCTGTTGCCATGCGGTTGGAAGTAAAAGAGGGTCAGAATGGTTGTACTATCATCAACGATTCGTATAATTCTGATATCAATTCCCTTGACATAGCTCTCGATTTCGTCTCCCGCCGACCAGACCATAAAGGTCGCAAGCGCACACTAATCCTCAGCGACATCAAGCAGAGTGGATTGCCGGCCGATGTCTTGTATGGTGAAGTATCGGCATTGGTGGAGAAAAGAGGGGTGGAGAAATTTATCGGTATCGGAAAGGAGATTTCTTCGCAAGCTCATCAAATAAAAATCTCAGAGAAGTATTTCTTTAATGATTGTAAGGAATTTATTGAAAGTGAGATTTTTAAATCTTTGCATAATGAAGTTGTGTTGCTGAAAGGTGCCCGTGAATTTGCTTTCGACCGTCTCACGGAATTGATGGTCAGAAAAGTGCATGAGACCATTCTGGAGGTGAACCTTAATGCTGTGGTGGCCAATCTCAACTACTACCGCTCGATGCTCAAACCTGAGACAAAGATAGTTTGCATGGTGAAGGCAGATGCATACGGTGCAGGGGCTGTTGAGATTGCCAAAACGCTGCAAGACCATCATGTGGATTACTTAGCGGTGGCAGTGGCCGATGAGGGAGCTACCCTGCGTAAAAATGGCATCACTTGCAATATTATGGTGATGAATCCGGAAATGTCTTCTTTTAAGACGCTTTTCGACTATGAACTGGAGCCTGAGGTGTATAATTTCAGAATCCTCAATGCGTTGATATATGCTGCGGAAAAGGAAGGAATTACAGAGTATCCTGTTCACGTCAAACTTGATACTGGAATGCATCGCCTCGGTTTTGACCCTCAGCATGATATGGATGAACTTATCAATAGACTTCAGCATCAGAATGCAGTTATACCGCGTTCTGTTTTCTCTCATTTCGTGGGTAGCGACAGCGATGGCTTCGACGAGTTCTCTGCATTACAGTTCCAGAGGTTTACCCTTGGAAGCGAGCGTCTACAACAGGCATTCTCTCATCATATTCTGCGCCACATGGACAATAGTGCGGGCATTGAGCATTTTCCTGAACGGCAAATGGATATGTGCCGCCTGGGATTGGGACTCTATGGCGTGAGTAGTCGTGACAATCGAATTCTTAACACGGTTAGTACGCTAAAGACAACTATATTACAGCTACGGCATGTGCCTAAGGAAGATACTGTAGGCTATAGTCGTAGAGGGGTTCTCACACGCGACAGTGTCATCGCTGCCATACCCATAGGATATGCCGACGGCCTCAATCGTGGATTGGGACGCGGAAAAGGCTATTGCCTTGTCAATGGACAGAAGGCTCCATACGTGGGAAATATCTGCATGGATGTGGCAATGATTGATGTCACTGATATTGACTGCCATGAGGGTGACACAGTGGAAATATTCGGTGAACATCTACCGGTCACAGTGCTCTCCGATAGTCTCGATACGATTCCTTACGAAGTGTTTACTTCGGTCAGCAACAGGGTGAAAAGGGTGTATTTCCTGGATTAATATTTTCTTGTAGGAACTAAGTAGTTAGAGGTAAGAGGTGAGAGAATCGATTTGTTTCTTCAAGGGTAATCTCTTACCTCTTACCTCTCACCTCTCACCTATCACTTCTTATCTCTAATATAATTCTGCTTCTAATATCCTCAGTTCCACTTTCCCCGTGGCACTGCGGGCACGTTCCAGTTCATTGGCCACACCACCAGCAAGCTCCTTGATTTCTCCAAAAGCGGAACTGTCGGTTGCGGGGCCTAACATTTCAATTCTCAACGTTTTGTTCTTGACTGGTTTAGGAATGGCAATATGAACATAACCCAATGAGGCAGGGGTAATGCCCTCCCAGACTTTTTTCTTTCCGGCATAGATAGCTATGGGATAGCATTTAGAACGCCAGCCTGCCAATTTCAGCACGACTTCGCCGACGGCAGTCTTTTGAACTAATTGGTATTCTATCCATGCATGCTCACGTTGACCGTCACTTCGCCATTCTGTCACCTCATTGTCATCAAGGGTGAAAGATGCTTCGTTCTCGTTGCAGCCTGCCTTAATGCTGGTGATAGTCACTGCTGATCTCTCATAAAGATAGGAGGGCGAAAGAGGTGTCTCTCCTCGTTCTAAATGGCAGGGGAGTGTCAATGCAGGCAAAGAGGTTTCTGATACTTCATGTGTGTTGATGACGACGGAGGCACTACCTAAGTCACAGTGGGCAGTCAGGCGAATTTCACCTGCGGTCGTGTTACTTCGTACCAAGACACGGTTGACACCACATTCTACAGGCAGTGTCATCGCACCTACATAATTGTCGGTGATGGGTTGGTCGGCAGCACTGTCAAGTAAATCTTCTCCATGTGCAGGAGTGTTCTTGCGTGTGGCATTTTCTCGATGGGCGATGCCGCCAATCCATGTTCCTTCGCCAGAGAGGGTGAAGTCGATGGTACGATGGTCTAATGGACAGCGGCGATTCTGTGCATCTACCACTTCCACTTGTATCAATGCCATATCGGCACCGTCGGCACGCATACCTTCTGGATTTTCTATTTTCGACAGTACAAGGTGATGAGGTGTGCCAGCAGTTTCTATTTTTGAACGACTTCTCTCCTTGCCATTTAGATAGCTGACAGCTTCTATCTGCCCAGGTTCAAATGTCACATTCTCAAAGGTATAGAGATAGTTGTAGCTGCGCTTGCCTTTGCCCTGTGACTTGCCGTTTACAAATAGTTCTACTTCATCACCATTGCTCACCACATAGATGGGTTTGACTGTGCCTTCGTCGTAATTCCAGTGACCAATGATGTGGGTACGTGGCTCCTCGTCATCCACCCAGCCACTCCACATCACTTGATGAGCGTAGAAAGCATCCTTGGGAATGCGCATGGCATCCACGACCCCACTGGTGCGGTAATTGGATTCGCCTCGGTGATGTGTGTTGGTGTCAGAAAAGACGATTTTTACACCGCCACTGCTTATACGCTGTCCTGTGCCGGGACGTTCGAGCCAATAGTCATACCAACGACGTACCATCTCTATGGCAAATTGGTCCATATTGTGATTGTAGTCATTGGCAGGGTTGCCACGATAGAGTGGTCCATCACCTTCCTTGTGAAAGGGCCAACTGCTTTCGTCCCAATAGCGGCGAAGTCCCTCGTCACGACAATATTCCATTGCCCAGAGGGGTTTGTGGCTACTTTTGTTGATATAGAGCATTTCACCACCATACTCGGCGTCGTCGATGTCAAGCATCTCACGGCTGCCAATGGCACGACCACCATGGGGGTCGTATTGGTCGCGGATGGTTTTCATTTGTCTCATGTGTTCGGAGCTGATACCTTTGTTGCCACATTCATAGAAGATGATACTAGGATTGTTGCGGTTGTAGATGATGGCATCACGCATAAGGGCGAGACGTTGCTCCCACCGTGGGCCGTCAACATCTTTCTCGGCATCACCGGCGGGCATCGCTTGTATCAGTCCTACACGGTCACAACTCTCGATATCTTGTTTCCAGGGTGTGACATGCATCCAGCGGACAAGGTTACCGCCCGATGCTACCATCAGCCCGTTGGAATAGTCGCTCAGCCATGCTGGTACGGAGAGTCCCGTGCCAGGCCATTCGTTACTTGTACGCTGGGCGTAACCATGTACCATCAGCACACGGTCGTTCAAGACAAACTTGCCCTCTCTGAAAGCTGTCTTGCGGAATCCTGTGCGGGTGACTACTTGGTCGATATTGCTGCCGTCTTCGGCTTTCAAGAGTGTCTTTACAGTGTAGAGATACCCATAACCCCAACTCCAGAAATGGAGACCTGTGACCTGTTTCTCTATGTTTACAATGCGTGTTTCGCCAGGGTGTAAAGTTACACGCTGTCCTTCCATAAGTGCCACTTGCTTACCTTCAGCATCATATACTTCTGCCGAGTAGGTAAACGTACGTTCTTTTTGGTCGTCGTTCCTTACCTCCGATTCTACATGAATCATTGCACACCGATCATTGACGTTGATGTCGTGGGCATAGATGTAGGTACCAGTAGTCCGGAGATTGCTATATAAGGGCAGCGTCTGGTGAAGTAGGTCGGTTTGATGTAGATAAACATTTTTTGGAATTCCTCCATAGTTGGCATTGAAATTCTTGTCGTTCCATTGATATCGACTATCGTATTCCTCGCTACGATAGTTCCAGTCGTTATCGGTTCGTACGGCTATCACATTCTCCCCATCATGTACCAGTTTGCTAATGTCGAGACCGAAAGCCATGACACCATTTTCCGAAAGTCCGGCATAGATGCCATTTATCCACACGCGTCCGCCTTGGCGTACACCCTCAAACTCGATATATACTTTAGTCGTTTGGGTACTATTGAGGATAAAGTGTTTCCTATACCAACAGATGGTATCGGTTAGCTCTACGATATCTCGTGCAAAAGCTTCATGACCGTTAAAGGCGTAAGGCAAGGTGACATGTTGCCATTGGCTATCATCATAATCAAAGAGCATTTCTGTGCCTTCATCACCAACATGCATTAACCAGTTGCTGTTGAAATTTTGCTTCACACGTTCTAAGGCTTGAATGTTCAACGATACGAAGAGCATGATGATAACATACAAGAATCTAAATGATAATTTCATAGGTTGTTTTAGTAGTTTGATTAGTTTTGAATGCAAAAATACTATTTATTATTAGAAAATAAAAAAGATTTCACTATTTTTGCATCCGAATATTGCATATAAGTTGACGAGTTGTCAAGTTGACAAGTAAACGAGTTGACAAGATGTTTGTAGTGGCAATTTCTCACCTATAACTTCTAACTTCTAACTCCTAACTCCTAACTAGTAACTTCTAACTATTTAAAACAGTATGAAATACCTATTTCTTTCCATTTTATCATTATTCGCCACCTCACATATATGGGCTGGTGACTATCAATCGTTGTATCAAAACCTGCCCGTGGCACTTGTTGAACCCACGGCTCCAGCCATTCCTGATACTCGTGTCTCTATCATAGATTTTGGTGGGGTGGGCGATGGCATTACCAACAATACAGAGGCTTTTAAGAAAGCTATTTCTGCTTTGTCGAAAAAAGGAGGAGGACATTTAGATGTTCCGGCAGGGATTTATGTCGTCGGTTTGATATCTCTAAAAGATAATATCGACTTGCATCTCGAGCGAAATGCTATGATAATGGCATCGCCCGAAAAAAAAGATTTCTTACCCGCTGACAAAGATGGTGCCAAAGCGGTGCCATGTATTTCAGCAAGCAAGCGACATAATATCAGTATTACAGGTGAGGGAACCATCGACGGCAACGGAGAATGGTGGAGAGCTGTAAAACGAGGAAAAGTAAGTGATGAAGAGTGGAAGGCTTTTCAAGAGATGGGTGGCACGGTGACTGCTGATGGTAAACTATGGTATCCTTTTGATTTGAAACATTTTGGCAATGTGGCTGATAGTTACGAGCGTCAGGAGACGATGCGGACACATCTCATTCGGTTTACGGACTGTGAAAATGTGCTGGTCAAAGGCGTGACGATACAAAATGCACCTAAGTTCCACTTGGTGCCTCAGCGTTGTAAGCATGTCATTATCGACGATGTCACAGTAAGGTGTCCATGGAATGCACAAAACGGTGATGGTATCGACCTGATGCAATGTCAGGAGGTACTGGTGACCAGATGTAAGGTGGATGTTGGGGATGATGGTATCTGCTTGAAAGGTGGAGTGGGGGAAGAAGGTGTAAAATATGGCCCATGCCAGAATATCCTCATTGTCAACAATACAGTGTATCATGCACATGGTGGGTTCGTCATTGGCTCTGAATTTTCTGGTGGTATGTTTAATATCGTGGTTTGCGACAATACCTTTTCGGGTACTGATAAGGGGTTACGCTTCAAAAGCGGTCCAGGACGAGGTGGACAGACACGCAACATTTATATCTCGCGTATTTATATGAGTGACATTATAACCGAGGCAGTAGCTTTTGAAACTTCATATACAGATAAACCTGTGGGGAGTAGTGGAAATACTGGAAATAGTGTCACTGTGGATTTCATTCCCGAATTCTCTGATATCCATATCAGCAATGTTATCTGTCGTGATGCAAGAACGGCCATAGTCGCTCGTGGTAACATTAATATGATACACGATATATCACTCGTCGACTGCATTTTCTTCTATACCACGAACGAAAAGGCTGTCGATGACCCTGCTATGCTTCAACTCTCGAATGTGAAATTCCTGACATATTGATTTAGTGTGACGGAGACCTGTTGACCCTACTTCGTATATGCAGTTCCTGCTCGATTTGGAGCTACCAATACGTACGAACTCTTTTTCATAAACAGATTTTCTTGCATCTTTTCCTTCCTTTCTTTATTTCCGATAAAACTTAAGGTATAGGCTGTTGTCGCCCCACTGTTCGTTAGGAATCTCATCCCATTCCATTCTGTCTTTCGAAAAACTCACGATATCATATTCAAAGACGGTCTGGCCATAATAGTCTTCTATGTTCTGGAGATGCAAGGTGATATGATTCCCATTGATTTCGTATCTGAAAGATCTTGTGGCATAAGGGCCTGTGCCCGTGCCATCAGGATTGAAGGTGAATTGCCACATGTCGGCTGTGTCTGCATATTGGGGATTCTTGCTATGGTGGCTCGCCAACCATTCACCAATCAACGATAGTGGATTGACAGCATCACTGTCATCATCACTGCTGCAACTTGCAATCAACAGCAGGAGCAAACTTATTCCTAATAGTTTCCTTATTGACATTTTTGTTTGTGTTGTAGTAATTGACTTATGCTATTGTAATGCAGCAAGTGCCCAATTCTTGTATGGAAGACTGTTAAAAAAACTTAAGGGTGCATTTGTAAGCACATCTTAGAAGCTCAGAGAGTGTGGCAGATAGAGGACCTTTCAGAAAAAATCCAATCAGTTGCAACAAGCACATCTTTCACCAATTATCAGAGCTGTCCAACCTAATGTGCGGTATTCCATTTACTACATATGTATGATGATAAGGTTGGAGTTGTTAAATGTAGCGCAAAGGTAACAAAAAACTGTCACCTTTGCGCAACACTTGAAAATACGTTTTTTGATGTAGAATGCTGTTTGTCCGTTTAATACGATGTAAAGCGGTGGTTGCATTCCAGGTTGTTGATGCACTGCATCTCGTCGTGAGTAAGTTCGAAGTCGAAGATGTCGTAATCCTCGGCGATGTGTGCGGCATTACTGGAGCCGATGCTGTGAATCTTTCCTGCTTTCACACCACGCTCCATCGCCTGATAGGCCTCCTCGTCGTAGGCTGCCGTGTGATGCAGCAGGAGCAGGTCGACATAGTCCAGTCCGAGGCGCTCCAACCGCTCGTCTACCTCACGGTCGGCATTGTTGAACGACGAGGTCCAAAGTTTTGAAGTGACGAAAATCTCCTCCCGCTTGATGCCGAAGTCCTGCATGGCGCGGCGGATGCCACGGCCCACTCCCACCTCGTTGCCGTAGATGTCGGCGGTATCGATGAGCCGTGTTCTTGACGACATCGTTGAAGGTCTTTCGCAGAAAAACGTTAGACGTTGAATGGTAAAAGCGAATCTATAAAATCCAGCTTGTTCATTTTTTAGTTTACTTTTTCTTGTTTCAATTGTCTTAATAGCAGAACATGCATCCAATGGAACAAAACGACTTTCAACATATCGCAACAATGCTGAGGCCAAGGCTCATCAGTTTATGCCAGCAGTTCTTCGAGTGCCAGGAATTAGCCTTTGATGCGGAGGATGCGGTGCAGGAAACACTTTTGCGGCTGTGGCAGTTGAGAGACCGGATGGAAGACTATCAGAGGCCAGAGGCACTGGCAACGATTATCGCGAAGAACGTATGCATCAACATCTTGAAAAGAGGTGGCACACAACATGATGTACTGGACGAAAGGCTATGCATTGAAGCAAGTTCCAAAACAGATCAAACAGTCATCGTGCAGGATGCGGAGAGACGGATTGGGCAAGCTCTTGCCAGACTTCCAAAGACCCAGCGTCGTTTGTTGAAAATGCGAAGCGACGGGATGTCCATATTCGAAATTGCAACGGCTTGTAATTTGACTCCGGCCAGTACGAAGACGATGATATGTGCTGCGAGGAGGACAATGATGGAATTGTTAAAGACAGGGAGGAAGAAATAATGAATACAGACAATCACAAAAACATACAGGAAGATTTGGTCAATCGGTATCTGAACGCTGATACGACCATCGAAGAGGAACAACTATTGGCGTCTTTCCTCAGCAAGAATAGGGAGTCGCTTTCACCTGAAGAGGAAGATGTGTATCTCTTGCTTCAAGCCTCAGCCCGGGACACGGACCATTTTGAATTGTCTTTGGAAGAAGCCCGTGAATTTGATCAGCTGATGACGGCCAAGTCTCATCTGCGAAAGAAAAAAGTTCCGATATATTGGATTGCCTCGACTGCGGCAGCCATCATCTGTGCGTTCGTCTTATTGACAGGCAAACCACAAGAAGAGAGAGTCCAACCAGCACCTGTCGCCATAGCAAGCATATCAAAGACAGATGACACATTTGAGAAGGAGCATGATGCTGTGCTCCAGCCGGCAAAAGCCGTCTCTAAGAATGCCAGCCAGCATACCCCAACAACCAAATCTGTAGTCAAGGGGAAAAACAAAAAAAGAGGGGTGGCGAAGAAAAGGAAGGAAATGGATAATGACCAACGTGCAAAGGAGATGATGAAAGCCGCCAACTTCCAGAATGAGCAAGTAGAGAACTATCAGCTACGGCCTGCAGGAGACGTCATGATTGTCACAAAGACGCCCAAGGACGGTCCTTCATCTTCCTACATAATTCATGCCAATGACGAAGGTAACAGCTACCGCGTAATGCCGATAAATATGTAACAATCAATAAATAAAAACAAAATGATGAAAAACTATTTATTCACTCTGTTTTGTGCAGTATTGTTCTGCACGACAGCTGAAGCACAGCAGGATGTGCAAGTCAAAACAGTGGAAGCACATGAACATTTCTACGTCATTGACGGAAAGCACATCGAGAACTTTGACGGTTCACAACTGATAGGCAAGACCATCAAGCACTATGACATGAAAGTCCTGCCTAATACAACCATCCACAACATCTTCACTACTGATGACTGGGTGAAGATTGAAGGTGCAACAACGAAGACCACCACACACGTCCTGACAGAAGAGGAGGCGAAGGCACGTGGCATTCCTCTGAGCTCTGGTTCCATGAATGCCTTCATGCGTAATCCACTTATCATAGTCGATGGGGAAGAGTACAACGGCAGCCTTTACGAAATCACCAATGAAATGGACTATGTCGACGTGTACAATCCTGACGATGAGGTTGCCAAGTCTTATGGCGAGAAGGGCAGGAATGGTGTGATGAAGATATATACCAAGAAGCAGGCCGATGCCATCGTTTATATTGTGGACGGGAATGTGGTCAGCAAGGAAGAATTCAATCATCTAAAGCCTAACGACATCAAGAAAATCAAAGTCCTGAAGCGAGGCACGGCAGAAGCCATGAAAGCAAGTGCGGATGGATACTCACACGATGTTTATCTGGTTACGACGAAGTGACTTCGATTATATAAATTCTCTCTATAGCATAGTGGGCAGTCATCAGTTTGGTGCTGATGCTGCCCCGTTTTTTATCGGAATTGTATTGTCATAGAAATAACTCTTCCATAGTCACCACCTTCTGGAACCTGTTAGAATACTCATTCCTCTCAATACCGTAGGTGGTGACCAATATGGAAATTACCGGTTTAGAGCCTTAATGAGGTTATGAGGTTGTGAGGGAAGAAACATGAACTTGCGTAAGTCGAGTCTCTTTATTTCTTTCGGTGGATGACCGACCCACTTGCTTGGTGAGTGGCCAATACCAGCACCTCAGCTATCTGCACATGGGGTGGGGCAGAGGCTGCGTAGAATGCCACGTCGGCAATATCGTCGCCTGTAAGGGGTTGGATGCCTTGATACACGGTGTCTGCCTTTGGCTTGTCACCATGGAACCGAGTGACACTGAAGTTGGTTTCTACTAGACCTGGTTTGATATTGGTGACACGAACAGAAGTTTCAGCAACGTCGATTCTCAACCCGTCAGTGATGGCTTTAACGGCTGCCTTTGTGGCACAATAAACATTTCCTCCAGCGTATGCGGCATCACCGGCCACACTGCCGATATTGATGATGTGGCCGTGGTCGCGTTCCACCATCTTGGGGACTATTAGGCGAGTCATCCACAGTAGCCCTTTGACATTGGTGTCAATCATAGTTTCCCAGTCGTCCATGTCGCCCATGTATTCTTTTTCCAATCCTAATGCTAAACCGGCGTTGTTGACAAGCACATCAACCTGTGACCATTTGCCTTCAAGTGATTTCACGGCCTGTTCACATGCCTCTCGATCGCGGACGTCGAAACGGAGTGCCAATACTTGTGCACCAGCACTTTCACAGGCGGCTTTCACTGTAGTAAGCCGTTCTTCGTTCCTGCCAGTAATAATCACGTCATAGCCTCCTTGTGCAAAACGGCGGGCGCAGCCTTCTCCAATCCCGCTTGTCGCCCCGGTAATCAAAGCAATTTTTCTTCTTTCCTTCGTCATTTCATTTTGGTCTATTGGTTATTACGATGCAAATATAATGATAATATCTGGTATTTTAATGAATGACAGGAGAATAATTACCCCTGTCATTCTTTTCTGTTTTTTTCATCTTCTTTTTAGTATTTCAGAACTCCACCCTATAGGCTATGTTTGGGAAGGTCAGAGAGGTGTATTTTTCCACAACTTCATGGGTGTGGATGTCGAAGGTTTGACCCTGGAATGAGCGCATCTGTAGATACTCGAGGATGAAATGATGTGAGGTATGTTTGTGGTTGAGGGTGTATTTGATGGAGAAAGCATAACCCACATTCACATGCAATTGTTCAGTAAAGGGATTGGCTCCGTCTTCAGGTATTGTAGCGTCGGGGCGTTTTGCAATATCTTCATACGTGACACCTGGAGCCATCGGTGTATAGCGGTCACCACCCATCAGTGTCAGACGTCCGTTAATGCCGAAGACATTCTTACCGCTTCTTCCTACCATCCATTCCTTGCCACCTAAGATGTTGGTGATAAAGCCTCGGTCGTGGCGAGTACTATGCCATTCGCCTTGGGCATCCCGGTATTCCGACTTGAATATCGTGGCGGTAAACATACCGTATAAACCATCTTTCAGATAACGTTCCAATGTGAGGTCAATGCCGTAATTGCGTCCGGCTCCTTCACTGACTAAAGCCCTATCCTGAAAGAACTGACGGTGGTTGACGATAGAATAGGTTGTGCCCACTTCTACTGGTACATCAAAGAGATATTGCCAGTAGGGCTCTATCTTTAGCATGGCATTGTCGCCTAAACGTTGGGCGAATGAAGCTGAGATGTGATGTGAACGAGTGAGACCAAGGTCGGCATTGGGATTTGTTCCATCCATGGTGACGAAGTAAGTGTCGGTGGTTTCCTTGCGGCTGTTCAGTGCGTAGGCTACAGACAGTGTGCTCGATGCTGATGTTTTATACTGCAGACTAACGCGCGGTTCGACGAGCCATTGGTCGTTGAGGTTGAACCACATCACATTGACACCTGCCACAGCGGAAAGTTGGCGGCTCAGCACCAATTTATGGTTGGTGTAGAAACGGGTAAGTCCAGTGTTCCCCTCCGACTCATAAACCCGATACATGGGACCACCTATCTCCTTGATATAGTCCAGCCAGGTATGAAAGTCAAGGTGTTGGTGTTCGAAACCATTCTGCATCGTGTAGCGCGACGATAATTTATGCTGATGCTGCATACTGGCAATCACATTCCATGATACATTGCGCCCTGCCATAGATGGCATTTTTGTAAGTTGTTCATCGTATTGGTTCGTTGCCAGATGGGTGTAGGCTCCCGTGTAGGCAATGTTGGTGCGTAAGGTTCCACCCGACTTGAATCGTAACAGATGCGTCAAACCTCCCGCACAGCTTCTCTGTCGTGACCATGAGTCATTACTATCCCAAAGTGTCTCCCATTCCGAGACATCAGGCACACAGTTCTCATAGTTGTCTATTAGTCCTGTAAACCATATAGAGAATGTGCCGGTGTGTGCGGTGGGGAAGTTCAGTTTGAAACTCAAGTCTTGATAGTCGAGCGTCTCGTTCTCCATGTTGATAGCGTGTAGTTTCTTGGCTATCTCAAGAAAACTATAGCGATAGTTGACAAGGTAAGAAGCCTTCTTGTTTTTTCCCAAGGGTCCCTCTGAGGCGAAATCCACACCCAATGTGCCAACTTGTATGGCATGCTCATATTTGTTGTTGTTACCTACTCTCATTTTCATGTCAAAAGCTCCTGAGAGTGCATTGCCAAATTCAGCAGGCATAGCTCCTGTCAGGAAATCACTGTTGGCAAGAACAGTGCCATTGAGAGATGTAAATATTCCACCACCAGCTTCGGTAATCTCTGCGAAATGGTTGGGGTTGTTTACTTCGATGCCTTCTACACGCCACTGCAACATCTGGGGTGAGTTGCCATGGATGCTGATGCCGTTGGTGGCACCGCCTGTGGCTACGCCTGCAAACATTGAGGCGGTGCGGGCTGGATCAGCCATGCCACCAGCATATCGGTTGGCTTCTTCTACGCTAAACATACGTGCGCCGACTTGTGCCATCTCGTTGAGAGGCATCTGCTTGTTTACACGAGGTTTCACAACTATTTCACCAAGTGCAGATACTCTCTCTCGCATTCGCAGATTGAGCACGAGTTCTTTACCAGAGGAAAGCAACTGCTCCTTGAGTACCAATGGTTCATACCCCATATAACTTGCCTTGATGGAATGGCGGCCTACAGGCACATTCTCAATAACGAAGTTACCGTCTATATCTGAGATAGAAGTAGCGCTACTCTCGTCATCTACTTGAACTGTAACGCCAATAATCGGTTCTCCAGATGCCACGTCACACACCTGTCCACGGATGGTTTGTGTTGCTTGAGATAATTGTGAGAGTTGAGTGGTATTTGTATCTGCTATAATTTGTGCCCCCACCACTGTAGGGAATAGCAGCAGTATTGTTAAAACTGCATAAAACATTCTTTTCATTATCTCTATCTTATCCTCTTCTCTTCACAACAACAATCTCTGCATCTGCACCGTCCTTTCCATATTCCGTCACAAGGATGTAATGCTCGTCGCAAGCAATGCCGAAACAACGACCTTCTACCCCTTGTTTCTCTACTTGATTGCCCCAGTAATTGGCATTGTCGTCGAGGAATTTCACGGTGTTGCCATTGATGTGATACTCCATATTGATAAAAGAGCCTTGCAACACAAACAGATTGTCAATCTTGGGCATGTCTTCGATGTCGAGTGCGTTGACTTCTTCTATGAGTTGCTGCTTGATAGGTGATGTGGCGTGGGGGAGTTCGTCGGCGGGCAACTGCCAACGTTTGAGGGTAGGATAATATTGGCGAAGCATTGCCTTGTACTCCTCGCGGCCCAGGTTCTGTCCAGTATTCTTATTAAACTCGTCAACAAACTGGGAGCAAAACTCTACCATTTCCTCCATCGTGAAATCGCCTGTGAATGCACCATCCTTATAACAATAGATGCAGTATTCTTCGTTTTTACTACCGTCGGCATTGGTGCCGAGGATTTCATCTGTGAGTGGCATCCCGCAACTCTGACAAAATTTTTGTTCCATAATTTTACGTGTATGAATTAGATAATAAAAAAAGTTCTTATTCTCATTCACAAAATACGCGTAGTTTTAGTGGTTCAGGTATTTTTGGTATTTCATCCATTCTTCGTTTATATTCACATTATACTCATCAAGAAAGAATTCAGCTTGGCAATCCTTCTGAAATGGTGACCAGTTACCGCAGATGATGCCATTATGGGCAATGATAGGTTGGAAAATGCCACTGTTGTTGTGGGCCTTATGGCGATAATCTTGTGATAGCACAATATCCCGACTCTTATAACTGATAAGGTATTCGTCATAAGGGGGAATCAGATGGCTTTTCCCCTTACGGAATCCCCGAGTACGACATTTGTCTGTCAGATAGAATGTGCGGCCTTGCCATTTTTCAGTATGGATGTTGTTGCCCATTAGCTCAATCCCTTTGCGACAGTCGCTGATGTTCAACCCCGACCACCACATAAAATCTTCTAAAGTGGCGGGTTGACGACTTCGAAAATATGAATTGGTCAACAACCATAGGGCTTCTTCGTGGTCTATTTGGGGCTTAGACTTTACCTTGTTTGCCGTGAGTGCGTATGTGGCTTTCATGGGTAATAGGTCGCCACTGCACAGGATGCCTGAGATTTCAGCCATACGTATGTGGTATGACAGGCGGTGGTCGTCAATGGAGATTCCTTTTTCTGCAAGTGCCTTGACGAAGTCCTCTTTTGTGGCGCTTCCCATTTTGACGGCTGTCTTGGTGAGTATTTCGCGGATACATGTCACTTCTTCATCAGCAATGCTGATTTTGTTGCTACTCATCCAACCTTTGGTTACAGCCATAGCCTTAGGCGCACATACTTCGAGCAACGGCCAATAGCTTTCTGCAGAAACCAATTGCCAAGTGCCTCGCATCAGGTGAAGACGTAATATCTGTCCACTGTCAAATGCCAATTTGAATGCTTTCGCGGAGGGCTTGCGTGTTCTCATAGCCACCGCCCATCTCATCATACGGTATTCCTGAGCCTGAATGGCGCCCATATAATGAACAACCTCGGTGGAAGTGTTATATTGTGGACAGATTAGCTGTTGATTGAGAAGTCGGATGGCTATTGGATTCATTACTTTTATAGTTCAAAGTCGTTAAAATTCCAGCCTTAATACTCTGGTCGGTTTTGTGGTGCCAGTTAGTTTTTCATCGATACAAATATCGCCAGTGGCAATAAAACCACATTTCTCCATCACACGTCCCGAGGCGGGGTTATCGATGTAGTGACTGCTAATCAGCGAGGGGATGTCGGTGGTCTGACGGATGTGGTCTATCATCAACTGGAGGGCTTCTGTGCAGATGCCTTGGTTCCAATATGGTTTGCCAACCCAGTAACCTACGAGTGGCTCGCTGTCGCGAATAGGAAGATTGCAAGCTGGCGATGGCATATAGCCCATCGCACCGATGGCTTCACCAGTCTTTTTCAGCTCGATAGCCCAGGTTGTGTCATTTTGAAAGATAGTATGTATAACCTCGAGGCTATCCTCCACGCTTTGGTGAGGAGGCCAACCAGCACGAGACCCCACAACGGGGTCGGAGGCATACTTGAAAAGTGCCTCCGCATCATCGTCCCGCCATGGGCGTAGTCGTATCCTTTCTGTTTCCAGTATCATTGTTTTTTATGCCTTTTTTCCCTATTATCGCAAATTGGTGCAAAGGTACAAATTTTTTCAATTAATACCTATGAAAATACGGATATTCTTTGACAGAGTTGTATGCTATTACCTCTCCATTCCCGTTGAAGGAGACAATGAAAAGCATTTCCTCTGGACCGGCAATTTCACCGACCATCTTACGGTAGCCCCATTCCTCGCCATTTTCATTGGCGTTCTTGAACTGTGGCTTGCCTAAGAGGTGCTGGATGTCGTTTTTGGTCATGCCTATTTCCACTTGATTTATCTTTACAGTATCACGGGTTGCGATACAACTACTTAAACTAATGCTCATTATTGCCATGAGCGTAATAATCATTTTTTTCATTTTCATTTCTTTTTGTTTCTAAAAATTTTTAATTAGGGATCAAATGGTCCTGTTATTAACTCTTCACACTTACACCTCCTAAAATGTTACTGGCTACAATATGAAGGCAAGGTGCATCCTTGTTTTGGACACTGGAGGTTGAGTTGTTGACACCACCAATAAAACTGCGACTTTTCACCAACACGTTGACATGGGTAGGTACAAATAATTCGATACCCCCGCAGAAAGTGTGGATGTCAATCTCTTCATCTTCGGTGATTTTTGCCTCACGTAGGTCCATGCGGATACCTCCGCAGAAAGCATCAAGACGGGCACCGTGGAAGGTTTCACCATGGTAGATGTATTCATCACCGCCATAGTGGACGGAACAGCGTATGCGCTTTCCCTCCTCATCAATCGGAAGAGGACGTTGAAGCCATTGGTCGGGATCGCGCCGATAACTATTGACAATAGTGATAGCCCCGGCGTACAGCAGCACAATTGGTGCTATATATGCTGTCCATGACTGCCGCCATAACCAATCGTTTTCAATAATGCCCCACATGTTGGCTAACTTCCATGCACCAGCCACAATCAAAATGATTCCAATTATCATTCTTATTTTCATAACCTTATGTTTTAAATCATATTTAACCTCATACTCTCATAACCTTTCACCCTCATTGTGTGTAAAATCCTGAGTGCAAAATTATTCCTCTCTTTCCTGTACTGCAAGTTTCTGGGATATACTGCATGGTTATGTGATATATAGCAAAATATTGAGGGATGAATGGTAGAAATATGATATTCTGGGATGAATGGTAATGAATTTTCGTAGAGTGGAAAAAGAAAAGAAATGTGATGAATGGTTTGTAGGTATGGAAAAATTGAATTATCTTTGCCAACCGTATGGAAAAAGGTAGCAAAGAAACCCTTATCACCCGTGTCATCAGTACCACATTCGTGGTGTTGGCATTAGCAGTATTCAAACCCTTTGGATTGGATACATGGCATTGGCAAGCATACATCCATCTCTTTGCGATGTGGGTGATGGGTGTAGGTGTTTGCATGCTTACAGACATCATCTTGAAGTATATTATCAAGATGCCTCGATCGTATAGTCGAGGTGTCGGGTATATCATTCGTCGCAACTTATGGTTCCAGCTTATCAATACTCCACTTGTCGCGTTAGGTATTTGTCTCTACCGTCACCTTGTATTGAATAACAAAGTCGATGGTAACCAATTGTCTTTGGAAAATTACCTTGAGACGCTGCTTATCATTGCATTCTGCTCATTTGCTATCGGATTGTATTGGCGCTTTAAGTTCAGAAGCCGTTATTTGGCTGCAGAATTGGAGGAGACACGCCTATTGAACGAAAAACTCCAGCTTCTCCAAGCCAATAATACAAATGCAACTCAAAGTGACGAAGTGATAGCAGAAGTTCCAGCCCACAGCGATTTAGATAGTGAGCAGGTAAAAACTACTACAAGTGAGGAAAAGTCCGAGAGTAAGGAAAAATCAGATAATAAGACCAGAGCGGAGAGTGTATCTGCTCCCCTCTCAGCTCAGAGAGGGGGTGGGGGTGAGGCCTTCGTGGGTGATTCCCCCTTCACTCTAAAAGGTACAACCAGCGATTCCATCACGCTTCAGATATCGCACCTATTATATATTGAGGCCGTAGGTAATTATGTGAAAGTCTTCCATTTGCGTGATGGTCGCGTGCGTTCTGATATGCTACGTGCCACCTCCAAGCAAATTGAGGACGACCTTCGTGCCTATCCTATGATAGTTCGTTGTCATCGTGCCTTTCTGGTCAATCTCGGCCAAGTGGAGCAGTTTGTTTCCAAGTCGGGCACCATGCAACTCATTATTCGCCATTGCCATGAGGCCCTCCCCGTTTCTCGCAGCAACATGGCACAAATTAAGAAAGCTATCTTGCGATAACGCCCTTTTCCTTTTTTGACGATAAATTACTCTCGTTCAGAAAAGAAAACGAGCTTTCTTTTCATTCACTTAATCGAAATTTTCGTAACTTTAAATAAGTTACTCCATCTCGGCATTAAAAATGAACGCATTCATTTTGTACTGCACTCGATTTTTAGATAAATTTCTCTCGTTCAGAAAAGAAAACAAGCTTTCTTTTCATTCACTTAATCGAAATTTTCGTAACTTTGCAGGCTGAAATCAAATGAACATGAAAAAAGTTGTCATAAAAAACAGTGTGTTGGTAGAAAAAGCCCAGGAAGGGATGGATGCCTTTGTGCAGATATTTGTTGATGCCATCAACGAATCCATAGGCGGTCAGCTGACTGTTGAGACCATGGCCACACTCAATGCCGACCAGATAACCCTGTTGGCATATAACATTTTGTGTGAAGAGGTGATGGATGGCGGATTTGTGCAACTCATCCATAATGGCTATGGACCATTCTTCTTCAGAAATCCTTTTGGAAAGATGATGCGTGAATGGGGACTCGATGAACTTGCCACTCTTATCAACCGTGCACGCACGCTATATGGAAAATACTACAAAGATATTGAGCGTGAGTGCACTGACGAGGAATTCATGGCGCTTTTTGAGCAGTTCCCACAATTTGACGACTGCGATGACCTCTTTGTTGAAAACGAAGAGCAGTGGACAGCGGCTGTCGCTTATTATATCGACGAGCATATAGAACAATTCGCAGAAGTAGAATAATGTTATTCTTATAACCTCACAAATGAATAAAGAAGAGCTTGAAATAAGGAAAAAAAGTCCGGTACAAATCCGCAATAAAAAGGCTTCGTTTGAATATTTCTTCGTCGAGACCTATACTGCTGGCATTGTCCTCACTGGTACGGAAATCAAGTCCATACGCTTGGGAAAAGCATCGCTTGTAGATGCATACTGTCAGATTATAAATGGCGAGATGTGGGTGCTTGGCATGAGTATCTCACCCTATTTCTATGGTTCATACAGCAATCATGAGATGAGGCGTGACCGTAAGCTGTTGCTTACCAAAAGGGAAATTCATAAGCTTCAGGAGGCTTCCAAGCAGGTGGGATTCACCATCATCCCTGTGCTCATCTTCATCGACAAAAATGGTCGTGCCAAGGTGGACATCGTACTGGCAAAAGGTAAGAAAGTATATGATAAGCGTCAGACTATGAAGGAAAAGGAGGACAGACGCGAAATGGATAGAGCAAGAAAGATTTATTAATAGAATGGCCAATATACTATCTTTGAGAGAGGTGGCGAGACAGAAAGTCATGGTGCTTGATGGTGCCATGGGCACACGCTTGCAACAATATGGTCTGACAGAGGCAGATTTTCATGGTTATGCCTTTCTCACGAAGGCTGTAGTATTGAAGGGCAATAATGATGTCCTCAATATTACGCGCCCCGACATCATCGAAGATGTACATTGCAAGTACTTGGAAGCTGGCGCAGATATTATTACCACCAACACGTTCAGTTCACAACGTATCTCACAAGCTGATTACCAATTCGAGGAGGAGAGTTGGAGAATGGCACTTGAGGGTGCCCGTATTGCCCGGCGTGCAGCCGACAAATATACGACTGAAGAACATCCACGGTTTGTTGCTGGTTCCGTCGGCCCTACCAACAAAGCTTGTTCTATGAGCCCTGATGTAACCAACCCAGCGGCACGCGCTATTACATACGATCAACTTTTTGATGCTTATACCGAGCAAATCAGTGCACTCATTGATGGACAGGTGGATGCCATACTTATTGAGACCATCTTCGACACCTTGAATGCCAAGGCCGCCATTGATGCCGCTGTCACAGAGATGAAAAGAAGGAATATCGACCTCCCTCTTATGCTTTCAGTGACGGTTACCGACCTTGCCGGACGAACTTTGAGTGGACAGACACTTGGGGCGTTTTTAGCAAGCGTTAGTTCATATCCCATTTTCTCTGTCGGACTCAACTGCTCGTATGGGGCAAAACAGATGATGCCATTCCTTAGAGAACTGGCAGGGAAAGCTCCATACCTTGTCTCTGTCTATCCCAATGCCGGCCTCCCCAACCAACTCGGGCTCTATGATGAGACGGCGGAGACCATGGCACCACAGATGCAAGAGATGATAGATAGTGGCCTGGTGAATATAATTGGAGGATGCTGTGGTACCGACGAACATTTCATACGCCTGTTTGCAGAGGCAGCCAAAGGGAAGATGCCACGACAGGTGCCACCACAGCCTGATGTAATGGTGCTTAGTGGACTGGAGCGGCTGGAAGTTACACCAGAGGTGAAGTTCGTCAATGTGGGCGAGCGATGCAATGTGGCAGGGTCGAGGAAATTTCTGAGACTTATCAAGGAAAAGAACTATGACGAGGCAGTGTCTATAGCTCGAAAGCAGGTGGCCGATGGTGCCCTCGTTATCGATATCAATATGGACGACGGACTGCTTGACGCAGAGGAGGAGATGGTGACATTCCTCAATATCATCGCCGCAGAACCCGACATTGCCCGTGTGCCCGTCATGATCGACTCTTCCGATTGGAAGGTTATCACTGCAGCATTGAAATGTGTGCAGGGAAAATGTATCGTCAATTCCATCTCGTTGAAAGAGGGTGAGGACATATTTATCAAACATGCACGCGAAATTTTGCGATATGGTGCTGCTGTAGTTGTCATGTGCTTTGATGAAGAGGGGCAGGCCACCACATACCAGCGGCGTATCGATATTGCAAAGAGAGCTTATCAAATTCTTACCGAAACGGTGGGAATGAATCCACTCGACATCATCTTCGACCCCAATGTCCTTGCTATTGCTACAGGAATGGAAGAACACGACCAATATGCAGCCGATTTTATCAGAGCATGTGGATGGATACGTGAAAATTTGAAGGGGGCGCATGTGAGTGGTGGCGTCAGTAATCTCTCATTCGCTTTCAGGGGCAATAACTATATCCGAGAGGCAATGCATGCCGTCTTCCTATACCATGCTATTTCACAGGGGATGGATTTCGGCATCGTCAACCCCGCCTCTAAAGTGACATACGCCGATATCCCTGCCGAGCAACTCGAAATCATCGAGGATGCCGTGCTCGCTCGTCGTCAGGATGCCACCCAACGGCTCGTTCAACTGGCAGAGCAAATCAAGCAACAGGAGGAGGCTGCCAAATCGACTATAAACAAAACCACAACAACAGTAGCCAACGAAGAGCAATGGCGGAAAGACTCCTTGGAAAATAGACTAATCTATGCCTTGAGAAAGGGTATAGGCGACTATTTGCACGAAGATATTGCCGAGGCTCTTACCAAATATCCCAAAGCTGTCGATATCATCGAAGGCCCCTTGATGAATGGCATGAGAATTGTAGGCGACCTCTTCGGAAGTGGAAAGATGTTCTTGCCACAGGTGGTGAAGACGGCACGCACCATGAAACAGGCCGTTGAAATCCTGCAACCCAAAATAGAGGAACAACGCGAAAAAGGCGTAGGACATGCAGGAAAAATACTACTCGCCACCGTCAAGGGCGATGTTCATGATATCGGAAAAAACATTGTATCCGTCATCATGGCATGCAACAACTACGAAGTCATCGACATGGGAGTAATGGTGCCTGCCGACCAAATTGTGAGAAAAGCCAAGGAGGAAAATGTGGATATCATCGGACTAAGCGGACTTATCACACCGAGTTTAGAAGAGATGGTGAATGTAGCACGGGAACTGCAAAAGGCTGGCATGGACATCCCCATAATGATTGGAGGGGCAACTACCAGCGAATTGCATGTGGCATTGAAAATAGCGCCAGTGTATGCAGGACCTGTGGTGTGGATGAAGGATGCGTCGCAAAATGCACTCATGGCCGCTCAACTCCTCAATCAAAGGGAAGACACCGAGGCGCGTCTTACAGAAAACTATTCGCGTATGAGGGCTGAGCACGACTCCTCACAGCAGAATCTTCTCTCTATAGAAGAGGCAAGAAAAAACAAGCTGAACTTGTTTGAGTAAGGTTATAATGTTTTAAGGTCGTTTCGCATTTTTCCTTTAACTACTCTTTAACTTCCTTTTACTACTCTTTAACTACAGATAGAAAAACTATGTTCAATAAAAAGCAAAAATGGCTGCCTATTCCCGGACAACCACTCACCGAGATGGACAAGAAGATTATGTATCTTCAGTCGAAAGGGAAAGAGGTCCCCACACGTGATCTCATCCGAACACCCGAGGAAATTGAGGGAATACGCAGAAGTGGAGTGGTCAACACCGGTGTCTTGGACGAGGTGGCAAAGCACATTCATGCAGGCATGAACACGCTTGAAATCGACAAAATATGCTATGACTATTGCACCCAGCATGGTGCTACACCAGCTTGTTTAGGATATGAGGGATTTCCTAAGAGCGTGTGTACGAGTATCAACGAGGTGGTGTGTCATGGTATTCCCAAGGAGGAAGATGTGCTCGAAGAGGGTGATATTATCAATGTCGATTTTACTACTATTCTCGATGGATATTATGCCGATGCCTCCAGAATGTTTATCATTGGAAAGACCACACCGGAGAAAGAACAACTGGTGAGGGTGACCAAGGAATGTCTCGAGATAGGTGCCGAGGCAGCAAAGCCATACGGATTTGTAGGCGATATCGGGCATGCCATCCAAAAACATGCCGCAAAATATCATTATGGTGTTGTGAGAGACCTCTGTGGACATGGCGTGGGACTGAAATTTCATGAAAAGCCTGATGTGGCTCACTTCGGGAAAAAAGGTCATGGAATGCTACTCGTGCCAGGTATGGTTTTCACCATCGAACCCATGATTAATATGGGTACATGGCGTGTGTTCATCGACTCCGACGACCCATACGGATGGGAGGTTATCTCTGAGGACGAATTGCCAAGCGCTCAATGGGAACATACTTTCCTTATGACTGAGCATGGTGTGGAAATCCTATCGTATTAGTGACGGCAAAACCGTCATACACGGAAAATGGGCAGAGAGAGGTAAGAGGTAAGAGGTGAGAGAAAACTCTTGTTGCTATCGGGGTAATGTCTGAACTCCTATAACTTCTGACCTTCTGTAACTCCACATTAATCAATCTTCAAATTATATTTTTCAATCTTCAATTTTCAATCTTCAATTTTCAAAATGCCATATATCCTTGCGATAGAAAGTAGTTGTGACGACACATCTGCAGCTGTTCTTAGAGATCAGGTGCTGCTGAGTAATGTCACTGCTTCACAAGACGTACATCGTGAATACGGTGGAGTGGTGCCAGAACTGGCATCCAGAGCCCATCAGCAAAATGTGGTACCTGTGGTGCATCAGGCTATCAAAAAAGCGGGTATCACCCGTGATATGCTGTCGGCGGTGGCTTTTACCCGTGGCCCTGGGCTGATGGGGTCTCTTCTTGTGGGTGTGAATTTCGCCAAGGGCTTTGCAAGAGCCTTGGGAATCCCACTCATCGATGTTAACCATCTGCAGGGGCATGTGATGGCCCATTTTATCCGTGAGAGCGACGATGATCATTCCGAACCTCCTATGCCTTTTTTATGCTTGCTCGTCAGTGGTGGTAATTCCCAAATAGTAAAGGTGGAGGCATACAATAAAATGACCGTATTGGGGCAGACCATTGATGATGCTGCTGGCGAAGCCATCGACAAATGCTCAAAGGTGATGGGGTTGGGATATCCAGGTGGTCCAATCATCGACCGTCTTGCCCGACAGGGCAATCCTCATGCTTTTAAATTCGCCGAGCCACACATCCCAGGACTGGACTATAGCTTTAGTGGCTTGAAGACATCATTTCTATACAATCTACGTGACTGGATGAAAGAAGATCCCGACTTCATCGTGCATCACAAGGAAGATTTGGCGGCAAGTTTAGAGTTTACTATCGTTGACATCTTGATGAAAAAACTGCGTTTGGCTGTCAAACAGACTGGTATTAAGCATGTAGCTGTCGCAGGAGGTGTCTCGGCCAACAACGGACTGAGAAATGCTTTCCATGAGCATGCCAAGAAGTATGGATGGACCATCTATATCCCTAAATTCAGTTATACCACCGACAATGCGGCGATGATAGGAATCACAGGATACTATAAGTATCTCGACAAAGATTTTTGTCCCATCGACCGCCCCGCCTTCTCGAAGGTGACTTTTCAATAGAGATAACCCAATCAATATCAAAATTATGGATTTAGAAAATAAAGTATTAAGCCGCGAGATACAAACACTATTGTATGAGTCTGGAAAGACACTTGGAACTGCTGAGAGTTGTACTGGTGGAAGGATAGCCGAGGCGATTATAGCCACACCTGGTGCCTCAGAATATTTCAAGGGTGGCATCGTATCATACACCAACGAGATAAAAGAGCGGTTGCTCGGAGTAAGTCATGAGGTATTGGAAGAACAAACCGCTGTCTGTGAGGAGGTGGCAAGGCAGATGGTCAAGGGTGCCATCAATGCCCTCAATGTGGATGTGGCTGTTGCAGTGACAGGCATTGCTGGTCCTGGCGGCGGCACAAAAGATATTCCCGTGGGAACCATCTGGTTGGCTTATGGTGATGCCAATGACATCAGAACCATCAAATTGGAAGACGATTTTGGAAGAGACAAAAATCTCGCCATCGCCACTGTCACTGCTCTACAATCTCTCATAGATTTCCTGAGAGAGACTTTGCCACCCAAAAACGAGGAGGAATATCTATAGATTATAGTTTTTAGTTTTTAGTTTAAAGACTTGAGTTTTTAGATATTGTCATGTCCGTCATGATGAATCTTATTTCTCCCTACTATTTTCTCCGTAGGCGACGGTTTTGCCGTCGCTCCATTCAGAAAAAAACACCATTTCCTCCTCAGATTTACTGTAAACATCTGTTACTATCGCCCCATAACGTTAAAAGATTCTTAAAATGTAAGTTTTAGGAATCTTTTTTAATATTATTTAGACACCTTTTGACACCAAAAAAAGAATATTGTTGTAATTTTGCGACAAATTTAACATTTGTGGGTTGTAAACACCTGCTATTTGGTGGAAATGTATAGAGACCAAAGTCTTTTTTAGGAACTAATCATTACATTACAATATGTCAGAAGCAATGGATATACGCGAGATAAGCGTAAGAATCGAACAACAAAGTGCATTCGTGAATAGTCTCACGATGGGTATGGATAGGGTAATCGTAGGGCAGAAACATCTTGTCGATTCGCTGCTCATAGGATTGCTGAGTGATGGACACATCTTGCTCGAAGGTGTACCAGGTTTGGCAAAGACATTAGCCATTAAGACACTGGCACAACTCATCGATGCTAAATACAGCCGAATACAGTTCACACCCGACTTGCTGCCGGCAGATGTCATCGGCACGATGATTTATTCGCAGAAAGAGGAAAATTTCCAAGTGAAGAAGGGCCCAGTGTTCGCAAACTTTGTGCTTGCTGATGAAATCAACCGCGCTCCGGCCAAAGTGCAGAGCGCACTGCTCGAGGCGATGCAGGAACATCAGGTCACTATCGGAGAGAAGACTTTCCACCTGCCAGACCCCTTCCTTGTCATGGCTACACAGAATCCTATCGAACAGGAGGGTACTTACCAGTTGCCTGAAGCACAGGTTGACCGTTTCATGCTGAAGGCCATCATCGACTATCCTACCATTCAGGAAGAGCGTCTTATCATTCGTGAAAACCTTGGCAACAGTCTGCCTGAGGTGAAACCAGTCACCACAGCCCAGGAGATTATCGACGCTCGCCAGGTGGTGAGACAAGTCTATATCGACGAGAAAATCGAACAGTATATTGCTGATATTGTATTCGCCACCCGATACCCCGACAGATATTCACTTAACGAACTGAAAGATTATATCACCTTTGGTGGCTCACCACGTGCCAGTATCAATCTCGCCAAGGCTGCAAGGGCATACGCATTTATCAAACGTCGTGGATATGTGGTACCCGAAGACGTCAGGGCTGTGGCACATGATGTGTTGCGTCATCGTATCGGACTGTCTTACGAGGCAGAGGCAGCAAATGTCACAAGCGAGGAAATCGTCAGCAAAATTCTCAACAAAGTGGAGGTTCCTTGATGGAAACAGCGGATTTGCTCAAAAAAGTTCGCAAAATAGAAATCAAGACACGCGGACTGAGCCAGAATATTTTTGCAGGACAATACCATACCGCCTTCAAGGGAAGGGGTATGGCATTTGCCGAAGTGCGTGAATACCAGTATGGTGACGATGTGAGAGACATCGACTGGAATGTTACCGCGCGCTTCCACCGTCCTTACGTGAAAGTATTCGAAGAGGAACGCGAACTCACCGTCATGTTGCTTGTGGACGTGAGTGGCTCGCTCGATTTCGGTACCATCAAGCAGACAAAACGCGACTTGGTGGCAGAAATTGCAGCAACCATCGCCTTTAGTGCCATCCAGAATAATGACAAAATCGGTGTAGTATTCTTCTCCGACCATATCGAGAAATACATCCCTCCCAAAAAGGGAAGAAAACATATCCTATACATCATCCGCGAGATGCTCGACTTTAAACCTGAGAGCAAGAGGACCGATGTGGGTATGGCTGTGGAATTCCTTACAAGAGTGATGAAACGCAGATGCACAGCATTCCTGCTGAGCGATTTCTACACAAGGCTGTCGTTCGACAATGCACTCACCATTTGCAGTAGAAAGCACGATATTGTGGCTATCCAAATCTACGACCCGAGAGCCAAGGAATTGCCTAATGTGGGAATGATAAAGATACAGGATGCAGAGACTGGCCATGAGATGATTATCGATACGTCGAGCAAAAAACTACGACGT
Organism: uncultured Prevotellaceae bacterium; assembly: GCA_900315075.1. GTDB lineage: Bacteria > Bacteroidota > Bacteroidia > Bacteroidales > Bacteroidaceae > Prevotella. The sequence continues at coordinate 22,470 of OMXV01000020.1, read as the reverse complement.
GCACATACAGCTTACTGGATGAAAAGACAGGCCGACCTTAGGCAACTGTTCAATAAAAGCAGTGTCGATAACGTCTCCATAGCCACCAACGACGACTATGTCAAGGCGCTGATGATGCTCTTTGCCATGAGATCCTGATTGTAAGTCTAAAATGACATTTTCAATGAAAACGCTAAAATATCTTTTATTACTCACTCTCATGCTGCCCTTGAGCATCCGTGCCCAAGTGAAAGTAGAAGTGGCTATCGACTCCATGAACATCCGAATCGGAGAGCAGGCGCACGTCACCCTCTCTGTCAAGGTGAAAGAAGGGCAGGATGTCAACATGCCCATATTTGCCGACAAGGCCATTATCACTCAAGGGGTAGAAGTCTTGGGTGCCAAGAACTTGGATACTCTCCGCCTTGGCAACAATGAGATGAAGGTGAGAAAAGAATATACCGTCACATCGTTTGATGAGAATCAGTACGAACTGCCTGCCTTCAACGTGCTGGTAGATGGTAATGAGTATAAGAGCAACAGCTTGAAACTCAATGTTTCTACTGTGCCAGTGGATACGACGAATGTCAATAAATTCTATCCACCAAAGGATGTCCAGGACAACCCCTTCCAATGGTCGGAATGGTCACCGTTGTTCTGGTTTAGCCTCATACTCATCTTGCTCGCTGTGGTGATGTTCTACCTTATCGTGAGACTGAGAGACAACAAACCCATTATCGCCAAAATCCGATTTGTCAGGAAAATGTTGCCTCATCAGACTGCCTTGAAGGAAATCAACCGAATCAAGAAAGAAAAACTCAATGCTTCATCGGATCAGAAAGAGTATTATACGGCTCTTACCGATACCTTCCGTAAGTATCTGCAGGAAAGATTCGGATTCAATGCCATGGAAATGACAAGCTCTGAAATCATACAGCGACTTAGGGAAGAGGCCGACCAAGAGAAAATAGAAGAACTTAAACAGTTGCTTGAGACTGCCGACCTGGTGAAATTCGCTAAGTATTCGACAAGGGATGACGAGAAAGACAAAGGACTCGAGAGCGTAGTGGCATTTATCAACGAGACGAAGATGGAGAACATGCCTATTGTGCAGAAAATCGAACCCACCATCTCAGAGGAAGACAAACGGTCGAGGCAGTCAAGACGTATTATCTTGTCTGTTATTGCCGCTCTTTCAATTGTTATTCTGGCGGTTTTTGCAATCGTATGTTGGAATGTCTATCTTCTCGTCTTTTGATGTAGATGACAATAGTCTGAAAAGAAAAATTATTGAAAAATGGAATTTGCCAATAAAGAATATTTCCTGCTGTTGCTTCTCCTCATACCATATCTGCTATGGTATTTCCTCTTTCGGAGAAAGACGGAACCCACTATGCGTATGAGCGACACCAACGCTTATCGGTTTGCACCGAAAAGTTGGAGAATGTGGTTGTTGCATGTGCCCATGGTGCTGCGAATGCTTACATTCACTCTCATTGTAACAGCCATGGCAAGGCCGCAGGTACATAACTCATTGGAAACCAAAACGGTGGAGGGTATTGATATCATGATTTCGATGGACGTATCCACCAGTATGTTATTACAAGATATTAGTCCAAACCGATTAGAGGCGGCCAAGAAAACTGCTGCAGAATTTGTGGCTAAACGTGAAAATGACAATATCGGACTGACCATCTTCGCTGGTGAAGCTTTCACACAGTGCCCTATGACAGTGGAACATAGCACGCTGCTGACACTGCTGCATAATGTGCGTACAGATATCGCTGCAAGTGGACTCATCGAAGATGGCACAGCTATTGGTATGGGACTCGCCACATCGCTGACCAAGCTGCAAAATAGCAAAGCCAAAAGCCGTGTGGTGATACTGCTCACCGATGGTACAAATAATATGGGTGACATCTCACCGGCCACTGCTGCTGAGATGGCCAAGAGTATGGGAGTAAGGGTTTATACCATAGCAGTGGGTACCGACAAGGTGACCACAATGCCCAATATCGTGGCAGGCACAGTACAGTATGTGCCTATCAAGTCGGAAATCGACGAAAGGGCACTCAAGGAAATTGCGGCCACCACGAATGGTAATTTCTATCGGGCAACCAATTCCGATGACCTGAGACGTATCTATAATGATATCGACAAACTGGAGAAATCCAAACTGTATGAGAAAATTCAAAGCGAGACACATGAGGGGTATCAGCCCTTCGTCATCGCTGCCATCATTGCACTGCTCCTTGAGATGCTGCTAAGAATCACTATCCTCAGAAGATTGCCGTGATGGTTAGTATGAAGTTTATTTAGTTAGAAGTTAGGAAATCATCCCAAAACTCACAAAAACTCAAGAACTCATAAATTAATAAAAATATGTTTAGATTTGAAAGTCCGATATACCTTTGGCTATTGCTGCTCATACCAGTCATGGCACTGATAAGATTCTGGTATATCAGAAATCGAAAACGCAGACTCAAAAGATTTGGAGACCCCACGCTCGTAGAAGATTTGATGCAGGGGGTATCGAAATATAGGCCTATGGTCAAATTCTGGTTGCTGCAAGCGGCATTGGCTTTACTCGTCTTCATGCTTGCAAGACCTCAATGGGGAGAAAACGACAACACTGTGAGAAAACAGGGTATAGAGACCATGATATGTATGGATGTGTCGAATTCCATGTATGCCACGGATGTGGTGCCATCAAGGCTGGAAAAGTCGAAGATGATGGTGGAGAATATGGTGGATAAATTCAACGAAGACAAGGTAGGACTGATTGTTTATGCCGGCGATGCTTTTGTCCAGCTACCAATCACCAATGATTATGTGTCGGCAAAAATGTTTATGCAGACTATCTCGCCATCGATGATACGAACACAAGGAACCGATGTGGCAACTGCCATCAGCATGGCAATGGATTGTTTTACGCCAGATGATGAGGCAGGAAAGGCCATCATCCTTGTCACCGATGGTGAAAATCATGAGGAAGGTGCCATAGAGGCAGCTAAAAAGGCTAAGGAAAAAGGTGTGAGAGTCTTTGTCTTGGGTGTGGGTTCCGACAAGGGGTCGCCTATAAAAATGCCTAACGGACAATATCTCACCGACAATACTGGCGAGACAGTCATCACCCGTCTCAATCAAAAGATGTGCAAGGATATCGCCGAAGCTGGTAGTGGCGTTTATATCCATGTGGATAATACAAGTGAAGCCCAGAAGATTCTTGACCATGAAATTGAGAAAATGCAAAAGGGAGAAATTACAACTATAGTGTATACCGAACATGGGGAGCAGTTCCAATTTGTGGGAATTTTGGCTTTGCTGCTGCTTATTATCGAAATAGTTGTACTCGAGAGGAAAAACCCACTGCTCAAGAATGTGAGGTTGTTTACAAGACATAATAAAGGAGGTGAAATAAAAGCATGATGAAAAAATATATCTTTTTTATGCTTGTCTCTTTTGCCATGATGACATACGTGGCACCTGTCCAGGCACAGTCGAAAAACGATAGATGGCATATCCGTCAGGGAAACAGAATGTTCAGGCATGGGAGGGTAGATGATGCTGCCACAGAATATTTAAAGGCAATGCAAATCGACTCGCTCAATCCTCAGGCACTGTATAATAGGGGTAGGGCAATCTTGCAAAAAGGGATAAAACTGTCTTCCAGCGAGCAAACCAATACAATGAATGAAGTCGATTCCTTATTCAGAAAGGCTGATAGCTTGTTTGTTGCTGCCGCTCAATTAGAGGTCAACCCGATACGAAGGGCTATGTCGTATCATAATATAGGATGGATCTATCAGAAATGGAGTAAATTAGAAATGGCCATCGAAGCATACAAAGAAGCATTGAGAAATAATCCCAATGACGAGGAGACTAGATATAATCTTGCACTATGCCAATGGCAGCTGAAGAAGCAGCAAAACAAAGACGGCAACCAGCAAGACCAGAATGATCAGCAAAATCAGGATAATCAAAAAGACAATAAGGATCAACAAGATAAAGACAAGGACAAAGACCAACAGCAGAACCAAAACAAAGACCAGAATCAAGACCAAAACCAAGATAAAAATAATCAAGACCAGAATAATAGAAGTCAAAACCAGCAAGGGGATGGCCAGCAAGACCAACCTCAGATGAGCGAACAGAATATGCAGAGAATGCTTGATGCTGTCAATAGAAAAGAACAAGAAACACAGGAGAAATTAGGAAGAGCCAAAAGTGCAAGTCAGTCAAGAACTCTGAACAAAAATTGGTAGGAACGTTAGAACTTTCAATGTATGAGAAGATATTTGTTTTTGGTAGGGTGTATGTGTCTCGCGATGGTTTCGTGGGCACAGAATCTCAGTGTGCAAGTACCCTCGCGAGTGTCGGTGGGTGAGCTTTTCAGACTGGAATACACCATTCACTCAACCACATCAGGAGAGACTCCGAGGCTTGATGAACTGCCCGACGGACTGGTGGTGGCATACGGACCAAGTGTGTCGCAGCAGGAGAGTTATAGCAATGTTAATGGACATGTGACTACAAATGCTTCTACCACATATACATTCATGCTGCAGGCTGAAAAACCTGGCGACTATACCATACCACCGGCAAGACTCAACCTGTCGGGCAAGACTCTCACGTCAAGTTCGGCACATGTGAAAGCTGTGGCCGGGGCTGGCGGCAATAATGGTCAGACAAAATTCCATAATGACCCAAACCAAGGGCCTTCGATGAGAAATGAGGGTTCTGCCATCACCGACCGCGATATCTTTATCAGGGTGAATGCAAGCAAAACGCACATCTATGAGCAAGAACCCATTGTGCTGACCTATTATCTCTGCTTTCTTCCCGATGTTAGACCTAATGGCTTGTCAGGAGGTTCGTTGGATGTTAAAGGCTGCCAACTGCAGGAAATAGAACTGCCTGATAACCATAGCTTTGAGAATATTAATGGTAGAAATTATGCCGTTATTAAGTGCAGACAATACATCGTCTATCCACAGATGACTGGAAAACTGAATGTGCCAGAAGTGAATTTCAAAGCCGAGGTCAATCAGCGAGTAGCCAATGTCGATCCTATGGAGGCTTTCTTTAATGGCGGCTCAGATTATATTGTTAGGGAACGGGAACTCGTAGCCAATGGACTTACCTTGCAGGTGGATTCTTTGCCTTCACGACCCATGGACTTTACCGGGGCGGTGGGAAATTTCAAAATCTCTGCAGAAATCGATAAAGATGAAGTAAAGGCTGGAGAACCTATTAATCTTAGAGTGATCATAGGCGGACATGGAAATCTGAGGCTCCTCAAGCAGCCCGACGTGGCATTTCCCAAGGATTTCGACAAATACGACGCCAAGGTGACCGATAAGACCGACCTCACAATCAATGGCGTGGAGGGAGACATGATTTTCGACTTCTTAGCCGTACCAAGAAACCAAGGTAACTATACCATTCCTGGTGTCAAACTCACATATTTTGATACAGATTCAAGAACGTATAAGACTATTGAGACTGAGCCTTTCGAATTGAAGGTTCTCGAGGGTGATGGAAACTCCGATGCAGATGAATTTGCCGACTATTCCAATAAGGACATCTATCCTATCAAGGAGGGAAAAGCGTCTGTGCAAAATCCAGAAAAACTATTCTTTGGGTCGAAGGTGTACTGGATTTCCATCCTCGTACCACTATTGGTGTTCTTGATACTCCTTCTCGTCTTTAGGAAAAAAGCCATCGACAATGCCAATGTCACAAAGATGAGGGGAAAGAAAGCCAACAAGGTGGCGACAAAAAGGCTCAAAGAAGCCAGTAAGCTCATGGACAAAGGTGACAACAATGCGTTCTACGACGAAGTGCTCAGGGCATTGTGGGGATATGTGGGCGACAAACTCAATATGCCTGTCGAACAACTCTCGAGGGATAATGTCAGGGAAAGACTCACCGAGAGTGGTGTGGGTGAAACCACTGTGGATAAATTCATCCAAGCACTCGATGAGTGTGAATTTGAAAGATATGCCCCCGGTGACTCCAAAGGTAATATGAACCGTACGTTTGATGCAGCTGTCGATGCCATAACAAAAATTGAGGATGATATGAAAGCGAAGAAAGGTAGAAAAAATACCGCTCAGACGGCACTTCTCTTGATGATGCTTTTACTTCCGCTATCTACTATGGCGGTGACAAAGGAAGAGGCTGATGCTGCATACAAAAAAGGAAACTACCAGCAGGCTATCAAGGATTATGAGGAACTACTAAAGCAGGGAAAGAGCGCTGACCTGTACTATAATTTAGGTAATGCATATTATAGAACAGAAGAAATTCCCATGGCTATCCTTAATTATGAAAGGGCATACATCTTGTCGCCCAGCGATGGAGATATCAGGTTCAATTTGCAACTGGCACGGTCGAAGACCATCGACAAAATCAATCCCGACTCAAATGTGTTCTTTGTGTCATGGTATAAAGGTCTAGTTTGCATGATTAGTGTTGACGCATGGGCTGCAGTTGCTGTGGTGTCTATCGTTTTGGTTTTAGCCTTGTTGCTGTTATATCTCTTTGCCGAGAGAATCAATTATCGGAAGATTGGATTCTATGGTGCCGTGGCATTCTTTATCCTTTTCTTGTTGGCAAACTTGTTTGCCTATCAACAGAAACGGATGCTCGATAATGAAAACGGAGCGATAGTCATGGCGCCTACTGTCAATGTGAAGAAAAACCCAGAAGATAATGCAGCCAACGCTTTTGTACTTCACGAAGGTACAAAAGTTGAAATCACCGATAAATCTATCAAAGGATGGAGGGAAATACGCATGGTTGACGGTAGAGAAGGGTGGATGCAAGAAAGCAAACTGGAGGAAATCTGACGATATCAGCCAAATTCTATAATTCTCAAATTACCTTCCGTTGGTCAGTGGGTCTGCACAAATCTCGTGATAAAAGGACAAGCGCCCCAAGTGCAAATTCTAATAATTCGTGATATGAATTAGATAAGATTGCCAATATTCTTTAATTCTCAAATTCGTGATAAAAAGATAAGCGTTACAAGCGTAAATTCTAATAATTCGTGATAAACGGTATAAACCTGAAATAGAGATCATGGACCTCAGTACGGCAATCAACATCGACAGACAAGTGCTCGAGTTCTTCAACGGGAGCGACTCGTTGTTTCTCGACTCACTTATGGTCACGCTGACATCCGGCTTGACATGGGTGCCCTTGTATGTGGCTTTGCTTTACTTGGTGATAAAGAACAATGATACTATGGCACAGATAGCACTTGCTGTTGGCTGTTGCCTGCTATGTTTCTTTATCACCGAATTTGTCACCGAGGGAATTGTCAAACCAATGGTGGCAAGGCCGAGACCGGGAAACGACCCTGAAATTATGTATATCGTTGATGTTGTCAACGAGCGACGAGGAGGAAAATTCAGCTTTTTCTCAGCGCATGCTTCAAATACCTTTGGAATAGCAGTGTTCTTCTGCTGGCTTGTCCGCAACAAACTCTTGTCATGGCTGATGATTACATGGTCGCTGCTCAATTGCTACACACGCCTGTATCTGGGCATGCATTATCCTTCTGACATCCTTGTCGGTATCATGTTTGGGGCTTTGATAGGGTCACTTGCCTATCTCATCTATTTTTTAGCATTCCGGACGATGACGACAAAGTCAAATTTCGTTTCAAGCCAATTCACAAAGACGGGGTATAGCCTTATAGATATCGATGTGGTGGCATGGGTCCTGGCAGCCACCTACTGCTTGGTCGTCATTTTCGCAATTATTCATCAATCATAAATGGATACAAAAAACATACATATAGCCGATTATAACTATCCGTTGCCTGATGACAGGATAGCAAAATTCCCACTTCCACAGAGGGATCATTCCAAATTACTCGTATATCAACATGGAGTAGTGAGCGACGATGTCTTCTATCATCTGCCTGACTATTTGCCCAAAGGGGCTTTGATGGTGTTCAACAACACCAAGGTCATTATGGCTCGCATCCATTTCCAGAAAGAGACTGGTGCGCTGATAGAGGTGTTCCTCTTGGAACCAGCTGCCCCAGTTGATTATGAACAGATGTTTCAGACACGAGGGAAATGCGCATGGGTTTGCATGGTTGGAAACTTGAAAAAATGGAAAACCGGATGCTTGGAGCGCTCCATCGTTGTAGGCGATAAGACTATGACTCTCAGGGCAAATAGGGTAGGGGAGGCACAAACCGGATGGAAGGTGGAACTGGAGTGGGATAATCCCGAAGTCAGTTTTGCTGAGGTGTTGGATGCTGTTGGTGAACTGCCGATACCGCCCTATCTCAACCGTAAGTCGCAGGAAAGCGACAAAACCACCTATCAGACTGTCTATTCAAAAATCAAGGGTAGCGTGGCGGCGCCCACTGCGGGTCTCCATTTCACTAAAGAGGTGCTGCAGCAGTTGGATGAGAAAGGCATCGACCGCGAGGAGGTGACGCTGCATGTGGGGGCTGGAACCTTCAAACCAGTGAAAAGTAATACCATCGTTGGGCATGAGATGCACTCTGAATACATCTGTGTTAAACGCCAGACTATCGAGAAACTTATACGCCATGATTGCAAGGCCATAGCTGTGGGTACAACAAGTGTGCGCACACTCGAAAGCCTCTATTATATAGGCGCTAAGTTGAAAGAAAACCCGGAGGCGACACCAGAGCAACTACATGTCGAACAATGGGAACCCTATGACACCCATCCTTCTATCACCCCGATGGAGGCGATGTCGCAAATTATTGATTACCTTGACCGTCATCACACCGACACCCTGCATACCAGTACGCAAATCATCATCGCGCCAGGCTATGAATACAAAATCGTACGCATGTTGGTCACCAATTTCCATCAGCCACAGAGCACTCTGTTGCTATTAGTGAGCGCATTCCTCCATGGTGATTGGCGAAAAGTCTATGATTTCGCCCTCGCAAATGATTTCCGGTTCCTCAGCTATGGCGACAGTTCGTTGCTCATACCATAATCTTGTGTCCGCCAGGCACTCCCCTCCCATTACCAGGGGAGGGGTGCCCGCAGGGCGGGGTGGGGTGTGATTCGATGCGAATATCATCGTTCTTTAATTTCTGAAAATTCATGCTCATTTACGGCAATTCGTGTTCAAAAAAAATCTACGGAGGTGAGGAGTATGTGGAGGCCAGCAATGAATTTCAGTTGAGGTGTCATAGTGGTAATACTTTTTGGGAAAATGGTAATACTTTGGTAAAACAATCATAGATAAAGATAGCTAATGTTAGCTAATGATAGATAATGATTTTCAAGTGGTACTATTCCCCAATGGTATCTGATATTCAGTGCGTTATTCCATTAGTGCTCGATTTATAGACAAAAAAAGAGAGCCTTTATGGCTCTCTAAGTAGAGGATAGGGGAATTAAACCTATAATTTTGTTAAAATTTGATATTACTAAATATATTGATTTTAAGATGATTACAATATAGTTATTTTTATCTAATTATAAAAAGTTGTATTATTTTTAGAAATTAGTACACCTTTTAGTACACCTTTTAGAAAATATTTATTAACTTTGCACCATCAAATAAAACCAAAAGAAAATAGTTAGTTATGGCAAAGTTAGTAAACAAGAGTAAGGACAACCCAAGATTAGAGCAGCGGTTGTTAGCAGATGGTCAAATTAGCCTCTATTTGGAGTATTATTTTGGCAGAGAAAGTGAGCCTGTATTGGATGAGTTTGGAGAGCCTGTTTTGTATGAGAGTGGAAAAATGAAAGGTTTGCAAAAGTATAAGGTTAGGCATTTTAGGAAAAAGGAAAATCTAAACTTATATTTGGTTGCAAAACCAAGTAACCCAATCGACAGGCAGCACAACAAAGAAACATTGCAACTTGCAAAGAAAATTAGACAAGAAAAGGAGCAAGAATTATTAGAAAATCGTGATGGCTATAGGCTAAAGAAAAAAACAAGTGTAAACCTGTTAGACTATTTCCAAGAATTTGCTGACAAAGCCAATGTGAAAGATAGATTGGTACTTGTAGGTGCTTTAAAGAATTTCAAAGATTTTTTGAAAGAGGAATACCCAATTTATTCTAACAAGATTGAGGGCAAGCACCTAAATAAGGAGATGATTGCAAAATTTGTGGATTACCTTGTAGATAACCATAAGGGGCAAGGAGCAGAAACCTATTACAGGAGGTTTAAAAGATTGGTTAACTATGCAGTTGAGCAAGGAGAGTTAACAAACAACCCCTGTAAGGGTATAACAGCCCCTAAAGTAGATGATATATTGGCCAAAGACATATTGAGCCAAGAGGAAATAAAACAATTATTTGAAACACACTATGAGGGTGAAAACCCAGAAATAAGGAGGGCTTTTGCAATGACTTGTTTAAGTGGCATAAGGAGGTGTGATATTGTAACCCTTACTTATGGTGATATTGACTATAGCAATAGGAGATTATCATTTAGACAAAGCAAGACACAAAGACATAGTAGTAATAGTGGTGTAACAATACCTTTAAATGATAACTTGTTAGGTATTATTGGCAAAAAGGCAAATGATGCTAAAGATGATTTCATTTTTCATCTACCAAGTGAAACAATGTGCTTAAAAGCTTTGAGGCATTGGGTTAAGAGATCGGGGATTGATAAACATATAACATGGCATTGTGGGAGGCATTCATTTGCTACAAGTCTATTGAGCAATGGGGCAAATATCAAGGTGGTTAGTAACTTGTTGGGACATTCAACATTGAAATTTACTGAAATATACGTTAGAGCGGTGGACAAGTTGAAAGAGGATGCTATTAATAGTATGCCAGATATTCAATTGTAGAACTAAAAAATGGAGGATTAAAGATACAAATTTAGGTGATTAAAGGGGTACACCCCCCCCTTTAACACGAATGGGCACCAGTACTGACCTCTCGCCGAGATTTTTTAATTTTCAATTTTGAGCAAATGAAAAGACTTAGATTTATAAACTTTGAAACGGGCGAGGAAAGCCTCGTTGAGTCAAGTGACGTTATAGCAGCCAACTTTATAAAGCGTGATTGGCTACAAGATGCAGGAACAGCAAACAAGGTAGATGCAGTAATTGAAGCACTGACAGCAGCAGCAAACTTGCTTGATGAGATTTCTGATAAAGACGTTAAGCCAACAAGTAGGATTGCCGGACTATTTGCCGCCCAAGCAATCCAACTTAAACAGCAAATAGACACATTGGAAAGTTTTATACAATAAGCAATTTTCAAGCATGAACAAAACTATAACACAGACTATTGCAGAATATACAAACGAGATTTTAGTCTCGCTTGATAATCTTTCTTTCTTCACTGATGAGGAAATTAGAAATAGCGCATTTTGGAATGTGGATATATTGCAAGAATGGGGCGATATAAGGAATCCGCAAAACGTGATTGAGAAGGATTTGTTGGAGGTATGCTCCAAGCCAGAGGAAATGCAACAATACTTTGCCCTGATGCTTTCCCAAATGCCAAAGTGCAGCATCTTAAACAAGTATGATGAGCGATTAGAACGCTATAAAGAAAGGTTTGGCAGAGAGTTAGCAGAGCAAGCAGATAACCTTATCGAATGGCTTACGCTTGAACTTGACGGCTTGATGTATCAATTACTAAAGGTTGGCAAAAAGTACGGATTAACAAACCCCTACGAAGAAGAATGGCTAAACGAGTTAAGAGGTACGTTTGAGCAGACCGACAACACAGGACAAAAGCCGACAAGCAACTGCAGCGACCTTGAAAATATTCTACCAGAGCAATTAAAGACTGATGAGGCTTTGAAAATCTTCCAAAGGGCAATAGATGCTAATATGATGGAAAAGACCGCCATAGGGCTTAAATGGTTACAAATAGGCAAAAAAGGATGCAAAACCCAGTTGGCTTATTTTTGTGGCAAATTATGTGGCTATGAAAATGGAGGGTACAAAGGAAATGTGGGTGATAGTGTTAGTTATGGGGTGTTTGAAAAACTATTTAATGAAACGAGGCTTGACAGGGCTTTGGCTCAATGTTATGAGGTAAAGAAACCCCAATGGTGGAGAGACAAAATAGATGCTATTTTCTTTTGACTTGTTTCTTTCATAGTGTATTTTATAGTGTGCTTAAACGGCACACTATTTTTGTTTTTCTTTATTCAATATCTTTGCATCGGTTTTTATTTAGTGGGTGACTGATAGCCCCATCTAAAGAAACATGGCAAGGCAAAGGCATTCTATCAGATGCCAGAGCAGCCACAACAACCAAAAATTAAAGCAATGGCAGACGATTTAAGACAGGTGGCCGACCTTATAACGGCAAACATCATTGGCACACAAAAGGAGGTGCTAACAACCGATGAGGCAGCAAGGTATTTGGGTGTGAGCAAAGCAACCCTTTATAAAATGACGATGGAAAGGCAGATACCACACTACAAATCACCAACAGGCAGATTGTGTTATTTCAATCGTAAAGAGGTTGAAGGATGGATGCAGAGTTGTAGGGTTTCAACTGATGATGAGTTAGAGCAGAAAGCACAATCTATGGCAAGGAAAGGAGGCAGACGATGAACACACCTACAATTAGGTACTATGCCAACATGGTTTACACTACCCAGACGGGCAGAACAACCCCTAAATATACTATTATGGGGCAAGGTGGTTACTACCCACCAATGGAGCAGTTAAGGGGTAGAGATGGCTCTATTTCATTTAACTTGATGCCACAAAGCAGAGAGGACAAGAGCAGCACACCGCCTATGAGATTACAGGGTAAAAATAGCCTCAACTTTACAGGCTTGAGAGATTTTTGGGTAGGTGGTAAAATAAGCGGTTTTGCTTATGGCTACCCAATGGACAAGCCTACATATAGCAGTAAGAACAAGCCAAACCCTTTTCTTGACTATAAAGATGATGGCTTTCTTTTCATCTTCCATCATGACGAGCAAGACCCCACCAATTTAACACCCATCTCAATAGAACTCATTGTGTTGGAAAATGCAAAGGTGCTGATTTCTGCTTACTGCAAAATGTTAACGATGGGTGGCTTTGATGAGGTGTTGGGGCAATTAAGAAAACAAGCCAATGCCTTATAATAAGGGGTTGTTTGTATACAAATTTTGTAACGCTTGCACGATGTATGACAAGGTTAAGTTATGGCTTGATAGGTGTGATGTGGGGGAGGCTTTCCCCCATCTCACAACCTACCTTGATGAGGCTACACAAACAACCGACCTAAAGACAGGTGAAACAAGAACCTTTGGCAGTCTGCATGGATTGAAAGTAAATCTATATGTTGGTGGTTTGTCTATTGTTGGCAGTCTGCCAAAATATATGTATGGTAGTAACATCTACCCACTTGATAGGAAAACCACAGCAGAGGCAATAAGCAAGATAGGGGATGCCTTGCACTTGTCTTTGGATAATGCCAAGGTAACAGGTTTTGAATTTGGGTGTTGCTTTCTGATGAGGCACAGGGTGAGAGAGTATTTAGATAGATTGGGTAGCATGCCCAGACTGCAAAGATATCGCTTTAATCAAGAAACGTTATATTACAAGCATAGGGGGCAGCATCAACCAAAAACCTTTTGTTACTATGACAAGGTAGCCGATGCCCAAAGAAAGAAAATGGAGATACCCCCAGGGCTGCAAGATGCCAATTTGCTAAGGTGTGAGATTAGATTAGATGGCAGACTACCACACCAATTGAATGTGCCAGAGGTGAAAGCCTCAACACTTAGCGACAATCATTTTTACAAGATTGTTATGAAACAATTTCAAGAAACCTATTTTTCAATATCAAAAATGAACCGACTAAAAGAAAATGTTATGAGTGAGATTAAGACCGTTGCCGATGCCTTTGATTGTTTTGTGGGAAAGTTGATGAACCAGACCGGGCAGAGCCAAGAGCAAGTAGATGATTTTTTGCAAGAGTTGAAATCGGCTGGAGTTTTCAAAGACAGGATTAGTTATGTAAGACTCAAACAAAAGATTGAGAGGGCAGCAAACAAGGCTAATTTATCAATCCAAGATCAACTAATAAAAGAGTTGGATGATGAGTTTAGAAATGTTGGGGCCTATGTCTGAAACTCTTTATAATAAGGGGTTATTTGTATACATATTTTGTAACAAGAAAAAGGACAAATGACAATGGAAAGGACAATCAAAAGAACAAAGAATTACACAATATTTGAAAGAGCCTATGAGGGTCAAAAGTTGACCTTTAGGAGGTGGCATAGTGGCGAGGTGGATATTATGTTTGATGATACCTTTGCAAAAGCAGGTGGTTATTGCTCTGCAGCTGATATGGTCAACACAACCATAGGAGAGCAAGGAAAGCAAGAAATAATTTCAAGGTGTGGCTATCTTCCAAGTTGGGTTAGGGTGATGGATGATGGCAAAGTTTATTTTGTGGGTGAAACCTTAGATGTTATTGGGGAGGCTTGATTATGGTGCTAAGAGAAAGGAAAATCAACTACCAGAGTAACGATATAAAACTATCACTTAGTTTTGGTGTGGCAGATGTGAAAGCCTTAATGAAAATGTATGCTGACATGTTTGATGGTGATTTGCTCTTTGCTATGGACAATCCAAGTAGTGAGGGAGATATTAGATATTGGCTTGAACATGATGGGAGAGCCTTTTTAAATTGGCCTTACAAGTGGAGAAAAGAGTTAAGTGCATGGTGCTTTTCAACTGCATTAAGAAATGGCTTTCTTGAACCCACTGCAGCGGACAATAATAGGTATTTTCTTTCAGATTGTTTGTTTGCCAGAAGAGGCAGACCCAGGAAAAAGGATTGATTTGGGGTCAAAAGTTGACCTAATAACGCTAAAAAGGTGGCTTTGCAAAGAGATTGATTGAGATCAAATAATGAAAATGCCAAAATCAGAAAGAAAGATTGGCAGTTATATATACTTTCATGTGCATATTTGGGTGGTGGTCTGAGAAGATAGCCACCTTTTTTGTTGTATGGGGTATAAAATGATTACCTTTGCAACCGATAAGTAATAACTAACTTATCTTTTGGTTTTGGGGTGTTGGTGTAGTGATACACTTGCACCCCTTTTGATGAGGCTAAAGTACCACAAAGTACACCTATATTTCATGTAGTACGCTTTTAGTACACCTATAAACGCAAAAATACCCTGTAAGTGCTTGACTTACAAGGTATTAAAAGGATGATTTTGTAGAGGATAGGGGAATCGAACCCCTATGCCAAGATTGAGAATCTTGTATCCTAACCATTAGATGAATCCTCCGTTTGGCTTCGCTTATGAGCGGAAGCTGGGGGATTCGAACCCCCGGTACGGTAACCCGTACGGCAGTTTAGCAAACTGCTGGTTTCAGCCACTCACCCAAACTTCCTTCCGGTGTTCTAATCCAGCATTTTCTCTCAAATGCGGTGCAAAGGTAATGCATTTTTTTTATCCCACAAAATTTTTCCGTATTTTTTTTGAAAAAAATAACCAAAGACGATTTTTAGAAAGCATTATGTGGGAAAAACATCCATTTTTACATGTGCCCGATGAATAATTCGCTTTTTCTTGCTACTTTTGTAATCTGTTAAGGCGAAAACTCATGAAAATAGACAAAACCACCTCTCTGCGTATGCGTGGTATAGGCATTTTGCTGATTTGCCTACACAATTTGCTGCATCTCGACTCTGGGGTCCTGGAATGTGAGTTTGAATTCACCCAGGAGCGAGTAGGAGCACTTTTCACAGGGCTTCGTGAAGGTTTGGGGGCATGCGTTGAGGCCTGTTTTTCATTTTGGGGATGGTATGGCGTATCAGTTTTTCTCTTTTTGAGTGGTTATGGACTTGTGTGCAAATATGAATTGGGTAAGCATCCTTTGAGGCCATGGGGCTATTTACGCAATCATTACAAGAAACTCCTTTTGCTTCTGGTCCCCGCGTATTTGTTCTTTGTCTTGAATTATCTACCTAAAGGCATCATTTCGCCTTCAGACATTATAGGCCAGTTGACTCTCACCCTCAATCTCTACGACGCTCGTGCTATCACACCGGGCGTATATTGGTATTTTGGTGTGACGATGCAGTTGTATATCGTATATTTGCTATTTCATTATAAACGGAGCGATAGATTGCTGCTCATACTTACAGCATTGTCTATTGTGATAGGCGTCTATTTTGCATACGCCGAGCATCTTTCAGAGATTCATTACCAGCTACGCCATAATTTTCCCCTATGGCTGTCGGTTTTCACCCTTGGCATCTGGACAGCTCGCCATGGCAGCACGCGATTTATTCGCTTGATAGATAGTCATTGGGTAGCAAGTCTGCTCGTCCTTCTGTCGTTATGGCTGTTGAGCAGTGTGTGGACACCACTATGGGTGTTGAGTCCCTTGTTTGTGGTAGCTGTGATTTTGTTGTTAGTACGTCATTGCCATTTCCGCAGTCTCACATGGATAGGCAGTGTTTCTGCCGGAGTCTTCGTATGCCATCCCATCCTTCGGATGTTTGCGTTAAAAGGCTTCGATATGGGTATGAACCTCCTTTTTGTCTGTGTCGTCTATATAGCGTTAAGCCTCCTTGCCGGTTGGTTATATATGCGCCTAATAGAAAGAATAAGATGACATTTAGTGAATCGTCACCTGTGTGGCGCCATAGCCATATTCTTGGAATGAAGCATCCTGATAGGTGTATTTCTTATATTTATATTTCAATTCGTTGATTAGGGCTCTTCTGAGCACGCCCTCACCTTTTCCATGAATAAAGACGATTTTGGCTCCTTTTTCTTTCTTATGCTCCTCAAGTGTCCTACGGAAGATGTCAAGTTGGTAGTTGAGAATATCCGCTGCCGACATTCCCGCCTGAGTCTCTAAGATGGCATGTGCATGGAGGTCCACCACGATGTTGTCGGATTTCCGACTTTCCATCGGTTTCCCCTTACTTTGCCCATTCTCATATCTTCGCACCATACCTCCACCATTTTTCTGTTGTCCTCTGCCTTGTTCCTGAGAATTCTTGGGGGAGAACATCTCCTGTTTCAATTGCTTGGCATCAATTACCAACGGTCTTGGTGTGATGTCGTTTTCGACAATGGTGATAAGCATAGCAGGTGCCTCAAAGAAGTCATTCTCCTGGAAAGTATGCAGTTTATAGAATTTCACCGGGTCGATACGAAACTGCACATCGACGGCGGGTTTCAGGATAAACGATTTGTCGCGTTTGTAGGCGATGATTTGCACACATGCTTTTTCCATTTCGTTGAGTACGTCTCGCCCAAATTCCTCGATGAAGAGTTTGGTATTTGGCTCCACCTCTCCCGATGCCCGTAGTCTCCAACTGGCTCCTTCGGCCACCATATAGGTAAACTGTAAATAGTAGTTGCTATCGTTAACGAAATATGTCTCAAAATTGGTGCTGCTGATTTGCTTGACATCAATAGGCACGAAAGCCAAGTATGCAGAGAGCACATCACCGCCACGTCTCTCCTCAACAGGTGGGCGGTAACTTATCGGGCGGTCAGCCGGGTCGTAGTCCTCTTCCTCATTCTTGGTAGCTTTTGTGGCAGATGGGGATTCTGTTTTTGGCTGTTTCGTGGCAGAGGTATGAACTTTTGCAATATTATAGTCATCGGTTTCCACTTTTACCACCTCATTGATGGGAGTGGGAATCTGGAAACCATCCTCATCTTCTACGAGTACAAGATTATTGCCTTTGAAACCGGCTACTCTACCGCCGCCAATTTCACTCAGAAATCTTACTTTATCGCCTATTTTCAATTTATTCATAATTATATATTTATATTGAAGATTAATTAATGTGGAGTTGCAGGAATTCAGACATTACCACCGCCGATACTGCCCAGCTGATTTGAGAATTGAGGATTGAGAATTGATGATTGTTCTTAAACATGAATTCTCGTGAATTAGCCATGAATTTTCAAGAATTATAGACGATGCTATAAGCATCGGTATTATCATGAATTTACCTTATTTTGCTTTATCACGAATTGGAGAATTTGAGAATTAATTTGAGATTAGAGATTTTCGCAGCCCTCAACTTCTAACTTCTAACTCCTAACTCCTAACTTCTAACTCCTAACTTCTAACTCCTAACTTCTAACTAAAAACACTTCTAACTATTTTACATCAGCATCTTCCAGCACAGGGAATTTCTGGCGGAAGCGGTTCAATTCTTCTAAATCAAGGGATGCCATAGCTGTTTCCACCTTGCCAGGGGTACAAGCTGCGACAGTGTGCCCATAGGCATTGATGATGACAGAATCTCCTAAGTAGTCACGAACATTGTCGTTGCCCACACAGTTCACGCCCACCACATAGCACTGGTTCTCCAAGGCGCGTGCTTTCAGTAGCGTTTGCCATACATCTCGACGAGATGCCGGCCAGTTGGCCACATAGATGATGGCATCGTAGTCATCGTGGTTACGAGAGAATACAGGGAATCGCAGGTCATAGCATACTTGCAATAGGAATCTCACGCCACACCATTCCACGACCACGCGACGTTCTCCTGCCACATATTTGTCTGTTTCGCCGGCAAAACTAAACAAATGCCGTTTGTCGTAATAATCATAGCTGCCGTCAGGGCGAACAAAAAACAGTCTGTTTCGCAACTGCCCCTTCTCATCCACTGTAGCCACACTGCCTGCGATGGCAGCATCAAGAAGGTGTGCCTGTTGCTGCATCCAGCAGAAAATCCTGTTCGACTGTTCCTCAGCCTGTTCAGTAGAACCTTCAGCTAGGAACCCTGTGGCAAAGGTTTCTGCCAGCACATAAAGGTCGGCCTTTGCCTGCCCTTGCAATAATGCTGAAATGTGTTGGAGATTCCATCGCTCAATTTGCAGTAGTTAAAGGGTAGTTAAAAGGTAGTTAAAGAGTAGTTAAAGGGACGTATGCTCATTTTTACAGCTATTTTGTGAGATAATGACGTAATCTATACCTTTAAAACCTTTTTCCCGCCTAATCTCTCCTTACTTGCGAAAGTTGAGTTACTACTCAACTTTATTCGCATGGCCGTTATTTGACCCCATCAGGTATCGATAACCACGATATGAGCGCAAAATTACAACATTTTCTCTATTTTATATCCCTCTGAAGCAAAAAACTAAGAAAAACTTATCATCGCAGCATAAACTATCCACTGTACCCCGTGATGTCCGAAGAATCCAATAAAGCAATTATCATTGTCATCTTTTTTTATACACTCATTTAAAAAATACAGAGAATGTCTATTGTTAAAAATTTTTTTATTATCTTTGCAAAAACAAGTGAATCTGCACGTAAAATGAGGTGTTTCAGATTACTTCACCTCATGACCTTATCATCTGAAGACCAACATTAGACGGTCCGTTTTTTCTTTCCCTTAAAAACCATAATATTCTGAATTAGATGAAGCACTATCTGAAAAAATTGGAGGAAACGGTTCAGGAACGCTGGAACCAAAAGGCACTCTGCGACTATGAAGGCGAGTCGTTCACATACGCTGACTTGGCAAAAAACATAGAAATGTTCCAGCTATTTCTCAATGAAGCCAAAATTACAAAGCGCAATAAAATCGCTATCTGCGCCCGCAACTCCGCCCGGTGGGCAATGGCCTTCTGGGCCGTCAATGTCAATGGCTGTGTGGCAGTGCCACTATTGGCGGATTTCCACCCCAACAGTGTGTCCACCCTCACACACCACTCCGACAGTGTCCTGCTTTTTATCGACGATGATATATGGGCAAAGTTACATCCCGAGCAAATGCCAGCACTCAAGGCAGCTATCAATGTGAAGGACAGTCGTTTGCTGTGGCATAGAGATGAAAAGGTGGCCAAGGCATGGAAAAACCGTGAGAAATTATTTGCACGTCGTTATCCCCATGGGTTGTCACCGAAGCAGGTATCTTATCCCACAGACAATTCAGATAAGTTGGCTATCATCAACTATACATCTGGCACCACGGGCAATCCCAAAGGTGTGATGCTTACTTACGGTGCTATTTCCGACACCGATGAATTCAGCAATACTCATTTTCCGAACCGTCCAGGCGAGACCATCGTCTCGATGCTTCCCATGGCCCATATGTATGGTCTTGCTATCGAGTTTATCCATCCTAATGTCGATGGTGTGACGGTATATTTCCTAGGTAAGACACCTTCTCCTACCACGCTTCTCAAAGCAATGAAGCAGGTGAAACCCTATATGGTCGTAACGGTTCCGCTGGTCATGGAAAAGGTCTATGACAAGTCTATCAAACCGGCATTGGAGAAAAAACGATGGGTGGATTCCATGCCCTATGCCAAAAAACTGATATACAAGATTGTTCGCAAGAAACTCTTGTCTGCCTTTGGTGGGCGTGTGCGCTGTTTCATCATGGGAGGTGCACCGTTAAAACCTGAAGTGGAACAATGCTTTAAAAAGATACGCCTGCCTTTCACCGTGGGGTATGGGATGACAGAGGCATGCCCATTGTTAGGTTGGGAGTGGTGGACAGATTTTGTCCCAGGCTCCTGCGGAAAACCCGTTCATGATATTAGGATAGATTCCGATGATCCTAAGAATATTGCTGGCGAAATTCAGGCGCGAGGAGAAAACATCACCGTGGGTTATTACAAAAATCCTGAGGCCAATGCAGTAGCATTCACCGACGATGGATGGTTCCGTACAGGCGATTTGGGTACGATGGACGATGAACGTAATATCTTCATCCGTGGTCGCATCAAATCCATGATTCTCAACTCCTCTGGCCAAAACATCTATCCCGAGGAGGTGGAGTCTGTGCTGTCAGGCTGCCCGTATGTCATCGAATCCCTTGTCGTCGATCGTAATGGCAAGCTTGTGGCTTTAGTATATGCCGAAATACCAGATGACATCAGCGAAGAGTCAAAGAAGGACATTCCTGAGCAAATCCGTGTGGCAGCCAACAAAGCTCTTCCAGCTTACAGCAAGATTAACAAGGTGGAACTGATGGCATCGCCATTTGAAAAGACACCGAAAATGAGCATTAAACGATACCTATACAAATAACCCTAATCACACTAACTTAAAAACTATGAAGAAAAGACTATTCTTAATGATGTTGGTATGCCTTCTTGCTGTTTCTGCCTTTGCACAGGCGGAGTTAACAACGGGTAGGAATAATATCTACGTCGAATCGCCCATCCTTGTCAGAAGCGACCAGAGCAGTGAGCAGAGCACCTTTGCCGCCATGCGTGCGCCACTCATCAAAAAAGTGAATGAAAATCCGAAGGTGTTGGCAGTGGAAGATAGGAACTGCGCATACAAGTTGCTTACCGTTATCCAGAACTATAGGCAATACAACTACAGAGACTCCACTAATGGCAAGTTCTACTACAAAGTAGAATTCCAATATCTTTTAGCCATCAAGAAAACTGCCACCAATGAGGTCCTTGCCCAGGGAATGACCAAAAAAGGTTTTGAACAGTCGGAAAGGAGTTATGCCGATGCCTTAGCCTTAGCTTGTAACAAACTTCCTTATCAGAGCGATTTCAATGAGGTGGCAGAGGAAGCTTTTGCATTGGTCGGACTTATCACAAATATTGAACCCGATGCCAAAAAGCCGAAGCGTGCAGGAAAGGTTTATATCGACCTTGGTGCCAACCACGGCGTGCGCAAGAACCAGTGGTTTGATGTGTTCATCGTCAACAATGGTGAAGTGAGCGACCGTATCGCTACGCTCCGTCTCGACAAATCCGATGCTACCTCTTCTGTTTGCAAGGTGAAAAAGGGCAAAGACCAATTGCTCACGCTATGGAATAGCAATAGAGAGGTGAAATATGTGGTGGTTTCCAGAATGGAAAGCAACATTTTCAAGAAACTTGAAAAAGCCTTAGACTTTGTCACCACCGTCCTCGACTCCTATTAAAGGATGAGCTTTTCACAACCTCCCCGCCCCCTCCTTATCCTAATGAGGGGTACCTACCCAACCCCCGTCCCCCTCCCGACATCGGGATGGGGCTCAACCGCTCCTACTCGTCGCTCTTTCATTAAAGTATGCTCGCCCCATCAAAGGGGCTGCATTATTGCTTACGCAACAAAGTTGCGATTATTTATGTTCGCTCCGCTCACTTCGTGACGACCATCCACCGCAATATCGCCTGTCATCCACCGTGGTGGCCCGGACAGAGAGCAGTAGTGGTAATCTCTTACCTCTCACTTCTCACCTCTCACCACTATTAGCTTGTGTCCGCCAGACACTCCCCCGCCCGTTACTAGGGGAGGGGTGCCCGCAGGGCGGGGGGGGTACAATGGGTACTTGAAACTCTACGGAGTCAGGGAGTAAAAGGAGAATGTTTCATGGATTTATGTATTATTACCTGAAGTTTCGCAAGTGCATTTGTACTCTGGCGGCCTATAGGGCCAAAGAGCAATTAGCCCAGGGCAACGCCCTGGGTTTATAGTGCGAAAGAAAAACTCGCCCTGCTTCCTATGATTTTATCCAAGTATATTTAGTTAATATTATTTAATTGAGCGGGTTTTATTTGCTCGCTCTTTCTTTTTGCTCTAAGGAACTC
>OMXV01000048.1 GCA_900315075.1 uncultured Prevotellaceae bacterium | reverse complement strand
TTCATCATTCCTTATGCTTTGAGGTGCAAAGGTAAGGAATGATAATGGAAATTGTGTTAATCTTATGTTAAAACAGACACAGGGTTATGCAGGTGCGCCCATTTAATGGCGACAAGGACATTATAGCATTACGAGAGAAGTTCAACAAACCATCTTTCTTTGAAATCATTTCAAAAGAAAGAAGTGAGACGACATACAGCTCATTCCTAAAATGGCTGTTCCATGAGAATATTGCTGACAAGGACACATGCAATCCTATAGCGCTGTTGCTTGATGTTCTAGTCCGCCGAAGTGAAGAACAGAAAACGTATGTTGATACCATACTCAACGATAATGATGTCAAGCGGAACTTTGCCACACGAAATGTTAACATCCAGTCTGTAAAGGCCGAGACTGAAAAAAGCGTCAGCACTATAGCACAAGAAATTCTTGCCAATAACGGGAAAACCAATGGCACAGTTTCGTATGTAGGCGAATTGCAAGGTGACGAATTGACCAAGATTGCGACCAAGAGCAAGGACAGGATAGACTTGTTTATTGATTGTGATATTGAATGTGATAGTCTCCCGGCTAAACGTCTTCAGATTATCATTGAGAATAAGATAGACTCCACAGAAGGAGGCAAAAAGCAGGATAATGTTACAGGTGTAAAAACCTACGACGAAGCTTCTCAGACAAAGCGTTACTATTTAGGCACCAAGTTCCGTACTTATGTTGCAGGCGGAAATCCTCCTATTGATGGCAAGGATGTCCTCCAATTATATGTCAATCTAACTCCCATGACTCCTGAAAAGGGGGCTTGTTCTGATTCTCATTTTATACAAATATCCTATCAAGACATTGTTGACAGCATTCTTACACCAATGTTAGCCTCCTCGTCTCTATCATCCCGCTCACGCTTTTTCATCACGGAATTTCTTAATCAGTTGGTGTTCCCAAGTTTGGAAGGTACGATGATTCACCCCAGCATTGCCACAGGCAATGATAATACCAAGGAACTTACAGCAATGTGGAAGAAATACCAACCTTTATTGACTCACTCTGCCATTGCTGCTTCTGAAGTTAACTTGTGGATGATAGATGATGTATATTACGACCACCAACCAAGAACTGAATTACTGGATTTACTTCTTGCTAAAGGCGTACAATCACCATACATTATTGGCGGTCAATGGAAGGTCCGGATGCAATACCCCAAGATGAAGGAATTGGCGGCACAATACGGAATAAAGACAGATCAAGTTGATTTAGGGCTTGATGACAGTTGCCTGGAACTTCTCTCTTCATTTTGGGACAAGAACAAACGCCTCCTGACAGCCTTGATCAATGGCATGGAAGACGAGGAAAGAGGAAAAACTGAAGCTCTGCTTTGTCAATTATCAAAACGGGATACGACCAAATATAATGTTTATTATAATGATAAACTGTTGAATTCCAGACCACTCGGCAAGGCTAAGACTGCATTGTGCATCATCAAGAAATGGGTTAGTATTAAGAAATCTAAAGGCGAGCCTGTGACTCTTGATATTTTAAATGATACTTTCCCCAGAAAATACAACCCATATTATGAAAACGGAAAATGGTTCAAGAACCTCTTCTACGAAGTGGCAAATAACTATCAGTACAATGGGGAGAAGGCTAATGGTCCTGTTCAGGGAAATTGGGACTTTGACAAGAATGGACGCTTCGACATTGATACAACGGACGGCAAAAAAGTCACAATGCTAAAAATGTGGCGTAAAGATTCGCTGGAGAAACTTGTTGAGATGGTGGAAAAAGAGAATCTGTTCAAGGATTTATTGATTGTCCTCCCTGCCGAATAACTATCTCTCGCAATATGAACCTATGTTCTAGTTCCAATCATCATTCGGGGATAGGACTAAATTTTTAATTTTCAATCTCCAATTTAAACACATATTAATGTTTCATTTTTGGAGAATTCGACAAAATGCGCTAATTTTGCACCCTGAATGACGCATTTACGGCGATAATTCAGTTTTCAACTATTCATCAGCAATGTCAGACAAAGCATCACATACAGAGTCACAGGCACGCACCGCATTGGCCGAATGCAGGTCGCTCTTTGAGAACAAGCTCCACGACTATGGGGCATCCTGGCGCATTCTGCGCCCCTCATCACTCACCGACCAACTCTTCATCAAGGCCAAACGCATACGTTCTTTGGAGACAAAAAAGAAGTCGCTTGTGGGCGAAGGCATCCGCCCAGAATACATCGCCCTCATCAACTACGGCATAATCGGCCTCATCCAGACTGAATTGGGATGTGCCGACAATACCGACATGGACAATACCACAGCATTACGTCACTATGACCGTCTGGCTGAGGACACACTCCAACTGATGCTTCGCAAAAACCACGACTACGACGAGGCATGGCGCTCGATGCGACTCAGCAGCTACACCGACTTCATTCTTACCAAGATACAGCGTATCAAGGAAATAGAAGACCACGAGGGCGAGACATATGTCTCTGAAGGAGTAGATTCCAATTATATGGACATCATCAATTATGCTCTCTTCGGACTCATCAAAATGGCTGAACAAGAGCACAGCATTTAGCATCCATAAGGATAAAAAAGAGCCATGAGCAAGTTGAATACCATACTCGTAAATATCTGCAGACTATTAGTATCGCTGACACTGATATTCTCAGGTTTCGTCAAGGCCATCGACCCGCTCGGCACACAATATAAAATCCAGGATTACCTGTCAGCCCTCTCGTTAGGGAACGTAGTACCCGACTGGCTCACACTTTCCACGTCGGTATTGCTGTCTGCCCTGGAGTTCTCACTCGGATTATTCTTGCTCTTTGCCATCCACCGACGATTTGTGTCAAGGCTCACACTCGTCTTCATGGCAGTGATGACGTTTGTCACGTTGTGGGTATGGATAGCCAACCCCGTGAAAGACTGCGGCTGTTTCGGTGATGCCATCGTGCTCACCAACGGACAGACATTCCTCAAAAACGTCATTCTGCTGGCGGCAACTATCATCATCTGCCTGTGGCCTCTGCGAATGGTGAGGTTTATCTCGAAAACCAACCAGTGGATTGTCATCTACTACACAGTGCTATTCATCATCATTACCAGCATCTACTGTCTGTACAACCTGCCTATCTTCGACTTCCGCCCCTACAAAGAAGGTAGCGACCTACGGAAAGCTGCAATGGGTGTTGAACCACAACTTGAGACCACGTTCATCCTCGAGAAAGACGGTGAGCGCCGAGAGTTTACCCTCGACAATTACCCTGACTCCACGTGGACGTTCATTGATAGCAAAACCAAAGTCGTCAAACCTGGCATCGAGCCACAAATACACGACTTCTTTATCGAAGAAATCGACTGTGTCGCCGACACTTCCACAGGAAAAAACATTGTCGATTATAACGACATCACTGAGGACATCCTCAACAATGAGGGATATACGTTCCTGCTCATCTCGCCCTACTTGGAGCATGCCGACGACAGCAACTTTGGCGATATCGACCAAATATATGAGTATTGTCAGGACTATGGTTACGACTTCTACTGTCTGACATCCAGTGGCGAAAAAGGCATCAAGCGGTGGCGTGAACTCACTGGCGCGGAATATCCATTCTGCCGCAGCGATGGTACCATGCTCAAGACTGTCATACGCAGTAACCCTGGACTATTGCTCTTGCACGACGGCAAAGTGGTGCGCAAGTGGAGCCACAACTTCCTGCCCGATGCCAACAACATGAAAGACAAGTTGGAAAACCTCGAGATTGGCCATACACCCGCCAACTCCGTTCCCAACAAGGTGGTTAGAATCCTGCTTTGGTTTGTCCTTCCACTATTTATCCTGACATTCGCCGACCGCCTCTGGGCTTGGACAAAATGGGTAAGAAGGAAAAAGAAGACAACTGAAGACACGCCGGAAAAAAATAAAGAAAAAGAGAAATAAACAACATAAGTACCAATCATATTAATATTTCAAACAAATGAGAAAAAACATCGTAGCAGGTAACTGGAAAATGAACATGACCCTGCAAGAAGGCATTGCCTTGGTAAAAGAACTCAACGAGACACTGACAGCAGAGAAGCCCAACTGTGGTGTGGTCATCTGCACACCTTTCATCCACTTAGCAAGCATCGCTCAATTCCTTAACCAGGACATCATTGGACTGGGAGCAGAAAACTGCGCCGACAAGGAAAAGGGTGCTTATACTGGTGAGGTATCTGCAGCTATGGTGAAGAGCACTGGTGCACAATATGTCATCTTAGGACACTCTGAGCGCCGTGGATACTACAACGAGACTCCTGAGATACTCAAGGAGAAAGTGCTGCTGGCACTCGCCAACGGGCTGAAGGTAATCTTCTGCATCGGTGAGAGTCTTGAGGAGCGCGAAGCCGACAAGCAGAACGAGGTGGTAAAGGCCGAGCTCGAGGGTAGTGTTTTCAACCTCACTGCTGAAGAGTTCAAAAACATCGTCATCGCCTATGAGCCTATCTGGGCTATCGGTACCGGCAAGACTGCCTCTGCCGAGCAGGCTGAGGAAATACATGCCTACATCCGCAGCGTCATCGCTGAGAAATATGGCAAGGAAATCGCCGACGACACCACTATCCTCTATGGTGGTAGCTGCAAAGCCAGCAATGCCAAGGAGCTCTTCTCAAAGCCCGACATCGACGGTGGTCTCATTGGTGGAGCTTCATTGAAAGCAGCCGACTTCAAAGGCATCATCGACGCCTTCTGATTTATTCAGACACTTAACAGAACTATATAATTTGAGGTGTGGAACATAGAGGTGAAGAGTGAATGGTTGAGATGCGAGCCTAACTCCTACCCAACTCCTACCCCTCCATCTTGCGCCATCACACACTATCCACCTCTTCCCACCTCATTTTATCCTATTCCAACACTTTCCACCCCAATTTAGCATTTGTCTATATTCCCAAATCCTTATAATCATGAGATTTCTCCTCACCGCTCTGACCATTTCATTCCTTGCCATCACCCCACTCCATGCCCAAACCGTGGTGCATCAAAGTGACGATGTCAACAATGTTGTCAATGGCAACAATGAAGCAACTACTCCTCCTAATAATCCTCCTCAGCCCGCAACTCCTAAGCCCGCAGAGCCGACAAGCAGCGAGAGCAGGAGCAGCTCAAGTAGTTCAAGCGAGACGAAAAGATCCTCAGAGTCATCCAAGCCAAAGGAAAAAACAGAGGAAGAGAAGAAAAAAGAGCGTGAAAAACGTATCAAAGAACGCGAGGCAAGAGACGCCGAGCGCGACCGACGCATACAAGAGCAGGAAAAAGCCGCAGGTGCCACTACCACCACAAAGAAAGTGATGAGCAACGGTCGCCGAGTGATGGGATACCGTGTGCAAGTTTATTCTGGCAAGAACACACGCGCCGACCGTGAGAAAGCTCAAGAGGCTGGGCGCAAAATCAAGAGCCAGATGCCTGGACAGCCCGTCTATGTGCATTTCTACTCACCCCGATGGGTATGTCGTATTGGCAATTTCGCCAAGGAAGACGAAGCTATCAACATGGTGAAAAAAGTGAAAGCCATGGGCTTCAAAGATGCCTGCGTGGTGAAAACTGTCGTCAACGTTTCAGTAAGGAGAAGATAAATCGACAGCAAAAAGCATCATGAAAGAGACAGAATATCGTGAGGGGCTGGAACAGCTCTCCGAACATTATCTTGAAGTTCTGCGACTTTTAGGGGAAGACCCCCAGCGTGAAGGACTTCTCAAGACACCCATGCGCGTGGCAAAAGCTATGCAAACACTTACGAAAGGTTATTTCGAAGATCCCCATAAAGTACTTACCGACGCACTCTTCGAAGAAAAATACAGCCAAATGGTTATTGTCAAAGACATCGATTTCTTCTCGATGTGCGAGCACCATCTGCTACCATTCTTCGGCAAGGCCCACGTGGCCTATATCCCCAACGGATACATCACCGGACTGAGCAAAATTGCCCGTGTGGTGGATATCTTTAGCCATCGTCTGCAGGTGCAGGAACGTATGACACAACAAATCAAAGACTGCATTGACAGCACACTCCACCCATTAGGTGTAATGGTGGTAGTCGAGGCACGGCATCTTTGTATGCAGATGCGCGGTGTGGAGAAACAAAACTGTATCACCACCACAAGCGACTTCTGCGGAGCCTTCAATCAGGCCAAGACAAGGCAGGAATTCATGAATCTGCTCAGAGGATAACATTTTAACATTTATTTATGCAAGATTTCACCACCGCCAAAGTTTAACCTAATAGATAACCACCCCATCAGATTATTCAGACTATTCAGTTAAAATTAATAGAATATGAAAAAGCTTCTTTATTTCGTGATTTTAATGATGCTGAGCTGTTTTGCCGGCACTACACTTATGTCCTGTATTGACAACGATGATGACAATGACACCATTCCACCTATCACAGATGCTGAGATACAGGCACGTCTCCTGCTCATGGACGGATATTATGGAGGGTATCTCTATTTCGTCAACGACAGCACTCAAAAAGTCGACTCTGTTGCCACCGACTGGGTAATCAGCCAAAGGGACTCATCAATACATATCCCCAATTTTCCTGTGAATGTCCTCGCCAATGGCATCACCAATGTTGAAAGACACGACCTGCTGGCCAACAGTGAAACCACATTCCCATTGACATCCAAAATCTTTTTCTATAATCACAATTTTGAGAACAAAGACATCTATGCGTTCTGGAACGTCCCCCAGGATTTAAAGAAGTCATTCTCAATCATCGATGAACAGGGTAAAGAACATTCTGTGGAGATAAAATTCCAAGACCAGCTCACTTCGATGAACTATATGGGATATTATTCCACCGACTATGCCATTGGGTATTATCTGAAAAAGAAAATACAATGCTACTACATCATCAGCGACATTATCATCGACAACACTGTCAACACCGTCAATAGGGTATTGTTTATCTATAACCAGAATTAATATTCATGAAATTTATCTCATGGAACGTTAACGGCCTAAGGGCTTGCGCCGGCAAAGGATTTGCCGACGCTTTTTCGGCTTTAGACGCCGACTTCTTCTGCTTGCAAGAGACAAAAATGCAGGAGGGGCAGTTGGACTTGACATTCGAGGGCTACGAGTCGTACTGGAATTCTGCCGAGAAAAAAGGCTATTCCGGCACCGCCATCTATACCCGCCATCATCCACTGAACGTCACCTACGGCATCGGCATCGATGAGCACGACCACGAGGGGCGCGTCATCACACTTGAAATGGAGCAGTTTTTCCTGGTCAACGTCTATACGCCCAACGCTCAGGATGGTCTGCGTCGTCTCGACTACCGCATGACGTGGGAAGATGCCTTCCGTGAATACCTACAGCGCCTCGATGCACAAAAACCTGTCATCGTCTGTGGCGACATGAATGTTGCTCACAATGAAATCGACCTGAAAAACCCCAAGACCAACCGTCGTAATGCTGGATTCACCGACGAGGAGCGTGAAAAATTCACCACCCTACTCTCGTCAGGATTTGCCGACACCTTCCGACGACTGCATCCCGACGAAGTAACCTATTCATGGTGGTCATATCGCTTCCGGGCACGCGAGAAGAACGCTGGTTGGCGCATCGACTATTTCGTGGTATCCGAACGGCTGATGGAACAAGTGGAAGGTGCCACTATCCACACCGAAATCTTCGGCTCTGACCATTGTCCCGTTGAATTGACCATCAAATAGTTATGGTCTGAAAGTTCATAAGATAGCTGACCTATCATCATGGACGCACATACACGGGGTATGTCCCTATAATTGATGAAGTTGTGTCCCTTTAACTACTCATAAACTACTTTTTAACTACCCTTTAACTACTAAAGAACTCTTCGATGAAAAAAATAATTCTCTCTGGGCTATTCATATTACTGGCCAGTATGGCTACAGCCCAAACGGCGTTAAACTTAGAAGTTGAACTGCGCAACGACAATAGTCAAAAAGTGACAGGGCATCCTGTCAGTGTTGTCCTTACCAAATCGTTTTCTACCCATTCTGCCCTTGTAACCGACAATGGACGTGAAATCCCCTGTCAACTCGATGATTTAGACGGCGATGGTAGTTTCGATGAACTTTTCTTCCTGGCCGATTTAGAGAGTAAAAAGACCAAGACATTTCAAGTCCAACTCTTTGCAGAAGGGAAACCACGCGAATATTCCCCACAGGTGTATGTGGAGATGATGCTGACAAACAAATCAATCAAGGAAAGTAACAAACAAAACCTATATATATCACAGTTGACTGTAGATCGTGATGTCAACCCATATAATATGCTTCATCACCATGGTGCTGCCTTTGAGAACGACATGGTGGCCTACCGCATTTATTTCGACCATCGACAGACAGTGGATATCTATGGCAAATACAAGCGTGGACTTGAACTACGCCAGACACAATTCTATCCTGACAACGCTCAGAAAGCAGCAGGTTTTGGCGATGATGTGCTATGGGTAGGTTCCACCCTTGGCTTAGGCACCCTGCGTGGATGGGATGGCAGCAAACCCACAATGATTAACAATGTTGAGCACCGCAGCCAGCGAATCGTCGCTCGCGGACCACTGCGTACCATCGTTGAGGTGACCGACAAGCAGTGGCTCCAGGACGCCTCCACTGAAATTCCTGTTGACATGACCACACGTTACACGCTCTATGCCGGCCGACGCGACTGCCAGGTGGATGTGACCTTCAACCGCAATGTCAGCGACCTCAGGTTTGCCACAGGCACTATCAACGTGAAAAACTCTGTAGAGCACAGCGACAATCATGGCCTGCGTGGCTGTTGGGGCACCGACTGGCCTGTATCTGAAAAGGATTCCGTAGGCCATAAGCGTGAAACTGTAGGACTGGGCATCTGCCTGCCAGAGGCAAATATTGAGCGTCAGCTTCCTGCCGATAAAGATAATTACGCCTTTGTGGTGAAAATCCCTGGACAGTCACTCACTTATTTTATTACTTTTGGCAGCGACAACGAGAGTTTCGGCTATCACAGCAGCAAGGAGTGGTTCGCCTATCTCGATGGATGGAAGAAAACACTGGAACAGAAGAAAGCCGTCACGCAACTTGTGAGAATCAAGAACTGAGACGGCAACCCCAATTAGCGGACATACACGGGGTATGTCCCTACACCCACAGGTCATACCTCTCACCTCTAACTTCTATCTAACACCTAACCTTGTTTCAGCCGTCATATTGCGTTTTTTGTCATATGTTTTGATGACGATGTTGCCCTTGGAGGTAGCCTTTACGATGAGCACCAACTGTCCATGGAAGAGTTGCATCTGTGGTTGGGTAAACGGTTCCAAGGAAGTGGCATCACCATTGCAGACAGCATGGAACTGTCCGGCACCTTCCACCTCAAATGTCAATGCATCGTCGGCATCAGGTATCAGTGTGCCATTCTCATCGACAAGGTTCACCTGGATGTAGAGAAGGTCGCCCACCTTAGTCATATCACTTTGTGTCTCGGGAATCAACTGTAGTGCATGGGCTTTGCCGGCTGTGCGTATAACCTTCTCTCCTGCCGCCTTTCCGTTCTCATCATAGACCACCACCCGCAGCGTGCCTGGCTGGTATTTCACGTCGTTCCATCTGAGACGATAACGATCAAGTCGCCCATCTTTGTTCTTTGTAATCCGCCCCTGGCT
The DNA here is from genome assembly GCA_900315075.1 of uncultured Prevotellaceae bacterium. Classification (GTDB taxonomy): domain Bacteria; phylum Bacteroidota; class Bacteroidia; order Bacteroidales; family Bacteroidaceae; genus Prevotella. Next base: position 15,029 of record OMXV01000048.1, on the reverse strand, counting down.
CACCCCATTGACGAAAAGTTCTGCCGAAGGATAGTCGGTATAGCAATACACCGGCGTGACTTTCCCTTCACGTCCCGGCCATGTCCAGTGTGGTAGCAGGTGGATGGTATGATCGGTGGTGTTCCAGCGGCTGCGATAGAGCCAATAACGGTCTTTGGGTAGTCCTGCTAAGTCGCAGATGCCGAAATAACTGCTTCGCGACGGCCAGTACTCATCATACGGTGTAGGCTCACCGAGATAGTCATAGCCTGTCCATACAAACTCCCCTATCACCCAGTCGTAGTCATCCTGCATACGCCAGTCGTCGTCGGGAAGATTGCTCCACGAACAATATTCCGTATCATAGCTCGAACACTGTCCGTCAGGATAGACAGCATGGTCGGAAATCTCCACGGGGAATTTATAGACACCACGTGAACTGACAGTGGATGCGGTTTCCGAACCTAACAGGAATCCTTGTGGCAATTGCTTGATGTTGTTCTCGTACTTGTGTACGCGGTAGTTGAATCCCGGCACATCCATCACCTGCGCAAAGCCCGACTTCAACGCTGCCTCTGCACGGTCCATGCCCTGAGTGACGGGACGCGATGGGTCCAGTTGGTGGCAGATATCCTGCAAGTGCCTTGAGATGTCACGACCTTCCTCGCTCCACTGCTCTGGTATTTCATTGCCGATGCTCCACATCACGATGGAGGGGTGGTTGCGGTGGTTGCGCACCAAGTTCTCTATATCGCGGTCAGCCCACTCCTTGAAAAAGCGTGCATATCCGTTTTTACATTTGGGATAAATCCACATGTCGAAGCTCTCTGCCATCACCATCATGCCCATGGAGTCGCATACTTCCATCTGCATGGTCGAAGGCATATTATGGGCTGTACGAATGGCATCGCATCCCATTTCTTTCATCATACGTATTTGTCGGATAAGTGCCGATTTGTTGACTGCCGCGCCAAGAGGACCAAGGTCGTGATGCAGACACACGCCCTTGATTTTGCGGGTCTGTCCGTTGAGTTGGAAACCATGTTCTGCACTTACCGCGATGGTGCGAATACCTACCCGAATAGTCTTCGTATCTACTAAGTCGTAGTTATGATACAAGCGGGTTTCCATCGTATATAAATAGGGCGTTTCCGGCGACCACAATTGTGGTGAATGTACCGTCATCTGGCTCTTGCATTTTCCTTTCTCATCCACCATGCTATGATAGGCAGCCACCTGACGGCCTTTGTCGTTGCGGAGGATGACTTCCACGGCCACCAGGTCATCGGCAGCTTTACCCCGAATGCCACACTCCACCTCGACTACTGCCGACTTGTCGTCGATGCTGAGGGTACGGAAATAGGTGGACCAGTCGTCGAGCATCAGGCTTTCACCGAGAATCAGTGTCACTGGTCGATAAATGCCTCCACCTGGATACCAGCGACTGCTCTCCTCCATATTGTTGAGCGACACCTCAATGGTGTTATCACCCTTTTTTAAGTAACGGGCGGCATCTATTCTGAATGCATTGTATCCGTAGGCCCATCCTCCGGCATATTGCCCATTGATTCGAACCTGCGGTTCACTCATGGCACCATCGAAGACGAGCAATGCCGATGCAGGTTGTTCATTGAGCTTCACCGTTGTGCGATAGAAACCACGACCTATCCATGGCAGAGCGCCAGAGCGCCCCGACTTCTCTGTCTTTTCTTTTTCGCCATTTTGCTCGATAGCCACAAACTGCAGGTCCCATTTTTTATCAAAAGGACCACCGATGGCCCAATCGTGTGGCACTGTGACAGGTGTCCAGTTGACACTGTCGCGTGAGAACTGCCATCCTTCATTCAGGATGATTTCTTTTCTTCCGTCGGCATAGCACAAGGCTGTGACAAGGAGCAGCAGGGTGAGAAGGTTTTTTCGCATGATTAGTTGTTTGTTTTTAGATAGTTAGTTTTTAGTTAGGAGTCTCTTCATCCCCCTACATCAGTGTGTGGGAGTCGAGATATTGCTGGAGTTCCTCCTTATAGCTGTCGGAAACGGGGAGGTAGTTTTCTCCGATGACGAGACGGGAATGGTCTATAGCCTTCACCTTGGGCATGTGTACGATGTAAGAGCGGTGGATACGTAGGAACTCCGGTGAAGGAAGATAGTCCTCCATGGTCTTCATGTTCATCAAGCTATGTATAGGCCGCTGATTGTTGTCAAGGTAAATTTTCACATAATCTTTCAAGCCCTCGATATATAGGATATCATCGTAAAGCACCCGCACCAGTTTGTATTCACTTTTGACATAGATAAACCTATCTTCCTGTTCATCTTTTTTCTCCACCACAGTAAAACTATCAAGAGCCTTATTGGCCGCCTTGAGGAAATCGTCGTAACTGATAGGTTTGAGCAGATAGTCTATGGCATTCACCTTGTATCCATCGATGGCATATTGACTGAATGCCGTGGTGAAAACGATTTTGCACGTCGGCGGCAACAGTGTGGCAAACTCCAGCCCGCTGAGTTCTGGCATCTGTATATCGAGAAAAATCAAATCGATGCGTTTCTCCTTCACATTTTTGATGGCAGCCACCGCACTGTTGAAGGTGCCTATCAGATTGAGGAATGTCGTCTTTTGTGCATAGCTGGCGAGCAACTGAGCGGCCAGCGGTTCATCGTCAATGATGATGCAGTTGAGTGTCATAGATAGTGATTTTTGAGGTGTAAATATTATTTTGTGTGTTGGTTCCTTTTTCCCATAGGTATTTACCCGGATAGCTTAGTTCCAGGCGCTGCCCCACTTGCACCAGGCCGATGCCATGACCGCTACGGTCGCCGCCACCCTTGGGAAAATTGCTGTTCTCGACCATACACTCTATCTTGTCGTTGTCGGCAGAGATATTGATATTGATATGGCTTTTCTGTGTAGGACTGATACCATGTTTGAAGGCATTCTCCACCAGGGAGATGAAAATCATCGGGGCAATTTCCAGTGTACACGGATTGGGCAAATTGATGGAGGTATTCACTTCCACATTTGATGCCAGACGTATTCGCATGAGTTTCACATAGTTATTGATGAAATCCACCTCTTCGGTTAGTTGCACATAAGGTTGCTGGTTGTCGTAGAGCATGTGTCGCAGTATTTTGCTCAATTCCATAATGGCCGCCTGTGCTTTTTCCGTATCAAAGGCTGTGAGGGCATAGATGTTGTTAAGGGTATTGAGGAGGAAATGCGGATTCATTTGACTACGCAGGTTTTTCAACTCCGCCTCACGCCGTGCCACCTCAGCCACCTGTCGTTTCTGCTCCGATGTCATCCATCTTCTACCCATCACCACAGCGCAACCTAATACTGCAGCAGTGCCTAAGAAATAGAAATCGCCGATTAATCCAAGATAGAAAGCCCTGGGACGAGGGCCGTTTCTTCGCTCTGGTGGTATGTTTCCCTGTGCGGCACGTTCATTTAATTGCTGTTGGTGGTCATACTTGGTCCATAGATATAGTCCAATGGTCAACGTAGAAATCATAAACAGATTAATGAGCAACAATTTTATGCCATTTCCCTCATGTCGTAGATATTTAGGTGCCAACCAACCATAATTAGCGTAGAAAACCGCCAACAGTATCAAAGGCATGACGAGTCGCCGCAAGTAAAGTGTAATCGTCAGCACCTCACCGGGTGCTGTGAACATCAGTGGCATCATGAGCATTGTTACCCACAGTACCGCCTGAAACCAAAACAACTTACTTTTATAGTATGCTCTCATGATCTATTTAGTTGACGAGTCTAAAGATACGAGTTGACAAGCCCTCACCTCTGATAATATTTGAGCATATAGATGTCGAGGATAGTCATGTATTTACTCTCTAACTCATTTTGCTGGGCTTGCACCAAGTTGGTTTTGCCTGTCATTAGTTCGACGATGTTCTTCAGTCCCAAGCGGAACTGCTCACTGAGCAACTCATAGCTTGCCAGCTGACTTTGTGTGGCTATGCGAGCTGCTTTGTATTTACTCTGGTTGGTATTGGCATCAATCCAATAGGTCTCGATGGTATTATAAAGCGTCTTCTGCTTATCCTGTAGGTCAAGCAGGCTGTTCTCTCGCTGCAGCCGAGCCTTATTGATGGCCGTCTTTGTCTGCCGGTTGTCAAAAATGGGAATGCTAAGTGTAGCGCCCACTCCGAGGTCGAGGTTGGTCTTGAGCTGGTTGCCCATGCCTTTGTCGCTCATCGAGGTGGTATTGGTACCAAAGGAACCACTCACACCCACGACGGGACTTTTGCCAGCTCGCGCAATCTCCATACTCACATTGCTACTTTCGATAGCTAATTTGGCAGCTTGTATCTCAGGCCTTCGTTCCAAGGCCTGTGCATAGACGGCGTTGAGCGCGGGAATCTCCTCCAAAGCCTGAGCATCGGTATAGGTGGGAATTTCGATGTCGAAGTCTGCGGCATCTATCAGCTCAAGCAACTGCTTCAGTTGGAAGAGGTAATTTTTCACATTGCTCTCAGCAGCCACTATATTGTATTCATCCTGTGCTCGCTGTGCAGTGAGCTGTACCAGGTCGGCCTTGCTCATTTTTCCTACATCCACCATCACTTGACCGCGCTCCTCATTGAGTTTGCTGGTCTCAAGACTTTGTTGACTTACCTTAATAGCCTCACTGGTGTATAGGATCTGCACATAAAGTTGCACGATTTTCTCCTCAATGCTACGGGCTGCGGTGATGGAGTCAATCTCTGCACGCTGTACCGTAAGCTGATTGAGGCGGATAGTGTTTCTGTTGCGGTTGCCATTCCACACGGTCCAATTGGCATTCACGCCATAGGTGCCATTATAAAAAACTTTATCGACACTCGATTGTACATAACCATTGGCAACGGTGCTCTGCCCCGACGACACAAAAGGCCGATAGGTAACGCTCTGGTTGGTCGAGGCACTGAGCGACGGAAGCAAATCTGCCTTAGATTGCAGCACATCCTCCTGTGCTGAACGTCTTTGCACACTGCTTTTCTTGAGTTGGATATTATTCTGCAGGGCATAATCTATACATTCCTGCAACGTCCACTTTTTTGCTCCTGTGGTCTGACCGAAGGTAACCAAAAAGCAGAAAAGGAACAAAAATGTAAATAATAGTTTTCGTTTTGTCATAAATCATTCGTTTGAGCGTGAAAATGTGAACATTTGGCACAGTCCATCATTTTACAGGGCAAAAATAAGAAAAATGTCTCATTTGTAAAAATAAAACGGCTTTTCTTTTACAGATTGTTGTATCCATCATGCATTTCATTGATGATTATTCAGATTTTTAACATTTTCACAGAAAGAAAACTAATTCTCTTTTCATTCACTTAATCGAAAGTTTGCACTATCTTTAAATAAGATAGGCGGCACTTCGGCAATAAAAACAAACAAGTTTATTTTGTATTGCTCTCAGTTTGCACTATCTTTAGATAAAATAGGCGGCACTTCGGCAATAAAAACAAACAAGTTTATTTTGTATTGCTCTCAGTTTGCACTATCTTTGCAAAAAATTATACTGTTTATTCAAATCTTTTTCGCCTAAGACCTGTATGAAAACAAAAATTATATTGATTGCGGTTGCATTACTCACTATCTGCGCATACGCAGCCAATAGTTGGAAAGCGGCAGAAGACACGCCAACAGCAGCAGGCACAACACTCATCGATGATGAGCTATTGACAGCTGTAACAGTCTATGAAACGACACTGAAAAGTTCGACTATCAGTTTTGCCGAACAAGACTTTACCCACTTCATCCAAGTGCGTGTGAGTGCGCTGCCCACAACAGATAACATCTATGGCACGATGCTTGATGGTAGCACTCCCATTTCTCTGACCGCAAAGAAAAACCTCAAACTAACAGTCTATTACCGTCGCCAATCAACCGGACAGACGGAAACTGCAGGTGTCTTTGCTGCCGAAGATAATAAAGACCTAAAATGTTTCAATCAGGCTGATGCCACACAAATCCCTGGCGAGATGACGATTGTCCAAGAAACAGAAGATTTCAAATATGGCTATGCCACCAAGGTGTATGAACTGACAGAAGGTAATTCCTATACATTGGCTGCACGAGGCACGACCATCCAGTTCTTCGGCATGACCTATGAGACAACCGAACCTGCTATTCCTTCCATGGGCGTGGATATCATTCTCAACCTTGACAGCGGCAAAGACATCTACACAGAATTGGCTGCTGCCATGGCCGACAACAAATATCCTGGAAGCATCACTATCAACCTCGCTGCCGACGGTGCCTACACCGTATCACAGACCCTGGAAGTGAACTGCCCACTAACCATCGCTGGAAATGCCGACCAGCCCGCCACCATCGACGCTTCTGAACTTGAAACGCCATTTGTGCTGCTAAGTAAGGAAATCCATTCCGATTTCTTTAATGAAAACGACGTGTATGACATGGGCAGTTTCATCTTCGAAAACATCAAGGTAACAGGTATCAAGCGACAGTTCTTCTTCGCCAACGAGATGAAGGCGTTCGTCACAGAATTAGAAGTGAACAACTGTATCATCGGCATCGACGGTACAGCCAAGAAGACTATCTTCGACTTTGCTCGTGGCGGCAACACCGCAAGACTCGACATCGAAAACTCTACCATCTACGCCATCCCATCGAATGAGCAGAACGGCGGATTCTTCAGCGCACAGAGTTCGCAGGATGTGCCACAACTTGGCGGCACCACCAAGACCACTATTATCAAGAATTCCACCCTCTACGGCATTGCTACTGGCAAGACTATCTCTACACCACGCCGCAACAACAACGACTATATCATTTACGAGGTGAAGAATAGCATCATCGTTGACTGTGGCAAAAAAGCTCAGTTCCTCAAGGGCCTTAACGGCGGACAGGCAGGCAACAACTGCACATGGGACATCGACGGCAATGCTTTCCAATGGACTGAGGACATTGACGGAGTGCCCACACTCACCGACATCAGTGCTGATGAGATTTGCGGAGCTGACTCCGCCCTGGTGAAAAACAATGTCGTGGGTGTCGTGGTGTTTGCCAACGACGTGACAACCGGTGACTTCACACTCGGCGACTGCCCACAAAATGATGCCAAGATTGGTGACCCCAGATGGCTCGTGGACATCATTCCACCACTTGGCGACGACATCGTACTCAATTTGATAGAAGACGGTAAAGACATCGCAGCAGAAGTAGCAACTGCCATGGAAACCAACAAATATCCAAAGAGCATAACCGTCAATCTGGCAGGTGGTGGTGCTTACACTTGCAACAACTCCATTGTTGTCAACTGTCCACTCACCATCAACGGAACATTACCCGTTGAAAGTATGCCCAACTCTACCACCATCGATGCCTCAGCACTTGAGGGGCCAATGATTCTGTTAAGCAAAGATATCCACCCAGGATTCCTCAACAAGAGTGAAGCCTATCTTCTCGGTAGTTTCAAATTCGAAAGTCTTCATGTGACAGGTCTTAAGAAGCAGTTCTTCTTCGCCAATGAAATGAATGCACTACTCACAGAACTCTCTGTGAACAGCTGTATTATCGGTATCGATGGAACAGGCAAGAAGACCATTTTCGACTTCGCACGCGGTGGCAACACTGCCATGCTCACCATTACCTATTCCACCATCTACGCTATCCCATCGAATGAGCAGAACGGCGGATTCTTCAGCGCACAGAGTTCACAGGATGTGCCACAACTCGGCGGCACCACCAAGGCCACAATCATCAAGAACTCCACACTCTATGGCATTGCCAAAGGCAAGACTACCTCTACCCCACGCCGCAACAATAACGACTACATCACCTACGAGGTAAAGAACAGTATCATCGTTGACTGTGGCAAGAAAGCACAGTTCCTCAAGGGCCTCAATGGGGGTCAGCCAGGAAACAACTGCACATGGCACATCGACGGCAACTCCTTCCAGTGGACAGAGGATGTTGATGGAGTGCCCACACTCACTGACATCAGTGCAGAGGAGACTTGCGGCGGGGAAGTGAAAAACAACGTTGAAGGTACATTAGTATTTGCCAACGACGTGACCACCGGAGACTTCACACTCGGCGACTGCCCACAGGCTACCGCCATCATCGGCGACCCTAGATGGATTAGCCAGAACGTAGGTATCACTGACGTCCGCGTGAACAACAACGATGGGCTCTGGTACAACCTCCAGGGCGTACAAGTAGCCCACCCCACTAGTGGCATCTATATCCAAAATGGCAAAAAGGTCGTGATTAAGTGAAAGAAGAATTGAGCTTGACCACATTCTTCCGAATGTAAACTTTTTTCTTTTCTTTATCACAGAGACACGGAGAAACAGAGAAAATCTCTTCCTCCGTGTCTCCATGTTTTTACTATATTCACAGGGATTATTGTTCAAGTTTCCATGGTTTCCAAAAACATCTATAATTACCCAAAACCATCTGGCAAAAGCAAACGATTGCGCAGAAAAAACACATAAAATTTGTTAATAAAAGCACTGTGTGGGCACACAACATAAAACAGCATAAAAAAAAATGTATATTTCTTTTTGACTGTTGGAAAAAATGAATTACCTTTGCAACGTTATCCTGAAAACAATCTTTTTACCTTAAAAAAAACTAATACCTATTGAAGATTCGAAGCGGTCGCCTGAGAAGGTCATCGCTTTTTTTATTTTATGCCCATTCTGACTTTTCTGTCCATTTTCCCTTTTTATTCCATTCTGCCCATCTTGCCCTTTTTGCCTATTTGCCCATTTTTGCCTATTTTCCTCCATTCACTCCATCCTCCATAGTTTTGCCGTATGCGACGGTTTTGCCGTCGCCATCCCACCCATCCTTTCCAAGAAAAAGTAGAGTGAATTATAAAATATATACTGAAGTTTCGCAAGTCCTCAACTTCTAGGTTATGAGGTGAGATTTGTCCAAATATGTCGTTATCCAGACATATATCACCTTAAAACCTATAAGCGTAGCGACCTCAAAACCTCAAAACCAAACGAAACTGGAGCTTGCGAAAGTTGAGATATGTATTTGCAGATACCACATTTTTTATATAAATTTGCAAGCAAAAAAAAATATAATGGGAAAAAATCACTCTCACCACAAAACAACTCACAAACTCATTAATAATATGAAAATCGGTATCATCGTGGCCATGGAAAAAGAGATGGCCCAACTTCGCAAAATCCTTAACCACCCCGAAGTAGAGCAATATCAAAACAAGGAATACGTCATGGGGCAAATTGGTGACAAGGAAGTCGTCATCCAACAATGTGGCATTGGTAAGGTCAACGCTGCTATCGGAGCCGTAGAGATGATCACACACTATCAACCCGACATCATTGTTTCAAGTGGGTGTGCAGGTGGAGCAGACACCCGTCTGAAAGTTACAGACGTGGTAGTAGGCACTTCCTACACCTATCACGATGTATATTGCGGCACTGAAGTGGAGTACGGCCAGTTTATCGGTCTGCCAGCCTACTTTGAAGCCGATGAGCAACTGGTGCAGACAGCGCTGAGCCTCGGCAGCGAATACAATGTTCATGCCGGTTTGATGGTAAGCGGCGACTGGTTTGTCACCAGCAAGGAGAAGATGCGCGACATTCTCAGCCATTTCCCCAATGCCACGGCAGTGGATATGGAGAGTTGTGCCATTGCACAAACCTGCTATCTGCACAAAATGCCCTTCGTGTCGTTCCGCATCATCAGCGACATTCCTCTGCTCGACACCGATGCATCACAATACTTCGACTTCTGGAGCCGTGTGGCAGAAGGTTCCTTCCAGGTCACCAAAGCATTTGTGGAAAGGGTAGAGTTAGTTAGGAGTTAGAAGTTAGGAGTTAGGAGTTAGAAGTTAGGAGTTAGAAGTTAGAAGTTAGAAGTTAGAAGTTAGAAGTTAGAAGTTAGAAGTTAGAAGTATCAAATAACTTGTCAACTTGTCAACTCGTCAACTCGTCTACTTGTCAACTCGTCAACTTGTCAACTCGTCTACTTGTCAACTCGTCTACTTTCCTTGAAAGGGATGGCAGAGGCGACGGCAAAACCCTCGCATGCGGAGAAACTACCCCTACAACAGCTATGGTATTGTCCCTTTAACTACTTTTTAACTACCCTTTAACTACCTTTTAACTACGTTTCAAATACGTTGTCAACTCGTCAACTTTCTTTTAGTGGTAAGTGGTAAGAGGTGAGAAGTATGATTTGTAGGTGTAGGGACATACCCCGTGTATGTCCGCAAATTGGCCTCTCATCTCTTACCACTAAGAAAATACTAATTCTCTTTATTCAGCTTTTTCCGTTCGTGGTGGTCGAGGGTAGTTTTGCGCATACGCATACTCTTGGGTGTTACCTCCACCAATTCATCGGCCTTGATATACTCGAGGCACTCCTCAAGACTCATTTCCACTTTGGGAATGATACGCGCCTTTTCGTCGCTACCGCTGGCACGCACATTGGTGAGCTGCTTCGCCTTGGTCACATTGATGACCAAGTCGTTGTCGTGAACATGCTCACCCACCACCTGTCCGGCATATACTTCCTCTCCCGGGTCGATAAAGAATTTTCCACGGTCTTGTAGTTTATCGATAGAATAAGCAAAGGCCGTGCCAGTCTCCATGGCTATCATCGAGCCATTGACACGACGCGAGATATCACCCTTGTAAGGCTGATACTCTTTATATCGATGCGCCATGATGGCCTCACCCTGAGAAGCGGTAAGCACATTGGTACGCAATCCGATAATACCTCTTGAGGGAATGTCGAACTCGATATTCACGCGGTCGCCCTGCGACTCCATTGAGGTCATCTCGCCCTTCCGTCGTGTCACCATATCAATCATTTTGCTGGCGAATTCCTCAGGCACATTGATGGTGAGTTCCTCAATCGGCTCACACTTCACACCGTCAATTTCCTTGTAAATCACCTGTGGCTGACCCACCTGCAATTCATACCCCTCACGGCGCATGGTCTCGATGAGTACCGACAGATGTAGCACACCACGCCCACTGACAATCCATTTGTCGGTGGAGGTTTCCATTTCCTCAACCTTCAGCGCTAAGTTTTTCTCCAACTCACGTTGCAGGCGCTCATAGATATGTCTCGATGTACACCATTTGCCCTCTCGACCGAAGAAAGGAGAATCGTTGATGGTAAACAGCATACTCATCGTTGGTTCATCGATGGTAATCGGCGGAAGTGGTTCGGGTTGTTCCAAGTCGCAGATAGTATCACCAATCTCGAAATGCTCCAGACCGATGATGGCACAGATGTCGCCACTGCTCACGCTGTGGGTCTTCACATGTCCCATACCTTCAAAGGTATGCAGTTCCTTGATTTTCGTTTTCTCCTGACTGCCATCACGGTGTGCGATAACCACGCCCATACCTTCGGTGAGTGTGCCACGATGTACCCTACCCACGGCAATACGTCCGGTATAACTGGAATAGTCGAGCGATGTGATGAGCATCTGCGGTGTGCCTTCCAGCACCTGTGGTGCCGGAATCACTTCGATGATTTTGTCGAGCAGATAGGTGATGTCGTTGGTAGGTGTATTATAGTCTTCACCCATCCAGCCATTCTTGGCACTTCCATAAACCACGGGGAAGTCTAATTGGTCTTCAGTGGCATTGAGCGAGAACATCAGGTCGAACACCATTTCATAGACTTCCTCAGGACGGCAGTTGGGCTTATCAACCTTGTTAACCACCACGATGGGTTTCAGACCTATTTCCAATGCCTTTTGTAGCACAAAGCGTGTCTGAGGCATAGGCCCTTCAAAGGCATCGACGAGCAACAGACAACCATCGGCCATATTGAGCACGCGCTCCACTTCACCACCGAAGTCTGAGTGGCCCGGAGTGTCGATGATATTGATTTTTACACCTTTATATTGTATAGATACATTCTTGGAGAGAATGGTAATGCCTCTTTCTCTTTCGAGGTCATTGCTGTCGAGTACTTGGTTGCCAATTTCCTTACCATCACGGAAAAGATTTCCGGCCAACATCATCTTATCCACCAAGGTGGTCTTACCATGGTCCACATGAGCGATAATGGCGATATTTCTGATATCTTGCATTGCTGTTTACCTTAAAAAACTTACCTATTTATTCTTGAATTATAAAAAACGGGTGCAAAGTTACGAAAAAAGCTTGTAAAAGCGAAGCGATTTGGGAAGATTAACGCAATTCGGCCTGAAATAAAGGCAAAGAGGGGAAGAACGGGAAAGTTTAATTTGGGTCAAATAGCAAATTGGGGAGGATTGGTGAAGGAGTTAGGTTGCCAAATCGTAACCCAAAAACAGGGTTCTGATGCGGGTTTTTCGACTAAGCAAATTGGGGCAGAATGGCGCACCTTTCACCGCCTGTTCACAACCCGTTTCTTATTCCGCAAACTGCTATATTTTGCATGGCGATGGATGCCAAAAGAAATAGTAGTTTTGCAGCCAAAATTAAAAAAGGAGTAAGAAACATGAGAAGTACATTCAACATTCTGTTCTATGTGCACAAGAGTAAGGAGAAGAACGGTGTGGTGCCTGTGATGGGCAGGGTTACGATTAACGGGACTCAGTCGCAGTTCAGCTGTAAGAAGACGATTCCGCTTGATATGTGGGACATAAAGGGCAATTGTGCCAAAGGTCGCAGCAAGGAGGCATTGCAGATTAACCGCGAACTGGATAACATCAAGGCGTAGATCATCAAGCATTATCAGCACCTTTCGGATCGCGAGGCTTTCGTGACGGCAGAGATGGTGCGCAACTCCTATCAGGGCTTTGGCAGTGAGTATGAGACATTGCTGAGTGCTTTCGACAAGGACATTGCCAGCCAAAAGAAACGTGTGGGCAAGGACAGAGCGGCAAGCACGCTTTGGGCTATGGAGCGTTCGAGGAAGGATGTTGCAGAGTTCATTCAGTCGCACTACCGTCGCACGGATATGTCGATGCTTGAACTGACGCCTGAGTTTATCAAGGACTTCACCGCCTACCTCAGTACAGACCGAGGATTGGCCAACGGAACTATCTGGCAGAGGTGTATGTGGCTGAAAGGCGTTGTGATGAGAGCGCACTACAACGGCAAGATTCCTCGTAACCCGTTCGCGCAGTTCCACATCAGCCCGAACTGCAAGGAAAGGGAGTTTCTGACCGAGGATGAACTGAAGGCTGTCGTGACCCATGAGTTCGAGGATGACAATCTGGCCTTCGTGCGTGACATCTTTGTATTCGTGTGCTTCACTGCCCTCTCGTTCATCGACGTGAAGAACCTGACCACGGACAACATCGTGGACATCAACGGTGACAAGTGGATTATCAGCAAGCGTCATAAAACCAACATCCCCTTCCAGGTGAAGCTGATGGACATACCCTTACAAATTATCGACCGCTACAAACACTTACAGGAAGAAAAGTTGGTGTTCGGTAAGATGAGCTACTGGTCGATGTGCAAGAAACTGAAAACGGTGATGACAGCCTGCGGCATTGAGAAAGCCATATCCTATCATTATGGAAGGCACTCATTCGCAACCTTGGCGCTTTCAAAGGGAATGCCCATTGAGAGCGTGAGCCGTGTATTGGGACACACCAATATCGTGACCACCCAGATTTACGCCAAAATCACGAGCCAGAAACTCGACAACGACCTGACTATGCTTGGTAATAAGCTCAACGCATCATTCAAAGACATTAAGATGACATAGAGTACAGTGCCCCAAAACCTTCAAAGCAGAAAGGCGAATGATTAGCGATAGTCTGTCATCCGTCTTTCTGCGTTATATTCCTTCAGCACACGAACCACTAACGGCTCTTTTTTTCCCTATCGTTTAAACGCAGGATGATAGCAACTCTCCAGAACCCTTTCCAAATCACTCTCACGATAGAGCACCTTGCCACCTAATAACATATAAGGTAGTAAACCATCATTACGGTATTCCTGTAGCGTCCGTCTGCTGACTTTCAGAATGCTGGCCACCTCTCTGTCCGTCAAATAACGTTCACCATCAAGCAACGGACGATAGCAACCTATCACATTCTTGTATAGGGCAAGCACCTCCTTCATATTCTCCAGTACGTTCTTCACTCCAACGTTATGAGGCATTATCTGTTCGTTCATAGGCAATTCGTTTTGAGATTACACATTTTAGTGTTCTTGCCTCTTCCATCCAAGACATACAGAATTCTCTCCACATCCTTAGGCTTATAGTACACCTTACGGTTGATTTGAGAATAGGCCAACGTTCCATTATCTCGTAAAGTCTGTAATGTTCTTGGACTGATGTTCAGCATTTGACAAACGTCCTGGTTATCAAGCCAATCGCACAACCCTTTGTCATTGCCTCTACTGGCCATCTCCTTCATCTTTGTGACGAAACTGTTGAAGCTTGTCAGCAGTTCCTCGTAGGTACTGCGCTCAATTGTTATTACTTCCATGTCTGTTTAGTTTTTGTAATTTGCGGGCAAAGGTACATCATCATCTCCAAATAGGCTCATTCTGAAAATTCGTTGTTGTGAAATAACAATTCAGGGAAACAAAAAACAAATGTCTGTCGAGCTTGCTCATCAGAAAGCAGGCAAGCATCTTTGTGTGGCACTCTGCCACAAAGTGCGTATTAGGCTACACCCTTCAACGGAAACTCTTTGCAGTATGTCAAGCAAAAGGAAATAATAGGCAACAGCTATTGTGGCATATGTTCATAAAAAACTCTAAAAAAAGAACTTTCTTCTTTGTAGGATGAATAGTTTTCACTAACTTTACACCCAAACTAAAAATTTGAAATGTATGCAAGACGTTAATCGCCTGAAATTAGTGTTAGTGGAACAGAAGAAAACCAGTAAATGGTTATCCGAGGAACTTGGAGTGAGTCCATCTACAGTTTCTAAATGGTGTACCAACTCTTCACAGCCTGATATTGAGACTTTAGCAAGGATCTCAAAACTATTGAATGTTGGCGTGGAGGAGTTGTTCAATAAGAAATTTATGGAATCTGTATGATATTTCCAAGCATTTGATGTGGATGCAAAAGAATTGTTCGTTAGTTAATACTAAGATTGTTATGTACAAAAAAA
>OMXV01000019.1 GCA_900315075.1 uncultured Prevotellaceae bacterium | reverse complement strand
AATAAGTAAATACCATTGTTATGGTATTGCACAAATGCTAAGAAAGGTGTACTTTTGCAATTGATGATACGAATTGTCACATACGAGCCGCAATACAAGCAGGACTTTATCCAACTGAACAAGCAGTGGATAGAGACCTGGTTCAGACTGGAGCAGTCTGATCTTGACACATTTGCACATATCGATGACAACATCATCGGACATGGTGGGCAGATATTTCTGGCTATAGACGAAAGCAGACAGGTTGTGGGTTGCTGTGCGCTGAAACCGCATCCTGAATCTGACTGTCACGAGCTGGCAAAGATGGCAGTCTCTCCAGATGCACAGGGAAAAGGCATCGGTCGCCAACTGGGCGAGGCATTATTAGACTATGCCCGCAGTCATGATGTAAAACGAATCTTTCTCGAAGGCAACACCCGCTTGGAAGCCTCCATTGCTCTTTATCGCAAATTGGGATTCAAGGAGATACCGCTGAAGAATAATGCCTACGAACGTTGCGACATTCTGATGGAACTGTGTCTGGAGAATAAAACAGCGACCATCAGACCGATAGAACAGGAAGATCAGAAGCCGCTTGCCCGTGTGATACGTTCTGTGTTCGATGAATATGGAGCACCATTGGTGAACACCGTCTATGATGATTCCCGCACATGGCATATATGGGAATCCTTGCAGGATGTGAATGCCGGATATTGGGTCATCAACGAAGATAGTGAGGTGATGGGGGGCTGTGGTTTCTATCCAACAGAAGGCTTGCCTGAAGGATATGTAGAACTGGTAAAATTCTATCTTTCCCCGAAAGTTCGTGGGAAGGGGTATGGCTCAAAACTTTTCTCACTGGTCATCAATGAAGCACGGAAAGCAGGCTATACACATCTCTACATTGAGTCTTTCCCGGAGTTTGCCGATGCAGTGAAGATGTATGCCCGTCATGGTTTTGTGAAACTGCCTTATGGTTTTGTGAAACTGCCTTCTCGCCTTGGTCATTCAGGCCATACGGCAACTACAATTCACATGGTATTATCTCTATGACAAACTTCGAAACATTATCTAAATTTGATAATGTTGCTTGATTTGCCATAATCTCGATGTTTTTTATTTCCCTACTGTAGATTTCTCTACTTTCGGGAGTGATTAGAAATTATGTTGCTTCAAAAGGTGTTGAGACCATCAGCACAAGGTTATGGCTCCAAATACAACCCGTATGGTGTGGAGATTTTGAGCCTAATACCCCGCCCTACTTCGTTAGGTGGGATGGCTGACCAGATAAAATAGCAAGCAGTGGTCATGATTCTTCACTCGTATCAAAGCATCGATGGCAACTCCAAATGAATCATTAACACTATGCACATAATGTCAAACTTGAAAAAATGTCACAACATCACAATTACCACAATTGCGTATTGTAATCAAAAAGTAGGCTCTTCAAAGGCAAATATCAGGTCGAGTAATTCCGTCTTACGGACTTCTTTCCCCCAGTTCAGTCCCTTGAATTCATCGCTTTCGTTTATCTCACAGAGGCCAATAAAACGGAACAGGCGGTTAAACACTCTATATTCATACCCATGTTCAGCAATTAGCATTGGGAAAGCTTTGCTATACTCATCAGCGTAGAATCCCGTGTCGCGCCAATCATTGCCATAGTGATGAAGAAGCCATAAAGAATACAGTCGTCCCAAATTACCCACTTCGTTGTCCTCATACATATCAAGCCAGCCTGTATTGTAATCCCTAAAAAGGAACAGAATTATCGTCCGCAGCAATTCGTTATGGTCAGTAAGTAGTTGCTTACCCTTAGCCGTTAGTGACAACTTTCCTGTACGTGTCTTGATGAGTCCGCACTCTTTCAACACGACCCTGAGTACCTGCACTTCTTCTGTCTTCGGTTCGCTCTTCTGTTTATACCAGTCAGAGTTCCAGCTATGGCACCCTAATTCGTAGAGCTCGGCAACCATCTTTGGGGGTATATATCCCTGTGCCGTGAGTTTCAATTCCTTTTCGCTCAACACATTCATCAGGTGCAGAGCCTGTCGCATGACGGGAATCTGCTCTATCTGCTCATCAGTTAATCTACGCAGTTGTACTGGACACTCCACTTCTAATGGTCTGTTAAGCATCTGGTGCATCTGCTCTGATGAGAATCCATTGAAATCCGGCTTTGGAGCAGCGTTCTGTGCATGCATGATTTCACCCAGATGGCGGTTAATATCATCCATGTTCACGTGGTTACCGCTTCTCTCCATCTGATCAATCCAGTCTTGCAACTGACGGGTAATTTCGTTCTTGTCTATCATATACCAAATTTGTTTTAACTCCTGATTGGTTCATCACCATCCGAATCATCATTAAGATTTTTCAGTCGCTTCACAGCCTTATCAAAGTCACTCTCCAGCATACGCATTTCCCGCTCACGATATATCTCGAACTCACGTTCTGCCTTCTCAATAGCCTCTTGATGCGATACGTTGCCATTCCCTTCTAAGATATTCTTCCGCAGTCGGAGAATCTGGTCATCAAGGGCGGCTATCCAGTCGGCCATCGTCATAGGGTTCTGCTCCAGTGCCTGAAACTCAGCATAGTCAAGGAATTGGGAGGTAAGCAGGTTCAGCCGTTGTAGTTCCAACTCCGACAGATAGTTCTTGGCTATCTTCACATCATCGCGCGTCACATAATTGCCTTTGAAGTTAGTCATACCAACAAAAGGCTTCTCATTATCCACACGTTCATAAATCAGCTCTGCTGCCGTATGTTCATGCACGGCATAGTGCATCTTATTCTGAACGGTAGCAAAGAACAACTTCGTCATTTGGGCTCTTGGGTCGTAGTCCGTCGATGTGGCATAGATGTCCGTCACCTGCTGGTAGAAGTTGCGTTCGCTGCTGCGAATATCACGGATGCGCTGCAGGAGCTCCTTGAAGTATCGGTTG
Source organism: uncultured Prevotellaceae bacterium (assembly GCA_900315075.1). Classification (GTDB taxonomy): domain Bacteria; phylum Bacteroidota; class Bacteroidia; order Bacteroidales; family Bacteroidaceae; genus Prevotella. Next base: position 132,843 of record OMXV01000019.1, on the reverse strand, counting down.
CCACCTTGCTTCAGTCGCTCATCGTCCATCGTAAACCCTTTTTGGATATATTCATGCAAACGCTGTGTAGCCCAACGACGGAAGCGCACAGCGATAGGCGACTGTACACGGTAGCCCAGAGCGATAATCATGTCGAGGTTATAATGATCCATCTCCCTCTGCACCTGTCGCTTGCCCTCTTGACGAACTAGAAAGAATTTCTTTCGAGTTCCCCCTTCACTCAATTCCTGGTCTTGGTATATATTACCAACATGCAGACTGATATTCTGAGGTGTAGTCGCATAAATCTCCGCCAGCTGCTCACGTGTCAGCCAAACATCCTCATCAGCAAAACGAGTATTCACACTCACCCGGCCTTCCTCATCCTTGTACAGTATCAGTTTATTCTCTTTATCCATATTTCGTATAACGCATTTTATCCGTTCTGTTTTACTTGGCCTTTATATTGGCCTTCCCCTTTTACTGCCTTCGGAATCTGGATGAACATCAATCTTTGTATAGGTCTCATATTCTCTCCAAGTATCCCTTATCCTATGTTTCTCTTCATAATACTCATCTAAGAGTTTATTAACCTCTTCCATACTGATTTCACCCTCTATATTTCTTCGGGCAAGTTCCAGCAAGTAGCCGGAGACCTTCAGACCATCCACATCCTGTAAGCCAATAGCCACGCGCCAAGCCTCGGCTCGTTCTTTCTTCTGAGGATCACCCTGACGGATATACTCGTCAAAGTTTAAGTTTAGCTCCTTATCGTTCTTATCGCTCATATCTCGTCTTACTTTATTTCAATAACATTATTATTCCGGCATTACTTCTCTAGTCCATGAAATTCGTGTGTCGTTATACCATCTATATCAATATGTCAGTCACCCCATGGCCCTGCCAATATAAACCCACCTCCAAGATCGTTGAAATCATTAGCGAAAGCACACACGCTATGGTATATGCTTACTGGATTCCAACCTTTCTTTAACTCAATCCTGTTGGACTCAATTTTCTGCTTGTTCAGCAGGTCTTCTATGTTTATTGCCAGTGCCATAATCTGTTTTGTTTGCAAATATAAACAAATTATTCTCAAATAATTACAGAAAAGTTCCTCAATTCTGGGATTCCTTAATATACTTTATTCTTGTTTTTCTGAAGTTTCTTGTTGCTTTTTTTGTCACATTGTTTATCTAACAAAGATTTTGCTTCAGAGGAATTACTCATAAGGGGTGTTCCTATACGAGGCAAATTCGAGATAAACTGTCCCATTTGATTTTGAGCCTTAACATTTTGGTATGCTTCAAAATTCCACATTAAATACATGTCCCATAATCCCAAGTCAATATCTTTCAATAAAGATTCTATCTTTTCTTTTATTGGAAGACCGTTTTTGTCAAAATACATTTGATCTCTTACTTGGTCTCTTAACACTTGAATCGCCTTGAACTCTCCCAAACTAAAAATCGTTCCTAAATCTATTGGTTCAATCAACTGGTTAGTAGCAACATTTACCCTACTTTTTGCCAATACTTCAGAAACATACTTTTTACCTGCATTTCTCATCGCAAATTGAGTATAGTTTGCAGCAAAATAAGTATCAGGATCAATATAAAACAGGTTGTCACAAAAGCCTTTGTTGATTTGAAGAATAATGCCATCTATTTCATCCTCTTCTATTGTCGTATTGACAAAAAAGACCTTTCGGATATTAAACACCTCGTTAGAAGGCACACCTATTGGTATACCTAGTTTATGTAAGGCAACTATTACCATACGTTTCTCTGTAATGCTCAACGAGGTGTTAAAATCATTCTCTGAATTCCTATATGACTGCTTTGCATACTTTTTAATCAAATTCAATGCTTTTATGGCAATATCACGTACTCTTTGCATTTTGCTTTCTTCTCGCATATTCAGAAAACGCGCGCCAAAATATGTACCAATTAATCCACCTATTAACGCTGTTAATAGCGCTATTATAAAATTTGCCATATTTATCCTTATATTAAAAATAGTCCTACATTTTGTTCATAACATACATTACCATAAAGAATAGCGAATCTATTCCAATTGCTTTCTATACACAGCGTCTAATGTATGACCATCTTTGTCTTTCCAGACGAGCCATCCGTTATTGCTACTGCCTATGCAGAAATCGGCTGCAGTACTGGGACTGGAGAAAGTCTTGTCAGACTCTAATTTCAACTTGTCACCATTGCTGATGGTATAATCCTTGAGAAGATTCTCACGCTTCTCCTTCCATGTAAACGATGGGACTGACGATTTGGCGATAATGCTACCCTTTAAAACAGTAAATCCGTTGGCATCATAGAAGCCTCTGGCATCACAGCCACGCCCCTTCGTATAGAACAGATGTTCCTCCTTTGGCTTTGCCATATCAAAGATATTGCAACCAATAAAGGAAGTGAGGAACTTCACATCTTCAAAAAATCCCTCCATATCATCTTTTCTGTATTCAGGAAGATTGGGTGCCTTAGGTGTCTGCTTATTTTCGTTCAACACAAAAATGTTTGAAGCCTTTGCCTCTGCTATGGCACGATGCTCCAAATATTGAACATCAGCCTTTGTCATAGCAGCATCTTTTGAGATGAACAGTAACGCCTTTTGCCAAAACGCTTTCTTGCTATCATGGTCTTTCACCCGTTCTCGGAAATTCTCTGTTTCTCCGATATAAGCCTTTGGCTTTGTTGCTTCATCCTCACCCAACAAGATATAAAATGCTGGTGTCTGCAACTCCTGTCGCTCATTCAAAATAGAAAGATTAGAACGAGGAATCACATACATTTGGCAAATCTTATTGCTGATGAACACATACTGAGTCCCTTTCGGATCTCCATCTATCAGATATGTTGTTACTGTCTTGCCCATAATTATTTCCTTTTCACTCAATGATTTGCTGTTTAACGAACTATCCTAATAAAGTGCCTTTTTCACCACTGTGGTGAATTAAATAAGGTCCATCAACAATTCACCATTAGGAAAAACGTGTATATGTTCGCAATACTTGTCCCAAAAAGATTTTGGAATCAATTGAACCATTTCTTTTCGAGTACATTTTCCTGCTTTAATAAATGTATTCATTTTTTCTTCATTCTCTCCGGTCACAATGATACTCCAACCTTCGTTAACGCCTTTATAATAGGCTGGATTTTTATCTTTATAGTTAGCCACTTCTCTCAACTCTTCTTTGGTAAGTTCCTTTGGTGCTATATACACCGTTATAGCCAATCTATATCTTTTATCAGCTTTACCTTCTTTTGTAGGGATTCTTATTTCGCCAAAGAAGAAGGAGCCTCTTTTTTTGTTTAATGTGCGTACTTTTACTTCTTTTCTTCCAAATCTCTCTCTTTCTTCCATATATAACCCCAGTTCCTCATCAACCTCAAGAGGATTCTGCTCATAAAAGGCAGCAATTCCATTAGAATAATTATTTATCTTTTTGAAATGATCATTTAGCACTCCTTTCTTCTCATACAATTCGACAAGATCGTAAAAATATTCAGGAACAATCGGATACAAATTAGAGATAATATCATATTCGTCAAAAGTATTGCCATAATTGTTTGTACGAGCAAGATACTTCGTCCTATTTAATTCATCTTCCATGTCATAATCTAAGACATTATCATTACATAAATCATTATAATTGATACTAACTTCATTATTGCTTACAATTATATCTAATGAAGAATATAGTTTGTTTAGCACAATAATCTTTGAAACACTATCAAATTTCCCATAATCATAATTAGTGATTGTAACAATGTCTTGATTAATGAATTCTCCTATGGTCAGGTTTTTATCAAGGAACAAACAAAGATTGTTCCATTCAATATTATTGTATATATTTTGAGAAAGCACCTTGATAAAGATACTAGAAGAATAATTGAAATTGTGAAACATACATTCCCAAACCATATTATACAATTCACTTCCTTGATGAATAACGTATTTCTTAATATGACTATGGGCTTGTTTTATAGCATCCTCTAATACTTTTATAACAACATCTTTGCAAATATTATCATATTCTTTTTTTTCTCCATCAATAATATCTGTCCTATCAACACTTAATTGAGGACGGTTATCTCCATAGAAATTGACTATTCCATGACGAGTTAAGGTTTCCGCGAAATTAAATATCCCAAGATCAGCTCTATTAACAGATATCCCATCAACACACACACCACAAGAATATTTTATTGGTATGTGCTTCATTACATCTATTCCGTATTGTTCTATACCTGGTTTTGGCAATTTTAATATAGTTTTGTATTGTACCCCCTGATGCCGTATTTCAAAAACATGGCAATCAATAAGGTCAATATATTCTTTTAATTTGTATTTACATACATCACCAAACATATTTATTTTTGCATCAAGTACATCAAAATCTTCTATCTTAAGAGTTTCAGAACTATAAATAATAGGTTTGCTCAATATCTTTTGTTTATTTCCATTATTCCACCTAATATATAATTCAATTTGTTCGGGCACAATTACCACGAAATTATCAACAATTTTGTACAAACTGTTTTCCCACTTACTATAATCGCTACTTAAATCAGGGCGGAGCCTTTGTATATATCCATTATTATCATATGAAACAAATCCCAAATTCTCTATCTCTGAAGTATTTATCTGCTCTGAAATTTCATTTGTTAGAAAAACTTTAACTATAGTGCCAGAATTGTTAACTAAATCCTTATCTATGATGTTTGGATTCTTATAGTAGAAATACTCACGAGATCCATTTATTATACATGAGACATAATCTCCTTTTTCTTCTTTTGTCGTTATTTCCATTTTATGACCAATCATAAAACACGACAATATGCCAATGCCGAATTGAGATGTTGGGGTGAACTTATAACCAGTTTTGGCTTGTTCTTGATAAAATTCTGGCGATTGATAATATGAGTTGCCTATTTTTAATAAATAGTTCTCAATAATTGCTTTCGACATGCCTTTACCATTGTCTAAGCAATATAAATATTTTTCTCCATTCTCTTCACCAAGTCCCATTTCTATTTTTCCTGTTGAAATCTTGCCAACAGCCCCGTCCTTTGCTATTTGGCATCTACAGGCATCAAGAGCATTTTGATACAATTCCCTTAGGCAGGCATACTTGTTTTTATAAAGACCAACGCCCATTAATAACTTTAAAATTTTAGATTGATTCAATGTAAATTTCAAACCAGGGACTGGGGTAAAGACAGAATCATCAAAAGAAATGTTTTTCCTGTCAACTTTTTCTTTGAGAGGAATATGATATTTTTTATTCCATGCTAAAGTTAGTTTAGTGAATAAGCCTATTTCATAATCAATCCCGTCAACATACTCTTGCAACTTATAATAATCTTCTGGATCAGTTATGAATGCTCGGAATGCAATTGTATCATTTGAAACATTGTAACTAACGCCATTTGATTTTATTTTCCATTGTTGGAAACTGTAATCTGATTCAAAATGATGCAAAGCACGTAATATAATGGGGGCTCTATCATTACTAAAATGGACGATATCACCAATTCTTAGTAACATTGCAACAAATTGTAGATTTGTCGTTTCACTCCCATAATATGAAACATTCGTTCCTAATTTTTTTAAATATTCAGAACCCTCTCCATGGGCTTCGCAAATAGCTGCAAGATCATTAGCAATTCTTTGTCCCATTCCTGTGACAGGGAACGCGGAAAATTGCGTCTTACCCCAATTTCTCAAATACTCAGATATCCTTTTGTGATGGGTTCGCCTAATATATTCTACTCGAAGTGATAAATTGGTCTTGGAAAAATCCGTACACTCTTTAATAATAGTATAATTGCCATTTCTAAATTCTTGATAATCAATAAGCATTCTTGACAGATAGTCAATAAGTTCATTTTCTGTATGTGGGACAAAAAGCCAGTTTTGTATTTCATCATTAAAATCTTTATATATCAATTTTTTGTTTTTTCCTATAAAGTTCTTTGCTTCCACATATTCAAGACATTTTTTCCCGTCATTTTTAAGCGAATCATTTGCTATGTATTTTTCATCAGTTCCTTCTGTTAATTCCAAGACCTTTTTTTCATAATCAGAAATTGCCATTCCACAATCATGTAGATATGCAGATGCGATTATGAAAAACAATTCACAAGATGACATTTTTTTTGCAGAGCCATCCAATAAATTCTCAATAACATCTAACACTGCTTCACTATGAGAAGAATCATGCAAATCAAATTCCGGCATAACTCTTGTTACATATTTGAGATGATTTGTTGATAGCTTTATAATCTCCTGAGTCTTTGTTATAAACCAAGAGTTTATATCATCGGTAGTTGTTTTATTACTTTTAATGATGTCTATGAGTTTTTCCATCTTAATTCTATTTAGAATATTTAGAATACTTATCTTTTGTGGCTTATATATTGCAGATATTTTGTTTTCTTTAAAACGCAAAGAACTTGTCTTGCATCTTGTTTTTGAGATTGAACTTCTTGGTGGTATCGAGGGCACGCTCAATGCAGATGAACTTGATATCTGTATGCTGCATGAAGTAATCTACAGTTTCATCATAGAGCTGAGAATCGACGGTAATGAACGCCGTTTTCACTCCGTCAGTAGCTTTGTAGACCTTGTTCTGAGTGAACTGCGACTGTGCTTCCAACTTATAGGTAAGCATAAAGCCCAGCTTAATCAGAATCTCCGTTATCAGTTCGTCTTCATTGAAGGCGAGGGTAAGTTGCCGTTCCTTCTGAACGACATACTCTTGGAACAATGAAAGGTTCTCTTCTTCGCTCATATCAGGATCGGGAGCAAAATCCACACGAGGGAAGCTGGACTTACTCAGCGTAAATACTTTGAACCCGAGTTGGTCTAACTGTTGTTGGTCTTCAGGAGTGATAAGTTTCCCTTCATAGGAAGTTTTTATCTTATCATATACTGCCTTGTTACGAGCGATAGTTTGATCACTTATCTTTTTATACCCATGTTTGGCTGCAGCATGTTTTGCAGAGATTGCTTCAGGGAACTGAACAAGGATGAACTTTCGTTTTCCTCCGCCATCTTGTAGATTGCAGTTGACCACGGCGTGTCCAGTTGTTCCTGACCCTGCAAAAAAATCAAGAATTATACAATCATCACAATTGTTCATCCGAATTAGATACTCTATCAGTTTGGTCGGTTTTGGATAATCAAATCCATATATACCCAAAGCACTTAATTCGCTAGTAGCACTTTGTGTGCCACCAAAATTCTGAAGAAGAGAGATAACATGGCTTTTAAACCCTCTATCCTTGACACATTCTATTGTTCCAGAATCTAAAAGAACAAATGTGGTGTCTTGTCCCTTAGTGTCTTTTACAGGTCTCCAATTGTTCTCTTCACTCATAAATGCATCAAATTGTCCACGTGCTGCCCAACCACTTTCTATCTCAACATCATTTACAACCTTATAATTTTCAACAACAATGTCTTCGTTAAAATGTGGCCATTGATTCTGTCTTGCAGGAATTACACCACTCTCAAATTCACATGGGAAACCTGCTTTCAATATAACCTTTTGGACAGGATTCTTAGGCCCATTCTTAACGATTGTATTTCTAATCTGTGCATTATTGAGCTTACTCTTGTCCGTAATATTGGGATCAACTAGATGTGGAAAATCAAACTCTGCTGCGTTTTTGGCATAGAGCAAAATATACTCGTGACAAGTCTTTATCTTTGCTTGATTATCGAAATTACCATCCGTTCCCCAAACAAATTGGGCAATAAAGTTGCTCGGAAAGAATACCTCATCACAGATTTTCTTCAAATGCATGACTTCTTTATCATTGATGGAAATAAAAATAATACCATCTGATGTTAGCAAAGAACGGGCTTGGAGCAAACGTGCATATATATCGCTCATCCAAACGCTATGTATACGTCCTTCTGGCACAGTTTCTGTATCTACAACCACACCATTTTCTGTTATTCCGCTCTCTTCCCAATACTTTTTTTTGTCTTGGGCAAAATTGTCATTATAAGCTGTCAGAGCATCTGCATTGTATGGCGGATCAATATAAATGCACTTTACCTTTCCTCTATAATTTGAAGACAGAATCTTCAGGACTTCAAGGTTCTCGCCTTCAATGATGATATTATCTGTCGTATCAGCATTAACACTACGCTCTGCATCGTAATGCAGTGTAGCGCGTGTAGGCGTAAAGGCATTACGCTTGGCAGCTGATTTGCCAAACCAACGGAACTCGTATCGTTCAGTCTCTTCAACACTGTCGGGATTGACTGCTTTCTTGATTTCGTTGATATCAAGATATCCTTCCTGTGTGAACCAGTCAGGGAATAGTTCGCGGAGGGTGTTCAGACGTTCCTCGTTCATATCGGGAGTTAGCGTTATGTGGTCTTTATATGTTTCCATTTGCTTTGGTATTTATTGTTTGTTCTGCTTGCGCTTTAAATGTTGAGAATTCACGAATTGGGGCTTTATAAACAGCCTCGATGCCAAGAGAGCGGAAATGCTTGACAGCACAATTGATGCGGGCTATTTCGTGAGGAGTAAGGGCTTTTTTGTCGTTAATATCATTGGTTCCTTTAATCTCAACAACGAAATAGTATTCCTGTTGGTCTTGATTATTCCGTAACGATACACGCTTCAACACGACTCCAAAGTCTGGTTCGTAATTACCAATTGGTGTTGGAATCTTGTACCATGAAGGGAACTTCAAGAAACAAAGCACATTGGGGTTCTTGTCAATGTTATCAGCATCAACTGCAAATTCACGTTCGAGTCCACTGTCATAAAGCGTCTTATCCCATACACCATGATTTGGCGTTGAAACGAAATTGTTGCAGGCATCTTTTGTAAAGTCGGCAAAATCGAAGGGATAGTGTTCTTCTGTTGGGGCATATTCTACACATCTGACCAGTTCTTCAAGCTGCACCTGCTTGATTTTGAACGCCGCCTTTTCCAGAAATACAGGAGGGTTCTTCAGATATTCTTTCTTGGTCACAATCCCTTGAATAATTCGCAATACCGAATTATAGCACAAACCTGTTTTTTCGCTAAGGTCCTCAACTAAATCTTGTGGAGAGAAACACCCTTTTAGGTGACGCGGGTCATCGGAACCCATATACTCGTGTGAGAAATCCTGGATGTCCGTAACCCGATAACTTGAAACATCGGCATAATAATCAGCTATAGAAATAGTGTTCAATTCCTCTATACTACGACGTATGATAGCATCCTCGTCGAAGCTCACGCGATAGGTGGTTTTCTTAGCAATTGTATCCCAAAACCTGCGGAATACACTCTGAATGCCCTCGTCTTTATTTAGTTTGAACGTTATGCGATTTTGGTGTTTGCCTTTATGTGTGTGCTTGAGTTTGGCACCTGCACCAGACTTACCAAATGCCTTCTCGTTTTCGTTCTGATAGCTTCGGGCAAACGTCTCGTAAGTTTCATTGGGAACCACTGTGAGCTGATTGATGATTTCATCGTCGGGCGTACCCTCTGCATCATATACACGTTCGCCTTGCTGGTTCACACAGATGCGAAGACCTCGGCCTATTTCCTGGCGTTTTTTGTTCTCTGAATAACTTTCATTGAGTGTGGCAATACCAAACACATTAGGATTGTCCCATCCTACACCAAGCGCAGAATGAGAGAATACGAATTCTATTGTGCTGCCAAATGATAGGAGCTTTTGTTTGTTATGCAGGATTTCGTCGTAGATTTCCTTATTGCTTTTATTGGTCTTTTCATTATCGGTGAATTCACCTGTAGAGGTCTTTGCGAAATAGAATCCCTGAATGGCAGACACTTGTTCTTCCGATGGAGCCTGTCCATTATGAAACTCAGCATATACAGTTTTGTACTGCTGTTCAAAGATTTCCTTTATTACAGGGTTCTCTGGGCTCATATAGTTAGCCACCTTGTCGATAAAGATGAGAGAAAGATTCTTAATACCTTTGGGCTTCAAGCGCAGCTGGTTCTCGAAATGACGGCGTATGAGCCATTCCAACTGTAAGGCCCACACTTGTTCCTTGTTTGTCGACGATGCCCCCTCTTCGATGCTGGTGCCGTTAGTGAACTCTACCACCCATTTACGTGTACTCAACTTTTTGTAAATGCGGCTGATAATAAAGTCAGAATAGGTGGCATTTCCTGATTTCTCGGCAAGATTATCGCCTTTTTTCAAAAGGTTGGAATCTTTGAAGACAAAGTTTTCTTTGTTCTTGTTGTATTTCCAAAACTTCAATTTTACCTTTGGCTCTGTCTTGGTTTCCTTCACCTCGCTGATTTCAATTTTCAGTGTTGCCTCATCGTTTTTCTCAGTAACAGTGAGAACTTCTATCTTTTTCACTAATCCTAAACGATAACTTTCACTTGGAGTAAGTTGATAGAGCATATTCACCTTTACGGCATGTGTGGCGGAATAGCGGAACTTGAACAATGGAGAAAGTTTTGAAAGCCAAAGCTGTGAATTATCTGTGTCCATTCCTTCCTGCGGCTCGTCCATGAATACGATGGGGTGTGTACGGGCAATAGCCTCGATGAAAGGCTTGTTATTGAATAAGTCTTCACGCACCTCTTGATTCAGAATCTTGTCTTCTGAGTTGAAAGAGGCCATCGTCATAATCATAATTTGAGGTGTTTCAGCGGTGATGAAATCACGAAGGTTGCTCAATTTCGAGCTGTCATACACAAAGGCATTGGGAGTAAAGCCGTATTTGTCCTCCAACTGCGCTTTGAAATTCTCAAACGTATCTATGGCACCCTGACGGATAGGGATTGACGGCACAAGAACGATGAACTTGGTTAGTCCATATTCTTTATACAACTCGTATGCTGTTTGGAAATAGGTCAAGGTCTTGCCCGTACCAGTTTCCATTTCTATACATGCGTTTCTGGTTTTTTGAAGATAAGATTGCAAGGGATCTATTCCATTTTCAAACGTAATTTTGTTTATGTTTGCCATCAATGCTTCCAAAGACAACGAGCAGTAGTTTGCCCGAATGTCCTCATCCGTTGCATTGTCGTATGTGTTTCTTTCCATCCCACGAAAGACCTCCACCACACTTCGTATGGCTGTTCTTTGGTGTTCTGGGGTTTCTAATTTGAATATCATTATTTTACTTTTATTCCTTTTGCTACTATCTTCGAAGACTTTTTGTTGCTCTTTCTTGGGCGGTAGGGCCTTCAGCAGTGCACATGCCATCACAGGTTATCTACGCTCAGCCTATGCTACGCTAATGCGCACCATTGCTACATTCGCAGAAGTTCATTGACGTTAACTCCAAGACATTTTGCTATCTCCATTAGATTCTCTAAGTTGGGTTGTGCACTGTTGGTACACCATTTAGACACAGTGGCTTGATCAACGCCAATCTGCTCAGCTAACCACTTGTTGGTGCGTTTCTTCTCCGCAAGCACTACTTTCAGTCGATTTAAATCTTTACCTTCCATGTTATTCATTATTACATAATACTGGGAACAAAGATAGCGTTTTCTTATCAGAAATAATTATGTTTTGCTAAAAATATGAGCACAGAGGCAAAAATATTTGTCTTTTAACAAATCCTCGCTTCAAATTATCAATACCATCATTATGCCATAACACAATTGATGTGTCTTTTATGAGGCAAATTTTATAGTCGTAAAATTTACAGCCATATAATTTCATAAAGAGGTCCTATGAAGATATACTCATCGATTGTTAATCGACAAAATTGCAGGTATCTATAGAAAAATGCCCCCAAAAGAGTAGCCTAAACAGATTATTTGATAAAATGTTTGTTATATTAAACATTTTTATTTATCTTTGCACCCAATAATATACAATTATGGGAAAGAACACGTTTGGTAAAACGATGCCAAGGGCATTGAGCCAGAACCTGAAGATTATGGGCGAGCAAATCATGTTGGCCCGCAAGCGCAGGCATCTGTCTATGCAGGATATTGCAGACAGAGCTACGGTGACACGACTGACTGTCTCAAAGGTTGAACATGGTGACCCAACGGTTTCTATGGGTATCTATGCGCGTGTACTCTTTGCACTTAATCTGGAAAACGACATCACCTTGCTTGCTGCTGACGATGCTCTTGGCAGACAGCTTCAGGATGCAGAATTGTTGAGGAAATGAACTATAGTGCAAGCCGAGAGCAGAAGAGTTTACTCTTATGCCGAGGCGCCGCCTATAGTCTATCGGATGAAAGACGATGAAAAAGATTATAGTTTACGCAGATTTTGACTTCCTTTCTGCTCCACAGGAGGTTGGAACTTTAGGCTACGAACACGTTCGCGGCAAGGACCATTTTGTCTTTGAGTATTCGCGCCAGTGGTTGAAACAGCATGGCGGCATTCTGTTGAGCGGTGACCTAATGAACGTTCCTTCGTTGCAGCATCCTCGTGGTAATGATAATGTATTCGGTTTCGTCAAGGATTCCTTCCCCGATCGCTGGGGGCGTTTATTGCTAGAGCAGAGCATCCGGGATGTAACAGATCCATGTAACAATAGCATTAATGAGAAATGCGCCCGTATCCGTGAGGCATTTGTTCAGAATTTCGATGACAGGCTTGCTCAAAACTATTATGTTACAGGAAAACGTGGTGAGCCTAAAAGGATAACACTTGACAAGTCTATGATTATCTGGGAATAGCAAGAAAAGTGACTTTTTAAAGTGAACTCAACTATTCAAATAAGAAAATGGAGGGTGTGTCAAAAAGAAGATTTTCACCACCAACATTTACAATTTGCAGTCATTATGGCGGCCTCCTTCCTTATAATCTGTAAATTGGAATTTCAGGTTTTGTCATTATGACACACTCTCTATTGAACTAACTCATTCGCAAACCATAGGGTTTAGTTTGTGTTCGTATAAGTTAAAGTTCTCTTATTTTGTAAGTTCAAAGCCTACACGGGCACCATCAGCACTCTTAGCGAGCTTGCTGACAGCCTGAACGGCAGCAGTGTTGTTGACCTTACCTTCTTTCTGAAGGATGTTGGCCATCTGCACGGAGTCAAACATCAGTCCCATACCTTTTTCGGTCTTTGTTACGTTGCCCTTAATGGTTTCAGTCGCTGTCTTGAGGGAGATTTCACCGTTCTGAGGGTTATAAGTATAGGTTCCACTGAATGGGATACCATTTACCTTAGCCGAAAATTTGTTACCATCAAGGAATGAGAAAGAAGTGTTGTTGCGATTAATACCAATGTTGCTGTAGTTATTTGCCAACGACGATGCAATGTTGGCAATTGTAGCAGCACCTCCGGCCTTTGTCAGAGCCTGTTCGGTAGTAAAGGCAGCACTTGGAGCACTGTAGTTCCAACTACCAAGAAGGCTCGACTGGTCAAATGTCATTCCACCGAACAATACATTACTTAATACACTGCCAAGTACAGTACTCAGGATACTGCCAGTTGGATTGGTGTTAGATGTAGTTCCGAGTCCTGTTGAGAAGCAGCTCGACAGCAGCAGTGTCATAGCTGCAAGAAGTGTCAAAATTGTTTTCTTCATAATGCTATAGATAATTAGAGTGATAAATTATTTTTCGAGACAAAGTAATAGAAAAAAAATGAAATCTCCAAAGATTTTTCACTTTTCCATAATTCTAATTTTTTTGAATCTCACCATTGATTCGTTTTCTAACAATAGAGAAAGCCTTTTGGAACAGGGCAGAGTCTCTCATTGTGTCAAGCATTTCAACAAATCTGCTCTTAGGAATGACAAACGACAGTTCGTTTTTGGGAATAAGTGGTCTGGCTGATGGATCAAGCATACCTATGAAGCATCTTTTACCGCCATCTCTGTTTTCCTTCACTGCCAGACTTACGATACTTGAACAGCCCGAGCCGAACGGGGTACAGACCGCATCCGAAGCATTGCTGTCATAGAATGCCCAAGTGGTTAAACCAGACAGGATATCGGGAGTAGCCCAGAATAGTATGCCTTCTATTTCGTCAAAGTTCTCAAGATGATCTATACGGATAAAGTTGAGGTACGGCTTTTCAGTTTTCTTGATGTCGAGGTTCTCAACATACTTCACGACCATATCCGGCGTCTGCTTATAATGTTCCACCTGTGACACAAAGTTAGGCACACGCTCAGGCATGTCACTGAAAGCCGTATATAAACCACCTCCGCCACAGAGTACATTGTCTGTGGTCAGTGTTAATGAATCACCATCACGAACCTTACTGATAGCACCAATCATACAACGAGGAATCTTCCTCGGTTCTTCGGCTGGTGTATGGCTATACCCGAAGGCAATCGGTAATGGAGCGGCTTCTCCAAATGCTTCTCTATAGTCCTGGATGAATTTTTGTATGGTCATAGTGTCTATATTTGTTGTAGTGAATAATTAGTTCAATTTATTGTTTCCTTATATTTTCCTAAACTGTCACGTTATGAGTTGCGAGGTTTAGAGTCCAAATTATGGGTAAAAAAGAAGAATTTGTGATGCTTATGGTGCTTTTCTTCTTCATTTTCATTTTTTATTACTATTTTTGCGCGTATAATTGCGAAAGATGATAACAAAACCTTTATAAATATGAAAGCTTACTTCTTTTTTGTAGTAATGTTACTCGGCATGATACCGTATATGGTTGAGGCTCAGGGAACAGATATTAATAGTCGTGACCTTCGCGGCAAAGTCGTTTATCAGGATGATGAAGTGGTGTTCCGTCAGCTTGACGAGCATACATGGATAGGGAACGGACATAGAGTCTATAATGAGTCTCTCTACATTGTTGAGGGTAATGACCGTGCACTTCTGATAGATGCAGGTACATACATACCAGAGTTGGACAAGATTGTGTCAAAGATTACATCCAAGCCTGTCACAATGATGGCAACCCATGCCCATGGTGACCATGTGGGTGGAGTAGGGCCTTTCCCTGAGGTCTATCTAAATGCTGGCGACATGCCTATCGTTCCGTATAATATGCGTAATTATAATGGCCAGATTAAGTATCTTCACGATGGCGAAGTGATAGACCTTGGCGGTCGTGAGATTGAGGTCATCTTTACTCCCGGTCATACTGCTGGAAGCACAACTTTCTTCGATAAGGCAAAACACTATGGATTCAGTGGCGATGCTTTCGGCTCAACCAACCTGCTTGTGTTTACCAATCTTTCAACCGTTATGTACACTGCTGAGAGGGTTGAGTACTATATGAAGAAGAATGGTATCCATTTTCTTTTTCCTGGTCATTATAGTGGTGACAATCTGGAGACTCTCCAACGTGTTTCCGATATTAAGGACATGTGCCGCGAGATACTGGACGGTGAACGCAAACCAACTGTCAGCAACGGTAACAACGGAGGCAATGATATGATGGTTGACGACAAGGGCGTCCGCATCAATTTCAGTAGCCGGTCAGGAATGAAATAATCATGGAGGTGTTTTTCCGAACGCCCACTCCTACAAAAGCAGTGATATAATGACTGGAGGGATTGGCCCATCAACAGTATATGTGATGTTACCAATATAAGTTGTGTTACCATTATACACATGCTTGCCATCCCATGTGCAGAGTATGTTGCCTATGTAAGTGGTATTGCCCTGAAACAAGTTTTTGCCGTTCCACGTGTAGAGTATGTTGCCCATGTATGTGGAATTGCCTTGATATATACACTTGCCATCCCAGGTATAGATAATATTTCCCATGTATGTGCTGTTGCCTTGATAGAGATGTTTCCCATCCCATGTGTACAGAATATTACCCATGTACGTGCTGTTGCCTTGATAGAGGTGCTTCCCATCCCATGTATAGACCACATTTCCCACATATGTGCTGTTGCCACGATATATTTTTGTGGCATTAATTGTTGCAACCATAGCAAGCATCAAAAAAATAATGGAAAGTTTTTTCATAATCATAATTAATAGTATTAAAGGTTGATATATTGATGGAATATGCTGGGTTTGAACCGTCTTTCATTCCTTCTGCAAATATATACAATTGTTTACATAATACCATTACTTTCATATTAAATGTTGTTAATTGATTATTGGATAATTCCATTATTATGATTTGCACACGCAATTCCAAAAAATAAAACCTTAAAAAATTTGCACAATCAAAAAAAACTCTTTACCTTTGCACTCGCTTTCGAAAAAAGTATATCTTACTTCAAAAGGAGAGATGGCAGAGTGGTCGATTGCAACGGTCTTGAAAACCGTCGTACCGCAGGGTACCGGGGGTTCGAATCCCTCTCTCTCCGCAAAGAATCCTTCACCTTCCGCAAACATTTAAAAGAGAGCTACTTAGCTCTCTTTTTTCTATGAAATGAATTGATTGGAGGAATTCACTCAACTTTATTAGCATTTCCCTATTATTTTAGTATGTTGCGAATGTGCTGAAGGTTATGTTACATGATTCTAACATCTCGCCCAATGCTGATAGACGGCCAACTATACCTACGGTGCAGATTCGATAGTTTGCATTTTTGTAATAGTCAGCACGCCTGCGGAAAGAGCTGGCACATTGAGCAGAACATCATTACCTTCGGTTTTGGCAATAGTTTGCTTGAGCTCGATTGCATTTTTATTCTCCATGCTGTTGGCTGTTGTTAGTGAGCCTGGAGCGTAATAATCGAATTCTGCACTCGATACACCTATCCAGTCTCCCTTGATGCGCAGGGGGGCAGGTTCTTCTGTTGGGTTCACTAATTTCACAATCACGTCGGAGCCATTTTCTGACAATGTAGTGCTCACACTAATATTGCCTGTTTCACCGCTGAATGTCAGACGATATTTTGAGAAATGGTCATACCATAACTCTGTAACCTGGCAGTTGGGAGCCTTGAACAAATCTTTATAATCGAAATTGATGAATGCATTGTTCCAGTCAGGAGCATCTGTGCGGCGGATAAAAAGAGCCGCAGCGCCCATGGCAACCACATCACGGGATTCACACATATTGAGGAATCCACCGGCAAATAGACCTGTACGCCAGTCTATACTATTCAGGTTCCACTCTGAAATAAACAACTTGATGTTCGGGTTTGGACCATCGGCAATCATTTTGGCATAGCGGTCATATTGTTGTCCTAATCGCGTCGGTCCTGTAGCGTAACCGCCCTGTTGCTCATAGTGGTGCAGACTCAGGTAGTCAAAATAACTGCCACTACGTTTAATAAATTGTTCGTCTTCCCGGAATCCGCCGCAGGCGATGATTTTGATTGAAGGATCTATTTTGCGCATCTCGGTACTGAAGTCTCGAACGCACTTTTCATATCGGTCGATGCCCATCTCCCACATCTCATTATCTATTTCCCAATATTTTACGTTATATGGTTCTGGATGACCGTTTGCGGCACGTTTTGCACCCCATTCATCTGTGGCGGGTGCATTGCAGTAGCGCAACCAGTGCAGAGCATCCTGAAGTATGTTGTCATACTCGTCTGCGGGTCGTTCAAACTTGACACTCACAACGATAATCGGTTCTGAGCCCACCTCACGGCAGAAACGTATGAACTCATCTGTGCCAAAACAGTTCTGGTCATAGTCCATCCACATCCAATGTGCCCAGCGTTCTCGGGTCTCTTGTGGACCTATGCCCCATTTCCAGTCATACTGAGCAACATATCCGCCACCAGGCCAACGTAGGCATGTGGGGTGTAGTTCTTTAACAGACTTCAGTATATCAGGACGGAATCCGCCTAAGTCAAGTCCTGTT
Source organism: uncultured Prevotellaceae bacterium (assembly GCA_900315075.1). Lineage (GTDB taxonomy): Bacteria > Bacteroidota > Bacteroidia > Bacteroidales > Bacteroidaceae > Prevotella. Next base: position 115,164 of record OMXV01000019.1, on the reverse strand, counting down.
TGAGTGGTCATGGTAGCCATATCTATCTGCACTGTTCCATCTTTCACGACTATTGCAAAATCACCGGAATCACTCACGTGGGGTTCAAGAGTGAATTCATATTTTTCCCAATCTTTTCCCACTTTGCCAAGTGATTTACGTGCCACAAACTGACCTTTAGAATCACGCAATCCTACAATCAGTTCGCCCTTGCCTTTAGCATAAATGGAACCTAAATATTTTTCACCGCGTATGATGTTTTGCGGACCCTGATAAATACCAGCCTCAGATTTCTTCCCTGCAGTGATTTCTTGTGAATAGCGCATGTTGACAGCATCGTCCTTAATAAGACGGTATTTGCCGCCATCGCCGAAAGCTGTCCACTGTTGTGCCACAGAAGGAATCTGAACATCTCCCGGAGTACCCTCAAACAGTATTGTGCCGTCGGCTGCTTTTAGTTTGATGTCACGGTAAGTAGCCTCGGTATAGTTGACCCAAAATGTCACAAAATTAAGGTCAGCCTTCTCAAGTCCATCATATTTCAGGACTTCCTTACCGTCCCAGAACACCGTTGCCTGGTTGCCGCGGCTTTCCACACGCAGTTTGTGCCACTGTTGCTCCTCGTTCACTTGTTCTTTTGTCGCGGGAGCAGATGCCAATGGTATAAGCGTATTTACACGTCTGGTGCGCCCACCAAATCCTGCGGATTCACGAACTTCCATAGTGCAGATTGAAAAATCGGCTGTGGCACTCTGTTGTTGAAGCGCAGCGCGTGCAGCAGCCTCGTTAGCCGCTTCAATTTGCGATTGTATTTGTGCTGGGGTGAAAGTGCGGCTCTCATAGTACGGGTCGTGTATGCGTACATAATAAGGTGTTCCATCAGTTTTGTTGCGAAAAGCAAAACGTATGTCCATCAAGCCGCCACTCCATGCGCGTCGTGCTAATTTGTATGAACGCCATTTGACGTCCATAGTCAGGTCGAAGTCACAGGTGTTTATGCTATCAATCTTGAGTGGCTGCTCGTATCGTGTAGGTGAATGCAGTACCATGTCATCGTCCATGAACCATCCGTCAAAGTAACCGTCACGTGGATGGATGCCAGGAAACTGCTCCGGTTCGAACGAACGTTCTTGGATGAGTTCCTGCCAGACACCATTATTAGCACTGAAATAGATGTGTTCGAAGAGCTGTCCGTAGAGCATCTCATCAATGATTCCAGAGGGCTTCTTGCTCTCAATAGTGATTGCATACTCATTTTGTGCTTTGGCAGCTATTACTATTACCCCCAATGCTAACAATAGTATTCTCTTCATCCTCATTTATATTTTATTAAGCGTCGGCAAACACCTTTCCATTGTCGAGGGTAATCTGTAGCTTAGTGTATTCGTAGTGGAAATCGTGCTGCAGACGTTCAAGATAGCGAGCGCTCTCCCATTTGCACATAGGAAGGTCGTGAAGCAGGTAATTACCGCAAGCCTCTGGACGTGTGGCGGGCACCTCGGTCTGCGTAAGAATCCACTGCAGGCATTTGATGGTCAGTTGCCGCATATCTTCCACGGTGTATGTTCCCGTCATAATGATATACATGCCCGTGAGGCAACCCATGGGACCAACATACACCACGTCGTCCTTCGCCTCGGAATTGCGGAACCATGTGGCCATTAGGTGCTCAAGGCTGTGCATGGCAGCTGGTGCCATGGCAGGCTCTTGGTTGGGCTCGGTGATGCGAAGATCGAAAGTGGTGAACCCCCTGTCTTCACGTGAAACATAGATGCCTGGTTTTAGGTGGGTGTGGTCGATAGTGAAACTCTGTATAACTTCCATAATAGTTTTTTCGATTTAATACTTGTTTTGTGCTTTTGAATTTGTAAAATTACAGTTATTTCAGAAAACTGCCAAACTTTTTGATAAGAATAATGCATTTTGATAGAAGGCTTATCCCTCCTTGATATCATCTGGCCACTAGAATCGTTTCAGTTCGTTGACAATCTCATCCCAATCTTGCATGGTGAATGTGCCAGGTCCCGTCATCATGATGGTCATGGTGACATCGTTGTAGCAACGGTAGATGTTCGTGTCCCTAAAACCATTGCGTAGATAGAATGCATGACGGCGTTTGCGCTGGACGATGTTCTCACAGTCTTGCGTCGGACTTTCCATGTCCAATACACAGGTCTGGCCTTTGTAACGTTCATTTAGCAGTGTAAGTATCTGTTGACCATAGCCTTTGCCACGGAATTCCTCACGCACGGCAAAGTACCAGTACCAATTAAGGGACTCTCGGGGATATACGATGGTAAAACCGATGAAAGTGTCATCGTCATAATAAGTTGTGAAGTCAAGTGGCATTTCACCTATAAGTCTTAATAAATCTTCCCAAGGAATTTGTTCATCCTCAGGGAAAGCTGTTTCATAGAGCTGCCTTATCTGCCCATTCGCATTGATGCTGTCTTCCTTTGTTACGACTCGACAATTCAAGCAAGCTTGATTGTTCTCACTGCTCCATCGGTTGGCTGCAGTTATCTGCTCAATTTTCATTGTATCTTCTTGTATTTTGCTTTAACTATTTCATATGAGTTTCTTGTGAGTATAGTCTTCTATATTCATAGAATGTCTATTGTTTCTCCCTCTCTGGTAATCTCCCAAAAGGGAATGTTCTTTTTGTCAGTAAACTCTTTCATGCGCCATGCAGATTCAAAGCCGCTTGCAACGAAATGCATGGGAACGAACAGTCCCACCTTGAAACGCTCGATAAATTGACGGCCACCAAGTGTATAACCATTACCTATACGGCCGTCTATGGGGAACATTACTATGTCGAAGCTATCCGCTACCTTTCGGATGTCCTTCAGTTCGCCTAAGTATTGTTTTTCGTGGGCTATTGGGTCTATCTCTTCCTCGAACTCTTCACTATAGATAGTCTGTCCTGGAACGGCTTCAGGCAGGAATCTTGCATACCAATTGTTTAAGTCACCTGCATGGAAGATACGCTTGCCCTCAGTCTCGACAATCCATGATACTCCACTATCCGTGCTGCCCAATGCTTTGACAGAGATTCTCTCATCTGCCCATGATGCACCTTTAGCTAACCAAGCGTTGGCTTCTTCCTTTGTAGCTCTCCTGTGTCTGAAAATATCTTTACTCAGAATATAGGTTACGTTCTTTTTCCCCTTATTCCACTTAAAGATTTCCCTTGTGAAATGGTCTTCATGGAAGTGGCTGGAAAATACATAAAGAGGCTTCTGGCTCAGAAGAACTGATTCCATGACATTGACTGGATCCATCCAATAATCGAATAATAGAATGGATTGCTCTGTCTCAAGCACGAAACCGCTATGGAAGATATATGTCAGATTCATTTCTTTCTTGCCATTGCAATACTTCATCAAAATTTATCAGTTAGTCGCTTTTTCACTCTTTAAGTAATCGAATAAATCAATGGTTCCTGCTTCATTCTTGATATCAAGAGTTGGGACATACTCTACCATTTTAGTAGAACCACTTTTTTTATCGACATCGAAATATACCAATGCCCCCGTATAACTGCGGAATATTACTTGATAAACAGTTTCTGTTTCTTCTCCCATCGTTACATACATCGTGGCCGAATCAGCTTCTGCTGCACTCCAGTCATATACTCTATGGCAATAGTTGTTTACACCTTCATATGCCATTTCTGCCGTAATTATGTTTTTCGGGGCATTGGAGTGGCATGAGCATAAAAGCATAACGATGAATAGAATTGTTGTGACAAAATTTTTCATATGATATTTGTTTTTTGTGAAAATTCAGAAGTTCCTTCAAGAATGATACCTACTTATTTTTGTGATTCTTGCCAAAAAGTCAAAATGCTCACCTTCAGCCACGACATCAACGGCATATCTATACTTTGCAGCTTCTTGTATCAGAGTGTCAGCGTCGATGTAGAGCCAGTCAAAGGGTTCGCCGATGGTTTCCTTATACTGCATCTGGAAGCTTTGTTCACCATAATAGGTCAGTTCGTCTGGTATGTCAATCACACCGTCATCATCTTCAAAAACATAGCTAATATCTGAAGAATCACATAGCAGTTGACCTTCTGGAGTCAGTATTTTATCGAGTTGACGGAAGAACATAGGCAGACGGTGTAATTTTCCGACGATACCAATGCCGTTCATTAGCATAAGGATTGTGTCGTACTGCCCATTCAGGCAGAAGAAATCCTGCTCTACGACATTTTTGACCCCACGTTTCCTCATGGTTTCAACCGATAAGGGGGAAATGTCAATAGCAGTTACATCAACACCTCGCTGCTGAAGGACAAGTGAATGACAACCAGAGCCAGCACCTACATCGAGTGTCCTGCCTTTGGCCATATCAAGAGCCTTACGTTCAATCTTTGGCATATTTTCATAATCACGGAACAATGTTGACAAGGGAATTTCGTCCTCCTCAAACATCGGGGAGAACACGCTGAGCCTTTCTGCCTTCTGGTTCTTGTGATAGTCGGCGATGGCTCTGCCCATCGGATCCTTCTTACTGTTCATCTTCTACATCACAATGTAAGAATCCCATTTCTTTTGCTTTCTCCTCATTCATAAGGAAATAGACCACTTCACCTTCATTACAAAGTTCTCTTTTGCTGTTGGTAATCTCTGCATTGATATATGCTAAATTCCGCACTTGTCTGGTCACTTTAGCCCGGATTGTAAGTTTTGGCTCAGTAGTAGGAACGGCTTTACGGAACTTTACATTCAGCTGAACGGTATATCCGCTGGTTTGCAACTTGCGTGTGACCACCCAACCGCAAACTTCATCAATCAATGTACTCAGAATACCGCCATGCATGGTGTCCACCCAGCCTTGATAGTTTCTTCCTGGATGCCATGTGCTTACGATGTAGTCGCCATCCTCATAGAACTCCATGTGAAGTCCTATTGGATTATCTGGACAGCAACCAAAGCAGTTGTAACCTTCGTGGTTACGCCAAGGGTTTATTATCTTTTTCATTATCATATCTATATCTCTGTTCCACAATTGAATGACACAAGCTGCTTATCCATTACACTCTTCATTACTTCAAACACATGGTCGCCAGTGCAGTGGCTGGTATAAAACAATGTCTCAGGATAATGGACCTTAAGCCTTTCAGACAAAGCAACCAATTCTTCCTCCGTCTCGTAATTGTCGAGCAAATGAAAACCTCCAACAACAGAACGCACTGGCCAGGGACATGCAGCAAGAATGTTCTCCAAACCGCTATGGGCACAACCGGTAAATAGCAGGCCGTCAGTGTAGAGTGCCAGTTCATGCTGGAAATCGTCACGGATATGTTTCCCGTCAGCGTTCAATACAAAAAGATGTTGATTCCCCATTGGCATTGGGCGTTTTTGGGGAATATGAGCAATAATATGCGAGTCATTGTCAATGCTGCAATTATCATTGACTGTAAGCAACCTATCTTTTGGTATCTCTGGCCATACCGTTGTGATGCTATGTAGGCACTTACGATTTGAGTAGAATTTATTATTGAGAGCATATGGTGAAACGATAATCTTCGCAGTATTGTTCATTTCCATAAAATATCGTAAGCCTCCAGCATGGTCGCAGTGCCCGTGGGAAATAAAGACATAGTCAACAGTACTGAGGTCAACCTCCAGACGTCTTGCATTTCGGATAAGCATTTCGCTGGCTCCCGTATCAAGCAATATGTGATATTTACCTGTCTCCAAAAAGATTGACAACCCATGCTCTGTTTCTAATGCGGGGTCTTTTGTACGATTGTCTGCCAATACTGTCCACTTCATACGCTTTCACTTTTTGTTAACCATTTTTCAAGTGGTTCATTATAGACGCAAGCCGAAGAAGGCACGTATTCGCCATTTTTGGTTATGCATGGAAAGGCTCTCCACGTTGCCGTTATTTGTGAAGTTATATACCATTGAAAGCCCATAAAAAATGTTACCTGTCTGACGAACTATGGCACCACGTCCCGTAATAATTACCTCGGGAAAGTGGTAATGTAGTGGTACGCGGGTGTCACCAAAGTTCATCGATGTATGGCTATAGACTATGAATGTGGGTAGGGCAGAGATGTGCAGCAGCCATCCCTGAGAGGGCACATAATTATAACCGTAGCCGGCACCGAAACCAAAATTTGTCATCTTCAGCTCCATCTTCTGTTCCCAATCGAGCTTGGCGTGCTGCCCCATTCCTGACGCTGCCAGCAGAAAACTGCCGGCAGAATGTTGCTGTATGTAGCTCTGCGAGAATGCGGCAGGATAGGAGAAGCGGCGGCTGTTGAAGGCATAGTAGGCATTTAGGTTAAGTGTCTTTACTGTAAGTATGTCGGCAGGCAATTCAATACGCTCCATGCCCTCATGGTCGTGCCACCCTGTGAAGTTGTGGGCGTCTTGGTAGATGAAGTCCCAGCCGAAACGATTGCCGTAGGAGTTAATGTTCAGCTCATAGTCGCGGTACTTTCCCATCAGTTTGGCAGGATTTAGAGCCATGTTGAGAGAAAAACCTAAATAGTTTATACCCACACTAAGTGTTGATTTGTAGTCAGCAGTCATTTCCGACTTGAAATGATGGTCATTCTCCATTCCTTCAGATTCAATCTTAGCCCCCGATAAGTTAAACCGTGCCTTAATTGTCCATTTTGTCTTTGGTCGCGTGATGTAGGTAGTATCAATGTTACCTTTGCGGTAGTTCTCGGTCAACACACTGTCCATACGTTGGAAGATATTTTGCGCGGATAATGGCAGAACTAAACAGTTCATCACAACGAGAACTGTAACAGCTAACCGACTCTTGTGTGGCAGTACCAAGACAGTCTTTCTAAAGATATCTGATAATTCTTGTTCCATATCTATTATCCAACTTTCGCAAGCTCCAGTTTCGTTTGGTTTTGAGGTTTTGAGGTCGCTACGCTTATAGGTTTTAAGGTGATATATGTATGGATAACGACATATTTGGACAAATCTCACCTCATAACCTTATAACCTAAAGACCTCATAACCTAGAAGTTGAGGACTTGCGAAACTTCAGTCACTATAGATTAATGTAGCAACTAAGTGCAAAGGTAACAATTTTTCCGTTTATTTTTGGGGGACTATTTCATTTTTTCTCTTTCAATTCAAGTTTTCCTGATATAGGGGCTTCTAACACTATAAAAACCTGTCTTCCAGCGGACCTTCATGTACAGGGTGTTGATAATATATCTCCATTAGGAATCCGAGGGTTAATCTGTTCTGATGTCTCTACCTTTCCCAAAGCGTTTAATACTATTGTCATTGATAATCCAAATGCTTAACATCTTTATAACTTTTCTTCGTATCCTAATTGTCCGGGCAAACGGAGCTTTTCTTTTTTCGGGAACATTGCTTCATATGCCTCAAACGCTTCAGGATGTTCATCGGCTACAAAGTATCCTTTGGGAGGACAATAGGTAGCTTCGACAATACCATTCGATTTCAGCCATCCTGGAATTAGTTCCTGGGCAAGGAAGTATGGCACATCGGCATCACGTGGCTCGTTGTGATAATGGATTTTAAACTTGCTGGCGAGGTCAAAACCTGCGTGCTTATAAAACTCGATATTGCCTTCCATACAGATGAAACCGATACCCAACTCACGTGCTCTCTCTAGTGCAAACTGAAGTAATTTCAGTCCATAACCCTTACGCTTGTAGTTAGGGTGGATGCTGATAGGGCCGAAAGTCCAAGACTGTTTGTGGCTCCCGTCATCGAGTACCAACTCTGCTTTAGAGAACATCACGTGACCGATAATTTTGTTGTCCTCTTCCATTACAAAGTCTAACTCTGGAATAAAATCAGGGCTTGTCCTATATTGGTTAAGTACATAATGCTCTGTGCACCCTGGACGGTAAACATTCCAGAATGACTCTCGTGTGAGGTTCTCAACCTCACTATAATCTTTTGCCGTTTCTAATCTGATATTCATTGTCGTATTCTATATAGTTTTTTGTGTTTCAATTGCAAAGTTACATGTTGTTGCAAAATTCACCAAATATTTGGGATAATCAGTTCAATTTGTGACGAACAGTTCGTTTGCATAATGGCAGTATGCCTTTTCATTCCTCCACTTTCAATGAAAGAAAAAAGTTTTTTACAAAAATGTGCCGATTTGAGTGGTTTCATCAAGTTTTTTATTACCTTTGTAAGCAAATAGTGAAATCTCAGCTCATAATACCAATGAGAATGATAGTTACAGATAATTTTGATTACCTTCTTGGTAAAATATATTGATAATCATAAAAGAAGATATGAATAAAATGACAATCAAAAAACTATTGGCTTTTTTATCCGTTAGTATGATGGCCACCTTTGTCTGGGGGCAAGCACCTATTGTCAATATTGAAGGTGGAAAAATCCAAGGAGTCGCTTCTGCGTCGGATGATGTCACTGTCTTTAGGGGCGTTCCATATGCGGCACCTCCAGTAGGCGAACTTCGTTGGAAACGACCACAACCAGTCGTTAAATGGGAAGGCATCAGAAAGGCCGACACGTTTAGTAATATTTGTTGGCAACCCGGTAATGCAGTTGGCACATTCTATGGAAATGAGTTTTATTGGAAGGAACAGACGGTGCAAAGTGAGGATTGCCTCTATTTGAACATCTGGACTCCCACAAAAGCTGTTGGTCATTCAGAAAATCGTTTGCCTGTAGCATTTTGGGTGCATGGGGGTGCCTACTTTAATGGATATGGCCATGAGATTACCATGGATGGTGATGCGTGGGCTAAGCGAGGTGTGATACTTGTTACTATCAACTATCGCTTAGGCATTTTCGGCTTTCTTGCTCATCCTGAGTTGTCGGCAGAAACATCTGATGGCACATCTGGCAACTATGGTACTTACGACCAAGTGGCTGCCTTAAAATGGGTATATAACAATATCGCGAAGTTTGGTGGCGACCCCAATAACATCACTGTTTTGGGACAGAGTGCAGGGGCCGCAAGTGTCAAAAACCTTGTTTCCTCACCATTATCCAAGGGGTTGATTAGAAATGCCGTGATACAGAGCGGAGGTGGCATCAGCCAAACCACAGGCTTAGATGTAGGCCAAAAGCAAGCAGAGGAGACTGGAAAAGGATTCATGGACAAATTTGGATACCATACACTGAAAGAGATGCGTAATGCTTCAGCCGAAGAGTTGCTCCGTATTTTTAAGTCAGATGGCATGGGACTATTCAGGCCCCATATCGATGGAATCCTACTAACAGAATCTTTCGATGACGCCGCCAGAAAGCAACATTTGGCAGATGCTCAGTATATGATAGGCTGCACGCTGGACGATATCCGTCCGATGGGGAAACAGATTGATGAGTTTTGTTTTCTACGCGACTCCCTCGATCATCGGCCTGCCTATCAGTATCTTTTTGCACGAAAACTGCCTGGTACCCACGATGGGGCATTCCACTCTGCAGAGTTGTGGTATATGTTCCACACTTTGGACCGCAGTTGGCGTCCAATGATGAATGCCGACTATATTCTTGCTGACGAAATAATGGACTTTTGGACAAATTTCGCCAAATATGGTGATCCTAATGGGCAAAATCGAGAGGGTTGGCCACCATTCACTCTTGCAAATCCATTTGTTAAGATATTTAACGTAAATTTCGACAATTAATCGATATTTAGTTTAAGTCAGGTTTTAAGGTTATGTTACTGAAGTTTCGTAAGTCCTCAACTTCTAGGTTATGAAATCTTTAGGTTATGAGGTGAGATTTGCCCAAATATGTCGTTATCCATACATATATCACCTTAAAACCTATAAGCGTAGCGACCTCAAAAACTCAAAACCAAACGAAACTGGAGCTTGCGAAAGTTGAGTTATATTACAAAACACAAATAAGGATTATATTTATGAAAACTATCAAATCTATGTTTGCTGTCATACTTGCAGCTGCATTTTGCTGTGAAATCGCAGCTCAGGGAGTTCACCGAGAAAATTTCCCAGAGGGTTCGTATTCCCCGGTAACTAATATCAACCGCAATGGGTATCCGCGTGTGCTACAGGATAACAGTGTGATGTTCCGTGTGAATTCCTCACAAGCACAGAATATACAGATAGATCTGGGCGGTAACAAGTATGATATGACCAAGCAGGAAGGTGGTATCTGGACAGTGACAACCAAACCGCAGGTGCCTGGATTTCATTATTATTCACTCATTATCGATGGTGTGTCAACGGCTGATCCTGCAAGTCAGTCATTCTATGGATGCAGTAGATGGTCGAGTGCAATAGAGATAGCGGAGACCGGAATGAGCGATTTTGAGGTGCAGAATGTCCCTCATGGTGAGGTAAGAACGGTTTATTACTATTCCAAGGTTGATGAGTCATGGCGCCCACTGATGGTCTATACCCCAGCAGATTACAACGAGAACCTACAGGAATATCCTGTAGTCTATATCCAACACGGTGGAGGTGAGGATCATCGAGGTTGGATGGAGCAGGGCCGCACAGCTCAGATTATGGATAATCTTATTGCAGCAGGTAAAGCCAAACCGATGATTGTTGTTAGTGCTAATAGCAATGTTAGGTCTCGCAATGGTGGATTTGGAGGCGGATATAGTTGGCAAGGTATGCAGACATTTCGCAGCGAACTATTAGAGAATGTCATTCCGTTTGTTGAGAAAAACTATCGTGTCATAAAAGACCGTAAGAGTCGCGCTATGTGCGGATTGTCGATGGGTGGTGGACAGTCTTTCTATATCGGACTGCGCGACCCAGAAGTGTTTGCCAATGTGGGCGTGTTTTCAACAGGTATGTTCGGAGGTATATCAGGAGCATCAAACTTTGATCTTGAGACCGAGGTGCCCGGCATATTGACAGATACCAAGGCATTTAATAAGCAGTTTGACGTATTCTTTATGAGTTGTGGTGAGCAGGACCCACGAATCGACTATACACGCAATATCGTGAAGAAAATGCGTGACGGAGGTGTAGAAGTGCTTTTCAATTCCTATCCTGGTGACCACGAGTGGCAAGTCTGGCGAAAATCGTTACACGAATTTGCTCAGTATCTGTTTAAATAATCCATTTTGAATTGGAAATGATAAAGCAACCTACTAATGGGTATGAATTGAATAATAGCAAGACATGAACAAGACTGTTATAATCATTCTTATGACTCTAACCTGTTTATATGTTGATGCGCAAGACATAAAACTTTTCAAACAGGTTGTAAAGGAGTTGAGCTCGGCCAAATATCAAGGGCGTGGCTATGCTAAGGACGGTGCCAACAAAGCTGGTAAATTCCTAAAGAAAGAGTTTGAAAAGGTGGGAGTGAGTGAAGTTGCCATCCAACCTTTCAAACTGGATATCAATACGTTTTGCGGTCAGATGAAAATGTGGACTGATGGAAAGAAACTCCAAGCTGGTGTTGATTTCTCCATGCGGGAATATTCCCCTGGAGTACACGGGACTTTCCCCGTCTATCATGTAGATACATTGAACTTTGATGCAGAACGAATGTTTGCCGACTTGGCCAAGCCTGAATACATAAATAGTTTGGTGGCATGTGAATTTTGGTTTACATATCGTCACCGTGATGTCTTCTCCCGCTTGCAAAAAGCAGGTGAGTGTACCAACGCTGGACTTATTTACACATGGGAGGCACCCATCAAATTTTTCAAAGCTTATGGTCAGCGTGTAGTTGATAAGCCTATTCTATGGGTAACACCAGAAGCTATAGAGGGTGTGAAAAGCGTCCGTGTTGAAGTAGATAATAAGTTCCTGAAAGATTATGAATGCTTCAATGTTATCGCCAAAGTGGAAGGTCTGCAGCATGACAGTTGTTATGTGTTCACGGCTCATTATGACCATTTGGGAAATTTGGGTAAGAAAATCTTTTATGCTGGTGCCAATGACAACGCCTCAGGTACTGCCGCTATTGTGACATTGGCAGAACACTACGCAAAAAATCGCCCACCATACGATATGTATTTTATCGCTTTCTCGGGTGAGGATGCCAACCTACAAGGGTCAAATTGGTACGTAGAGCATCCTATTGTACCGTTGCACCAGATTAAATACCTATTTAATATAGATATGATAGGTGACAATAACCCCGCATTATACTGTGAAGTGAGTGATGAAGGTATGCGAGGTTTTTCGCTCTTTGAAAAGATTAATTTGTGCAAGCACCACTTCAAGGATTTGCAACGTGGCGAATTGGCTGCCAACAGCGACCATTATCCTTTTGCCACACATCATGTCCCCTGCATCTTCTTGGAGAACAAAGAGGGCGATGCCTTCCAATATTATCATACCATCTTCGATACATATAAGACCGTTCGTTTCGAAAGTTACGAATCGGTGTTCAGGTTGGTGAGTGACTTTGTTGAACAATATTAATCATGATGCACAAATCTACGCTCAAGCATATCGTTAGCCATGCATATATTGCCTTAAAGCTTGCAAGCGTAGCGGCTATAAGTCAGACGAAACTGGAGCTTGTGAATGCTTGCTGATGGGTTATGCTAATAAAGTCGAGTGAATTCCTCCAATCAATTTATTTCATAGAAAAAAGAGAGCTAAATAGCTCTCTTTTAAATGTTTGCGGAAGGTGAGGGATTCAAACCCCCGATACCCGAAAGGGGTATACCGGATTTCGAGTCCAGCGCGATCGATCACTCTGCCAACCTTCCTTTATCTCTTTGCGGCTGCAAAGATAATTATAAAAATTGATACTGCAAATTTTTTTAGCAAATAATTTGAATTCATACATACTCAATACTATTAATTCAATTTATGCAAGTTTCGCATTCGTTCAATTTAAATTATTTAAAGGGTAGTTAAAGGGACATTACCATTGATAATTGAAACTTCTTAAGGGCATTTTTTATTCAGACGACCTATAAGCCAAAGAGCAATTACCTCAGGGCAAAGCCCTGAGGCTGTTATCTTCTCGCTGCAACTTTTTTTATTCTATTATTAAACCTTTTTGCCTATATATCGTCAAAGTTTAGGTGAGTGTATAAATACACTTACTTTTGGGTGCAAACCTATAGATAAAGGATTTATTTTTACAACTTAATTATTTCAACACAAATTTAAAAAACTATGAAGAAATTTTTTATGATGATGGCCCTGCTCATCGTTCCATTCGCAATGCAGGCACAAACAAAGTTCCACGATGTTGAGGCTAATGATGCCACAGGTCCAGTGAAGTCGATTCGTCAGACAGCTATGATGGGTCAGGAGCAGACCATTACTTTCACAGAGGATGGTAAGATGCAGCAGGAAGGCATGAGTGATGCCAAATATGATGCTGACGGCTACCTACAGTCTGCTAAGATAAAGATGAATATGATGGGTCAGGATATGGAAATGACTATCAAGTTCAAGTGGGAGAATGGCAAAGTCAAGAGCCAGATACAGAATATGATGGGTCAGGATATTGAACAGAAAATCACCTATAACGAGAAAGGTGCTCCTGCAAAGGTGTCTATGAACATGATGGGTCAGGATATGGAAATTCCTTATACTGACTATAAATATGATGATCGTGGCAACTGGATCAGCCGCAAGGTGTCCGCAATGGGTCAGGAGATGGAGCAGACTCGTACGATTGAATACTACGAATAAATTATTAAATTAGTGATAGTGGTATTCTGATGGTGATGCAGGATAATGCCTGCACACCTATGAATACCGATGGAAGTTAAAGTGATTGTGACATGCCTTGCCAATGTAAGACATTGCATAACACTTTAACTTCCTTCTTTTTTGCCTTATGAAAAAAATAATTTCTTATATCATGGTTTTGCTGGGCTTGCATGCAAGTTCAGCTTGTGGACAGGAGCATTTCGACAATGTTGACGTGAAGGGGTTTGCTGAGTTGATACAGAACCCAGATGTGCAGCTGCTCGATGTGAGGACCGCAGAGGAATATAGTGAGGCACATCTTGATGGTGCGTTCAACATCGATGTGAAAAAACAGGGTTTTATAGACCAAGCTGTGGAACGCTTGGACACAACTAAAGTTGTTGCCGTCTATTGCAGAAGTGGTCGTCGGTCGGCCAATGCTGCGGGAATGCTGGCAGAGAAGGGATATAAGGTCGTTAATCTCAAAGGCGGCATCATCGCATGGAAAGATGAACAGATGCCCGTAGTTAGTTCAATACCCTAAATCCTCACCAACCAATACTACGACATGGCGACCTTTATTGCGTGAGTTGCGTAGGAAATGTACATAGCTGCATACGCAGTCGGTGGAGTTGCAGTTATGGCATACACCGTCGGTTTTGCATGGAGTATTGATATCGAAGCGCTGGGCATTGATTGGAGATGCCGTGCTACGAGCCCGTGCTAATGCTGCCTCCACGGTCTGCGCCACTTTGTTTATGCCGATGACGAAGATAACTTTCTTTGGTCCCCATGTAATGGCAGCCACGCGGTTGCCATTGCCATCTATATTTACGATTACACCATCCTCAGAAATGGCATTCGCACTCGACAAATAAACATCGGAGGTAAATGCTCTTAGGTAGATTTCTTGAACTTCCTCGGGTGTTTCTGCCTTATCACGGTCGAGCACTTCCAATGTACCGCGGTTGCATAGTAGTTGTGGTATTCCCATATCCCTGATGGTCATCGACCCTCCCCATGTCACGCTACTGCCATCGGGAATCAATTCTGATACTTTTTTCACAGCCTCTGCTGCCGTTGGGCAGTAATAGGCTTCTATATGGCGGCGGTTGAGATTCTTAATCATCCGCTGTCCTAATAATTCATTTCTTTGTTCTGTTGGATTCATATTATGAGTTTTTGAGTTTATAAGTTAGTTGAGAGAGGTAAGGGGTGAGGGGTGAGAGGTAAGAGGTAAGGGGTGAGAGTATACCCAAGATAGTGCTTACATGTTTCACCATATAGCCTTACAACCACCACGCTGCGCTACTTTAACACCTGCAAGCGAAGCGACCTAAACACCTCATATTCTACAATAAAAATCGATATATTGCTTTGCCACTTTCCGATATTCGTGGTGGCGGGCGATGTATTCAATACTATCAGCTTTAAGTTTGTTGATACGTTCTGGATGTAAAATTAGCTGTTCAATGGCATGACAAACACTTTCAAAGGTAGGCTCCACATTGATTATGGGCCTCAACTCTTCTTCGCCGAGAATTTCGTAGTTTTCAGGTTCGCCGCCACCGATACAAATGATGCCTTTCGCCATAGCCTGAAGTGGGTTCATCGAAGGCGTGTAACTATATAGTTGGTCGAGTATGGCATCTGAACCATTCATCATATCCTGATATTGGGTATATGGTACAGACTCTGCAATTTTTAGTTCCATACGGTCGGGGTATTTTTCCAACATTTGTTGGGCAGCTGCCAGCATGATGTCAGTACCCTTGTATTCGTTGCGGGTTTTATTGATGCCAATGAAAATGCGGACTTTATCGCCTGTATTCCATGGTAGAAAACTATTGTTCTCAGGCATCTCGATGGGATAGGGGATATAGGTGGTTTTGTCGGGGAAAACAGGATGGTAGCATACCCAGTATTCATAGAGACCTGTAACAATGCCGTCGCAGTCGTTTGCAATCATTTGATTGAGTCGTTCCTTGTTAGTACCAATCCAATCTTGCCGTTCACAGAGAGCGTCTGCATTGGTGCGAAGTTGGTCGCCGATGTTGAAATCGCTGTATCTAAGAGGTTTCTCGGTAATGCAAGTGTGTACCCAATACCAATCCATGCCGAAACCACCGAGAATCACTTTTCCGTTGTGTTTGCGAAGGTGTCGATAGATGGGTGATATACGGTGAGCTTTTAATTCCAAGAACATAGGATTGATGAGTTGTACCACATCATATCCTTTCAGTCGGGGCAAGAGTGTATAAAGATGGGTGAAATAGGCCAGTCCTCCTATTTTCCCAGTACGGCGTGAAAGGTCGATGTCGCGGGGGTAGTTCTTCCAAAAATCACCATTTGATAATACAGTCGCCTCATGCCCTATCCATCGCAAACCTTTGGCCAATGTTGCATGAACATTACTATATTCTCCTATCAGTAAGATTTTCATACACTACTCTTTCTATTACATCAACTTGCATAAGAGGTTTCGCCTTTGTTTAGTCAAGCTTGCCTTTCTGAAAAGACTGTATTTTTTAGTATAGCCACGGTCGGGTAGGGGGAAAAGCCCATGCTCTGTAAGCTCAGCCACTCTCTCTTCAAGTAGAGTGCTATCATGGGTGAGTTTAATGATGTTATATATATAGTCCATGGTCAACTGACTCACTCTACGTTGAAGAGCTTCTCTTTGTACAGTGGTACCAGTGTCGCCCAGCAATTTGAGCCTGAAAATAATGTCACGTGTATCGTTCAGCCGTTTGGTAATCCATTCGGGGGAATCCTCATGGGTGATAGATGCTTGACGTTTACGATAATAATATGCTTTTGCTTCAGTTGTATAAACAGTATCGGCACGGAGGAACAATTGTGGAGTAAACTCCTCGTCCTCGTGTAGGATACCTGTGGTGAAACGGAGCTTGGCAAGTGCTTTACGACGGAAGATATATCCACACGAGGAGGCTCTTAGGTTCTGATGTCTCATATATTCCGCACCTTCTACGGGACCCTCATGGTCTGTAGGGACATGGTCGTCGCGTGTGTCGGAAAGATGGAAAAGAACAATATCAGGCTGGTATTCCCTGACGAGGCTTAAACAATGCTCATAGGAAGGTGTGTTGAACAAGTCGTCGGCATCAATAAACTGTATGTATTGTCCACTACATGCCTCTATTCCCATATTGCGAGCACTGCTAAGCCCACCATTGGCCTTGCGAATATAGATGATTTTGTCGAGATACTCTTTGATGTCTTCAATCGGACTTCGTTTCGAACCGTCGTCTATGAGTAGTATCTCTCGTTCTTCTTCTTTCAGCGATAGAGACAGGATGCTTGCCAGACACTCTCGTAACATCTCAGAGGGGATGTTGTAGTATGTGACAATGAAACTTATCAAGGGCCTTTCTCTGTCGGTCATAAAATTCTGCTGAGTCTGCATAGGTTTTTCATTCCAATTAATTTGAGTAATCTTAGTTTGGCTTTCATTTTACCGCTGACAGGAAGCCTACCCACTTCACTGTAACGATACTCGGCCATAGGAAGACGTAGTGAAGCCTTATGAGTCTTATAGACATCTATTTGTATGTTCAGCACGTGGCCATAATATTCTGTGAGCTTATTGGAAATACCAAGAGCCTCCAACTGGCAAATATGTGTGTCAAGCAGGTCGGCAAGTCCATTCCCATCGGGATTCATAGTGATGCCCTCAGGATTGGCAGTGTAATAGTATATGCCTTCTTCGGTGGTTGCGACCAGTTTGCAGCGTTTTAGCAGTCGAGGTAATGTATCTACATCCTCATAGAGCCTGCCAACGGGAAATTGAATACCATCGAATAGGCGGCGGATGAAAATCTTGTTCCAGACGTAAGCGTGTGTATAGGCTTTGCAGTTGAGCCAATAGGCTTCCATGTTGTGGTACTCCTGCACCCCAAAACGTAGTAGCTTTTCATCTTCGCTACCATAGTGCCATCTGACCGGATATTCCAGCATGTCGTAATCGGGATGGGCGCTGAGACGTGACATCAGAATGGATAGTGTGTTGTTGCCAATGAAGTCGTCACTGTCGATGAAAGTGACATACTCACCCCGTGCCATGGCAAGGCCAGTATTGCGTGCATGCGACAAACCACCATTTTTCTGGTGTTTTACCCGTATCCTGCTGTCTTTCAGCGCATATTCATCACACATTTTTGGACACTGGTCTGGCGACCCATCATCTATAAGTATCAACTCATAGTCAGTGAAAGTCTGGTTGAGAATGCTTTCTATGCATCTCTCAAGCTGTTGCTCTACACGATAGACGGGTATGATGATACTTAGTTTCATGAGTGCAAAGATAGTGCAAGGCGAGCGAAATACAAAATAAAATACGAAGTATTTATTTTTATATCCGAGCCGCAGCCTATTTTATGAAAAGATAGTGCAAGGCGAGCGAAATACAAAATAAAATACGAAGTATTTATTTTTATATCCGAGCCGCAGCCTATTTTATCAAAAGATAGTGCAAACAGAGTAAAATACAAAATGTAGTTTCCTTTTTCACATAATAAAACTATTTTTTTTTCGTTTTATTGTAAATATGAAAAAGACAAACAAGACCGACAGTTATTCTCATGTGCTGAAATATACCGGTGTTTTCGGTGGTGTGCAGGTAGTGAGTATATTGGTAGGTATCATCAGAAACAAATTTGTGGCGATGATACTTGGCCCTGCTGGCATGGGACTTGTTTCGCTGTTTAATTCCACCATCAATTTGCTCTCCAATTCTACCAACCTCGGCATTTCAATGAGTGCTGTAAAGAATATTTCTGAGGCATACGACAAGGGTGACGAGGCAAAATTGAGGCATAATGTAAAGATGATACGCTCATGGTGTTTACTTACAGCACTGTTTGGAATGTTTGTCTGCATCGTATGTAGCCCCTTACTTAGCCGGTGGACTTTTGGATGGGGTGATCACACACACCATTTCGTGTTGCTATCATGCGTAGTAGGTATGATGGCAGTGACAGGAGGCGAATTAGCTATACTCAAAGGGACAAGGCATCTCAGAAAATTGGCTGTTATCTCTGTTTATAATGTAATTGCTGCTCTTTTCACTTCTGTACCATTATATTATTTCTTTGGTGAGGCAGCTATTGTGCCATCGCTTATACTTATGGCATTTGCTCAAATGTTGCTGACCATTTCCTATTCCTATAAGCTTTACCCTCTTAGCTTTTCCCGCGACCGACATCTACTTGGTGAGGGGATGAGTATGGTGAAACTCGGTGTGGCATTCGTCTTGGCAGGCATATTAGGGAGTGGGGCGGAGTTTGTCATACGCTCGTACCTCAGTTACAATGAATCACTTGAGACGGTAGGATTATTCAGTGCTGGCTATATGATGACCATTACTTATGCCAGCATGGTGTTTTCGGCAATGGAGACGGACTTCTTCCCCAGACTTTCTGCATGCAAGGGAGGAATTACCACCACCAATACCATTGTTAACCGACAGATAGAGGTGTCGTTCCTCTTGATATCCCCGATGATGGTGTTTTTTATGATTGGTCTTCCTATCCTGCTACCATTGCTTTACACGGGAGAGTTCACTGGTGTCTTAGGTATGATGCAAGTGATGGTCTTCGCCATCTATATTAGGGCGTTGAAACTACCAATCGCTTATTTGCCATTGGCCAAAGGCGACTCATGGTCATATCTTCTGCTTGAGGCTATCTATGATGTCGTAATTGTGGTGCTGGTGATTTTAGCTTTCAATAAATGGAAGCTTCTCGGATGTGGTATTGCAATGGTCCTTGCAAGCATCATCGACTTTGTTGTCTTGCTGGTGTTTACGCATTTTAAATATGGTTTTCACTTGTCGTCGAGTGTCAAACTTTATGCCTTGATGCAGATACCATTCGCTATCGCTGCCTATCTACTTACGTTTGTTCAGAATCCTATGATATATTGGGGTGGCGGAGTAATGCTTGGTATAGCCAGTACCATGATATCACTGTCTATCTTGCGTCGTAAGACCACTTTGTGGGAATCGTTGAAACGACGTTGGGGAAGGAGGTCTGCAGATGATTAAAGTGTCGGTGCTCACAGCAGCATACAATGCGGAAAAATACATAGCAGATTGTTTGGACTCGCTTCTTTCACAGTCATTTTCTGACTTCGAGGTGATTTGTGTGGATGATGCTTCTACAGATAAAACTCCTCAGATATTGCAGGAATATAGTGAGAAAGACCATAGAGTAGTCTATCTTAGGTTGAATGAGAATGGTGGCCAGGCTAAGGCACGAAATATCGCGCTGAGACGAGCTAAGGGTGAGTATATATGTATGCTCGATGCTGACGATTGGATGTCGCCAGATGCATTACAAAGTGCTTATGACATTTTCAGAATTCATCCTGAAACCGACAGTGTCCTTTTCCAAGTATGCGAAATTTATGAAAATAAGCATCGTATTTACCCTATGCCGGGTTTTCAAGTTTTATCTGGTCAAGAGGCGTTTGAAAAAAGTCTAACATGGGCAATCCACGGACTCTACATGATCAGAGCTTCAATTCATCATTGTTTTCCATATGATGATTCCTCCAAGTCATATAGTGATGATAACACCACACGCATGCATTATCTGCAAAGTCGTGAAGTAAGGCAATGCCAAGGGATATATTACTATCGCCAACATCATGAATCGGTAACCCATCGTATCAGTGTCCGTCGGTTTGACTATCTTCGTGCCAACGAAAGCATGCGGCAACAAATGATTGATGCTCATGTAGAAAAGCGCCTGCTAAAACTTTATGAGAAAATGAGATGGCTTAATCTTATCGATGTGTATATGTTCTACTACAAGAACCGCCGACAGTTGAGTCTAGGTGACCGTCAATATGGAATAGATGAAATGCGACGCGTATGGAAAAGCATCGATGTAAAGTGTCTCCCTAATCGCTTGAGGTGGAAATTCGGCTATATGCCATTCCATTCATCATGGTTTCTTTTTCACTTGCAAGAAGAAATATATTTCTTCCTAAGATCCCTCATCGGTAAAAATCGGTGATGCCTGTTCTGAATTATACTAAAAAACTGAATAATACGAATACTCCTAACAAATCAATATGATGCGAAAAATTACGTCTATCCTTTTTTTGTTTATGGCATTAGCTGTTAATGCTTCAGAGCCTGTGCAATTATGCAATGTGTATGGTCGCCAACTGATATCTCTGAATGGTGAGTGGAACTATATCGTGGATGTCCAAGAAGAAGGTTTCTACGACTATCGTATGAATGAGAACAGGTGGGGATTCTTTCAAAACGCCAAGCCTTCAAAGCCAGAAGATCTCATTGAATATGATTTTGATAAATCTCCTACAATGCAAGTCCCGGGCGACTGGAATACGCAAGATGATCGTCTTTTCTTTTATGAGGGGTGTGTGTGGCTGAAAAAGGATTTCAACTATACCGTTTCTCAGGGCAAAAAAGCTATACTTCATTTTGGCGCTGTCAATTATGAGGCGATTGTTTACGTCAATGGTAAAAAAATGGGACGTCATGAAGGTGGGTTTACCCCATTCGGCTACGATGTCACAGACGTTCTGCTTGATGGCGTGAACAATGTAATTGTAAAAGTGGACAACAAACGTAAAGCAGAGAATGTTCCCACTCAGATTTTCGACTGGTGGAATTATGGCGGAATTACAAGGGATGTGTCATTAGTAGTTGTTCCTGAGAAGTATGTTGAAGACTACGTTGTGAGACTTCAGGGTAAAAACACACGCTTAATAGAATTCACGGCACATGTACACGGGGCACAAGCTGGAGAAAAAGTGACGCTTAGTATTCCAGAGTTGAAGAAAAAGATTGATTTGATAACCGACGAAAAAGGTATTGTTACTACCACATTTAAGGCTAAACCCCAACTTTGGTCACCAGAAAGTCCTAAATTATATAAGGTGACAGTAGAGTGTAATGGGGAAACCATCAACGATGAGATAGGGTTTAGAACTATCGAAACACGGGGAAAGCAGATTCTACTCAACGGGAAGCCTGTCTTTCTGCGTGGTATCAGTATCCATGAGGAAAAAGCATACGGTGGAGGTAGGGCGAATTGCACAGATGATGCCATAACTCTGCTTAACTGGGCCAAGGACTTAGGATGTAATTTCGTTAGATTGGCACATTATCCTCATAATGAGTGGATGGTAAGGCAGGCAGAAAAAATGGGAATCATGGTCTGGTCGGAAATACCATGCTATTGGACTATATCATGGACGAATCCTGCAACTTTTGAAAATGCCAAAATGCAACTTCATGATATGATATATCGTGATCGCAACCGTGGAAATGTCATCATCTGGAGCATTGCCAATGAGACTCCACATTCGGCACAACGCGATGATTTTCTTGGCAAATTGGCCACATACGCCCGGAGCTTGGACGACACACGGCTTATCAGTATGGCGATGGAGGTGACATCTGCGTCAAACTATATCAACCGTTTGAATGATAATATGAACCAATATGTGGATGTCATTAGTTTCAACGAATACGTGGGATGGTACCGAGATGTACACGACGCCTCAAAGATGACCTGGGAAATCCCATACGAAAAACCCGTCATCGTCAGTGAGTTCGGCGGTGGAGCCAAGCAAGGATACCGTGGCAATGTCAATCAGCGTTGGACAGAAGATTTCCAGGCAAATCTTTACAGGGAAAATCTGAAGATGCTTGATAAAATAGATGGACTGGCTGGTACAACTCCCTGGATTCTCAAAGATTTCAGATCACCAAGGCGAGTGCTCCCGGAAATCCAGGAATATTACAATCGAAAGGGAGTGGTGAGTGATAAAGGCAAACGGAAACTTGCATTTGAAATCCTACGTGAATGGTATGCCGCTAAAGCAGAGGCATATAAGTAGATGATGAGGTTGTGAGGTGCAAAACACATTTTCCTTGTGAATATTTTGGAATTAAGAAAACTATTCACTAATTTTGCAAAGGAAATGGACTTGTAAACACAATCGACGCATACAGCGTTGGGCTATGACCAAAAACGAGCACTATGACACTGATTATTGTATCTATTTTGCTATTAGGCTATCTGTTGATTGCCACTGAGAAGTTGACAAATGTCAACAAGGCTGCAGTAGCTATTTTTGCAGGTACGGTGGGATGGGTGCTTTATATCTGCTGGGGAAGTGACTTCGTCATGCGCGAGCACCAAGGCGACTATGTTGACTTCCTTAATGGCGCTGTGGCAACAAGTACTGCTGTTAAACATTATATTGCACAGAATATATTTTTGAAATGTGTTGCTAAGGCTGCTGAAGTGGTGCTTTTCCTCATCTCTACCATGACAATTGTGCAGATATTACACAGTAATGGATGTTTCGACTTCCTCACACCATGGATAAGAACCCGGAAAAGTAAAAAGCTGCTTTGGATGCTAACAGGCATCACATTCCTTATTTCAGCAAATCTTGACAACCTTACCACTACTATTTTGATGCTGACCATCATGCATAATCTGGTATCGCAACGACGCCAACGCATGATATATGGAAGTGCGGTACTTTTGGCAGCAAATATGGGAGGTGCTTTGACCGTGATTGGTGATCCTGCGGGAATTGTGTTGTGGAACGAGAATGCTGTCACTGCAACAGGTTATTCCATGTCTTTGCTTATCCCTTGCCTTCTTGCTTCAGCTGTGCCAATATTTCTATTGGGACGTATGTTGCCAGAACGGGTGGAAATAGAATGGAAACCTATGCCATATAGAGGAGATGACACCAACCTGAATGCATGGCAACGTCTGCTAATGCTCTTTGTTGGTATTGGTGGACTTTGGTTTATTCCCACATTCCATAGTATTACAAAGTTGAGTCCTTTCCTCGGGGCACTTTGTGTGCTTTCTGTCTTATGGGTGGTCAACGAGGTATTTAACCATAAGTTGATAAAGTCGGGGGTGGAAACAGATAGAAGAACTCCACGTCTGATGCAATATGGTGTCATTCAGATGATTCTGTTTGTCATGGGAATCATGATGGCAGTAGGAGTGGTGCAGGAAACTGGTGCCATTAGATGGTTAGCTAATGTATGTGACAACTACTTGCATAATATCTGGATAATGGGTGTAATAGCATCTCTTTTTAGTACAGTCCTTGATAACTTTGCCACAGCATTAGGTTTCTTTTCTCTATATCCAGTTAATGAAACGGCTCAGACAGCTGGCTACGCGGCAGACTTTTGTCTCAACGGATATTATTGGAAGGTTATCGCATATGCCTCGGCTGTGGGAGGTAATATACTCGCTATTGGCTCAATGGGCGGTATAGCATTGATGAACATGGAGCATATACACGTAGGCTGGTTTTTCCGTAATGTTGGTATTAAAGCATTGATTGGAGGAGCTATTGGGCTTATCGTAATGATTATAACTGCGTTGGCATAAATTGAAAAAGTAAAACTAAAACAATATGGCTAAAATTAAAACTATTGGTGTGCTGACATCTGGTGGCGACGCTCCTGGTATGAATGCGGCAATACGCGCGGTGACTCGTGCAGGTATATGTAATGGATTTAAAATTATGGGCATCTATCGTGGATATGATGGACTCATAAACGATGAAATCGAACCGTTTACTACAGAGAATGTCAGTGGCATCATAATGATGGGTGGTACAATCCTGAAAACAGCAAGAAGCAAGGAGTTTATGACCCCTGAGGGAAAACAAAAGGCATACGAAAACATGATTAAACGAGGCATTGATGCATTGATTGTCATCGGTGGAAATGGTTCGCTAACAGGTGCCATGGAATTTGCCCGTGAGCATGATGTCTGTTGTATTGGTTTGCCTGGTACTATCGACAACGACCTCTATGGGACAGACTCCACTATAGGTTACGATACCACAATGAATACTATTATGGATTGTGTGGACCGCATACGTGACACAGCACAGAGTCATGAACGTATCTTTTTTGTTGAAGTGATGGGGCGCGATGCAGGCTTCCTGGCACAAAACAGTGCCATTGCCAGCGGTGCCGAGGCTGCAATCATCCCTGAAGATTCTACCAATGTTGACCAGTTGGCGCGTTTCATGGAACGTGGCATTCGTAAGTCGAAGAAAAGCTGTATTGTCATTGTTTCTGAAAGTCCCAAATGTGGAGCGCTCTATTATGCTGACCGTGTAAGGAAAGAATTCCCCAATTTCGATGTGCGTGTGTCTATCTTAGGGCATTTGCAACGTGGAGGCCGCCCTACGGCTCACGACCGCATCTTGGCAAGCCGTACAGGTGTTGGGGCTATCGAAGCTATTATTCAAGGACAGCGTAATGTCATGGTGGGGGTGCGTAACAACGAGATTGTGTATGTGCCACTCGTGGAGGCAATCCGTAGTGATAAACCTTTTGACAAGAAACTCATCAAAGTGCTCGATGAACTGAGTATCTGACATTTTATCCGATGAGACACCGCAATATATTGTCTCTTCATTTATTTATTAGCATTTGTTATACTTTCCTATGAGTATAAAATGCTGTTTCTACTTAATCAAACACAGAGACACTGAGTAATAAATGACTAAAAAATACTCTTTGTCTCTGTGCTTTTGTATTATAAAATTCATTTTTAAGAAAAAAACATTTTCACTGACTAAAAAAACAATAAATATTTGCATAAAACATAAAAAAATGTTACTTTTGCCTTGACTTTATAAAAACTCGAAAAACAAACATATAAAATCTATAAAAACACAGCTTATGTCAAAAATCAACGGACGCATCTCGCAGATTATCGGCCCGGTCATCGATGTATATTACGAGACACAGGGACTTGATCCGGAGAAAGTGCTACCCAAAATCCACGACGCATTGAAAATCAAACGTGCCGATGGACGTGATCTCGTAGTAGAGGTTCAACAACATATCGGTGAGGATACAGTGCGCTGCGTGGCTATGGACAATACCGACGGACTGCAGCGTGGCCTTGAGGCCATAACTACAGGCAGTCCTATATTAATGCCGTCAGGCGACCAAATCAAGGGACGTATGCTCAACGTGATCGGTCAGCCTATCGATGGTATGAACGAACTCGACATGAAGGGCGCTTATCCTATTCATAGAGAAGCCCCCAAGTTTGAGGAACTCTCCACCCAGAAGGAAATGCTCTCTACAGGTATTAAAGTGATTGATTTGCTCGAACCGTATATGAAAGGCGGAAAGATTGGTCTATTCGGTGGTGCTGGTGTAGGCAAGACCGTGCTTATCATGGAATTGATCAACAACATCGCTAAAGGTCATAACGGATATTCTGTCTTCGCAGGCGTGGGAGAGCGCACTCGTGAGGGTAACGACCTCATCCGTGAGATGATTGAGAGCGGTGTGGTTCGTTATGGTGAGAAATTCAAGAAAGCCATGGATGAAGGCAAGTGGGATCTCTCCCTTGTTGACCCGGAGGAGTTGAAGAAGAGCCAGGCCACTTTGGTCTATGGACAGATGAACGAACCTCCAGGAGCACGTGCTTCTGTGGCACTTTCAGGACTGACTGTTGCTGAGGAATTCCGTGACCGTGGCGGAAAAGACGGGGAAGCTGCAGACATCCTTTTCTTCATCGACAACATCTTCCGCTTCACACAGGCTGGTTCAGAGGTGTCCGCACTTTTAGGACGTATGCCTTCGGCCGTGGGTTATCAACCAACCTTAGCATCTGAGATGGGTACAATGCAGGAGCGTATTACTTCTACAAAACGTGGATCTATTACCTCAGTACAGGCTGTCTATGTGCCTGCTGATGACCTTACCGACCCAGCACCAGCTACAACCTTTACGCACCTTGATGCAACTACTGAGTTGAGCCGTAAGATTACCGAGCTGGGTATCTATCCTGCAGTCGATCCATTAGGTAGTACTTCACGTATTCTTGACCCACTGATTGTAGGAAAAGAGCACTACGATTGTGCACAGCGTGTGAAACAAATCCTCCAACGCTATAAAGAGCTACAGGACATTATTGCAATCCTTGGTATGGATGAACTTTCAGATGAGGACAAACTGACTGTTAACCGTGCACGCCGTGTGCAGAGGTTCCTTTCACAACCGTTCTCAGTGGCAGAGCAATTTACCGGTGTCAAGGGTGTCATGGTCTCCATCGAGGATACCATCAAGGGATTCAACATGATTCTCGACGGCGAGGTGGATGACCTGCCAGAGCAGGCTTTCCTCAATGTGGGTACCATCGAGGATGCTATCGCCAAGGGTAAGAAACTCTTGGAGCAAGCCAAGGGATAATTAGTCGTACAGAAAGAAGCCCCCTATACATTATATAATATGTTAAAGCTAAGAATCGTTTCCCCTGAGAGCGTAGTCTATAATGGAGACGCTGTGAGTGTGAAGGTGCCTGGTACAATCGGCAACTTTGAAATTCTCAATGACCACGCCCCCATTATTTCCTCACTCCAGAAAGGAAAAGTGGAGTATGTCAACGACGAAGGTCGTCATGAAATGACGATTAATGGCGGGTTTGTTCAAGTACAGAAGAATCTCGTCAGTCTGTGCGTGGAGGTGCTATGAATGAAACAACTCAAAGGGTATCGAGGCACTGGAAACATTCCCTATGGATTATTGTTGCCCTGTCCCTGATTTCCCTGTTGACGATGAGCATTCTATACGACACCTCGATGGTTGAACAGCTTATCGTGGTTGTGGGGTTTTCGCTCGTTTCTGCCGGTAGTTATGTCTCCCTTGCCCGCTATGCCTTTCAGAAAGGCGGGAATAGCCTAATGAAGACATTTCTTGCCCATAGTACATTGAGGATGTTAGCTGCGGCTGCTCTGATTTTCATCTATGCAAATACCAAGGGATGGCTTCAAACTACGGATAAGAAACCACTTCTCATGTTCGTCATTCTCTTCGCGGTGTTCTATCTCATACTACTGATATTCGACACGGTAAAAGTGATGAAATGGCAAGGAACATTAGGAAATAAAGAATGAGCCTGTTGACTATTTTCCTGACGGTGTTGGTCTTCACACTGCTCACAGTAGTGTATCTTAAAGGTCGTCGTGTCGTAGAGAACAGTGCACCGGAAAGTTTGGTGAAGTTCCATTTTATCATGGTGGCTGTCAGGTTTTTGTTTGCCGTAACGGCAGTGGGCATCTATTCTTTGTTTTCCAGCAACAGGGAAGATACTATCTATTTCGCGGCTCTCGTCGTTATTCTATATTTAGCTATGATTGTCGCGACACTGATACTAAAACATTGAAATGAAATGAAATACATTAAACAACTGCTTTGCTTTGTGCTGCTCTTTTGGGTGACCATGCCAGCCATGGCTGAAGGTGAGAAAGAAGAATTGAATATCTCGCATATCGTCATGGAGCATATCAAAGATTCCTATGAGTGGCATGTCACTGATATTGGGCAGAAATCCATTGTGATACACTTACCTGTAATTGTGCATAGTTCTACGGGTTGGCATGTCTTCTGCAGTTCTTCATTCGCTGAGGAACCAGATGCAAGTGGCTATCGTATGGGTCCCGCCAATTTAGCTATCGCCACACAAGGCGATAACGAGGGAAAAGTGGTGGAACTTGTCGAAGGAAAGGAAGTCAGGCCATTCGACATTTCCATTACCAAAACTGTGGCCACTATGTTTATCAGCGTGATCGTGCTGCTGCTCTGTATTTTACTGCCTGCCAGGTGGTATCGTAAGCACAAGGCAAGTGACAAGGCTCCAGGTGGATTTACTGGATTTATCGAGATGCTTGTGATGTATGTGGTGGATGAAATCATCAAACCAGGTGTTGGAAAAGGATATGAAAAATACTGCCCATATTTGCTTACCTGTTTCTTCTTCATCTTCACCTGCAATATCATGGGATTGATTCCATTCCCACCAGGAGGCGGAAATATCACGGGCAACATCGCCATCACTTTCTTTTTGGCATTATGTACTTTTGTCATTGTACAATTTAGCGGCAACAAACATTATTGGAAGGATATCTTCTGGCCCGATGTGCCAAAGGCACTGAAAGTGTTCCCATTGATTCCTGCCATTGAGTTTGTGGGTATTTTTACCAAGCCCTTCGCACTGATGATCCGACTTTTTGCCAATATCATGGCAGGTCATGCTATTGCCATCTCTCTGGTATGTATTATCTTCCTGGTGGCAGCTAAATCTACAGGAGTGTTCCTCGGAATGAGTGCGGTTAGTATTCTCATGAGTGTCTTTATGTCAACACTGGAAGTACTTGTGTGCTTCATCCAAGCAATGGTATTCACTATGTTGAGCTCGATCTTCATCGGGCTTGCAACCGCAGAACACGAGCCAGCACATGAATAAATGGTAGTTGACGAGTTATTTGCTTCGATAGTGGAGAGGGGGCATCTGAACTCCCTTAACTCTTGACTCCTAAACATAAAATATCAACAAACAACATTATAAACAATTAAAATTTAAGAATTATGATTTCAACATTATTAGCAGTAGAAGGCATTGCCAAATTTGGTGCCGCAGTAGGTGCAGGTCTTGCAGCAATTGGTGCTGGTATCGGTATTGGAAGAATCGGCGGTCAGGCAATGGATGCCATGGCACGTCAGCCAGAGGTAATGAACAAATTGTTTACCAATATGATTGTGGCTGCCGCTCTGATTGAGGGTGTTGCACTTTTCGCAGCCGTTATTGCATTCCTCTGCGTGGGATAATCATTTGTGGATATTATTTGAAAAATCAATCTTTTCAAGCGTATGGATTTATTGATTCCGAGTAGTGGCTTGTTGTTTTGGATGACCATCACTTTCTTTGTGGTGCTGTTTATCTTGTGGAAGTGGGGCTTCCCTGCTATCACCAATATGGTGAAGGAACGCAACGCTTTTATTGATGAAAGCCTACAGAAAGCGCATGAAGCCAACGACCGACTTGCCAACATACAACAAGAAGGTGAATCCATTCTGCAAGAAGCTCGCAGTGAGCAGGCAAGACTTCTGAAAGAGGCTGCCGACACACGCGATGCTATCGTGGGTAAAGCACAGGACAAGGCTAAGGCTGAGGGGGCAAGACTCATCTCAGAAGCCAAGGCTGAGGCTGAAAACGAGAGACAAAATGCCATGAACAATATCCGTTCTCAGGTAGCTGTACTCTCTGTGCAAATAGCCGAGAAAGTGCTCCGCGAAAAATTATCTACTGAAAAAGCGCAGATGGATTTTATTGACCGACTGCTTGATGAGGTTTCTGTGGATAACGCTAAATAGTGGTGACTATGGAGATAGGTGTCATATCGGTACGCTATGCAAGGGCACTGCTAAAATGCGCCACTGAGCAGAAAATCGAAGACAAGGTCTATCAGGAGATGCAAACGCTTGCGCAGAGTTATCTCCAGGTGCCGGAACTGAGGTTTACTATCGACAATCCCATGCTTGCCAAGGACAAGAAAGAGAGTCTGATGGTCACGGCATGCGGTGGTGACATTTCACCACTTACCAAGCGTTTCATTTCGCTTGTTTTGGCTGAGGATAGGGAGAGCACTCTACAGTTCATGGCCACTTCGTATATCACGCTCTACAGAAAACAGAAAAACATCACACGCGGAAAGCTCATTACTGCTGTTGCTGTCACTCCTCAGATTGAGAAGAAGATGCGGCAAAAGGTGGAGAGCAGAACTCAAGGAACTGTGGAATTTCAGACCGAGATCAACCCCGACATTATCGGTGGTTTTATTCTCGAATACGATACTTACAGGATGGATGCCAGTATCCAAAACCAACTGCGCAACATTCTGACACAGTTAAGGAAATAGTTTTAACAAACTACTGTGGTCTATCCACAGTCAAAACATTAAAATAAATCAATGTCAGATAAAATCAAACCAAGCGAAGTATCCGAAGTGCTCTTGCAACAACTACGTGGTATCAGCAGTAGCGAGAAGTTTGAAGAGGTGGGCACCGTATTGCAGGTAAGCGATGGTGTGGCACGTATTTATGGACTACGTAATGCTGAGGCTAATGAGTTGCTCGAGTTTGAAAACGGTACAATGGCTATCGTGATGAACCTGGAGGAAGACAATGTGGGTTGTGTGTTGCTCGGAACAACCTCTGGCATCAAAGAGGGTATGGTGGTGAAGCGAACAAAACGTATCGCATCCATCCGTGTCAACGACAATATGCTCGGACGTGTCATCAATCCCCTCGGACAGGCTATCGACGGAAAAGGCGACATCGACCTCACCAATGCCTTTGAAATGCCACTCGACCGTAAGGCACCAGGTGTTATCTATCGCCAACCCGTGAAGGAACCGCTACAGACAGGTCTTAAGGCCGTTGACTCTATGATTCCTATCGGAAGAGGACAGCGTGAGCTGATCATTGGCGACAGACAGACTGGTAAGACGGCTATTGCTGTGGATACTATCATTAATCAGAAAAGTTTCTATGAGGCTGGCAAACCTGTGTATTGTATCTATGTCGCTATCGGTCAGAAAGCTTCTACCGTGGCCGCTCTGGTGCAAAACCTCAAAGAGCATGGTGCTATGCCTTATACGATTATTGTCTCCGCTACAGCTGCCGACCCTGCAGCCATGCAGTATTATGCACCATTCGCAGGTGCGGCTATCGGTGAGTATTTCCGCGACCGGGGCGAATCGGCACTTGTGGTCTATGATGACTTATCGAAACAAGCCGTAGCTTACCGTGAAGTGTCGCTTATTCTGAAACGACCTTCAGGACGTGAGGCTTATCCCGGCGATGTGTTCTACCTCCACAGCCGTCTGCTCGAGCGAGCTGCACGTATTAATGATCAGCAGGAGGTGGCTGAACAGATGAACGACTTGCCAGAATGCATGAAAGGACATGTCAAGGGCGGTGGTTCGCTTACCGCACTTCCTATCATTGAAACACAGGCTGGTGACGTGTCGGCCTATATCCCCACAAACGTGATTTCCATCACCGACGGACAGATTTATTTGGAGACCGACTTGTTCAACCAGGGTTTCCGTCCTGCTATCAACGTAGGTATATCTGTGAGCCGTGTGGGTGGTTCGGCACAGATTAAGAGTATGAAGAAAGTGGCAGGTACACTGAAAATCGATATGGCTCAGTATCGTGAACTGGAGGCCTTTTCGAAATTCTCATCCGATATGGATGCCGTTACAGCCATGACACTCGACCGTGGACGTAAGAACAATCAGTTGCTCATTCAGCCACAATATAGTCCTATGCCTGTGGGTGAGCAGATTGCCATTCTCTACTGTGGCACTCGTGGCCTTATGAGTGATGTGCCTGTCACCGAAGTGAGAAAATGTCAGGATATCTTCCTTGAGAAGATGCGCACCAGCAAGCCTGAAGTCATCGAGTTGCTTGGAAGTGGCAAAATCGACGATACAGCCACTAAGGCCATCGAGACAGTGATGGCTGATATTGCAGGACAATTCAAGAGTTAATAGCCTATGCCGTCACTTAAAGAGATAAAAAACCGAATAGCATCGGTCAATAGTACGCGAAAAATCACAAGTGCCATGAAGATGGTCGCTTCATCAAAGCTCCATCACGCACAAGTGCAAATCGAACGTATGCTGCCATACGAGAGTATGCTGGAGCATATACTGAAGGCTTTTCTCGCATCGGAGGCTGATGCCGATACCATATACGAGAAAGAAAGGCCTGTAAAAAAAGTGGCACTCGTGGTGTTTGCGTCAAACAGTAGTCTTTGTGGCGGATTCAATTCCAATGTCATCAAACTCATGCAACAGGCCTTGTCGGAGTATGAGCACTTAGGCAAAGACAACATCGTAATTTATCCTATCGGGCGAAAAGTGGCTGAGAAAGTAGCTAAACTTGGCTATCGGTCTGCTGGTGATTTTACTGCGCTTGCTGACAAGCCCAACTCTCCTGATTGTATTACAATTGCTACAGAATTGGGAATGTTGTTCCGTACGGGTGAACTCGATAAAGTAGAACTTATCTACCATCACTTCAAAAGTGCCGGCTCACAAATTCTCACAAGGAAGACCATGTTGCCTATCGACGTGGAGTCGCAGCTCGACGAGGACCATGAGCGAGATCTGACTTCTACTATTACCACAAAGAAGGCTCAGGAATATCTCAAAAAGCATAAACGCTCGAGTTCTGAGAGAGAGGGTGAAGAGGTCAAACCACTTAATGACAACTTCATTGTCGAACCCGACATGGATACAGTCTTGGGGGTACTTGTTCCTAAACTGTTCCATCTCTCATTATACACAGCACTTCTCGACAGCAACGCATCAGAGCATGCTGCTCGTATGGTGGCCATGCAGACTGCTACCGACAACGCTGATGAATTGCTTCGCGAACTCAACCTGCAATACAACAAGAGCAGACAACAAGCTATCACCAGCGAGCTTCTTGATATCGTCGGTGGTTCTGTCAACAATTAAAAGTCAATAATGTATCTATGGTGGTGTTTACTTCATTAGTATTCACCACCTTTTCACAAGGAAAACACTTTGTTGTAATTTAAAATTAGGTTTATGAATATAAAAGTACGTTTGGCAGTAATGAACTTCCTGGAGTTCGCTGTCTGGGGAGCATACCTAACCTGTATGGGTAACTATTTAGGTAAAGCAGGCTTGGGAGAGCAGATTTCATGGTTTTATGCCATTCAGGGTATAGTATCCATATTTATGCCTACGCTCATGGGTATTGTGGCCGACAAATACATTCAGCCACAACGACTGTTAGGCTTATGCCATCTCTTAGCAGGTGGTTTCATGCTCGGTTGTTGGTGGATGGGTATGCAGGCAGGATTTGGTAATGAGCTACCCAATAAAGGGCTCTTCATAGCACTATATACCCTCAGTGTCGCATTCTTCATGCCCACAATAGCATTGGCAAACACAACAGCCTTCAGCATCTTAAAGAAAAATGGAATGGACACAGTGAAGGATTTCCCACCAATCCGTGTCTTGGGTACTGTAGGCTTTATTGCCACTATGTGGTTTGTCAACTGCGCTGTGTGGGAAGATGGTGCTTTCTCATTTACATTTGGCGACAATCTGCATAAGTTCCAATATACATATATGCAGTTCTTTGTCTCTGGCTTGTTGAGCCTTGTATTGTTTGCCTATTGCTTCACTTTGCCAGAGTGCAAGCTTGCTGAAAAGTCAGATAAAAAGGCCACATTGGCAGAACAATTGGGACTCAACGCATTTAAATTGTTTAAGACAAAGAAGATGGCGCTCTTCTTTATCTTCTCGGCTTTGTTGGGTATGTGCTTACAGGTGACAAATGGCTTTGCCGGACCTTTCATTACGAGTTTCAAGGGGAGCGCTGATGCTGCTGTTGCTTCATCGTTTGCTGCCAACAACGCTACTTTGCTCACATCTATCTCGCAGATAAGTGAGGCGCTGTGTATCTTGATGATTCCTTTCTTCCTGAAGCGTTTTGGTATTAAGGTGGTGATGCTCATGTCGATGTTCGCCTGGGTGTTCAGATTCGGATTCTTCGGACTTGGTAATCCTGCTATGCCAGGAGTGCTGCTATTCATCCTCTCCTGCGTCGTCTATGGAGTGGCATTCGATTTCTTCAACGTATCAGGTGGTATCTTCGTAGATCAGGAGTGTGAGCCCAGTATCAAGGCATCAGCCCAAGGATTGTTCATGATGATGACAAATGGTATTGGCGCTACAGTTGGCACATTGGCAGCCGGAGAAATTGTTAACAAGTTCTGCTCATGGCAGGGTGACTATCTGTTGGGAGATTGGAAGACTTGTTGGTTTATCTTTGCGACCTTCGCGCTTGTTGTGGCTGTTTTGTTTGCCTTCATCTTCCAGCCTAATAAGTATAAAAATAAATAATGGGCCTCGTCAAACTCCGCTTTAAGAGTGTTTCCGAGATAGTAGGAAATGACGATGTTGGACTGCTTGTGCTCGTCACTGAAGACGAGCGCAGGCAGTTGACTATTGTTTGCGACAAATCCATGGTCTATCAGTTTGGGTTACGGACAGCTAATGTGCCAGTAAAAAACAAGCTGTTGCCAGAGGTTTTGTGGCAGATTGTTTGTCGCAATGTGCAAACACCTTTCAAGGTAGTTATTAACGATCTTGTAGATGGACAGTATAAAACGCTTTTGTATAATACTGATATTCTACAAGCCTATCCCGTAAGGGCAAGTGACGGGGTTCTCTTAGCGTATATCGCCCAAATGCCTGTATATATAGAGGAACAGTTGTTGTTACGACAGAGTGTTCCTCATAATGAACAATCCACCAATGTGTCGATTCCTGTCAATGTTCTCAGTGACGAGATGTTGCAAAAGGCACTCGACAAAGCTATCAGTGAAGAGAATTACGAACAGGCATCGCATTTGTTGGAAGAACAGCGCCGTCGCGAGAGAAAGGAGCACAAGTCATGAAAGAAGCGCGTTATTTTTATGTTCCTCATGCTAAAGAACTTCAAGAACTCCCTCAAGATGAGGCATCTCATGCTCTGAGGGTGCTCCGTCTAAAAGAAGGTGATGAAATTTTCTTGATTGACGGTGATGGTTGTTTCCACAGGGCAGAAGTGACACTTGCTTCATCCAAACACTGTTGTTATGAAATCAAGGAGTCGATTCCACAGCAAAAGACTTGGCTGGGGCACATCCATTTGGCTATGGCTCCCACAAAGATGATGGAGCGGGTGGAATGGATGGCGGAAAAGGCTACAGAAATAGGATTCGACGAATTGTCATTCCTTGACTGTCGTTTCTCAGAGCGAAAGGTTGTCAAGACGGAGCGAGTTGAGCGTATTGTGGTAGCTGCGGTGAAACAGAGTCGGAAAGCATGGATGCCTAAAGTCAATTCAATTTGTTCTTATGCTGATTTCGTATGTGTTCCTCGTAAGGGTGCTAAGTATATCGCCCATTGTTATGATGAAATTCCACGACAAGATTTGTATGACTGTCTATGTAAGAGCCCATCTGATGATTCTGATGTCACCATCTTAATCGGTCCAGAAGGTGATTTCTCTATCGAAGAGGTACAGATGGCCATGCAGCATGGTTATATCCCCGTGTCATTGGGACAGAGTCGCCTTCGTACAGAGACAGCTTGTCTCTACGCCGTGATGATGGCAAATCTATCGCAACGTTCATTGTAATTTATCTGTACTTTACTACCAAATACAATCCCCCAGACTAATATGATAATATTCAAAAGATTGTTTTATGTTTTGACGACTACCTTGATAGTCTTAGCGTCGTCGTGCTCCAATGATGATTACATGAATGTGATTCCAGCCGACTGTTTGGCGGTTGGTTATGCTGATTTCTCAAGTGAGAGCAAAGGGTTGGATGCAAAAGACATTTTGAAATCAGCATTAGGAATGGATATGTCCGAGCAATTAGGGGTGGATTTCGAACAAAAAACGTATTTCTTCGAAACCAATGATGGTTTGTTTGGACTTTGCGCAAAAATCAAAGACAAAGATGAACTGTTGAGTAAGCTTAATTTGGTGTTGCTTGCGGAAAGAAGCGGTAATAAGGTTCATGAATACAAAGACTATCACTTTGCTGTCATCAAGAGCAGTTGGATAGCGGGTATTTCTGACGAGGCTCTTTTGTTGGTAGGACCAGTCATTAATTCTCAGTATAAAGCCACAGAGCAACGAATGGCCAAATGGATGGATGCTGACGAGGAGAAGAGCATTGTTTCTAAACCTATTTATCAACGTTTGGACAGTATCAAAGCACCCGTTGCTTTAGTGGCACAAGTGAAAGCTATACCCGAGCAGATGCGGCTCCCCTTCACGATAGGTATGCCCAAGGACGCTGATGTTTCGCAGGTGATGTTGTCATTGACGATGAAAATTGATGGTGACATCGTGGATTTACAAGGAGAACCATTCTCTTTTAATGAGCAGGTAAATAAAGCATTGAAAGAAACAGCCAGTAGTTTTAGACCTATCACGGAAAAATATGTCAACACTTTGGAAAATGATGCCATGGCGGCATTGCTTTTAAATGCTGAAGGGGAAATACTTTTGGAACTTCTACGGTCGAATAAAGATAGTCAGATGATACTTGCTGGCATCAATACAACAATCGACATGGATAATATCCTCAGATGCGTGGATGGAGATTTCATGCTTATGCTCTCCTCACTTCAGGGACAACATGCGGAAATCGCATTGGGTGCACAACTGAAAGCTACACAGTTCTTGAAAGATGTCGGATATTGGAAAAGCTCATGTCCTAAAGGCACAAGAATAGAGGACGTCGGAAATAATGCATTCAAATTATATGACGGCTCTTCCTATTATTATTTTGGTGTGAGTGAAACCAATCTCTTTTATGCAGGAACTTCGAAAGATGTTGCAAACTTAGGGCAGCAACAGGCTAATAATCCTATAGATGAAGTATTAAGAAATAAAATCGTTGGAAAACAACTGTGCTTATTCGTGAATATACAAGCATTGGCTGATAATCCCGATTATGGCGAAATAATATCATCGTTTTTTAAACCCATTTTCGGAAATGCCAAAACCCTCGTCTATCATTATTAGTTAACAAGTAGACAAGTAAACAAGTAGACAAATAAACAAGTAGACAAATAAACAAGTAGACGAGTTGACAAGTAGACAAGTAAACGAGTAGACAAGTTGACAAGTAGACGAGTTGACAAGTTATTTGCAACTTCTAACTCCTAACTTCTAACTCCTAACTTCTAACTTCTAACTCCTAACTTTTAACTCCTAACTCCTAACTTTTAACTTCTAACTTCTAACTTCTAACTTTTAACTCCCTAATTCCCAAACTCCCAATATAATGCACAAAATATCTTTTCTTTCCGTTGTTCCGCAAGTATTTGCAAATAAGAGTGACTTGGTTTCAGAAGTCTGGAACCAGAACGTAGTATTTGAAAAAGGGAAAACCTATTTGATTGAAGCTGAAAGCGGACAGGGGAAGAGTACCTTTTGCAGTTATGTGCTTGGCTATCGGCACGATTTCTCTGGCAGTGTGATGTTTGACGACACCGACATAAAAAAACTCAAAATCAGTCACTGGGTGGAAATCCGCAAAAAACAGGTGTCGTACCTCTTTCAGGAATTACGCTTGTTTCCAGAGTTGACTGCATATGAGAATATAGAAATAAAAAACAAATTGACGGGTTTCAAGAGCCGCCAGCAAATTGAGCAATGGTTTGAGATGCTTGGAATATCTGACAAATTGAATTCCAAGGTTGGACTAATG
This sequence comes from uncultured Prevotellaceae bacterium, assembly GCA_900315075.1. Classification (GTDB taxonomy): domain Bacteria; phylum Bacteroidota; class Bacteroidia; order Bacteroidales; family Bacteroidaceae; genus Prevotella. Next base: position 77,412 of record OMXV01000019.1, on the reverse strand, counting down.
TCCTTTGGTCAGCAACAACGTGTGGCGATGATTCGCGCATTGGTACAACCTTTTGATTTTATCCTGGCCGATGAGCCTATCAGTCACCTTGATGACAACAATGCTAATGTCATGGGTCAGATGATGATGGACGAGGCTAAGGCGCAAGGGGCTGGAGTTATTGTCACAAGCATAGGTAAACATGTTGATTTACAATACGACAAAACGATTAAACTATGAACTTGGTTTGGAAACTGCTTAGAAAGCATATCAGTCTGTCGCAGTTTGCCGGCTTTTTCTTGGCCAACTTGGTGGGTATGCTTGTGGTTATGTTGGGGTATCAGATTTATAAGGATGTTTTGCCTATCTTTACATCTGGCGATTCCTTTATGAGGGCAGATTATCTCATCATTACCAAACCGATTGGGGCTGGCACGTCGCTCTCTGGCGATGTCTCTTATTTCGATAACAGCGAGGTGGACGAACTCAATGCCCAGTCTTTTGTCCAACGTACAGGAAAATTCACCTCTACAGAATATCGCGTAGATGCAGCTTTAGGAGTAGGGGGTAAAGGTATCATCAAGACCGAACTGTTTTTCGAGAGTGTACCCGACGAATTTGTTGATGTGCCGATAGAGAACTGGGGGTATCAGGAGGGCGATGAAGAGGTGCCGATTATCCTGCCACGTTCATACATCAACATGTATAATTTTGGTTTTGCCCATAATCGCTCATTACCAAAAATTAGTGAGGGATTGGCAGGAATGATAGATGTCAATCTATCGATTCATGGTAATGGACAGTCGGATACATTCCAAGGACGGGTGGTTGGCTTTTCTTCTCGTCTCAACACCATTCTCGTGCCTCAGGCATTTATGGACTGGAGCAACGAGCATTATGCAGCAGGAAAAACGTCCAATTCTTCACGCTTGATAGTGGAGGTGAAGAATCCTGCTGATGAGAAAATCATGAAATATTTCGACAGCAAAGGATATGAGGTGGAAACAGATAAATTAGCGGCCGAGAAAACCACCTATTTTCTACGGTTGATAGTCACATTAGTCATTATAATTGGACTGATTATTTCTGCTCTCAGTTTCTATATCCTGATGTTGAGTGTGTTCCTGTTGGTACAGAAAAACTCCGAGAAATTGGAGAATCTGCTGCTTATTGGCTATAGTCCCACGAAAGTGGCATTGCCATATCAGATACTGACCATTGCACTCAATGCCGTTGTCGTGGTCATTGCGCTCATCATAGTGGCAATGATTAGAAAATATTATATGGAGATTATCGAGACCATCTTCCCACAGATTGAGGAAGGTTCGCTGATGCCATCGATTCTGGTGGGCATCATCCTTCTGGTTGTGGTATCTGTATTAAATATTTTCGCCATACGCCGTAAGATTTTGCGTGTATGGAAAAGAAGATAGATATATGAGCATAGATTAAAAATGGCCGACAATTATGCCGGCCATTTTTGTAACGCAGAATAGATTATCTTCTGGGGAATCCGAAACCCTGTGGTTGTGGGGCTTTCTCTGGATCGCCGAAGAAGGAAGCCTCGGCATCTTTGTCGTCGAGTTTGAATACCATGAACTTAGGATTCTTCGCTGTGCAAGGAGCCCATTTGCCACCACTCTTACCATTGGGGTCGCTATACTTCACAAAGTTGGTCCATGCTGTTAGCATTTTCTCGGAGAGATCCCAGTCGCCTTTGGTCCATGGACGCCAACAGTGTTTCAATGATTTGAAGACAAACCAGAGGTCAGATGAATGGAATGCCCCCCTCAGACGTTGGGTTACCTCCGGATGTGAACCATCATCGGGAAGTGGGCGAGCGAACTCATAAGCCCAAGCCTTACCACCCTTACTTTCGCGGACCTTACAGAACTCTGCAATGTTGGGGGCCATATCACCCATATCATTGAGGGTATAGCCAATCATGTAAGGTACATCGGCTAAGGTGCCTTCACGTGTAGCATCATCGAAACTCTTAATGCTTACATAGCCGTCTATCATGGGCATCAAGGGCAGTCCCATGCGCATCATTCCCATCATTCCACCACCATTCTGTTGTCCGGGGTTGTTCACCTGTCCGTAAATAGTGGGTAGAGCGAAGACGGTCTCAGTCGAAGCCTGACGCATTTTCTGTAAGTCGGTCAGCCCAGCCCAATCGAACATCTTCTTTGCATTGTTGGCAGCATCTTCAATAGAACCTCCACTATAGCGGCCACCCATCATGCCACCTCCGTTTGGATTTGGAATGCTGAGGCCTTGGGCACTCATGATGACAGCTTTGTGGAATAAACCACGAGCTAATGGGGACTCGCAGAGCGTGCGCACACTGCCACCACCGGCGCTCTGTCCAAAAATTGTCACATTATTGGGATCACCGCCAAACTGTGCGATGTTCTTCTGAATCCATTTCAAGGCTTCAATTTGGTCGAGAATACCATAGTTGCCAGACACATGGTGAGGACTTTCCTCCGACAGTAATGGGTGAGTAAGGAATCCGAATATACCGAGACGGTAGTTGATTGAGACAAGCACAACGTCTTTAGCACCCCATTCCTGACCGTCAAACTCAGGTTCTGAACCGAAACCTTCTCGATAGCCACCTCCATGAATCCATAGGGCAACAGGGAGCTTCTTCGCCGTTTGACCAGGAGCTTTTGTCCATACATTCAAATAGAGGCAGTCTTCGCTAAAAGCGGCCTCCTTGCCATAACCCCACTCCGTGTAATAGCCGCCAGTATACTGAATGGCCTGATAACTTGGGCGACCAAATGTGTCGCAGATTTTCACTCCCTTCCAAGGTATGACAGGCTGTGGCTCTTTCCAACGGTTTTCCCTAATAGGAGGAGCTGCATAGGGAATACCACGATAGACATACACGTCAGGGTGGTCGTCAGCAAATACACCCTGAACCTGGCCACCCTCAATAGTTAACACTGGATTTTCAGCTGCATTAGCTGATACTGCTACCATGAGCAGAAGAGGCAACAATAATTTTTTCATAATGTTTTTTCATTAGGTTTATATATTAATGTTTCAACTCACGCAAGTTCCAGTTTTGTTAGGTTATGAGGTTATTGTGCTTCTTCGTTTGCAAAATTACTAATTATTAATGGAATTGTAATGCTTTTTTCTCAAAAAATGAGTATCTTTGCAAATTAGAGCTTTTAAATATCATCAATTGTTGAATACCTATTTATTAAGAAGATATGATTAAAAAAGTAATTATCGTTATAACACTGATTTGTCAGGTAAATAATATTTGTGCCCAAAAAAGTTCAGGGCAGTCTTTCGCTGAATCAATAGCTGCACCAGCCGACAATATTAAAGTCTCTCGTCGCCCTCCGCTGGCCGACCGTATGTTTACCTCTGAGACTATTGAGAAAAAAATCAAGGAGGTGAAAAAGTTGTTGAAAGATGCTCCTTATTTAGCGTGGATGTTTGAGAACTGTTTTCCCAACACTCTCGATACAACAGTGCATTATAGCCTTACAAAAGATGGAGATGATGACACATTTGTCTATACGGGCGATATTCATGCCATGTGGTTACGCGACTCAGGGGCACAAGTGTGGCCATACGTACAATTTGCAAAGAATGATGAGAAAATACGTCGCATGATCAGGGGAACCATTCTCAGACAGCTAAAATGTATTTGTCTTGACCCATACGCCAATGCCTTTAACATGAATCCTACCAGAAGCGAGTGGGAGTCGGATTACACAGATATGAAGCCTTTCCTACATGAACGGAAATATGAAATAGACTCACTCTGCTATCCCATCAGGTTGGCCTATTATTATTGGCAGGTGACAGGCGATGATTCTATCTTCGATGACTTATGGCGAGAGGCTATAACGAAAATTCTTAAGACTTTTCGAGAACAGCAGCGAAAAGAGAATAGAGGGCCATACCGTTTCATGCGCACGACTAATCGCCAATATGACACTGTGTGTAATGACGGATATGGCAATCCTGTAAAACCAGTTGGACTAATCGCATCGGTGTTTAGACCATCCGACGATGCCACCGTATTCCTCTATCTTGTACCTTCTAATTTCTTTGCTGTTTCATCATTACGAAAAATAGCGGAGATTCTGACAAAAGTTAACAATGATGCTGAGGGAGCAAGTGAATATGCAAAATTGGCAGATGAGGTGGAGACCGCATTGAAGAAATATGCCATTTATAATCATCCAAAATATGGCAAGATTTATGCTTTTGAAGTAGATGGATTTGGAAACCAGTTGATTATGGACGATGCCAATGTACCCAGTTTGCTTGCTATGGCATATTTAGGAGATGTCGATATGAACGACCCTGTCTATCAGAATACCCGTCGATTTGTGTGGAGTGACGACAATCCTTATTTCTTCCGCGGAAAGATAGGGGAGGGCATAGGTGGCCCTCATATCGGATACGACATGGTTTGGCCTATGTCGATTATGATGAGGGCTTTCACCAGTCAGGATGACAATGAAATAGTCCAATGCCTGCAAATGTTGGTCAACACCGACAATGGCACAGGTTTCATGCACGAGTCGTTCAACAAGGATGACGCATCCAAATATACACGCTCATGGTTTGCCTGGCAGAATACCCTTTTCGGTGAACTGATTCTCAAATTGATTGAAGACGGGAAAATCGACCTGCTGAGGAAAATACAGAAAAATGGATGAAGACGCCAAAATCTCCAATCCTTATTTGATGTATTTTACCTTTGAAGCATCACGTGGTTTTGCTTCGGGTTGTTCATCTGGATAACCGATGGCTATGATATAGTTAAGCTTATAGTCGGTGGGGATATCAAGTCGGTCAACAAAGAATTTTGCCTTTTCATTGGAGAGCAACCATCTCACAGGACCGCCAAGACAGCAGGTGCCGAGACCCATAGCTTGTGCCGCTAACATCATATTCTCACCTAATAAGCCGGCATCCAGTTCACCATCACCTTGGGCTGCTGTACAGACACAGATGAGGGTAGGGGCGTTTCGGAACATATTCTTGAAGTCTTTGTCTCGTTTCACTTGCTCTGCATTTTCCTGCTTATATACTTCTGTCACGCTGGCAATTAGTTGCTGGTCTTCTACTACGCGAACTATCCATGGCTGGCGGTTCATGCCACTCGGTGCATTGATACCAGCACGAATGATTACCTCCAGTTTCTCGTGTTCAACAGGTTTGTCGAGGTATTTGCGTATGGAACGACGTGCCATCATTGTACTTAGCACAGGGTTGAGTTCCAGTTGAATGTCTATTTCAACGTCGCTCATTTTATCCGACGGCTCATACCGTTTGATGACCCTACCGTCGCGGCTAACTAAGAATTTGGTGAAGTTCCATTTGATATCGGCATTCTTGTCGAAATTAGCATCTCGCTTGCGAAACATATCGTCGAGCCTCTTGCCCATGTCATCCGTCAGGTCGAAACCGCCAAAACCTTTCTGTGACTTCAAGTAGGTGTAAAGTGGATGGGCATTATCGCCATTTACGTCTATTTTGTCAAACTGTGGAAAATGGATGTTGAAGTTGGCTGTGCAGAATTGGTGTATCTCCTGAATCGTACCAGGAGCCTGCTGACCAAATTGGTTGCATGGGAAGTCAAGTATTTCTAAACCTTCTTTCTCATATTTTTCATAAAGCTCTTCTAATTCTTTATATTGAGGTGTGAATCCACACCGTGTGGCTGTGTTCACAATAAGCAACACCTTACCTTTATAGTCGGCAAGTGACACGTCGTTTCCCAAATCATCCTTTACGGTAAAATCATATACACTTTGTGCCGATAAGGCCAGCACACATATTAATGCCATAAGGAATAAAAACAGTCTTTTCATATTAGCAAAAGTATTAATGGATTTATAATCAATAGTAAATAATTTTCAAATATGGTTATTTATCTTTTGGATTTGCTTTCTTTGCAAACTCAAAGAGAGATAATGGCAGATGGCAGTAACCATCAGGATTCTTGTCAAGATAGTCTTGATGGTATTCTTCTGCGGTGTAAAAGTTCTCCAAAGGCTGTTTCTCCACAGCAAAAGGCTGTTGATATTTCAGTTGCTCTTTATTATAGACTTTATTGATAATACTGAGGTCTTCAGGGTCGGTGAAGTAGATGCCAGTCCGGTATTGTGTACCTTTGTCGTGTCCTTGTTGATTGACGCTCACTGGGTCGATAGCCTTGAAGTACATGTGCAAAAGAAATTCGAGACTCACTCGTTCTGGCACATATCTGATGTGGACGGTTTCGGCAAAGTGTGTTTTGTCTGTACACACTTGTTCGTATGTCGGGTTCTCGATGATACCGTTGGCATAGCCAACTTCAGTTTCTATCACGCCCTCAATCTGTTTGAAGTAATGCTCTGTCCCCCAGAAACAACCACCAGCAAGATAGATTTCCTTTGTGGGTTGATCATTTTTCTTGTTGTTCTCTAAAATCATATTAATTCTATTATTATGGTTCATTTAATTATGATTCATTCAATCTACTTTCTGATATGACTAAAGAATGATTTGCGTGCGTCCATAAATCAGGAGATGGTTTGGTATCGCAAATTTATAAAAAATAATACAATTGTTAGTGTTTTTGACAATGGTTTTAATGATTATTAGGATTTTATATAGAAGATTGGAACTGCATAGAATTGTAAAGGGGCTGAAAAAAAGAAGAGACCCATGCTCGCGATTTGAAAAAACTTACTTGTTTTTGCTGTTTTTGAATTTTAAAGGTGTAAAATTTGTAAGTCGTTTGAAATATTTGGAGAAAAACGATGGATTTGGGAAGCAAAGCTCCTCAGATATTTCTACTACCGTCTTATCAGAATGACGTAAAAGGACTTTGGCATGAGTGATAAGAGCACGGTCTATCCATTCTTTTGCTGTTTCGCCACTTGTTTGTTTGATGATTGTGCCTAAATATCGTTCGGTAAGACACATGCGGTCGGCATAGTATGCTATCTGGTGCTGCTCGCGACAGTGAAGATTGACAAGTTGGATGAAACGATCGAAAATCGTTTGTTCATGGGAGCGGACGCTTGCAAGATGGTAATAATGCAGGTGGAACAGATAATCATAATGGTGCATGAGAGCTGCAACGAGAGCTGTGACTGTTGGACGATGATAATTAGGCTGATGGACAAAATGCCATAATAAGTCGAGTAGGTTAAGGGTGGTTTGAATGTCTTCGGATGAAACAGCAATTTGAAAATCACGCACTTGTCCATTGAAGGCTGCAGGGAACTTTCCTGGACTAAAGGGCATTGGAAAATCAGAGAAGAGCCCGATTCCTCTAAGTTCGATATCGTCAGAGAATTGATTGGGAGTGATAATGGTACCAGGGCCAAGATAGATGATTGTTCCTGATTGAAGATGATGATCTACAAGATTGAAATTGACACTCCCTTCACCATGGGTGATAATACCAAGACGATGGTCATTAATAACAAAGGGTGGTGTCTGCTGTAGTAATAAATTAAACATAAGTCGATGACCTCGAACCATTGCAAGTTCGTTGCTCAGATAGACATTCTCGTTGATTTCATTGAAATGTGGAGAGAATATGTCCCTCATTTGGGACATGTCCATTAACTTGGGCTGTTTATTTGTTGCCATTTTATTGAATTTGACCACAAAGATAACGTATTTTAGGGAAAATCCGTTCGTAATGTGAGAAAATCGTACAAAAAGAACATTATTCTCTTATATTAGATAGCTGCATCACGTTAAAAATACTATATCTTTGCACCAAAATCAAAATGTGTAAATAATGAGAATGTTTATTTTGGCATTGGTGTTACTACCATTTGCGACATATGCACAAACACTGGAAGAGTGTCAACAAGCTGCAGAACAGAACTATCCCCTCATACGACAGTATGATCTTATTAAGAAAACCACCGATCTTACTGTGTCAAATATTGCGAAAGGTTGGTTGCCGCAAGTGTCAGCTTCGGCGCAGGTCACATACCAGAGTGATGTAGCTGGTTTTCCCGACCAGATGCAAAATCTCTATCAACAAATAGGACTGGATATGAAAGGATTGACAAAAGATCAGTACCGTGTGGGCGTTGATATCAACCAGACGGTATATGATGGAGGTGCAATTAGTAGTCAAAAGCAGATCGCTCGCGAGCAGGGTATGGTTCAGACTACCCAGACAGAGGTCACTATTTATCATGTGCGTAAGCGTGTAAATGAGATGTATTTCTCACTGTTGTTGCTCGACGAACAGATACAACTGAATAAGGATTTACAAGAATTGCTTGGAGGCAGCGAACGACAACTAACGTCAATGGTGAAGGGAGGAACGGCTGCTGAATGTGACTTGCAAAAGGTCAAAGCAGAAAGATTAAATGTTGTCCAGCAGGCAGTCAGCCTTGAATCGCAGAAAAAAATGTTGCTGACCATGCTTTCCACATTTTGCGGAATTGAAGTAAGTCATATTCAGAAGCCTACTTTCACTGAAATAAATAATGAGAACAACCGGCCTGAGCTACGGCTCTTTGAAGCCCAATTGAGGTTGTATGATGCACAGGAAAAGGCATTGAATGCTGCCATAATGCCGAAACTCGGTGTGTTTGCCCAAGGTTTTTATGGATATCCCGGCTACAATATGTTTGAGGATATGATGAAGCACAACTGGAGTCTTAATGGTATGATTGGGGCACGACTAACCTGGAATATAGGAGCACTTTATACCAGAAAAAACGATAAGGCAAAGATACAGATACAACGAGAATTGACAGAGAACAACCGAGATGTGTTCTTATTCAACAACCATCAAGAGCAAATACAGCAGAATGAAGAAATAGCACGCTATAAGAAGATAATGGCTAATGATGAAGAGATTATCGCCCTACGTTCTTCTGTTCGTAAGGCTGCAGAATCAAAACTATCTCATGGTATTATTGAGGTGAACGACCTCGTGAAAGATCTAAATGCAGAAAATGCTGCTAAAGTGCAACAATCTATCCATGAAATAGAGATGCTAAAATTGATTTACGACAATAAGTTTACTACAAATAATTAATGATTTTGATAAGTCAACGTTAACAAGTTCTTACATTTTTAGACAATTAAAACCACATAATATGAAAAAAACAATTGCATTGATATGTTTGATATTGGTTATGACCGCTTGTGGAAAAAAAGAAAAGGAATATGACGCCACAGGTATTTTTGAGGCTACAGAGGTCACCATTTCTGCCAAATCAACAGGAGAACTGAAACTCTTTAATGTCATGGAAGGCGAACAGGTAGAAAACGGAAATGTGATAGGACGTGTTGATTCTTATCAGCTCCTCATGAAAAAAGAACAATTGGAGACTAATCGTGGACAACTGAGTGCCAACAAACGACAATTGGCATCGTCACGTAATGCAACTGACAGTCGACAACTCGACCTGGAAAAACAACTGTCTTCAATCAACCAACAAATTGCAAACGCCAAACGAGAGCAGCAAAGATTCTCAGAACTGGTTAGAGATGGGGCGGTGCCACGAAAACAACTCGATGACATCAACTACCAAATTAAAGTTTTGGAAAAACAATTGGATGCTACACGTGACCAAATACGTAGTAATAATGCCAGTTTGGAAGAACAAAGCGCTGGTATTGAAGCTCAAATGGATGGTGTCGATGCACAAGTTGCTAACTTGGAAGCACAAATACGGCAAATTGATGACCAGATTGCGAATACCGAAATTATTGCACCTTTCACTGGGACTGTGCTCGAGAAATATGTGGAACTTGGTGAATTTGTCACAACAGGAAAGCCATTGTTTAAGATGGCAGACACAAATAGCATGTTTTTGAGGGCATACGTTACATCTGCACAATTGCAGAATATCAAGGTAGGGCAAGATGTAAAGGTTTTTGCTGACTATGGAGATGGGAAGAAAAAAGAGTACGATGGAAAAATCTCGTGGATATCTAATCAGAGTGAATTCACACCTAAGACCATACTTACTGACGACGAACGTGCCGATTTGGTGTATGCGATTAAGGTGGTTTTCAAAAACGATGGCTTCGTGAAGATAGGTATGTATGGAGAAGTGAAATTCTAAACTGAAATTTTGATAGCCATAGAACATGATAAATACTGTAGAAGTCTTAAATATCTGCAAAAACTATGGTGGGGTAAAAGCTCTCCACGAGGTGTCGTTCAGCATCAAAAAAGGAGAAGTCTTCGGACTCATCGGTCCTGATGGCGCAGGCAAGACAACTATGTATCGTATTCTTTGTTCACTACTTTTGCCAGAGAAAGGCACGGCAAAGGTTGAGGGATATGATGTTGTGAAACAAATGAAAGAAATACGCAGGCGAGTTGGATATATGCCAGGAAAATTCTCACTCTATCAGGATTTGACCGTTGAGGAAAACTTGACCTTTTTCGCCACGCTTTTTGGAACCACCGTTGATGAGGGCTACGACAGCATCAAGGCAATCTATTCACAGATAGAACGCTTTCGTAGCCGCAGGGCTGGTGCTCTATCAGGGGGGATGAAGCAGAAACTCGCCCTATGTTGTGCATTGGTACATCAGCCGAGTGTGTTGTTTCTCGATGAACCGACAACAGGAGTTGACCCCGTGAGCCGTAAAGAGTTTTGGGAGATGCTCGCAACATTGAAAGAACGCGGTATTTCAATTATGGCCTCGACACCTTATCTTGACGAGGTGAGATGTTGTGAACGCGTGGCTTTTCTCAATCATGGCAGCATTGCAGGCATCGGCACACCAGAGTTGATTCTCGACCAATTCCGCGAAATCTTTAATCCTCCACCAATTAAACGGGAAATACCAGAAAAAAGTAAAGTCGGTGCTCCAGCCAATAACTACTCAATTCGTGAATCTATTGACTCTACGAAGACAGAGAATGTCATAGAAGTTGAACATTTGGTGAAAGCATTTGGAACATTCCATGCCGTCGATGATATCTCGTTTACAGTGAAAAAGGGGGAAATATTTGGATTCTTAGGAGCCAATGGAGCCGGAAAGACAACTGCCATGCACATGCTGACAGGACTAAACCAACCCACGAGTGGTACAGGACGGGTTGTGGGATATGATATAAAGACTGAACATGAACAAATAAAAAAACATATAGGCTATATGTCTCAGAAATTTTCACTATATGAGGACCTAACGGTGGCTGAAAACATTAGGCTCTTTGCTGGTATCTATGGTATGAAAAATTCTGATATACGACGAAAGACAGATGAACTGCTCGAACGATTGAATTTTGCAGAACACAAAAACACACTCGTCTCATCAATACCACTCGGATGGAAACAGAAGTTAGCTTTTTCTGTTAGTATTTTTCACGAGCCTGGAATTGTGTTTCTCGATGAACCAACCGGTGGCGTGGATCCTGCCACTCGTCGGCAGTTTTGGGAACTAATCTATGATGCAGCAAATAGGGGCATCACTGTCTTTGTGACAACCCACTATATGGATGAAGCAGAGTATTGCGATAGAATTTCTATTATGGTTGACGGAAAAATCAAGGCAATGGGGACACCTGATGCTTTAAAGAAAGAGTTTAACCAGCCCGACATGAACCACGTTTTTACGTATTTAGCACGACAAGCATCACGCTCTAGTGATTAATCAAATTATGAGACAGTTTACATCATTTGTCATTAAAGAGACCAAGCACATATTGCGTGATAAGCGGACAATGTTGTTGCTTTTCGGTATGCCGCTTGTGCTGATGTTACTCTTCGGATTCGCCATTCGTACAGATGTGAGGAATGTGCGTACTGTAATTGTGATGGCAAGCGCCGACCATGCCACCCAGACTGTCGTGGAACGCCTCTCACAGTCGGAGTATTTTACAATCGTGAAAACTGTCACTACACCAAAGGAGGCAGAGCTATTTATTCGGAGTCAGAAAGCGGACATGGCAGTGGTATTCGGACAGAATTTCGCATCGAAAAAGAGTGGGATACAGCTTGTGGTTGATGGTGCAGACCCCAATATGGCTCAACAGTGGTCTAACTATGCAGCCCAAGTTATAGCCAATCCTCAACATTCGATAGTCAATGTGCGAATGCTCTACAATCCACAGATGAAATCTGCCTATAATTTTGTGCCTGCTATCATGGGTATGCTACTGATGCTCGTGTGCGCCATGATGACAAGTATCTCTATTGTGCGAGAAAAGGAGAAAGGGACAATGGAGGTTTTGTTGGTTTCGCCGTCAAAACCACTGATGATTATCGTGGCAAAAGTTATCCCTTATCTGGTGTTGGCATTTGTTATACTTTTTATAATTCTGCTCATGTCGAGGTTTGTGCTTGATGTACCACTTGCGGGGTCTTTGTCATGGATATTCATTATCTCAACTGTCTATATTTTATTAGCTCTTTCACTTGGGTTGCTTGTGTCTAATATTGCCAAAACTCAATTAGTGGCACTACTCATATGTGCCATGGTTTTGCTCATGCCCATCGTGATGCTATCGGGTATGCTATTTCCCGTAGAATCAATGCCAAAGATACTGCAATGGGTATCGGCTATTGTTCCCACTCGCTATTATATCTCAGCCATGCGAAAACTGATGATAATGGGTGTAGGAATAGAACAGGTATTCAGCGAACTGATTGTGCTCACTGCAATGTTTGTGGCGCTGCTGTCGCTCGCACTCCTTACATTCAAAAGACGCTTAGAGTAAATGTTTTATAAGTTGACAAGTAAAAGAGTTGACAAACTAATTGATATATCTTTAAACTCCTAACTTCTAATTTCTAACTGTAATTATGTCTCTCAAATACCTCATTCAAAAAGAATTCATACAGATACGTCGAAATGCGTTTCTACCACGACTAATTGTTGTGTTCCCCATAATGATAATGTGTGTCATGCCGTGGGTAATGAATATGGAGGTGAAAAACGTAGTTGTGGATGTAGTCGATAACGATCGTTCTATGCAGTCACTGCGGCTCGTACATGACATCGAAGCCAGCCATTACTTTATTTTCAATGGCCAAAAAACATCCTACTCAAGTGCGTTGAAGGAGATAGAACATGCAGAAGCCGACGTAGTGGTTGTTATTCCACAACACTATAGCCGAGACTTAATCAACGGCCGTGTTCCTCAAGTACTCATTGCAGCCAATGCTGTAAATGGTGTGAAAGGGACTATGGGTACGGCTTACCTCTCTCAGATTGTCAATACCAATGCTAATCCTAATACTACAGCCATCCAGTCGAAAATTTCCACACTTTTTTTATACAATAAACATCTCGACTTCAAACTCTATATGATTCCAGCTCTTTTTGCTATTGTGATGATGCTGATGACTGGATTTCTGCCAGCTCTGAACATTGTTGGCGAGAAGGAAACAGGTACTATCGAACAAATAAACGTTACACCTGTCTCAAAATGGGCATTCATTCTTGCCAAACTCATACCATACTGGATAATTGCATTGTTTGTCATCACAGTTTGTCTTTTGTTGGCTTGGAGTATATATGGTATCACTCCTAATGGTCCATTGTGGTTAATATATCTTCTCGCCATGCTACTTGCACTCTTCTTCTCTTCGTTTGGGCTCATCATCTCCAACTATAGCGATACCATGCAGCAGGCGGTCTTCGTGATGTGGTTCTTTGTCGTAATACTTATGTTGCTCAGTGGACTATTCACACCCACAAGGTCGATGCCTACATGGTCTTTTCTCACCACTTATATCAACCCTATGTGTTATTTCGTAGAAGCTGTTCGCACTGTATTCATCCGAGGTGGGGGTATTCAGAGCATTTGGCCACAAATCCTTGCCCTTGCCGCTATAGCTCTTTTTATGTCAGTTTGGGCTGTCAAGAGTTATAAAAAGAATATTTAACCTTCACATACATTGCCTTGGTAAACTGCTAATTATTCCAATTTAAGTCACAATCATGTACGTTTTTTTCTGATAGGCCAGTCGTTCGTCGCCATTGACAAGATATATAATGCCGCAGTAGATAAAACCATGTTTTACTAAATTATGCTGCATAATCATGTTTTCGCGATGGGTGTCGATTCGTATGTTACTATCGTGTATGAAACAATAATTCATGATGTCGCTAAAAATGGTGTGAACATCAGGAAGACTGGCGATGCGGTGGACAACATGGTAAGGCTGTTCATCGTCTATCCACTCACCATCATAAATCTTATCGTAGGTAGGTTCAGGGGAGGGCAGAAATGCAAAGTATGCAACAATTCGTTTGCACTCTTCTATTACATAACCTGCTTCTTTTTCCATATCTTCTATAATAACTGTTTCTGAAGGATAACCTTCAGTCCACTGATAGAAGTTGCCGGATTTCCGCATGATTTGCTTGGCTGCATCCATCACTTGCATAATCCCCACCATGTCTGCGGGGGTAGCTATTCTGATAATCCTTTGATTTTCCATTTATTCACTCCATTTTGGGTAACGTTCCATTCAGCACTTTTATGTAACTGAATCTCCAAAATACGGATTTTTATATAAGTAGTCACGTGGGAAAACACAAAGAAAAAGCTGTATGAAACAGTAGCATCTATTTCAGCTGTTTCCCATCTGAGAAAGCCTTGCCTACAGTTTTACCCATTTGAATATAGGTGTGGTGAATGGGATTGTAGGTGATAAGTTTCATCTTTTCTATATCTGGCATGCTGTCTGAATCAAGGTATTGCTCATCGCATAGAATTTTTACAATTTCACCTACCAAATAATAGCCTGTTTCAGATTCGTCTATTTTCTCTTTAACACGACATTCAAGGGTCATCGGGAAATCTTTAAATAATGGGGCGTTTACATCTGGTGCTTGTTCTATTGTCCATCCCGTCTTGTCCATTTTTTCAGGTGTATTCCTTCCACTGATGATGCCTACATAGTCGGCTGCCACCATTGTCTCGACAGTTGCAAAGGCTACTGTAAATTCAGGATTCACTGATAGGTTATCGGTTGTGGCATGAGAACCAAGCGAGATAATAATCTCATGCATATCCCATTGACCTCCCCATGCCGCATTCATGGCATTGGGCTTACCATTTTTGTCAAAAGTGCCAATAATCAGCACTGGTTGTGGTAGTATCCACGGCTTTGAATCAAAACTCTTCATATATGTTGTTTTTTTTGATAATTTATAAATGTCACTAAAAGACAGAGATACGGGTGTGTCATTCTGCAGCTCATTTTCAACGGCTGATAAGGTACATCTATGGGTGATTCATGGTTGCTTGAGGGATTGGCTTTCATTGATAGCATCCCGAAGACGACCATTCAACTCTTTACAATCAGATAGGAGATTCCAAATACCGTCTTCAGAGAGCACACCACGTTTCAACCCATCAGGCAATAGGCCTGCCTCATCGTCGGCAAAATCTTTTTTCCACAAATCACTGCTGTAATATTCATCCAAGGCAGCAATGTCCTTTTGCGCTGTCAGATAATTGTCAAGTGCTGCCGAGAGTCGTTTTACTACAGCAGAGGCATGGACAAGGTGCCGTTCCATTTGTTTGATTCTTTTAATTTGTATTTTGTTTTCTTTCATGTAAATATTTATAATTATGAATGATACGAATTAGGGTGATTATATTTCAGGTTTCCACACATACAACCCTTCAGATGATGCTAATGTTCGAATAAACTCAAGCAAATCTTCATTGGGGTTGTAGAGAGTCATATAAAGGTCGTCACCATCAACACTAATCATTGCATCGAGGGATTTTAATAGTATATAGAGTAATTTTCGTTCTCGTATCCATGAAAAAAGCAGCTCTGGAGCAGGATTATGGATCCACTCCTTTAAATGAAGGAAAGCGTCGATATCCTCATAGCAGTTCAGCTTCATCAGAATGTTGAAGAACTTCCGGCAAATGGTGTCATATTGTGGCTCGTTCCTATAAAAATGTGCTATTTTAAAATATTGTCCACGACTATTTATCGGCACTTGCTTGGGCAAAATATCAATTACCCAATATGGTTTTTCCAAATACTTGTCAATCATATAGATTGTTATTTTTTGGCAAATTCTATAGTCTAAGTTTATAAATTACTATCAATCTGCAAATATAATTCAAAAAGTAGCACATCCCAAAAGAAATAAACTTAAAAATCTTAAAAACTCAATAGCTAAAAACTATGAATCAAAATATTTTATTATTTTTGCGCATTGAATCGAAATGAATGTAATTAAAATACTTATTTAGATTATTATGATAAAATTTAATAATATGATTATGAATACAAAGTCATTTTTGATTTCGCTGATAGCGATACTTAGTTTTTCATTCATGATGTCATCGTGCAGTACAAAACGCAGTTGCATCAATCAAATGCAGAGTCTTGCGTATGATATGCGTGATAATGGAGCTTATTATAATGTAGATGACTGGAAAAAAGCTGCTGCTGATTTCATGGCTATTCGTGACAAAATGCGCAAATATGATTACACACCGGCCGAACGCCGAGTAATAGGTGAATTAGAAGGTGAATGTGCACGCTACATGGTGCAAGGAATCAAGAACGGAGCCATTAACACTGTTATGGGTATTGGCAATGAAATTAAGGGAATTCTCGATGGTTTGGGAATAAAATTCTGATTCCTTTATTTTATTTAGAGATACAGAGATTGTGTGACTACCATCTTTGTATCTCTACATTTCAGATTGTTATCCTCTTGATAAACACAGCAAGTATAAGTACATTACACTCTTTTTATTATGGTTATAAAACAACGTTTTTTCATTCTGACTCCCTTACTGTTGTTGTGTACTATTTTATCGGCTCAGTCAACCGACTCACTTCAATATACAAATGAGGAATTGACCGAAATCTGTAAAAGCCTATCGACAGGATTCACGTCAATTGTCTTACCATTGGAGGATGTTGTCGTGACAGGCACACGTAATGAAGAGGATGTGCGACATCTACCTATGACTGTGACAGTTATTGAACGAGAGAAACTAACAGAACAACACCAACCGTCTATTTTGCCGACTGTGATGCAGCAAGTGCCGGGTCTTTTTGTGACCAATCGCTCGATGATGGGGTATGGCGTTTCCACTGGTGCAGCAGGAGGCATCAATATGCGAGGTGTCACCGGCGGTGGCGGTCAGTTATTAGTACTCATCGACGGACACCCCCAATACCAAGGCATCTATGGTCACCCCATATCTGACAGTTATCAAACGCTGATGGCTGAGCGAGTGGAAGTGCTGCGCGGCCCTTCTTCTGTACTCTATGGCAGCAATGCCATGGGTGGCGTTTTGAACATTGTTACCCGTAAGATGCGTGAGAATGGCTCTAATACCACCCTAAACCTGGGTGCCGGAAGTTATGGCACCGTACAGACAGATATTTCCAACCAGACTCGCAGCGGTAGATTTAACAGTACTGTTTCAGCACAATACAATCGCACTGACAACCACCGCCCTCGTATGGGTTTCGAGCAATATGGTGGATATATGAAAGTGGGATACATCTCAACCTCCCATTGGACAGCATACGCTGATGCAAATATCACTCATTTCAATGCCAGTTATCCTGGTGCCGTGAACAGTCCACTCTATGAAGCTAATCAATGGATTACCCGAGGTGTGGTGTCGGCATCGCTGTCGAATCAATACACTCGCACAAGTGGTACGCTAAGTGTATTTTCTAATTTCGGTCGTCATAAGATAGATGATGGCACAGCTGATCCCGCAAAACCTACTCAACGCTATTTTCGTTCGAAAGATGCTCTGACAGGAGTTTCATGGTATCAAACTGCCCAATTGTTTGATGGTAATCTTTTCACCGTTGGTTTCGACTACCAGCACATCTACGGCAATGCTTTCTACACGTCGAAAGAGAAGGGTGAAGTGCTAGACACCCCCAACAAGCAGAGTGGCAGGTCGCACCGCAATGAAATTGCAGGCTATATTGATGTCCGTCAGGATTTACTATCGTGGATGACCATTGATGCCGGATTTCGTGTCGAACACCACAATATTACTGGTACTGAGTTGATTCCTCAGATAGGTGTTGTAGTTCGTCCAAATTCCCTTGGTGAGTTAAAGACGATGGTTAGCAAAGGTTTTCGCAATCCCACGATGCGGGAGATGTATCTCTATCCTCCATCAACAGAAGAACTTGATCCTGAGCGGCTTTGGAATTACGAACTATCATGGAGGCATCGACTCCACACAGGGCAAGGGGACATCATTTATGGCATCAACCTCTTCTATTTGAAAGGTGACAACATGATTCAGACCATACGCATTGATGGAAAACCCAAGAATGTGAATACTGGCGAAATAGAAAACTATGGGGCTGAGTTTGAGGCAAGATGGCGTATCAATCACCATTGGTCGCTCAGTACCAATCACTCGTTGCTGCATATGGAGAATCCTGTCATTGCAGCTCCCACCTACAAGGGTTTCCTCGGTGCCGACTATCACTACAACCGTCTGACACTAAATGCAGGTTTGCAATATATCAATGGCCTCTACACTGCCGTGGGGGAAGAGGAGCAAAAAGAAAATTTCTGTTTACTCAACCTCTCTGCCAACTATGCACTGACAAAGAACCTCAACATCTGGGCACGTGGCGAGAACCTACTTGCCCAAGAGTATGAAATCAATCTTGGTTATCCCATGCCCCGTGCCACTTTCATGGGGGGGCTGACAATAAAATTGTAGTATTACTATTTAAGATTGAAAATTTAAGATTGAAAATTGAAAATTGAAAGGTTCTTGTCATAGGTTTTTCAGTATGTTGCGGTTTTGCCGCAGTCCTCGCCCAATAAAACACCAAATTCGCAATTCATAAACTCATAAATATAAAAAATATGGAAGCAAACGCAAAACTTTACACACTCAATTTTGATGAAGCAAAAGCTTATTTGTGGGCAGCTTTATTCGTTGCTTGCAACATGGCTTTGCCACAGTTGTTCCATCTCATCCCGCAAGGCGGCATTATCTTTGCACCTTTGTCGCTTGTGATTCTCGCTGGAGCCTACAAATTAGGTTGGAAAGTAGGCATTCTTGCCGCAGTGGCATCACCTTTAGTGAATCATCTCGTCTTTGGACATCCAGCTTGGGGTGTGCTTCAGGTGATGACTCTTAAATTGGTCGTGCTGGCATTGGCAGCTGGATTCACTGCACAGTATTTCAAAAAAGTGACATTACCCCTGATTATTGGTGTGGTGCTGGTAGCCGAAGTTATTGGAGGTATTGGTGAACTGGCCTTCACTGGCGGTATCACAGCTACCATTCAAGATTTTACGATTGGTTGGCCGGGACTCCTATTGCAAGTCATAGGCACATATTTTATCTGTAAATACCTATAAATTGGAATAGATTTAAAGGGACCTTCGGAAAGGTCCCTTTTTCCTACCAACTTAACGCATAAAAAGTAATAATCACAACCATACAAATCACATGGCAAGATATATTGTAGCCATAGATTCTTTTAAAGGATGCTTATCGTCTATTGAAGCCAATCAAGCTGCTGCAGAAGGTATTTTGAGTAAGGTGCCTGATGCAATTGTTGTACAAATTCCCGTCAGTGATGGGGGAGAGGGTTTCTTGAAGGCATTTCATAATTCGCTTGGTGGCGAACTTGTAGAAATTCCAGTACGCGATCCAATGATGCGTACTATTACTGCAAAGTATTTGGTTTGTGGTGATTTGGCAATCATAGAAATTGCGCAAGCAAGTGGACTAACCCTATTGACACCGGAAGAGCTGAATCCAATGCGAGCCACAAGCTATGGCACCGGACAACTTGTTGTGGATGCCGTACTTCGAGGTTGCAAGCATATCATTGTAGGCCTTGGCGGCAGTGCTACCAGTGATTGTGGTATTGGCATGCTTCATGCTATCGTTGATGCTTTTGCTAAAAACCATACATGGGATGATGTTAAAGACCTACAAGATGTCAAATTTACTATTGCCACAGATGTACAGAATCCACTATGTGGAGTAAATGGTGCTTCCCATGTGTTTGCACCACAAAAAGGGGCTTCTCCCGAGATGGTATTGAGTCTTGACGCAAGAGCAAAAAGGTTTGCAGAACTATCAGCCAAACACTTTGGCTACGATTGTCAAGAGATGCCAGGTGCTGGTGCTGCTGGTGGACTTGGTTATGCTTTCTTGCAATACATGCATGCAGATTGTCGACCAGGGATAGACCTATTGCTCGATGCTGTTGATTTCGACCACCAGTTGGAAAATACCGAACTCGTAGTTACAGGTGAAGGTTCTGCTGATAGACAGACATTAATGGGGAAATTGCCATTCGGAATCCTTCAAAGAGCCATAAAACATCATATTCCTATAGCACTTATTGCAGGACGTATCAAAGACAGGGCATCCTTATTTGAAGCAGGCTTCTCATTTATAGAATGTATCAATCCTCCAGACATACCCCATAAGGAAGCCATGAGACCTGAAATTGCCCAAAGGCATATTGTCAGAACGGTCTCGAATCTAATAAACAATAAACTCTTGAGACCCATCGTTAACAGTGATAAGTGATATTGCACCTACAAGAATGATAGTTGCAGATAATTTTGATTACCTACTTAACTTAATAAAACAATACAAAATAAACTATGAAAAAACTTGGTTTTGGACTTATGCGTTTGCCACTTAAGAATCCGAGTGACCAAACAAGTATCGACCTTGAAGAGTTCAAACGCATGGTTGACATTTTCATAAAACGAGGATTTAATTATTTTGACACAGCCTATCCTTACCATGGTGGACAGAGCGAAATAGCTTTTCGAGAGGTTGTATCCAAACGCTACCCACGAGAGTTATTCACTGTAACCGACAAAATGCCGTGTTGGAATGTATCTAAAGAAAGTGATTTAGAGCGCATTTTCAATGAGCAGTTAGAAAAATGTGGAGTGGATTACTTTGATTACTACTGGTTGCACGCCTTAAACCATGATTATGTCAAAACCATGGATCGTGTTGATGGTTGGGAGTTTATCGTCCGTAAGAAAGCCGAAGGCAAAATCCGACACATAGGTTTCTCTTTTCACGATGACTCAAAACTGCTGGAACAACTATTGATAAATCATCCAGAAGTGGAATATGTGCAGTTGCAAATCAACTATCTTGACTGGGACAGTCCTTCCATAGAAGCACGCACATGTTACGAACTCTGTGTAAAATATGGAAAGCCAGTCATCGTGATGGAACCTGTCAAGGGTGGCTCATTGGCTAAGGTGCCAGAACAAGTAGAACAACTTTTTCAGGAATTCAATCCTTCGGCAAGTCCTGCATCATGGGCTGTACGATATGCGGCTTCTCTGTCTAATGTATATATGGTATTGAGCGGTATGAGCACGATAGAACAACTCGAAGACAATACCAAATATATGCAAGATTTTCAACCACTTACCTCAGAAGAACAAACATGCGTAACACAAGCTGCAGAAATCATACAGAATAAAATAGCCATCCCTTGCACTTCATGTCATTACTGCACAGATGGATGTCCAATGGGAATATGTATTCCAGAGTATTTCAACATCTACAACACACTTCATCAGTTTGGGCGTGAAAAACAATGGAACAATACTTCTGTTTATTACAAGGTACAGACTATGACCCATGGTCGTGCTTCAGAATGTATTGAATGTGGACAGTGCGAGGCGCATTGTCCACAACATATCCAAATTATTAACAATCTGAAACTGGTAGCAAAAACATTTGAAAAATAAAACAAATAACAACTGACAATGGCAAGTAATATAGATTTCGTACAATACATTGCTGACCAATGTTCTGGGGCTGGCGAAATAAGAGTCAAAAAGATGTTTGGTGACTATGGCATCTACTGTGATGGGAAAATATTTGGCCTTATTTGCGACGACTGTTTCTTTGTGAAACCTACAACGGCCGGACGTGCCTTACTTCGTACTATCGACTTACGACCACCATACGAAGGGGCAAAAGACTACTTTTATATAGCTGATGTGGACGATCGAGACTATGTCTCCATGCTCGTCCGCGCAACATGTAATGAATTACCTATGCCAAAACAAAAGAAATAGCATCTGTGACTACAGTTTGGATGTGCATGATTCAAGTATGAACCTTACTAATTGTTGCTTATTGGGTGACGATGTATAGGTCGATACGGAGTTTGAAATCAGTGGATTCAGAGTGTTGCACATCCCATGAGAGTGCAGTGTTTTTAGGAAATAAGTCGTTGACCATGTTGATGACGAGCATATCCTCAATGAGCAGATTGTGGCTTTTACCGCATATCAGCTGGAGCATAACACCCGTGGCATTGACAGCGCATTTGCGGATTTCAGACTCATTTTCTTCGATGGCGGTTGCTATGGTAGCTTGGTCGTTCAGATAATAGGTCAGCAAGATCACTTCTTTAGCATCATTAAAGATATAGGTAAAGTCTTGTACATCCAGTCCTTTCAATTGGCAGAGATGTCCGCTTGTTATTTGTTTGAGTGCTTGCTGGGGTGTAATTGTAGTTTTCATCTTCACACTAACATTGTGTTAATCGTATATTCGATTATATTTTTATATTGTGGATTATTTGTCGAAACAATCTCCATACCATAATAGTATGCAAATTTATAAATAAACCAGTAAATCACAATACTGTTCCTGAAGAATTTTTGGATGATATCTACAAAACAATGTGACTTAGGGGTATCATTTAGAATTCAAAGTAATCTAATTGCTTGTTTTTTGTCTTTCAAGTTCTATAATTATGAAACCATTTGCTATCTTTGCATGGCAAAAGGATATGACATGGAAGAGGAAAGAAATAAGACCATCAAAATAACCGAGCAGCCATCGCACTTTAACAATCTGGAAAAAATGTCTGTCATGGAAATTTTGCAGCATATCAACGAGGAAGACGCTATTGTGGCTGCAGCTGTCAGGAAAGTGATTCCACAGGTTCAGGCGTTGATAGAAGCCATTGTGCCAAGAATGAAACGTGGCGGGCGCTTGTTCTACATAGGTGCGGGCACCAGCGGTCGTCTGGGTATACTGGATGCCAGTGAACTACCTCCCACCTTTGGCATTCCTGAGTCGTTGGTTGTGGGAATCATAGCCGGCGGAGATCAGGCATTACGCCATGCCGTGGAAAGAGCTGAGGACATAGCAGAACAAGGATGGAAGGATCTGCAAGCCTACAATCCTACTGCCGACGACACCATATTGGGTATTGCTGCATCTGGTACAACTCCTTATGTGGTGGGTGCTGTCAGCATGGCCAGACAGCATGGCCTGCTGACAGGTGGCATCACCAACAATCTCAACACTCCTCTTGCAAATACTGCTCACTTTGCCATAGAGACAATCGTCGGTCCTGAATTCGTAACGGGTTCTACACGTATGAAGAGCGGCACTGCCCAGAAGATGATCTTAAATATGATTTCCACTACATTAATGATTAAATTGGGACGTATTCGTGGCAACCGTATGGTCAACATGCAACTTTCAAATGCCAAATTGATTGACCGCGGTACCCGCATGCTCCAAGAGTTATTAGGGCTCAGTTACGATGAAGCCCAGCATCTCCTGCTTGAAGCTGGCAGCGTAGAAAATGTGCTCAAGCAGCATTAGTAACAACTATGTCATTTTGCTTGCATTGTATTGTATTGCATGATTGAAATAATGACAATGGATAACAATGATTTATTCATCTCTATATTCAAGGATATCTCCAGGTTGGCATCCCAGTTCACGGCAAATAGCTTCAAGGGTAGTAAACCTTACCGCCTTTGCCTTTCCTGTTTTCAATATTGACAGATTAGCCTGTGTCAGTCCCACGCGTTCAGACAATTCTCCTAATGATATCTTACGCTTGGCCATCTCGACATCGAGGTTGACTACTATTTTTCCCATTGCCCTTTAAATGGTTAAATCCTGCTCTTCTTTCAATTTTAAACCAATGGCAAACACTTCTGCCATAATGAGACAGAATAGTCCGAAGATTAAATCATCCATCGAGGTACTATAGATTTTTTTCTGCCATCAGCACTAACATCAAAACACAAAATAAATTCAGTTTCTTTTTCATACTCTATTTTTAGTTGATCTTTAGTTGTGTTACTTTACAATCATATGGTAAGTTCTTGCTCTTCCTTCATCTTCTGAGCGTCTTTCAGAATCTTGGGAATGAAGAAATAACCAATGATAATCCAATATATAGGTCCGGTGAAAACCGTGCGGGCAAGAGAAGGCAAATTCTTCGTGTAGTCGCTTTCAACGTGGTGAAACACATAGTCGTAAACATGACCTGCGACTACGAAATAGGCGAGACTTGATAATCCAAGCACATAAAACAGACGTATTATCCATTTGGAATATTGTTTGTTAATGTAAGTGAGGTAAGCTATCATGAAAAAGATAAACATGAAATAACCAATGCTGATATTCGAGACCAAATAACTTAAGTTAGTACAATACTCATAACCTGTTTGTGCCTCTCGCATATTGTTGATATCACCTATGATAAACAAAATCAATACAATTTCAATAGCCAACAGTAGAATAACCGGAATAGGGTTTTTCACTATATCACGAAATAGATGGGTCATTTTTATTATCAATTTATCGTTTTGATATATTTATTTATCGATTTTCGATATGCAAAAGTAATAATACTCAAAATAATCACAAAATAAAAACAATAAAAATTTATTGTTTACCGATAAATTTAACAGCTGTTAAAGGTTTGCTCCGAATTGTTAATAGTTTATGTCTTTTCCTCATCAGATTGAAGGCTAAAGGTGTCGCTCGATTTCTCAAGGCATAGTGTTCATATGGCTTTAATATAATTCACAACATGGGACTTGACAATTTACTCTTTCTATCATATTTTCATTGCCAATTGGAAAAGGTTTATTATCTTTGTCGCAGAATACTAATTAATCAATAAAGAAAACACTAATTCTTCAAACTATGACAGAAATCGTTAAATTGCTAAGAATAGCCATTATCTCTTCCGCTGCACTGATATTATTGGCAGCATGTGGAAACAAACAGCCTGCCGCTTCCGAAGCTGAAATGGAAGAGACAAACACGGAGGCAAATCAAGAGACAAACTATTTCCCTGCCATTGACCGTTATTTGGTGAATGAAATTGGCAAGCATTATGCCAAGGGTGAGCACTGCGTTCCCATTCATAGTATCGTGACTGTGGATGAGCGAAATAGTGAAGACATCCTTGTTTGGGGTGACTTCTGGGTGTTCAACTACAATCAGGTGGGTGACACGCTGAAATGCGTTTCTGGTGGCAGCCATCCCGGACGGATGCACATCCGACAGAAAGAAAACGGCTTTGAAGTAATAGGTTTCGACCAAGTAGAAGACGGCGACAGAAACTTGTTGTCGGCCAAGGAAATTTTTGGTGACAAGTACGATGCGTTTCATGCAATCAACAGCGATTCGGAAGCACGAGAGAAGCTCAGGGCAGATGGGCTGGCAGTTTATGCCAAGAACCACAATCTTAGTGTTACCATGTACCAAGACTATGGATGGCCTGCGAAGAAACTGCCATCAATTGACTAATGAGAGCCAGCAATGTGTTGATTAAAAGCATATGGTGTTTTTAGAGTGGCAATAAATTGAATATGCAGTTCATCATATTTGCCTTTCTAACATTATTTATTTTTTGCGCAGAGTTTTCAGAAACTACTTAAAAATGATGAAGATTATATTTACTATCCTGCTGTTGACAGCTTCCATGACTTTGCATGCGCAGAAGTTCCAGCAGGAGTTTGGCAACCCACGAAAGGCATATGTGGAAACTATTGCCACCCCTAACCATTCTGACAGCTATTATCACATTGGTCAATCTGCTACGCTGCGCATTATTGTCCGTGAGGGTGGGGTGCCCTTGGAAGGTACCATCCTGCGTTATAAGGTTGGACCAGAGATGTGGCTACCCGAACAATGGGATTCTACATGTTTTGTTGGTGGGGAGGCTCTAGTACACATGGGCACCATGACGGAACCCGGTTTCTTGGCTTGTCAGTATGAATTCAGCACTTCTGATGGCAAGACTACAAAAGACCTTGTGAAACTTGCATATGATCCCGAACAGATAAAGGCACTGACACAGTTGCCGTCAGACTTCAAGCAGTTTTGGCAAAAAGCGTTGAAAGAAGCCCGCAAAATACCCTTCGAACCAGAGTACCGCGACATACCTGATGCCACCGACGACTATTTCATCACTCGTCTCGTGCGTCTACGTGTGGGTAGGGAAAAGTGGATGCAGGGGTATCTGACCATTCCACGCAGCGGTGGGCCTTTCCCCGTTGTGCTCTGTCCTCCAGGAGCCGGCAGTCAGAAGATTTACCCGTCAGACTATTTCCCCAGACAGGGATGTATATATATGAAGATCGAAATACATGACAACGACCAGTTGATGGATGACGAAGAATATAACGAGATGCGGCAGAAGAAGTGTGACGGATACATGCGTCGTGGCATGGCCTCTTGTGACACATATTATTATAAAGATGTGTATGTCGGCTGTGCACGTGCTCTCGACTTTCTCTGCTCTTTGCCAGAGTGGGATGGCAAGAATGCTATTGTCACTGGCGGATCCCAAGGAGGTGCACTGACCATCATCACTGCTGCCCTCAATGAAAAGGCCACGGTTTGTGCACCATTCTATCCAGCTTTGTGCGACTTGACGGGTTTCTTGCATCATCGTGCAGGTGGCTGGCCCAAGTTCTTTAGCGGTTTCTATAAGGATGGCAAAATAGATATCCCCCAGGATAAGGCTGTGGCCACATTACAATACTTTGACGTGGTTAATTTTGCCCGTCAGTTGGCCATCCCCACTTTCATGTCATGGGGATACAGCGATGATACCTGCTCGCCAACGTCCGTCTGGGCTGCATGGAACGAAATCACAGCACCAAAGGCCAATGACATTACCCCATCGAGTGGGCACTGGCGTTTCCCCTCCAGTTGGGAGAAATGCTGGCAGTGGATAAAGAACCAGATGATTGAAAAATGAGAGTTCCTTAGGATTCCCATATTGTTGGTACAATAATGTTTTGCCTTTCTCATGACATTGATATTGACCAACTAATACAGGATTAGATGGGGCGAAACGTATTTTATCACCCCATTAACAATCCTTAAGACAAAAAATTCTTTATTCTCAAAATATTTACTTACCTTTGTATTACAAAATCCGAGAGGATGTGAGCTCTTTGAATTATTGAACAAGTATTAGTATCAAGAGACAGCCATGAGCTGCTCCAACCGAGCATATAATCGCCACGGTGGGAAAAAGATACGAATTAACAGTTTAGTATTAACCGATTAATTAAAAGTGATTATGACAAAATTCCTACTTATTTTATTTTTATTGAGTTGTATGGAAGCCTCTAAGACTTTCATACCAAGTTTTTGTTCCCTTCGCCAAACACTTGGCGGAAGGACTTTTGGGCGTTGGATCAAATCCAACCTTCTTGCGCGTTGCCAGGTGACAACGCTATTCGTTTCTTCGGTTTCCTAAATGGAAACCCTCTTTCCCCCTCATTTGTTATACCGACCTGAAAACCAGAAGGCAATACGCCTCTACGACGGTTCTTCTCGCTCTCCATTCTGGAGTATTCCACAAAACATAAAAATACCTTATAACAACAAAAATAATTATTTATGACAATTGAGATTAACGGACATCACATTACAATCGAAAACATTGACCCCATGCTCTTTCTTCTCTTCCTCGGAGACAAGATTGACAAAAACATCATCAACGATATCGCTGCACCAGATTTCTCCATCGTGGTGAGACCGTCGAAAAGACCGAACAACAAGACCAAGGAGGGTGACTATTCTGTTGTCGTCCGCAAGGACAACGGTGAGGAGATAACACTCGATATGCCTCACCGTGGTGCGAAAATGTTCTACATACTCACACTGCTCTGTCAGAAGGTGGTAGGTGGACTGCCCAACAAGTACTTCAAGAACGGGAAGGCTTCTGCTGCCATCGTAGCACTTTACGATAAGATGTACCTCTCGGGTGGTGAACTATGGGTGGAGAACTGTGCTAAGAAAAACCACAACCTCTCCATTTTCCGTACCCATGCGAAGAACGCAGTGGAGAACAATGAGTCTTTGGACAATGTGCAGCGCTACTGGTGCGGGTTCAAAGACGAGAAGTGTTCAGTCGGCAAGAACCAGCTGCAGCTGAGGAGAATACGCATTCCAAACAACCACATCGTCTTCGAGGACGCTGCCAAAAGCCGCATCACCTTCGAGCAACTCATGGAACAATTGCCTCCATTGGAGGACTTGTTCGGATTCAGAAACCGTACAACAGAGCGAATCCGTGAGTTACGCTCCCAAAAGGCAAACGGTGTCTTCCCTCACAGCTGAACCATTACAAAAGAGTAGGGGAGAAGCACCACCTCCCCTACTGTTCTTATACTTATAATAGAAGTCGCCAATCCAATCCTTTTACTCATCCTATGTCACAAAGTCTAATAAACAAGTTATTTCACTTGCGTAAGTTGAATAATAAATAATTCGGATTCAAATACCCCAATATGTCAAATATCAACAAAATTGTACTGCATATCCCTCACGCCAGTGTGAATGGTATCTTCGGTCCTTATGGCAAGTGGCCACGTAATCCTCATTTTATCAACGATTGTGTGAACAAATGGACGGACTGGTACACGGACTTTCTCTTCACCACTTCCAACAAGAATGTAGCCAGTGTTATCTTTCCATATTCCCGCTTTGTATGTGATGCGGAAAGGCTCGACAACGATCCAATGGAAGCCCAGGGACAGGGCGTCCTTTACCGTCAGTTCGGCGGTCATAAGAGGGGGATGCTGACGATACAGGAGTCGGACTTTCTATACCTTCAGCGTAGGCTGCATTTGGATGTTTTAAGAGACCAACTGACACCTGAAAGCCTATTGATAGACTGTCATTCTTTCCCTTCCGACCTCTACGACTGCGACATCTGCATCGGTCATAATAGTGATGACACCTACGATGAGCGATTGGTCAACTTAGTGAAGCGGCAGTTCGAGGACAGCGACTATAAGGTGGCCATCAACAAGCCCTACTCCAATTCACTCTCATCGGAGACGGGCTTCATCTACAAATCTTTGATGATAGAGGTAAACAAGCGGGTGTACATGACCCGATTTGGAACACTTAACCCGAATAGTCGCCAATGGATGCGCTGGTTTGGATGCATCAACAATATTTATAACATCATTTTGGATTCAAAATAATGATGGTCGAGCTCAGCTTGTATTATTTCCTTTTCATCGTCATCTGCTTATCTGCAGTCATTTTCTCAGCATAGGTTTGTTCACCGTGCTCACGAATAAAGCGGATGCAGGCAGCCCTGTCGCTGTTGAACAAGAAAGCAAAGATTTTGCCGATAAGATTATTGTGAATCTTGCATTCCTTCACATCCTTAACACATTCAGCGCAGGTATGGTATCCTTTCTCTAAGCAGCAATTGCGTATCTTGCACCATGAGGCTTTCTCATTTTTATTGCATCCAGGGCATTTCCCTTTCATATATTTTTTACACGCTCCGCAATATAGACCGCATGCAGCTATCTGCTGAGGATTGCTTGTTTTTGTTTCCATATCATTGATGTAATCAAAACATATTAATAGTCGTGCTTATACTCAAAGAAGTAGAAATCCGTCCATCCGGTATTCTCAACATAAAGATGCTGCTTGCCCCTATACTCAAAGCCTAATCGTTCATAGATTCTGTGTGCAGGGGTGTTTGAAGCAAGGGCATCAAGGCGGATATCTGGCATAGATGGATATTTCAGGTGTGTGCTCCGTTACATCATCATAGAAGGTGATGACGGAATCAAAATCCTCTATCGTTGCTAATTCTATTCTCATTCTATTTCTCATTCTATAGGTATTTGGATGACAGACAGCCATTTCTCTGGGTCTTCTTGATTCCAAGCTCCATCGATGTAACAGGTGCGGTGCAGACCTGTAACTTTATAACCATGTTCCTCAATATAGCGGAATGCTTCTACAAACGATTCGTAGAAGCGTTCGTATGGACCGATATGTTTCATGCAAAGAGCTTTTGGGACTACGGGCAGACGTTTGAACTGAATGATGGCGTTGTCTACGCCCATTTCCTCCACTTGTTCACAGTACTCGATGTCGACGTCTGTTGGCTTGTACTCCTTGTTGTGCTCGACAGTAAAACAATATCCTGGTGGTGGACATTTGCAGCCCAGACGCTGCATCTCGGGGGCGATCTTCTCGATGCACATGGGGCCGATGGCAGCGTAGTTGGGCAGAACTTCACGATGACTTGCCACGATGATTTCGGGCAATGACTGAATACTGAATTTTTCCATTGTCTTCATTTCTTTGCGAGAGTTCCTCCATTCGAGTAGTCGGTTTCGTCGGGTTATCAGTTGTCGTAATTGTGCCTCAGTTTCTTTGATCTTTTCTGTCAGTTGGTGGATGCTGGGGGTGTGTGAATATGAATCGCACAAGTCCCTGATTTCACCCAGTGAAAAACCTAGTCGCTGTAAGTCACGGATGGTCTGTAGCCGCTGCATTTGTCTGATGCTGTAGTAGCGGTAGCCCGTCCACTCGTCTACCTCATAAGGTATCAGCAATCCCTTTTGTTCGTAGTGACGCAAGGTTTTTACTGTGACTTGCATCAGTCGCGAGAACTCTCCGATTTTCAATTTCGTTTTAGAATTCATAATCGTACGATGGCTATGAAAAACTGTTTACGACCAGCTAAGCTCACACAAGTTTGCTCTGCACTCGTACTCGCAATATTGCTAAGCGAGTACAAAGATACAATCTGTCCCTGGGGACGAGTCAAGAGAAATGAAGAATTTAACTTAGTTTTAACATATGTTATTTCCGTTCAAGTTTCTTTTCTAATTATACCTATTACGACTATCCTAGTAGAAAGACAAGATGAATCTGAGAATGAGCGGTGGATGTGTATCTCATAAAAGTGTAATAGACGAGCAGTTGTATGCGGAATAAGAATTAAAGAAAAAGAGTAGGATTATTCACGCTCACGGCACGATAGATGATTGTCCTTTCGTCATATACTGCTGTAGACAATTTTTATTATAAATAGTTTTTTCCCAAAATGAATCAGCATAATTTCAGATTTTTGATTGAAAAGGCTTACCTTTGTGAGCTAATTGTCAAAGACTGATTTTGAGGAGATGAACGAAATTGAGTATTAGAAATAAGTGGTATGAGATGATGTATATGAAATAGACTATGTTATGACTGAGCGACTACAAAAAGAGTTGGAGAACCTGCCTGTGGCAGCGTTGGTAAAACCGCTGAATGAGACCCTGCGGAGGGAGTCGGCGGCTATAGTGACGGCTGCACCTGGTGCCGGAAAGTCAACGGTGCTGCCTTTGACCATTTTGGAAGGACTACGTGAATGCACTGGTAAGATTGTCGTGTTGGAGCCAAGGCGTGTGGCGGCACGGCAAATCGCCTCACGAATGGCATGGCTTCTTGGCGAGTCGGTTGGCGAGACAGTGGGTTACCGCATCCGCTTTGAGAGTAAGGTGTCGGTGAAGACACGTATAGAAGTTGTTACAGAAGGTGTTCTCACGCGTATGCTTTTGGATGATCCTGCATTGGAAGACGTGGCGGTAGTAGTCTTCGATGAGTTCCATGAACGGAGCCTGAACACTGACGAGGCGTTTGCGTTGGTCAGGCAATGCCAGGATGTCCTAAGAGACGACCTGCGGTTGGTGGTAATGTCAGCAACGATAGACACGAAAGCCCTATCGAATGCATTGCACTGTGCTGTACTAACGAGTGAGGGAAGGATGTTTCCTGTCGAAGTCATCCACAATGATGAAGATGCCGATGTGTTTAACGTATCGCAGATGGTGGCTAAAACCATCATGCAGGTCCATCGTTCGCATAAGGGCGACATTTTGGCATTCTTGCCTGGCGAAGGGGAGATACGGCGTGTCCAGGAACTACTCTCGTCGGGCGGGCTTGGCGAAACAAAAATTTTTACCCTATATGGTATGCTTTCCAATGACGAGCAGGCTAAGGCCATAGAACCGACTCGGGCAGGCGAACGGAAAGTGGTACTGGCGACACCAATTGCGGAAACCTCTTTGACTGTAGAGGGTGTGCGCGTAGTTGTAGATAGCGGCCTCTGTCGTAAGATGGTGTTTGACGCACGCAGCGGATTGAACCACTTGGAAATAGTGCGGATTTCATTAGATATGGCGACGCAACGCATGGGACGTGCAGGACGAGTGGCTCCAGGTGTGTGTTATAGGTTGTGGACAGCTGCCACAGAGTTTCACATGCCAGCAGTATGAATGCCTGAAATATTGGAGGCCGACCTTAGTTCTTTGGTGCTCGATGCCGCCATTTGGGGAGAACACGACGTGGAGAGACTGCCATGGCTGACTCCACCAGTGAAGTCGGCAATAGCTCATGCCCGAAGGCTGCTGATATCGCTTGGTGCTACAGATAAAACGGGTAGGGTAACGGAGTGGGGACGCAGACTCTCAAAACTGCCTTGCCATCGAGCGTGACATTATCTTTTGGGATAGCAAGGCCGGAGTTGTGGTTACCAGAAGAGAGACGCGCATCGGCACCATCCTACTGGCTTCGAAACCTTTATCTAATTTTGACCGCGAGAAGATGCAACAGGTTATCTGTGAGGTGATTGCAAAAGACGGACCGTCGATGTTGGATTTCTCCGATGATGTGCACAACATGCAGCGGAGGATAGCCTTTGTAG
Organism: uncultured Prevotellaceae bacterium; assembly: GCA_900315075.1. GTDB lineage: Bacteria > Bacteroidota > Bacteroidia > Bacteroidales > Bacteroidaceae > Prevotella. The sequence goes on along the minus strand of OMXV01000019.1, from coordinate 44,674 downwards.
CCACCCGTCATCCTGAGCTATCTCTTCCTTCGGTGGATGTGGAGACTATTTGTAAGAGCGCGGTAGAGTGGGGGCCTCTCTTCATCTGCAATGCAACAACAACGAATGAACAGAAGAAAATAGACATTTGCGAGGTAATCTGGAGCCGACTCTCCTATGAGCAACAGAAAATGGTTGAGCAACTGGCACCTACTCATATCGTTGTCCCTACTTTATCGCAGTTGCAAAAGCAAAGTCAGCCATCACAAGGAGTCAGTTCTCAGACTCAGCTATCACCCGAATATGAAGGGTTTGTTGCCCTTTCTGGTATTACCAAGCCTGAGAAGCCGACCAAGTGGAAAGACATGATCGTCTGTTGGCTCTGCTTTTTGCCCTGGCACCACGTCCGGGCTTTCTTCGCCTCCCGATATGTCAAGTGGTGGTTCCACACCATCCTGTTCTGCGTCTGGCTCACCTCCGTCTTCCTCACCTGCATCATTGCCACCGACAATGCCAAGATGCACAAGGTGCAGGAGAAGTATGTGCTGCTGCGAGAGTTTGCCAGGCCCAACAATGATTGGGCTGACAAGGCAGACTACATCGAGTATTTATATTCCGATGAGGACGGACATAGAACGGAGATAGAAGATTTGTGGGAGCATAGACGCAAGAGATTGTGCAAATGACCTTCAATAATTTGTTTAAATAATTAACCACTCTAAATTTTCTTTACAATCATGTCTTTTTGCTGCTTTTCACGACAATAAGAATACTCAATTGGATGGCCTCTAAAAATGTCTCTGTGCCTAAAAGTACGCTGAAAGTTAAGTTACAAATTTCCAGAATTGTATATAGATTACCTCGTTATTCATTTTAATATGATAATTTTAACAGTCAAATGTATATAATTTTAAAGTTATTTCGTATATTTGCAGTCGATATGGGTTGCACCCATAAAAACATACGAAGCGTTATGCTTTTCTTGTAATCGGAAATGTGAGAAACTTCCAACGCAAGCAAGAAAGTATAATGGCTCGCGCGTATAGCGTGGCCTGAATACATTTCTTCTTGCAGGGTATCTCACAACCTCCGATTGAAGAAGTGGCATCAGTGCCACGCTTCTTACATCAAAACGCTCTTTGTGGCGGCTGGAGGGCAATAATGAGAAATATTATGAAAAATATACTAGGCAAACAGAGCAAAGAAACGAGATGCTACATTATGTCAGCAATATTGGTTTTTGAAGGATTTAAAAAGCTAGATGACATGACTGAAATTCGTGGTGAGATGCTTCTTGATGTTTTAGGATTAACTAAAGCAGACGTGGAAAGTTTTCCTATTCCAGACTATCCTCAAATTGTGGCACATCTTAAACCTATTTCTGATTCTGAGGTGAGAGATTGGATAATAACGAATACTTATTCACCTGTACTCAAAAGTAGAAGAAAAGACGCTCTAAATGCGTTTAGAAATTTCTGTTCTGATTTAAGTTGGGGCACAGAGGTAAAAGAGAGCATGGAGTTGACAGAAGAACTGCTAGGCCTAAAACCAATAGACAATGGTGTAAAGAATATGGGGATGGGGTCGAATGCCGGTTCGGGTTGTCTTTCTGTCATTGTATTAATTATCGTCAGTACAGCATTGTTTTTCTTTTAGTTAAAACGTGATAGTGGTAGATTAAATCGTAGATAGTTTAATGGTGAACTCATAAAGTGTGAACTTTTTGCGACATCATCTATAAACGTAGCCATCGCAGTATACATCTAAAGAATTTGCATTTTAGTGTCACGCTTCTATAACTTAATACAATATCCTTTGTGGCACTTGAAGGGATTATAACATTTCACGATTATGGATAATTCAGATTTTCTAAACTTATTGGAAGAAGCCAAAAAAGTAAATGATTTCATAGAACTAGAGAGACTTTTCCTTCGTACTACCAACGGAAAGAGCTTAAGTTCTTTTGATGCAAATGAGTATTCAATAGTGTATCTTACCTTTTGTACAGATACATATTTAATAAGTACACTTACTTATGACAATTTGCAAGCAGCTAGACGTTGCCATAACATGATAAAGAATATGGATAAGACAAATTTAAAGGCCGACATTAATGCTGCTTTAATCGCAAGCCCTCCTGAAATAACGATGCTTTTATACATCTCTCAATATGATGTATTGCACAATTTAATGGCTATTGTTTTAAAAGATGTAAATGATCCAGGTAATTTTGATGGAGAATGGTATGCAAAGTCTTTCTTCAATATCATGAAGCATCGCCCTGAACCCTCAACTTATGAACCCAAGGGCAAGTTGTCTGAACTATCTTATTTCTTTATGTGCAAAATTCTTCTTCAAAGAATGAACATTAAACCTGAATACAGAAATAAACTAAATGAAATTGATGAAAAATATGGACTAAACAAGAATGGAGGAGGAAGTGGATGCATGGTTGCTCTTAGCATTATAGCTGCAGTTATTGTATTCTTAATATAATTATTGTGAAGTTTTTTTAATGAACATATGTTCAAGTGTTTTGACACTACAATTTTTCGTATAACTATAACATATTATTTTTATGAAATACACATCTGAACAAGTACTTTCAATGTCATGGCAAGAATGGAATGAAACCATGGCTAAGGAACTCAACGAAGCAGGTTTTCTTGGTCCTGGCTTTAATCATGAAAAAAGGCGCTTTGATCATCACATTGCACCATATAAAGCAGATGGCCCTGTAGAAGATTTTATTCTTGGTAAGGTAACAGCATGTAAAGAAATAACCCATTTAAAAAATATTGGCCTATTAAATAACGGTCGATGTCCTATGTGTGGTGGTAAAATCACAGGTACACCTAGACAATTTACTAGTGGGTTCAATCCTAATACTAATTTTCATATTTGTAAATCCTGTTGCTCTGGAGGTAGAAGAGCTTCTATTAATCCTGCAAACAAATCTGGTTGCATGCTTGCTCTTTTACTCCTACCGTTCAATCTGATAAAAGCTGTCTTTGAAATGATAGGATAATTTATCTATTTATAAAAACTATAAAACACTTAAAGTAATGGCATCATTTAGTTATTGGAACAATTATAAAATTCAAAATCCTGCTAAAGCAGCAGAAATAGAATCGTTAGGTCTTAATTTTTCTTTTCTACCTGACAAAGAAGTAAAGGAGAAGATATTCGCTTTGGAAACTACAGCAAGGGATTCAAATTGTTCAATTTCCGAATTGAAGGACAAGGTATTTGCTCCATTAAAAGGGAAAATTGAAGAAGGTGATTATTTATACTTGATGGAATTCTATGATAAAAAAACTTTTTCTGAAGCAGAAAAATATAATATAGAAAGGGCTAATACTATTTGGATGATAGTTGAAGGATGGATATTAGAAAAAGTTGAAGAAATAGAAAGAAAATATTCATATTTACCTCCAAGAAGTAAAAAAGATCCTCAAACTCTTTTGATTCAATTCCGTCTTGAAGGCTCGAATGAATTTGGAATCCATAGAAAAATGCATATTTATTTAAAAAAATATCCTCTAACCAAAAGGAATAGAGATTATGTAAAAATAATTGAAGATATGCTAGATGGCTATCTGGAGTCACAAATCAAGCCATATGCAAATAATGAAAAGAACAAGGATAATTCAACATTGTTTAATTTAGCCTTAAGCTCATTAGCATATATGTCATGTGATAAGCTAAAAAAGGAAATTGATGATTTAGATGCCCTTATCAAAGAATGCAATGACCATGATGTTAGTTTTTATGCAGAGCTTGATTTAGCATCAGACAGAATTGTTTCTAAATATTCTATTTAAAATCAATGCCAAATTGCGCCCTGTTCAAAAGATATTGGTGCTGCGTGAATTTGCCAATCAAGGATTGGCTGGTTGCATTTCTTTGACAAAGGTATGGCTTTAAATTGGATCTATTAAATTTATTATAGGTATAAGTGGCTATTTTAGCAGGAATATGATAATCATTCAATAGGTTTATATAATACGGCTACCAAGAAGCGAGCCGATAGGATAGTGTTCACATTTTACAATAAACAGTACTTTTATTTATCATAATGTTGATTATATTGAAAATATACAAAATGATTCATTTGTACACATATAACCAGCAAGTGATATTTCTCCAAAAAAGATGTGCCAATCTTATAAGTCCACAAATTACGGTGCTAGCTCATATTTTACAGAATCCGAAATGTACGCGGTGTTCCAAATCTCTCTACCTTTTCTCAATACTGCCAACAGGGATCCAAGTTCCAAGTCCGGACCTTTGACATGGACATCATATTTATAATGGTATTCGCTATGCCACTTGACAGAAGATGTTCTGAAACCGTTTTTCAAATAAAACATTTTTCTTTTGACGCAAATAGACAGTTGTTCGCTGTCGCTCATTGCAACGTCACTGATCAGCACATAAGTTCGGTTAGGGTCATTACAGATATGATTCAACAACATAGAACCGAACCCTTCTCCACGGTGTGCCTCATTTATTTGAAGACACGTGATATATGTAGCCTGGTAGAAATCGATTGTAATGACATAGCCCATCAATTGACCTTCGACAGAGATTGCCCATAACCTTGGAGAAGAGCTTCGTGTATTCTCGCCATATAGAAGGTTCCATAATGTTTTGGCATTAGTACCTGCTTCCAATAAATCCTTTTCTATAGACTTGTAAAACTTATCTTCACTGACCACCTGCTTGAAGGTGACGCAAGATTTTAAAATTTGACTGTTGTTCATACTTTGTATAATCTTATAGTGTTTTATTGCTTTTCTGAAATCCACGGCAAAGTTATTGTATTGTTTTGACATAGGAGGTATCTATATACCTATAAAGCATTGGACTTCTCTTCTTACCTGCAATCCGCAATTTATACCTATATACAAAAAGCCTTTCACTGCATGGGATTTGAGGCAAGAATCAGGGATTTAAGGCAAAAACTGGCAAGTTAATGTACTCTTCGCAAACCCAGTATAAATTTTTGTTATATTTTTGATTATCTTTTACAAAGTAGTGAATGAAAATAACATAACAACTATTGGAAATACTATTTGTTGAATACAAAAAAGAATATTTTGATAACTTCTTGAAAAGGCCCAACTATAAAGTTGAGCCTTTATTCTATTTATATCGGCTTTACTGTTTAAATTGTATTTTGTTCACTACGCTCTTTTCTTGTTTTAGTGATTCTTGTTGATCAAAATAATTCTAAGTTTCACCACCACTGTGGATTGCCATGTTTTCTGGTGTTCCCTCAAGATATTGTTTGTTTTTGACAGTCTTGAAGTCCTTTCCACCTCAGCAGGTAGGAATACTGGTAGAGGGCGGTAGCGATGGGCTGGAGGTAATGCATATCCTATAAACGAGTCTGCAAAGATAATGCAGGACTATGTAGCCTATTTGCGTAACTGAGATTTTATGTCATTTTTGCTGAGATTCACTCTCTTTGCTGAGGATTTTCTGGACAAAAGGGATGATGACATCATCCATCACATTGTTGTTCATACGATGCTCGCCATGGAAGTCAAAGACATTATCGAAGTGTTCGGAGAACTCTTTCTTATAATTGACAGTCGTATCACCGTCTGCAAAGAAGCCCCAGCATTTTGCCTTGTTCTCTTCCGTGATGCCATCGTACATATGCTGTTCCATCTCCATAAAATGCTGTATGGTCTCCTCTGTGACAGTGAAGTGTGTTCTTCCGTCCTTTGTCGGATGGAAATACTCGAAGGTGCCAGGTTTCAGGATTTCTTTCAATTCAGACATCCTCAGAGCCGGGTTCACGCAGATGCGTGGATATTCTGTTTGCTGCATGGCATACATGCCTCCCATGCTTGTTCCGATAATCAGGTCTGGCTTATTAGCGGCACAGAAGTTCTTGAGAAAAGGCAGTGCCTCTTCAGGATCTACGGGAATGTCAGGGGCGATGATTTTGCACTCTGTCATTTCCTTGGTGAAATAAGTGATTGTGTTGCTTTGGCTGCTTGAAGCAAAGCCATGAAAATAAACTATTGTTTTCATATATATAGAAATTTTTAAAAGATTGATTAGGATTAGACCAATCATGGGAGGGAGTCGTATATCGAAGAGACCTAAGTAAGTCCTGACCTTTTGGGGTATAACTCCCCTACCCCACGATTCTGTACTTTACTCAAAAGGTGTGTTCTGATCACTGCTGAATAACGTAATCATAAGTTTGTTGATTCAATCCCTTTATGTCGAATATACTGGTCACTGAGGTACTCAGTGATTTGGGTGATGCCAATTCGAGCTGTTTGGAGGGCGGTTTCGTAAGTTTCTTTGGATATGAGGAGACTATCTTCAATCAGTTCCTCCAATGTAGTACCTAGTTCTTCCAAACTGAAAGGGTTGGGATCAAAATCAAGGTCATACTTGTCACAATAGAAGCTCTCAAACAGTTCATGACCTTGATGTAAGCTGACGACATGGTAGAATTCCACACGGGAATAGAAGTAGTCACCCACTTTGATTTTCTCAACAGGTGTGGAGCCCTCGTTTCCGATAAGGATGAGTTTCCTCTCCACGTCACGGAACATTTTCATGGCATGTTTGCGCACGTCTTCCTCTATTTCCACATACGTGTCATCATATTGGGCCGGTGCCCCATCACCGTCGGAAATCCAAAAATCACAGACTCCGAAGACGCAACACCCTTCATAAGGTGGCATTGCGTCCAAGATAGTATTCTGTTTCTGGTTTATTCATAATTATTTGTTTGTTGTATTCATTGTTTTATGTTGTATTAGTAAAATCCTTAGTTGGTGGACTCTCCTATATAGGTAGCCAACTGGGGCTTTACCAGTTTTCCTTCGAAATACAGTTTGTTGTATTCATCGAACAGGTCTTCCAGCACGTATCTTGTGACTTTCACCATTTGCCAATAATGATATCAAGATGCTTTGTTTATCACTCTGAAGTAGTTCCACACGTCAGGGATGTCTATGGCGAGAGATTCCAGGAAACGTTCCATCTCGTCGGAGGACTCACAAGGGAGGGAGAAACCTAGTTCGGAGAAATACCCCTCGATGGCCTTCTGCATCCGTGCTGTCAGCGCATTGGCCTCCGATGTCTGTTTTGCCCTTGCGTCTTTCATCACCACTTGTAATGAAAGGGAGGTGACGTTAAGAATCACCATCTGGTCTCCTGATGCTGGATGTTTGGTATAGAGTGCCTTTCCACAGATATCGAAGCGGATGCGGCGTGAACGGATGTCATGCTCGTCAAACGACTGACGCAGTTTCTGAAATAAAGGATGGTTTTCTCCGAAGAGCTTTTCAGTCAGTTTCTGTGAGGTGTAGTTAATAGATTGATCCAGCGGAATGGCAGGATGTGAATGGTCGAAGATACATTTCTTCATTCGGATGATCTTACTCATTGTCTGTTGTTGTTATTGTTTTTGTTGATTAAAATATAGTTTAGTAAATCGAGTGTCAGGTAAAAGGAGCGTGTTCATTTTCTATGCTGAGATGCAGCTTACGTTATACAAAGGTATTGTAAATTATTGATACGGGTGGGTTTTATATAGGTATAAGCCCTTGGGCAAAATGAGAATTCATTGAGGAGAAGCGTCTGTCACCGAAAACCGATGACAGACCTTGTGTTGTTGCTTCTTCCCAAAAACTCTGCCTTGCAGTACCCCTCGATATCCGCAAGCGACATTTGCTTTCCTGTAAGGATGGTGTCAATGGCACGTTTGCGTGCTATATTCTCAATCTGCCCACCTGAGAAGTTGTATTTGATGGCCAACTGATGCGCCTCTTCCTCGGTGATTCCCTGAAGCATGCTACTCCACAGCAACTGTTTCACGGACACGTCAGGTATGTGGAACTCCACCTTGAACAGGAATCTCCGTTCAAAGGCACTGTCGAGATTCGACGTCAGGTTGGTCGTGGCGATGAGTATGCCTTCCAGGTTCTCCAATTCCTGAAGGATGATGTTCTGCATGGCGTTATCCATTTTATCCACCGACTTCTCAATGTTCTCCGTACGTTTGTTGATGACTGCGTCGGCCTCGTTGAAAAAGAGGATGGGCATTACCTCGCTCTGCTTGCATGCCTCGCGGTAACGGTCGAACACCGCTTTGATGTTCTTCTCACTCTCCCCCACGTATTTGTCGCGCATATCGGCGATGTCCACCTGCATGATGTCGCGGCCAGTGCATCGTGCTATCTGCAGCACCGTCTCTGTCTTTCCCGTGCCAGGGGCACCATAGAAGAGACAAGCGAAGCCCTTGCGCAGTCCTTGCTCCTCCAACCGCCGTTGAATGTCGGGAAGGTTTTCCTTGCTCAACAAACTCGTCAGCCGTTCAATCTGCTGCTGTTCCTCCACGTTGTAGAACATGGCCTTCTCCTTGATGCTCGTGTGGGAAGTCAGTCCTTCGACTTGTTGGCGGATGTTCGTTTTTCCCTTTCCTTTGGGTGTGAATCCCTCAAGCAGCTTTTCCTTGCTTTTGCGTGTGAGGAAGAAACTTTCAGGGGATGCCATACCTTCCACACAAACGTGCTCTATCAAGCCATCCTCGAACAGTTGATGAGTACCTCGACGTAGTGTTTCCATCATGTTGTCAACAACCTCATTGTCGGGATAGACATCGTGCAATTCAAAAAGATTGAAACCTTCATACTCCGTATTTCCCCATTCGACATAATCGCTTACTACCATCATGAAGAATAGCATGTCGTTTAGGTTGTTTCGGTATTTGAGAGCCTCTCTGCACAACGGCAGATGAGTGTTGGCCTCGCACATCATAAGTATCCATTCCTCGTTGTCTGACAACTCTGTATCCTCACTCTTGACATTGTCTTTGACATACTTCATCACCTTATGGACAAAAGTACCGAGTTCCAGACCGTCGATTTTCTCGGGAACGAACGGCTTGTTTTCCCTCAATGCGCTCACCACTCCGTGAGCTAGGCAAAATCCCTGATAACTACGACCGAACTCTTGCACCTTCCTGCGCACAATCCAGCGCTTTTCCACCAGTTCGTCGATTTCATTGGAATAGGTCATGATGTTAAGGCGGCTACACCTTACGCATTTGGCAATACCCTTCCATGTCATCGTCTCGCCATTTTCAACGAGTATCGCCAGTATGACCACCTGCATTCTTGTCATGCTCAGTTCCTTGGTCAGATAATCGATGGGATTCTTGCATTTCTCCCAGAACTGCTTTGAGAGGCGAGATTCAAGCGCCTCGTTCAGCACCCTGTCAAGGGCGGAAATGAGGGTCCATGTCTCGGGTTCTTCGTATTCGTCGTCGAAATCGGGTGAGATGTAATCAAATTCGTCGTCTAACATGCTTTTTCTGTTTATGTGATTATTAAATGTGTAATTGAATAAAGATAGAGAAGATTTTCGGCTATGCACCGAAAGAAAGATATCATAAGAGGCTTATTAGCAGTTCAAGGCTATCTCGGGGTGTATCAATAAATCAAAGAGCGATTAGACAATTCGTATGACTGGAATTGTGATCCAGCTTACGTTATGCAAAGGTATGGTAAAGATTTTATATAGGCAGGGTATTTATAGGTATAACAAAACCATCAGGTCACAAGAAGGTTGTGCCAGGGTAAAAAAAGAAGTAGGCATTCTGAATGAACACCTACTTATCATGGAAAAACAAAATTTTGCACGTCAAGAATATTTGTCCACTTAAACCTCTCGCACGAGAAATGCCATGTACAATCAACGTCAGCGATTTGTCATTTCTACCGATATTGTTTTGATGGCATGCGAGACAAGGGACTTGGCTATCCATTATTCAAATTTGATCAGTTCAGCAAGCTGTAAGAAATAGTCATTTGACCAAATATCCATTTCCTTGGGATTCCGAATGAATGGCAGGACGTCCGCTTTTACCTGATTGATATCTGCTGTGGCAAGACGTTCTTTCAATTTTTCAAGGAAAGAATCTTTGGAAATATTCTCATTGTTGAATTGTAAGGTTCGTTCATGAAGATGTGTGAAGTCAAGTGGAACGTTATGGCGAACATACCACTCGAAGTCATACCAATCACGCCCCTTTACACGATTCTTCCATACCCGGTACACCAAAGCATGCATCTTGCCAGCAAACAGGTCGGGAAGGGCGAAACAACGTGTCATGAACGATCCCGGGAGCAGAAGCAATTTCTGCTCTGTTTTGAACTTTAGTGGAGGCTGGGTGTCAACCTCTATCTTTATCTTGATTGCCTTCTCTGTTTGAAAGGTGACATCAAAAACATCTGTATTGTCCTTCAGGAAGGCCGACTCCACCTTGCCGAACTTCTTCTTGTCTTTCTTCTTGATTTCAACCTCACGACCAATGATGGCAAACTGGTCAATGATAGGTTGAAAATATTGCGTAAAGTCGAAATTCGTCGTTGGGGTCAGGAGGGAAAAGTCCATATCCTCCGAATAGCGTTGCAAACCGTGGAAAATACGTAGGCATGTGCCACCATAGAAAGCGGCCTCATTGAAGAAACCGCCATTATAAAGTCCAGCCAGAATAATCTGCTGATTGACCTCAAAAGTGGCATTACGCTTCAGTTGCTCCGTCGTCAAATCGTAAGCGGACAGCATCTGATTGAATATCTCGTTTGTACTCATTTTCTCAGATACTTAATAAGAGTTGAAATAGAATTGGCCTTTTTGCCCACCAGGGCATATTGCTCAAAGATGCTGACATCCATGTTTTTGAAATCTTCTATCTCCATGCGGATGTCTTCTTCCAGGTAATTCTCTACATCCTTCAGATAACGGAGATTGACTTTTTGCGAGTTGGCAATCAGGTCGCAGAGGGCCTTTTCCGGCGTTGCCATCAAGAAGGCGTATTCCTGCTTATTGATGTAGGTAATGCCAACGGGGAATGCATCGCGGCTAATCATCTGGTATTCGAAGCGTCCTATTGGTGTGTCAAAGTTACGGGAGTGCTTTACCGTCATTGATTGCGTGACATAGACTGCTTCAGGAATCATCCCGTAATAGCGCAAGGCTGTGTGCATGGATACATACGACGGGGCGTAGAGGTGATTGGCTATCAATTCGGTTGACAGGCTGACGCGCGATATCTTAGGGCTGACAACATAAAGGCCTCTCTTGAGACGGATAAGACTACCGTCAGCTTCAAGATTGCGCACCTTCTGGTTTCCAGCCTTTAGTTCTGGGAACAGGGATGCTACCGCCGATGTGGTGACAGGAATATTACCAATACGTTCTAAATCTAAATTCATGGTGCAAAGATAGTAAATTTTGGAACAATAAACTAACATTTCTTTGCTTTTTTGTTCCAATATTTTCTTTTCTATGAGAATTTAATATAACCTTTGCTCAATAGGAACCTCTATTTTAATTCCAGCAACCACATCTTAGTTCGTCGCTATCCGACGGAAACTGCATGTGACATATCAGACCTTGACGACTTTACGTCGATAGCACTTTCCTCTGCGAGACTTACATTGGTGAAGAATTGCGTCAAATCCTCTGCGTCATAGACGATGGAGAATTTGGGCCCTTTGCTCCTGGCATGTCATCTATGAGGAGGTATCGTCAGTCGTAGGAACGCTCCTGACAAGATGGAGAGTACCTTCGGCGAGCCATAGCCGTTTCTATTCTTCATACATTCGTGTCTGGTCATTGCCTGATCTCCCTTCAATAGATGGGAATTGCACTGACATAACCATCTTGGTATTCGGACTGACATAACCGACAACTTGTTCCAACGAGGGCAAATCAACAAGATATTGGCTCAACATCCCCTTGTCGTTGATGATGATCCTATCTTCTGGAAGCCGCACCCGACGAACCTGAAGTTTCTTCTTCTTGGGACCGATATACAATGCGACGGTATCCAGATTGCTCCAATAGGCGGTATTGAGATCCAAGGAATTGCCTTTCTCAATAGCCAGTTTGGCATGAGTCCTGCTCACCGTGAGTTTATGTGTATTCGTCGCCATTGCACCTACCCAGACGTCTCCTCCAGAACGGAACATCTCGTCATATACCTTCTTGATGGCCAGTTTGGATGAATCGAAAGAAAAGAACTTGGTGGGAAGTCCCCCTACCCTCTTTTGGCAGAGCAGCGTCAGCAAGTAGAACATCTTGTCGCCTCTTCCTCCAAACCTCAAGGATATTATCTCTCCACTGTCTTTGACTATCTGTATGTCATAGTCGCCCTTCGCATCCACAATCCTTTTCCTTTCAAAAGGTGTGACCACGATCTTGAAGTCTGGTGATTTTATTTTTTTCTCCCTCTGAAGAGCCTGAGTATTATCATCCTTTAGGCCTACACCTGTACTGATGAAATCAACGAATACTGCTTTGGACTCTTCCGGGCTATCGTAGTCAAGGGCATCTTTCACGATTGCATCAAGTTGCTCACGCTGGGCATCATCCAGTTTGTTGATAAACCCCCTTGTGAATTTCTGTGCATTCACATAGTCGTTTGTACAAATCATGTGGCTGTATTGGTCTGCCATATCCGACAACTCCTTGAGATTTCCATCGAATACGCTCATGACAAAGTCACTGAATTCCTGGTTGCCGTATTGGAAGAAGCGTCTGATGGTATGAACATGATTTTGGCTCACCTTAGCACTGAGTTTGTCCATGAATTCTTTCCATTTGAATTTTATATAGTCAAAATCAGGCTTCTTACGTTTCAAGAAGGTCTCAGTCATATAACGGTAGTCTCCGAACTTCTCCGGCATCACCCTGGCCACGACATCAGAATGAGTGATGACATTATAGAGTTGGGGATCGATGGAATCATCCTCAACCGGCTGTGCTTCAGAAGGCTCGAAAGGAAGAAGGACAATCTCGTAAGTCTTACTTCTTTCCTGCAGTTCCTTGAAAAATTCCAGATAAGGTTTTGTCTTTTCGTTGATTAGAACAAAGATCTGATATGGATTCAGATTCAACGCATATTTCTCTTCCGTACACTCGAATATTGCTGCCATAGTACATAGTTTTATAAATATGCGCAAAAGTACGAAAAAAACAATGCTTATCCAAATAATATTTCACTTTTCACTGTTTCCCTTTACAATTCAATAGTCATAGAATCCTCTAATTACAGCCTCTCGATATAGAAAGGGTGACATCCCAACATGGTTGATGATGTGATCCAGGATGCCGGCTTCGTTTTCTTTTCCATTCCATTTCCTTTTTGCCACTTCTATCATGGTTTGACATTGTCAGAAAACAGCCTGTTGGTTCTCTCTATTTCGCCAAATGGGATTTTGTATTGGAAATGTTTTCCTGTTACAACCAGGTTGTCGGAGGCATCAGTTATCACTGGCATTTCCTCTCCATTCCCTTTCTCTTTCAGCACATATCCGTTACTTCTTTTATGAGATGGGATTTCAATGTCTTCTTTCTCCCAGAATTCACTAAGAACGGAACCGTCATCCTTCATCTTTGAAAAGACAAATGCCGTTCGCTGATAAAGCCCACATAACGTCTTTGCTGTATCAACAGACATGTTCAACACCGCATATAGTTTTTCCTGTTTGTCAAGCATGCCATTGGCAGGAACATAGGCATACCTCCAACTTTGTATATCGCCCAATAGCGAATGGCGACATGGAGGGCATGGGGATGCCTTTGTCTTGGAAGGATATGGTTAACCAGAAACTCCTATCCATTTACTACCCAGAGGAAAGCCGAAACAATATAGTTGACTGGGCAAAGGCTAATGGATACAACACTTCAACCTACCTTGGCCGACCAATGTTGAAATTCAGCAAGTTGTTTTTCTTGATAGAAAGAACACGAGCATGAAAAGAATGACTGCAATGAAGGCTGAGCAAGTGCTCTCCTTCATTGCAGACAAATATGACTTGAATACCCACTAGACGACAAACGACATTTCCACCTTGTCGAAACAGTTTGGGTTTCAATGGCAGAAATGAGATTTAGTGTGTAGTGGAGTATGTTGGTTATCCCTATCGTATGTCGAATAGTTTGATGAATCCCGTCATGGTGAAAATCTTGAGGACTTCTCCATCAACGTGGGTCAACACCAGACTTCCGCCCTTGGCTGCACTCTCTTTCTTCAACTTGAGCAGACCACGAAGCCCAAGGCTACAGATATATTCCAACTTTTCACAATCCAATATAATGGACTTGTTGGCATGATTCATCAGAGGCTTTAAGTCCTCGAGGAATTGTGTTGCTACGGCGGTGTCAATCCAACCTGTGAGGATTCCATAATAGGAACCATTCCGTTCATTAATTTCGATATTCATTTTCTTTTACTTTCAATTAATTATCTAATCTACTTTAACAAACTCCACTTGCAAATACTGTTTCAATCATCCATTCCCATTTATTGCAATGGGGTGAGAGGATAAATGATGTTTATAATCAGGATATTAGCGGCGAGAATGATGAGGTTCATCAACAATCCGATGCGCATGAAGTCGCTGAAGCGGTAGCCACCAGGACCATACACCAGCATGTGTGTGGGGGAACCGATTGGTGTGGCAAAACTTGAACTTACACTGACCATCAGGGCGATGAGGAAAGGATAAGGATCGTAGCCCAGTTTCTCGGCAGCCTCGTACATGATGGGAAAGAACATGGCTCCAGCAGCAGTGTTAGAGATGAACTCGGTGGTGAAAGTTCCCACGAAACAGATGGCAGCCATGACAACGATGGGGTTGGTGCCGCAGACATCGAGGATGCCGAATGCCAAGCGCTCGGCAATACCTGTCTTCTGAATGGCCACTCCCAAGACAACAGAGCCAGCGAACACCATGAGAATCTCCCAGTTGATGGCTTTCATGGCCTGATCTACATTACAGCAACGGAAAATCAACATGGCTATGGCAGCGAGGAAGGCGCACTGCAGGAGTGGTATGACATTGAGTGCAGAGAGTACCACCATGGCAATCATGATTGTTGTGGACACCAATGTTTTTTTACCAATATTTGCCACCTGTGCACTGTCGAAAAACTGCAACTGTGATGTGAGGCGTTCCGTATGGATATTGACGTGAGGCGGACACTCGAACAGCAGTGTGTCACCGGCCTGAAGCACTACATTGCGCGGTGACTCGTTGATGCGTTTGCCGCGACGGGCTACAGCAACGAGAATCATATTGTTGTCCTTCTCAAAAGTGGAATCACCAATTGAAGTATTGATGAGGCTACTTCCAAAGGTGACGAAAGCAGTGCGTAACTGACGGTTTTTGTCTACCTCGTCGAGAGTGAAGATATGATGGTCGGCATTCACAAAACCATGACTCTTCTTCAGTTCGAGCATCTCGTCAATCTGACCTGCAAACACCAGACGGTCGCCACCCATCAAAAATTCATCGGCAGGTACAGGCGACACAATCTCACGATTGTCGTAATGCTTGATTTCTATCAATGTGCCACCATGGATATCCATCAGCCCTGCCTCCTCGATGGTCTCGCCAACGTGCTTGTTGTCAGAGGGCACAAGCAGTTCGACCGTGTAGTCGGAGGTCGATTCGAAGGCGGCTTCCGGTGCCTTGCGGTCGGGCAAGAGTTTGCGCAAGGCAATGATGGAGAGTACACCGATGAAGAGACAGAACAGACCTGGGATGGTGGTTGCCAACACATTCATCGCCGTACCAGTGCTGTCTTCGTAGAGCCCAGATATAATCAGGTTCGGGGGTGTACCAATGAGCGTACACACGCCTCCCATGCCTGAAGCGTAACTCAGTGGTATCAACAGTTTTGAGGGGGATATGTTCAATTTTTTCGACCACATCTTGACAATGCCTACAAAAAGAGCCACCACCGTGGTGTTGCTGAGGAACGAACTGAGGGCAGCCACAGGGAGCATCAGTCGTATCACTGTCTTGGAATAACTTTTCGGCTGTCCTAACAGATGTTTGACAAT
This sequence comes from uncultured Prevotellaceae bacterium, assembly GCA_900315075.1. Lineage (GTDB taxonomy): Bacteria > Bacteroidota > Bacteroidia > Bacteroidales > Bacteroidaceae > Prevotella. The sequence goes on along the minus strand of OMXV01000019.1, from coordinate 28,797 downwards.
CCATTGCAACACACCTGTGTGTGTCAGTCCGGCCACAACCACAAAGAGCACTCCAATGATTACCACTGAGGTGCTGCTGAATCCAGAGAAGGCTTCCTTGGCATCGAGAACGCCCGTGACAAAAAGGATGGCGATGGCACCAAGGAAAACCAGGTCGGCACGTAGTTTGGTAAACAACAACACCGTGAACATCGACAGTACAGTAATTATCGTAATCCAAGCGTAAAGGTTGAATCCTAAGAAGACTATTGATTCCATAAATATTTGTGTTTTGGGGTTTATTTGATTTTTTTTGTGAGCGTCAGCACATTGTAGCCATCGGGTGTGCGCTGATATGCCATCGTGTCCATGATGGTTTTCACCAGATGAATGCCAAGGCCTCCGATGGGACGTTCGTCAAGCGCTGCTTCCACGTTGATTTCTTCATACTTGGTGGGGTCGAATGGAATGCCATGGTCCTTAACGACCAATGTCAGATTGCTGTCGGAAAACTCCGCCGTCAGTTCCACATGCCCCCGTGTGCCTTTGGGATATGCATAATTGATAACATTTGCGACCCATTCTTCAGCAGCAAGATTCAGCGACTTGGTTGTCTCCTCGTCTATCTCGTGTTCACGGCATACAGAGAAGAAGAACCCTCGCATCCTACTCACTTCCGACATCTCATTCTTCATGATGATGCGACGCGGTGCATGCGAGGCATTTTTCTGTGATGTGCCATGGCGAAGGAACATCAGGGTAAGGTCGTCGCCTTGCTCTGTGCCATCGGCAAATACGGTGACATGCTGCTTGAGATAATCGACAACTTCTATGGCTGAAGCGGTCTTGTTCTTTCCCAAGTCATGTAAAATCCGGTTTTCCCCAAACATCTTCCTGCTGCCATCGTTAACCATGTACATGGCTTCTGTAAGTCCATCGGTATAAAGTAGCAGCGATGTGTTCTCCGGGAATGTCACCTGCTGGTCTTCGTAATTATAGTGGTCTTGGATGCCAATGGGCAGGTTGGTGTCAACCTCCAGCATACGACAGTCGCCTTGGGCGGTGAGGATGGCCGGTGCGTTATGGGCGGCATTGCAATAGGTCAGATGATGGGTCTTCAGGTCGAGCACGCCGATAAATGCGGTGACAAAAATCAGCGAGTCGTTGGTGGAAGCGATGGCATGGTTCATCTCACGCAAGATGTTGGCAGCGCTTTGGTAGTTGCCTGCCAGGTTGCGGAAGAGTGTCCGAGTGACAGCCATGTAGAGCGAGGCGGGCACTCCCTTGCCGGCCACGTCGCCGATGATGAAGAAGAGTTCGTCGCCCTCGACGATGAAGTCATAGAGGTCGCCTCCCACCTCTTTGGCAGGTGTCATCGAGGCAAAGAGGTCAAGGTCGTCGCGTTCGGGGAAGATGGTGGGAATCATACCCATCTGGATGTCGTGGGCGATGATAAGTTCGCTTTGCAGACGCTGCTTGCTGGCGGTGGTGGATTTCAAGTCTTCAATATGCTGCTTCAGTGAAGTCTGCATGTACTCAAAGGCGTTGCGCAGTTGCATCAGTTCGTCTTGAGATTGTATCTCGGGCAGTGGCGTATCAAGTTTGCCTTCGGCAATATTTACCGCAGACTCTGTAAACTGCTTCAGTGGCTTAACCATACGATAGATGGCAATGGTACAAGAGACAAACAAAGAAATCAAACCCACAAAAAACACCACAGTGCCATATTTCACGATTTGATGGGTCAGTGGCAGTGTCATGCTGTCTTCCGTGAAATAGAAGAACAAAAGCACAGCCACGAGGAATACGATTGCTGCAATTGTCATGATTTTGAAACTGAGTCTTGCAGCAAACGATTTCTGGTACGCCAGGTCGTACTTGTATTCGAAATTCGGTTCTTCTACCAAAACTTATTACTTTATTTTGTTTAAGGTTCGTTTAGAGCCCAAATATACAAAAAATATCGGTATTTACAGTCGTTAGCATGTCAAAATTATTGGGAATCCTCACTTTTTTTCGAATTTCTTACAAACCATCCATAAGTTCTCCTATGATTTGGAAAAACGGAGTGTATGGTTTTGCCATCATCATTCCCAAAGAAAACATAAAGGCTGCGAAGAAGCATGAATCCTCCTCGCAGCCTTTTCTTGTACGGGGTTTCAACACACCCCAAGTTTTTAGAACTTGTGCGAGTTGAGCATGTTTTTCGGGTCGAGTGCCTCGTCAAGTTTCTCCTTGGTCATCAGTTTCTGCTCGAGGATGATGTCATAGACGGAACGATCGGAGTCGTGAGCCTCCTTGGCAATCTTCGTGCAAGTCTTGTAACCTAAGTAGGGGTTCAGAGCGGTCACGATGCCGATGGAATTCTTCACCATCTCATAGCAGCGCTCCCTGTTCACGGTGATGCCGAGGATGCACTCCTCAGTGAGGGTGTCGATGGCGTTCTTCATCCATGTGAGGCTCTCGATGAGACACTCGGTGATGACAGGCTCCATCACATTGAGTTGCAACTGTCCTGCCTCGGCTGCGAAGGAGACGGTGGTATCGTTGCCGATGACCTTGAAGCAGACCTGGTTGGTCACCTCAGGGATGACTGGGTTCACTTTTCCTGGCATGATAGACGAACCGGGAGCCTTCGGAGGAAGGTTGATCTCGTTCAAGCCGCAGCGCGGTCCGGAAGCCATCAGTCGGAGGTCATTGCACATCTTCGACAATTTGATGGCGAGGCGCTTCAAAGAGGAGGAGTAACTTACATAAGCACCGGTGTCGGGGGTGGCCTCCACAAGGTCGGGAGCGACAACGAATGCCTCGCCGGTGAGTTTGCTCAGGTTGGCTGCGCACAACTTGGCGAAACCGGGAACGGCGTTCAGTCCTGTTCCGATAGCGGTACCACCCATATTGATTTCATGCAGCAACTTCACGTTGCGCTCGAGGTTGAGGATTTCCTCCTCAAGGTTATTGGCGTATGCATTGAACTCCTGTCCGGTGGTCATAGGCACGGCATCCTGCAACTGTGTGCGCCCCATCTTGATGACATCGCGGTATTCCTCTGCCTTGTAACGGAGGGCACTGATGAGCCCCGTCAGGCTGGCCACCAGGCTTTTGTTCATACGGATGAGCGCAAGACGTATGGTGGTGGGATATACATCATTGGTTGACTGTCCGCAGTTGCAGTGGTCGTTGGGATAGCAGTGCTGGTAGTCGCCCTTTTCATAGCCCATGATCTCCAGTGCGCGGTTGGCAATCACCTCGTTGGCATTCATGTTCACGGAGGTGCCGGCACCACCCTGCATCATATCGATGGGGAAGTCTTCATGGAATTTTCCGTCGATGATTTCGCGGCAGGCCATGGAGATGGCTCCTGCTATCTCGTCGTTAATCACGCCGAGAGTGTGGTTGGTTTGCACGGCAGCGAGTTTCACATAAGCGATAGCGATGACAAAGTCGGGATAGTCGCGCATCTTCTTGCGTGAGATATGATAATTGTTGATGCCGCGCTGTGTCTGTACACCATAGTATGCCTCGGCGGGTACTTTGAGTTCGCCTAACAGGTCGGACTCTACTCTGAATTTCTTGTTGTCCATTGTTGTAGATTTTATGATTTGATATTTAGAACATTGGCAGTTGCCAGATATAACCCAGTGAAATGCGATTAGTACTATAATCGCCGAAACCATAGGCCTTTGCCCGGTCGGTGTAATTGTAGTGACGTCCCACGTAGGTGAGGAAGAAGTGCAGGTTGCTATTATTGATGGGATAGTATTCCACACCTGCGAGATAGCCTAAAGCCGTGCGATACTTGCCTTTTTCAATCGCTCCGTTAGCCTTGGAGAGTCCTTCGTTTTCAACCATACCCTTGACAAAGACGTTCCATTTCGGAGTGAAGCGATACTGTGCCTTCATGACGAACGAGAGATACTCAGCATCGTTCTGGTGGCCGCCAAACGCATTGTTGCCAACGATGCTTGAAACGATGCCCTCGCGGTCGATACCTTCACGCATGTACATCACATCGAAAAAGGCATCGAATTTGTCAACGGTCACCCCGTTACCCAGGGCAATGTAATGGCTTTGGTTGCCTCTGGCCTGGCTCATCAATGAATAACTCCAACGTGTCTTGAACACATCGCCGAAATTACCGTTCCAGTTGACAGTATAGACCAATGGCACCTTCGACTGCTCGTAGCCTTCGCCATACATGTCGCTCATGCTGGCACTACGACTGTCGAGCAACTGCAATTGCACCTGGTGGTCGGGATTAAGTTGGAACTGGAAATTGGCACCGGTGAGGAAGTTGCTCATATAGTCCACCATGTCGGAATACTCGTAAATCTCAATGGGGTTGAGGTCGAACTCCATACCGCCATAGGCAGCACATTGCTTACCGAGGAACATGGAGAACTTATCGCTCACGTTGACACCGATACCAGCCACGTCGATTGATGACGATGGCATGTTGTCGATACCGTCTGGAGCAGGTGTGTTGTTACGGTTCAGACGCTGACGCCACCGGAAAGAGAATGTCTCGTTGATTTTTCCCTTTGCCTCAATACGGATCTGGCGCATGTTGAACTTAGCATTCTGGAATTCACCGTCGTTCTGATTCACGTCGAAACTGTTGTTGAGGTTCAGCAGGAAATGGAAATTGTCCTGCTTCTTCTCTATTTTCGTGACTTTCTCGAACATGGATTCCTCACCTGCTGAAGCGTCCTTGTCCTGCTGGGCATTGGCTGTCAGCGCCATGCACAGCACCATTCCGAATAATATCGATTTCTTCATAATTTTCTTCATTCTTAATTCTTAACTTAAGAAATCAATACTTCTTGAAGTACTCCTGAATTTGCTTCCAGTCGTGGGTCTTGGTCAGGGCAAGCATCAGCAGCACGCGTGCCTTCTGTGGATTCTGAGCCAGAGCAGCCACAAACTCATACTTTTCATCATCAACCTCACCATTCAGGCAGGTGGGACCTGTTGGGCAACGGCTTGAGCGCACCACGATGATACCTTTTTGGCGAGCCTTCAGAGCCACGTCAAAAACATCCTTGTAGAAGTTACCGTCGCCTACACCAGCCAGCACAATGCCGTCGAACTTAGCGTCAACGAATGCCTGGAAGGGCAGCGGAGAGCAGTTGGCATAGCCATAGACGATACCCACCTGTGGGAGCCTCTCGAGACCAGTTACGTCGAACTCACTCTTTGTAGTATGCAGGTACTCCGTATTAGTGAAATAGTGTGCTTCACCATTATAGACATACCCCAATGGACCAGCGTTTGCACCTTTGAATGTGGCCACGTCAATGGTATGCATCTTAACGACATCCTTGGCATAAATCAACTCGTTGTTCATGCAGCACATCACACCACGACCCTTTGATTCAGGAGATGCAGCAGCGGCCACACCAGCATAGAGATTGCCGGGACCATCAGCGCTTATGGCTGTAGAAGAACGCATGGAACCAACAAGAATAACGGGCTTGTCGCTCTTCACCGTCAGGTTCAGGAAGTAAGCGGTCTCTTCCATCGTGTCAGTACCGTGGGTGATGACCACACCGTCGTAGCCTTCCTCGTTCAGCAACTGGTTGATGCGCTTGGCGAGCATCAGCCACACCTGGTCATTCATATCCTGAGAGCCAATGTTTACAAGTTGCTCACCAGATACATCTGCCAAATAGAGCATCTGAGGAACAGCATCGATCAGAGTTTGTACACCTACCTGTCCAGCAGTGTAGGCTGTAGAAGTTGACGACTCACTTACGCCGGCGATGGTACCGCCAGTGGCAATAATACGGATCTTGGGTTTTGCACTCACGACCACCGCTGTCATTATGAACAACAGCACCAGAAAACTACGTAAATTTCTCATAATGGTTGATTTTAAAGTTTGAAAATAGATATTTGATAGATTTGTTTTGTATGGTGTTTGATTTTAGAGCAATGTCATAATGATGTAGCCCACGGCTATGGCGACGATGGTGGTAATGAAACCGGCTACTTGGAAGGAGTGGTTCACCACATACTTGCCGATGCGTGTCGTACCTGTGCGGTCGAAGTTGATGGCAGCCACCTCGGTGGGATAATTGGGAAGGAAGAAATAGCCGTTGACGGCGGGGAACATCGCCACCAGTGCAAGTGGATTGATGCCAAGTCCGATGCCGAGTGGATAAAGTGTGCGCACCGTGGCTGCCTGCGAGAACAGCATAATCGACATGATGAACAGCGCGATAGCGAAGAGGAAAGGATATTGTTCCACCATTCCTGCGATGTGTGTCTTGAAGAAGTCGATATTGCCATTGAAGAAGGTGTCGCCCATCCATGCGATACCGAAGATGGCTACCATAGCGTTCATGCCAGCAGCGAACACGTTGCCTTTCACGGCATCGGTCACTTTGGCACGACCCACCAGCAAGATGACAGCGGCCATCGACATCATGATGATTTCTATGATGTGAGGCATGCTCACCGTCTGCATTTCACCGTCCAGCATATAGGAGGGGCGAAGCGAGGGAACACTGCCGAATACCACCACCAGAATCACTGCCAACAGGAACGCCAGCACGGAATATTTCGCATATTTGCTCGGAGCCTTAATCATTTGCTCCATCAATTCAGCGTCACGCTCGGGGTTGATCAGGCCCTCACGAACCCTGCGCTGATATTCTGGGTCCTCCTCCAATGGCTTGCCTATGCGGTTCTGCACAAAGGAGGCTACAAGGATGGCAATTAACGAGGCTGGAATGCAGATGATGAGGATATCTTTCAACTCTATACCACGACCTCCAAGAAGGTCGGCACTGATGACTGCTGCTGTGGCTGCCGACACCGGACTACCGGTAATACCCAGCGAGGCTGCCACGGTGGCCACACTTAACGGTCGCTCGGGACGTATCTTACTGTTGGTGGCTATCTCGGAAATGATGGGAAGGAGCGAGTATGACGTGTGGGCGGTACCTGCAACAAGGCAGAACAGCCAGGTGGTCAGCGGACCGTAGTAAGTGATGTGACTGGGATGTTTGCGCAAGAATTTCGCTGCGAGGCCCACCATGTAGTCGAGGCCTCCTGCAGCCTGCAAGGCTGCTGCTGCCGTGATGACCGATACGATGATGAGCATCACGTCGATGGGCACGTTGCCAGGTTTTAGGCCGAAAATGAATACAAGGATAAAGACTCCGACCATGCCGTAAATGCCGAGACCGATACTGCCCACACGGGCTCCTATAAATATCAGTGCCAATACGATGGCCAGTTGAATGAGAATGATTGTGGTTGCCATAGGTGATTGGGTATTGATTGTTTTTCGATGCTGCAAAGGTAACACCACTTTCTCTCAATTTATTTACAAATGTCAACACAAAATTTGCAAAATCCCGACCAAAGTTGTATTTTTGCAAATCAAATATAGAAAAATTCACTCTACAACATCCAATTTTATGGCTTCAGATCAGAAAATCATCTTCATCGACACCTTGGCAGACATGGGGCATGTCGCCACGCATTACGGAGCCAGGGTTGCATGCCGCGCCACTTCTGACACCGTGTCGTTTCTGCCATTATTGGTGGAGCCGGGGATGCCTTTCCTCTCTTTTCTGCTGGTTACCAAAGGGGAGGTGCTTCTCGTCTATGCACAAAAGGAAGTAAAGGTAAAGGCAAACGAACTTTTGTTGATTCCGCCCCATGCCAAGGTGAACACCATCACCTTCGATGACGAATACGCCTTGGCATACTTGCTACTTGACCCGACATATTCCGACAGCATCGAAGGACCAAATCAAGGAAGCGTCTTGGACGGAGGAAAAACGGCATCCCGAAACATATACCCCAAACTCTACCACCTTGATGAGATGAAAGTGCACGAACTCTTGGGTATTGGCAGGCAGATAGAGAGTGCCATCATGATTCCACATCTATATATGAAAGAAATCATGAGGAGTCTCATCTATGTTCTCAAGGCATTTGTCGCCGAACTGGACTCTGTTGAAGAGATTGTTCCCCACGACTTCTCTCATAAAGAGAATGTCTTCAAAATCTTCCTACATTTGGCAGCCACTCATTTCCGCGAATACAGGCAGATTGACTATTATGCCGACAGGTTGTGCATCACCAACACCTATCTGTCCCGCATCGTGCGCGAAGTGTCTGGAAAAACCGTCAACACCCACCTCACCCAACTACTTTATGACGAGGCGTGCAGACTGCTCTCCACCTCAGACACTCCACTCGGGAAAATCGCCTTCGACCTAAATTTCAACGACCAGTCGGCCTTCTCCAATTTCTTCAAGTCCAAGGCATCTATGACCCCAAAGGCTTATAGAGCAATGCATAGGGGTAGTTAATGGTAACTTATTTCATAGGATGTTGCTTCATGTAGTTTTCAATCATGGTAAAGTTGATACTCTCATGGGGGAAAACTTCTTTTACTCTGCTGGACTTAAAGTTGGCCAGCCGGAATTCCAAATCCCGAATACTCTCCTTGATGGGTTTTAGTTGTCGTTGGTAGGCGATATTATCTATCCGACCGCATTTCAAATCGACTTTCAGTAACCTCTTCTGTTCTCTCAAACAAACAATCTCCGCATTCACTTTTGTTTCCAAATCTACGCATTCAGCATACAGTTCGCAAACTTTCTCCTCGTTGTATTTCATCAGTGTCTCAAAATACTTTTCATGCCAATTGTCTCTTTCTTTTGACAGACACTCAACCTGCTTGTTGAGAGACACTATTTCTTGTTTCATAAACTCTATCTCTATGGTCTGTGCATAATCGGTGACTCCGCAGTCCTCCACCCCCAAGATGGCAAGCACCTGATCCAGACTATAGGCTTGATATTTGTATTTTGCCTCCGTATAACGAGTGTTGATATCCATAAATAGAGGCCAATAGTTCTTGAATGAAGACAGCACCACAAACTCTTTCTCGCCATTTTCATACACCGTGCCACAATGGTTCGCTCCACTCAACGGACTGCCAGCAAGGTGGTACACCAAACTTCTACGTCCATTTTTGTCGGTCTGCATTGCACCGACACAGTTCACCCACCACTCAATATAAATGCCCAATGTTGGCTTATGGAAACCCGATGTGCCCGTGTATGCCAAGCCATTATGTATTGCAACAGGGCAAAGGAACATACGACTGTCGCTCAATATACGTTCTTTGTGAGCAAGCAGATAGAAGGCGTTTCGGATAAACAAGTCCTTTTGTATATCCTCGTTTTGGAGTTGCACCTGTTTTGACTTGGATAGGTCACAACCTATGGGTTTCTTCTTCACAGAAAGGTATTCTCCCGTTGTATCCAACTTCATGCTGTCATCCACTACTTCTGTCTCTTCTTCCTTCGCTACTGGATAGCAGTCCAAAACTCTGCCATCCAAGAGGATAATCTTTCCCTCAGGAAAAGCCACCTTCTCTTCTTTATTAATTTCTGCTATAATGCCCATAAATTCCCCTCCTTGTTATGCTGCCTTCACATGTTGATTGAAAGTGATTTCCTTGCCCAAGATATTGATATGTTTCCGATTCAGCAAGGCATAGTCGATGCATGGCTCAGTACCATTCTCAAGTGCTACCTTGCAAGCCATAAGAACCTTACCCATGATATTCTGTCCGACGAAGGAACCGAGGGTGGACCACTCACCAAGGCGCATTCTATCTTGTTCACGTTTGATGGCAGCCTTGGTTATCCCTTGGACTTTCAACTCCTTCTTCAAAAGGTTCAAACGCTGTTTTAATTCCATATTACGAGCACCCCACACCGTTGCCGTGCGTCCAACCTGAAAAGTGCTGTCCTCGATAATAACGGCATCCTTGGGGAACGAAAGCAACAACTTACGGAAATCCTCATTGCCAAGGCACTTCTGCCAAACGACATAAAGCATCCAGTGGATATTGAACTCCTCCCAATCAGCGCGTTTTTCGCCCTCATGAGGCTTGCGGATGCCCTTCTTCGCCATAAAACCATTATCGCAAGCAATAAGTTGTCGTTGAATGTCATGGTGTGAGTCGGTATCCTCTGAGAATGTCCCAGCAATATAAGCACACTCGCTGTTATGAAAGTGTATGCCTTGCAAGTCGAAATCATAACCACTAACCATGTTGCCAAGCGACAACGGCAGACCTTCTCTCACGTCATACCCATGACGAAAGGCAAAACAGTTCAGCGCAGAAGCATCGTAAACCTCCACGTTACTAAAATTCAAAAAATCATTTTTATTCTTCATAATTCATTTTTAATTAGTTGAATACTAAGTATTTGACTCACTAATTCGCATCGTTTTTCCCACCGTGGCTATTATGACAAACTCGGTTGGAGCGACATTTAAACCGTCTCTTGATGCTTTCAAAAAACAAAACTTTAAAGATTTATCCATGTCTCCATGTTTTGCCGTATTCTATGCGCCACATCGCATCTATTGGCCCAGCTGTCAGCACGGCTATCGTCTTGATGCAATGAAGCCTTGCATCCTTTCTTGTAAAGAATTGTAGCTGTTCATATTGTTACAGTTTCATTGTTCAGGATAGTGTCGTAGATTCTGTTGATGCAGCCGAACCAGCGCATCCACTGGCGGCTGTTGGGGTTGAGTTCCCCGTTTCGGGTCATGTAGATTCGCTTGTTCACCTCTATCATCAGAGACTTGTAGGTAAAACCCGTCTCTGGGGAGAGTGAGTTGGAATACGGTTTGTTGATGGCCACTTTGTAGTTGCTGTTCTCGAACTGCCGCTTCACCAGGTTGACCAAATGCTCATCATAGGTTTCGTCGCTGTTATGGCCTATGCAGATATCACAGTCATAAAGGTCAGAAGGGAAAGAGTGGCAGTCAATCAACAGACAATCCGGTGTCAGCAGGCTTCTTATCATCTCCAGATGCTGCTTCCTCAGATGATACAAGAATTCTGACTCCATTGTGGTGAGCATTCCCCTGTCATAGCCACCGAAGTGTTGGTATAGAATACCCTGCCCTTGGGCCTCCATGGGGTCGTTGTCGAGCCGTTCCGCATCGCATACGAAACGGGAGTATGGAAAGATGACGCTGGCCACATTCTCATTGGTGGTTGCAAAGAGCATGTCCGTGTACCAGTCCGTCCACCTGTTCACACACTCATTAATGAAATGAGGGTTTCGCGGCCACTTGCCGTAAGGGCCAAAGATGCCGTTGATACTGGCGTGGGGTATGTGGAGTACTATCTTATTGATGGCTGTCATTGTTGCTCTTTTCAGCGTCAGGTCTTATATGTCTCTTGTAATAATCCTCTATCATTTCAAAGGTGAATTCCTCGTCAAGAAAGACACGATGCATCTCCATATTTTTGTAGTCATCCAACTTTCTATTCTCCTCACCCATGCACCTATAGAGTTCCCCAAGCATGGGCTGGTATTCCTTGTTGGTGTATTCACCACGACGGAGAGCCGCCTTGAGGTCACGTTTTCGTTGATACAGTTTTTCTGTTTCTGTAGTCACCTGTTGTTCCAAAGCCTTATATCCCTCATAGAATTTGATTATCGTGTCTTCTTTTAGTTTCAGTTTTGCATCCAAGAAACGTTTATTCAGCGTCTTCAGTTGGGTTTCCAGGTATTGCACCCGTTCGTTCAGCATTCTGATTTCATGCGTATGGAACTGTTCGTTGATGGTTTGTGCATAGTCAAGGTCATCCTCTTCCTCATGGTCGAGGATGTCGAGCACTTGTTGGAGAGAATATGCCTGATAATGCTTCTTTGCTGTGTCATACATACTGTTGATGTAGAAAAAGAGTTTTGCACAATGATGAAAATCATATGGCCACTCGACATTTATTATACTCAATTCTTTTGTTGAGCCATCCTCATAAACTTCTTTTCCTTCGAACAATAGGCAGTCAATACTGTGAACGTGGCACAACAGACTTTTCCGACCATTGGCATCGGTGCGCATGGTACCCGCACACGCCTCCCACCACTGGAGGTAAACTCCCAATGTAGGATATGGGGATTTTCCCATCAATAATTGATATTTACTGGCATAATCCTTATTGATGGGCACTGGACAGAGGAACATCCGGCTGTCCGTTAGGATACGTTCCTTGTTTGCGAGAAAATAGAAAGCGTTTTTCAGGAACAGATTGACCTCCTTTTCTCTGTCCTCATCTGGCACATTATCGTTTCTTTCCTCGTTTTCTTTTATCGCTCGAGGATAGCACTCCATCATCCTTCCATCCAAGAGTACAATTTGCCCATAGGGGAATGGCCCCTTTAGGGTATTTACAACATTCATATAATTCCATTTGAGGAAGTTCTCTCCATTGAAATAAAGGACATCATCCTCATTCATCACTTTTTTGGGGGCTTGGTTTGAAATAATCATATCTATCTGTTTTTGATATCTTCTCTCATCCATTTGAGGAACGATTCATCGTATGAATCCGACATTCCAAGGAGCAAGGCTTGTTCCTGTTCTAATATTGGCGTGGTGAAGGCATAGTCAGGAAAGAAGACTTCATTGTGTTCCTCATCTATATCCATCTCGTATTGTTCCTGGTTGTTTAGGTTCCAAAGGCATGCTGCATACTCATAGTTGCTGTCGAACTTTGCGTTTTTACAAGGTCCTTCCATGAATTCCGATAGGCAGTGCAGTTCTTCATCGGTCATCCGTCCGAAGAAGTTTTCATGCGGATAATAGTGATTACCATGTAGGGTGAAGGCAATGTCCACATTCACGTCAAAGAGGTTACGCACATGGAAGTGTGGCACTTGACAATTGTCATCCGTCCTTATATACACCTCCCATTGGGATGCTTCGTTGACGGAAAAGAACCCCACACGTGCCACGTCTGTCTCCTCACGGACATATTCCTTAGGAGCCACCACGAATGTCGATTCAATGTCACACCCTGTGTTCGTTATTGCTCTCAGTAGCTCTGCCATAGAGGCGAAATCTGCCGCCTCGTATATTGCCAACCCATATTTGATGCCAGGCAGATGTTTAAGCCGTATCCTATTGTTGTTGAAGACACGACACACCTCAGTTTGAAATATGGAGAAGAAGCCCTTGTCCTTCAGGATGTCATTCTCGCAGCTGCTGACGTTGAAGGAGAGTGTCATTGAGCACACCTCTCTGTCTTTCTCTTTATAGGCAAAGCGAGGGAATACGATAGCATTCTCATCATTGGTCACCTTTCTGAATAACCGAGATAACCTGAACGTCACCTCCTCTTTAAGGTAAGCGTCGATGGGGTTGGCATATTTCCCTTGTCCCGAACTGTCGTAGTAGGGATTCGGCTTACTGATGATCTTTTTGGCTAGTTTTATCATTTCGCTCTCTGATTTTATTCACTTCGCTCTCTATCTGACAGAACAAGAGGTTTTCATCGGGGAACACCCTGTTGATTTCCTCGGATTTGAACTTTTCTAGTTTCTCTTCTGCCTCATTGATGCGCTTGGTAATGTCATTGACCTGTCGCTCGTAGACTTGATTGGGGTAGTCACCTCGTCGCAGCGCCATCTTGAGGTCACGTTTCTGTTGGAGGAGCTGTTCCACCTTTGAGAATATCCGTAGCTCCAGATCTTTGTACCTGTCGTAAAAGTGAAGTAGTTTCTCCTCCCTCAGTTCTTTTCTGGCATTTGAAAGGGAATGTTCCAGCATCTCGATTCGAACGTTCAGGTGATGCGCACGTTCATTAAGCACGTTGATTACTTGCGACTGAAACTGCTCGTTGATGGTATGTGCATAGTCACGGTCACCCTCCTCCTCATGGTCGAGTATGTCGAGCACCTGTTGGAGCGAGTATGCCTGGTATTTCTGTTTTGAGGATTTGTACAAGTTGTTGATACGGATGAAGGAATCCCTGTAGTCTTTGAAAGGATGAAGTTCCACGATCTTGGTTGTTCCATCCTCATGCACAACACCACAGATGTTGTGGCCGCTCAGGCTGCTTCCCGACAACTTGTATAACAATCCGCGCCTTCCTTTCTTGTCCGTGAACATTGCCCCGGCACATGTCTCCCACCACTGGAGATAGATGCCCAATGTCGGGTTCTCGAACCCTGATGTCCCAGAAATGGACATGCCGCTTGTGATGGGCACCGGGCAAAGGAACATTCTGCTGTCCGTCAGGATACGTTCCCTGTTGGCCAGGAAGAAGAAAGCGTTTTTGATGAACCTCTCCTTATCCTCCTCTTTCCTTTCCTTGTCGGTGTATGGTAGTTGTTCTTTTCCCGTCCGTGGGTAGCAATCCACCACCCTGCCGTCGAGCAGGATGATTTTCCCGTCTGGGAACATTTCTTCCGATATCTTTGTCGAATCCATTCTATTTACCATATTCTTCCTGTTTTTTGTTTTCATCCATTTTGTCCATATACTGTTGATATACCTTTTGTAGGCGGTTTCGCATTCTTGTAGATACTGGTATCGAAGGACGTAATGTCGCTATGGTCGGTGAATGGTCTATTGTCTCACATGCCAACGACAGCACCTCATATTCGTCCTCTCTATAACCAAACTCATAACATAACGCATGGTCGCATACATCATATCCACTGTGGGTGGCACGATAGAACTGTAGTTTTTCAGCCACCTCACTGACCGTTGGAGGACATTTCACGACTATGGCAAGGTTCGCTTCGTTGTTACTCCAATAGAAATTGCCTGGGTATCCGAAGACCTCCACGATGTCACCAGGCTTGAACTTGATTTCCTCGGGTTTCCTGCCCTCAAACAGGCACAAGCGACCCCAATAGTTGTATTCCTCAGGCGAGAAGCAATTATCAGGGATGATGTTGCAGAAATCCCTTTTTCCCCACAGCGTGCCGTCCGGACTATAGACCCGTTCTGACAGACTTATTCCGTAATAATCGAGGTTAGTATCTATCCTTAGAGGTATCTCCATGATGACATAAGCATAAGTTCCATAATAAGATGAAGGTTTATTGTCCTTATTGATGCGATTGTAAACACTGCCCTTGTGAGCCACCCATTCTTCTGCCTCCTTCAATGTGGGAAGAAAGGCGGTATTCGCTGTCCGCAGTCGGAAACTGGGGTAATGAATCTTTTTGGGTGAATAGTATTGATATTCATAGGTGGTCACCCTGAATATCGAAGCCGGTTTGGTGGTATCGTTTTTATCATAAGGTACTCTGTTCATGGCTCTATTCATTTCATTGGGGTTTTTGGGAACCTTTTCTTTCTTCCTCTTCTTTCTCTAACATCCTCAGATTGTATTCGTTCCTCTCCCTACAAGTGTCAATTAGTTTTCTTGCCTCTGTAGGATAACGGTCTATCCATCTGAGAATCTGACAGACGTAATATGGGCTTATATGCGGAAGGTTTTTATACTGAGCGTATAATACCTTTTCAAACTCATATAGTTTGACATTCGTGAACTGTAATGAATCCTCTATCAACTTTTTCTGAAATTTGTATTCCTTTCTCCCAATTGTATGGTCTGCATGTTTGGTTTCAAGTTCTGCCAGTGTCTTCTTCAGTTCCGCATTACGGCGTGTCACCTTATGCTTGTATGCTTGGTATGCCTTGCCTATCTTTCGATATTCCTCAATATTCCTATCGATGACGAACAGATCCAAGAGAATACGTTGCAGTTCTTCTATCGCTTCATCCTCGATTGTGTTCTCAAGCATACGAGGTAGGAAAGGCCATCTACAGACAAATGATATAATACCATCCATAGGAGCCGTCATCTCCACCTGCATTTGCTCCCCCACCCACCAACAATTACCAGACAATAGAACACCGTTGTAATCAAAATCTACCTTGATTGTTTTGATTGACCTATCCATTCCCGTGGTTGTTATGCCTTAATGGTTGCTCAGAAAGTGCTCTGCCAAGGAGTCGGCGATGTCTGTTTTTTCCCAAGGGTAATACCTCTGTTTTCTTTCAAACATATCGTCGGTTTGGCCAAAATGCCCCCTTTGTGTCACCTCGTAGAAGCGAGGCCTCAATCCATCGAATCGCTCAATGATACCCTTCGGCGAGAGATCGATGTTCTCTCTAATCCATTGAGCGAGATTCTCCGCAAGATTGGGATTGCTGTTGGATAATTTGTCAGAGACCTTGTCGAAGTTGTTGAGTTCGATATTGATGGCACAAGGCTGTGGTTGACCTATGATGTAAGCCAATTCCACCTTTGCCGTGTCCGCCAGTTCAGCAGCCACTATATTTTTCGCAAGGTATCGGCACATGTATGTCCCACTTCTGTCCACCTTGCTCATGTCTTTTCCCGAGAGGCCACCCCCACCAACGGGTGCATAGCCACCGTATTGGTCCACCACAATCTTGCGGTTGGTCATACCACAGTCAGAAATGCTGCCACCGATGTGCCATTCACCAGCGGGGTTGATGGTGATTTCAGGCTGACTATCGACAAAATGTTTCTGAAAGAGCATATCACTAAATCCCATTTCATTTCTCTTGATAAGTCCGTCAACGCGGAACCTTGCATGCTCCAATGTACACTGGTGCATGGTGCTGACGAGGATTGACTCAACCTTTGCACAGCCCTTCTCGTCATACGATACAACTACCTGAGATTTCACGTCAGGACCAAGTCCATGTTTTTGTGATTCTCCCACACATCTGCACAGGTGTTTGGCCAGATATACCCCAAGGGGAAGGAACTCTTCCGTCTCGTTGAAAGCAAAACCCACACAAAAACCTTGATCACCGGCTCCGATAATACCGTTTTCCTGATCCACGCTACGGCTGATTTCGGGAGATTGTTTTCCGATGAGGTTAATAACCTTGATGTAATCTCCTGACAAGTGGTGGTTGTCGGGATAATGGATACGATCAACAACACCCCTTACAATATTGTCATAGTCTATCTGAGCCGTACTCTTCACTTCACCTCCCAACACGACGATGTTATCCTTGATCATCACCTCGATGCCAGCACGAGTGTTGGGGTCTTTCTCCAAGAAAGCGTCGAGGAGCGCATCGCTTATTTGGTCGGCCACCTTGTCTGGATGGCCGATGCCTACGTATTCACTGATTACTGTTCGTTTCATTGTTATCTATTTATAGTGGTATATATTATGTTCGTTTTGTCGTCAGAAGAACCAAGAAAGGTAGTAGCCCAACATGGGTGCAGAGGGAGTCCGTTTGAAGTTCGTTGTGTCAACCTTCACTGTCACGTTCAACCCATATTTGTCGTTCATCTCCTGAGCCATTTTTTGGAACTCCTCACCATGTGTGAGGTTGTTGACGATATTCTTGTAAGCGAGATAATTGTGTATCATCTCATGGACGATGGCATCGCGCTGAGCGTCTTCTAGCCAGTCGTAGTAGCATGAAATCTCCAAACACTGTCCTTTCAGCCTCCTTCTGCCAATAATCTTATTGCATGAGAAGTAGCCTAATGTGCGGAACGACTTGAGCAACTGTATTCTCGGCATAGGTAGTTCTCTGTTGAAATACAGACGGTCATACTCCTTGAACTTTTGGGTAATTATCTCTGTTGTTATCTCCATTTCTGATAAAGTTGATTGCGTGGCTAAAATGAAAGTCTTTGTCCGAGAATATGGATATTGGCATTGCGGAGTGGTTCGTAGTCGATGTTTGGTTCCGTGCCTTCGATGATGCAGTCACGACAAATCATGAGTATTTTGCCGATGTTGTTCTGTCCTCGCCACTCATCGACGTTGTTGATTTTGTTGGTCTCGAGGTTGATGAGCGTGTCCATTTCACTTTGGCTCAGACCTTGGTGACGGTTGATAAGTTCCATCTCGAGATTCACTCGCTTGTTGTGCAAATCTTGGTTCTTGCACCCCCATATCACCGCGCTTTCCCACCTGTCCGTAGTGGTGTTTTCCACCAATGTCACGTCCTTGGGGATTCTCAACAGCAGTTCTCGGAAATCTTGGTTTCCCTTGCATTTCTGCCATACGCAGAAGAGCATCCACTGAAGGCGGAATGTGGGAAAGTCCTCCCTCACCTCCTTGCGGAAACGTGCCTTTACGAACCTCTTAGCCGCATATCCGCTTTTGGCATCGAGCAGTTCTTGTTGGATGACTCGGTGTTTGATGGTGTGGTTGGAGAACTCACCGCAGAGGTACAGCCGTTCGCTGTCTGCCCATGTCGTGCCGTTGAACTCGAAGGGGAAGCCACCAGCCATATTGCTCAACCGAAGGTTGATGCCGTTGACGATGTCCTTCACTCTCTTGAAAGACCAAACGTTGGAATTAGCGGTATAGACTTCTTCTTGACCTAAGATGATGTTACGCATGTGTGATTAGTGGTTGTAATGATTAAGAACTGGTTTGTTTTTCATCAGCGAAATTACTGTAAAAGACTGGATTAGTGTCTGTTTTTATAGGTATAAGAGAAGGAGGGGAAGGGAGGAAGTTCCTCCCCTACCCTTTGCTGTGGTTCAGCTATGAGAGAAGTTATCTGCCACCTTCTGTAAGCGCAGTTGTTTGATGCGCTCCGCAGTCTTGTTTCTATAAACGAACAATTCCTCAAATGGCGGAAACTGTTCCATGATTTCCTCGAAGGAGACACTGCTATTGGCTGCGTCCTCGAAGATGATGCGGTCGTTGGGAATGCGTATCCTTCTGAGCTGTAGTTGGTTATTACCAACTGTTCGCTTCTCGTCCTCGAAGCCACACCAGTAGCGGAGCATGTTGTCCAAGGCCATGTTATCCTCCACTGCGTTCTTCGCATGGGTGCGGAAAGTGGAGAGGTTGTGGTTCTTGGACGCGCACTTCTCCACCCATTGGCTACCACCAGAGCGGTAGAGTTTGTCGTAGAGCGCCTCTATGGCAGCGGCAGCCCTCTCGTTCTTGAAGTACTTGTTAGGCAGTCCACCGACCACCTTCTGACACAACAGCGTGAGCACATAGAGCACTTTCGCCCCACGGTGCGGCATGTCGAGTTCAATCTCCTCACCGTCGTCCTTGCGGATGACGATGGTGTAGTCACCCTCCTTCGTCGTGAAGTTGGGACTCTCCGATGGTCTCACCACGATGGAGAAGTTCGCTGTTGCTATGTCGTTGACGATTTTCTTGTCCACCTTGTCGCCGAGTAAGATAAGTATGCATAATGGGTCAATGTTGTTGAGGGTAATTCGATGTCCGTTAATCTCGATTGTCATCATGAAGTCAATAATTTGTTTGAAGATTTGTAAAGAAGTAAGTTGGGATACTCCGAAATGGAGTGCGAGAGGAACCGTCATGAAGACTGAAGGCCTTCTTGATTAGTCGGTTTGGAACCTCGATAAGGTGGATTGTTTCCCTTTAGAAAACCGATGGGATAGAGAGCGTTGCCTTAAGACAACGTGCGAGAGAATCTGGTGTGAAGGTTTTTGAAACCCCACACAACACATTGATCACAAAAAAGTAAAAAGTAATGTCATAATCATTTTTAATTAATCGGTTTGTCAGACCTTTAATTCGTATCATTTTCCCACCGTTGCGATTATGCTCGCTGGTTGGAGCAGCTCTTGGCTGTCTCTTGATACATTCAAATCTTCAAAGAACTCTTTCCGATAAGCATACCCCAACTAGGTGGAGAGCTTATCCTCTTCTTTCGATTACACTGACTTTTCATGTCTGCCCAAGGCTTCGTGTGCTCGAAAAGTAAAGCAAGTGCCATTCCGTTTTTGGCTTGAAAGGGTCTTTGGTGCCCCCCAGACACCCCCCTTTTAATTTAGCGATGCGAAGGTAGGTAAAATATTTGAGAATAAAGAATTTTTCGTCTTAAGGATTGTTAACGAGGTGAAGATTTTTCGTTTTCCCCCACCATCCTCACCTATGTTGACCTTTGCCTTGGGTTAAGATATTCCGTAAACTTCAGTGCGTTGTCAGGAAGTGTAAAGTTCAACTGTCCATTCCTTAGTTCCATCAACAAGCGACCCAACAGGTTCGGCCCTACGAAGTTGTTGCCGACAAGTTTCACGCCCCATGTATCTGCGGTCTTCTTGGGAAAGGAAGTTTGATCCTCAACGATGAACAAGTCTTTTGTCTGCGAGAGGGCGAAACGGAACTCCTCACTCTGTTCATATTTCTTTGAAAGGCAGAACTTCATGGCATCAACGATGATGCTGCCCCAGTCGCTCCGTCGATGTGTCTTCTCCCAATACTTGGCAGTGTATTTCGGGTTTGCCGCTTGATACACCGCCTTGACCGGTTCCTCGTCCGTGAACTTCATCAACTGAAACAGTTGCTCACTGTTCTTGAACGCCACATTATTTATAAATATACGCGTACGCGCGAAGTTACCCAAGATTCCCCATTCGTCAGACACCTTTCGGATGCACACACACCGATCCGCAGGGTATGTCTCGATGGAGTAATACGCTGGATAGTACTGCTGTATGAAAGGCGCGACGCTATAGAAGTTCATGTCATCTCAGATTTTGACAGCAGTCTGACTGCCCTCTATCAGCTGCTTCTTGTTGTCAAGTTGCACCTGGTCAACACTGACGATTCTAACGTTATTGTCATCAAGGATGGCCCTGTTCGTACCCAAAGAAGGATTCTTCCAGTTATATGGCCACTGAATGAAATCTACTCCGACGGCAATCAAGAAAGCCGAAGCCGCCTTCTCACCTTCCAGGTCCACTTTTCCCGTAAGTTTCTTGGCGAGAAACTTACGGAAGTCCTTACCGTCCTTGGTAAACTTCTCTGGAATAGCCTCCCCCAGTTTCTTCTCTGCCCGTTTGAGGATGGCCGGATGAACGGGTTCCTTGAAGGCAATGTAATTGTCCTCTCGTATATCAGGAACTTCCACGGTATAGACATAGAAATTCGTTGCAGCTGGATTGGCACCCGCATAGTGTGCTGCCGAGCGGTAGTGTGAGGTGACATACACCCCATAGCCGAACTTCACCTTTCCATCCCCTTCCAGGGCATGGGAAAGGTCGAATTTGGGAAATAGAACGGACGAGCCGTGATAGAAAGTCTGCATGTTATTAGGCCTTCCTTATTAGTGAACGAAGATTGAACTTTAGTAGTTTCCTAGATTTCGCGTCAAATTCATCCTCCGGAACGAATGAATGATCAATATATTTCACCTCATCAAAGAATATTGTGCAGCCATCAATATTTTTAAACAAGAAAATCCGCTTGATACCATCTTTAATATCCTTGTTGGCGGGAGATCCGAATCCCTGGTCAAATCGGCTGTCATTTCCTTGTCCTATCAAGTCATAATCAGCATCCTCATTAGACGACTTCTCATTAAAGTTATCGTCTGCCAAGATAGCGATATAGTCCTTTTTGGGCAGGAACTTTTGCCTATAGAAGGGGTTATCTACAGGCCATATATCATTAATCCCCAGAGAGTATGACTGGTCCTTAAACATGAAACTAATCTGATTAGGAGTCTGTTGAACTTGAACTTCTTTTGTTTCTGTTTGTGGATACAAAGCTTGTATAGCACTACGAATCTGCAAATCATCGAAGCCCATACCTGACAAGAATATATTGATCTTTTGCTTCTTAAGCGTCGCCTCATCTGGTATATTATCGCCAAATAGGGATAGAAGTTTATCAATGAGATTTTCCTCACTGATACCTTTCATATCAACACGCGTAAATCTCGTTGAGATATTTTCAGCAAGATAAGGAGAATTTACACTCTCTTTTGTAAACAGAACCTGGTAAGTTCTGACCCTTCTGTACTTTGTTACATAAAGGCGGCAAGAAGAGATATCATACCATAAAATGATATCATTAATTTGAAACTGCTTATGCTGTCTGTTGGAGAAGATAAATGTGCCAGCATTGTTGACTGTTTTCACATTCTTCTGTGCAACGATGAAATCAATATGGTCTGGGAGGTTATCCGATATCACTGCACTTGGAGAAGTTGACTGTACTTCTTTTTCTACAAGTGTATCCGTTTTCGCTTCTGATGGGGGAAGAGATGTAGTTTGGTCACCTCGTGGAGTTAAAAGAGTTGGCGTCTGAGCTCTTTGTGGGAGTTTTCTTCTCATCTCATTCAACCATTTCTGGCATGCAGGGATGATATCGTCGAGCGACCTCTCCAAATGAAGAACATCATTGGTATCGACCCAAAGTTTTATTTCTCCATTATTCAGTTTCTCGAGCTGGATATTTTTCCATCCAGTGTAAACATTATCACCGTTTTTCAACCTATAAATCCTCCAGGTGTCATTTTCACCGTTTTGGCAAAACACATAATCGTTTTTTACTATCAACGGACAATTTTCACGCCACCTATGATTTTCGATGATACTCTTGTTTATGAAAATTTGTTGGTGGTCACCGTCAGAGATAATCATATAGCCTTTGCCAATAATCGGCTTTGCGATGGAACTGCAGAGAGGGCTTCTCTCATGGGAATTCGTATTAAAGACATAATAGAAGTGACCCACCGACTCGCATAGAAGGTATGCCCCACTTCGTTCAATGGAAACAAACCTGTAATTAGGGTTTGTGAACCATTTGAAGTAGTGGTATTTTCCATTCTTGTCACCCTTTATCGCATTTGCATCATAAAAAGCCAGTTCAGAATAGCCATCCTCACCCAAGACACTATAGTAAGAATTGGGGAAATTCTTATGTAGGCTCATTTCTTTGGGCAAGCAATATCCTTTTTCTTTTCGCCATGCAAATTTTCTTTCTTTTGAATAGAAGAAACACCACCGTTCACCATTCAGTATATATTTTACCGGTCGGCTTCTATGTTCATCGTCGCATTCTTCTCCTATTTCCAGAAAAACGTCAGATATTTGGCTTGAATCCTCATACAAAAGATACACACTGTCAGTATCACTCCTATATACAGCAAAGCTACCTGTAACCTCTGAATAATGCTTAATATCCTTGAAGCATTGAGGGAATGAACCTCCAATGAAATTCGTCTCAGTATCATTTGCATATAACAGATAGAAACACAACTCGTTTTTCCATAAACGATAGTAATTACTATTGCCGTGCACACGTTCTATAGCTGCAAAATCTTTACCGGTAAGCGGAGAACCTATTGTTTCTCCTTCAGCATCCAGCAGACAATACCTGCCATTTTGTTTCTTAAGAATTTCCATCTCCATATAGAATTATTCAAATTCTGTTACACCATCAATAGGATAAATGTCATTAACATCAACTTGGAAAAGAGGCTTACCTTCCACTAGCAAATTGACGGTATTTTCTTTTCTGCCTTCTCCAAGATACATGGCATCGATTTCAAGTGATACTTTTTCCTCATCAGCCATTTCCTCGTTAGCCTGTATATATCGAACAATCGTGCCCTCCTTCAATCTCCGCTCCGATATTTCTGCACTATCTTCAATCACAATTTCATGACTTGCGATATCAGCACAGAATTGGTGCAACGCATATCTTGTCTGTTCGTTCACCATGTCCTTACCACATACTGCATCAGCTATCATGTCAATATGATTCTCTGATAAGAATCCAAACAAGTCCTTCAACTTCTCTGGGTCCGCTATGCTTTTACTTAGATCCAAAGAAGATGCATCATACAAGGCAACAAATCTCGTGTTTGCAGGATACTCTGTGTTATCCATAAACAACCTTCCGCCAATATGGTTGAGGTCATTTCTGTCAAAGGCATTTCTGCGAAGGAGTGCTTCGAAGAGAATTTGTCCGATTTGAATCACGTTCACATCTCTTTCATTGAAAGAAGGATGGAAGAAGAGCGTACCAGTTGTAGTAAAGCGAGGCAACTGAAGCACCTCGTCATACTTCTTATATTCTCTGCTTCTTCCATTGATTTCATAATACCCCCAAATGTTAATATACTCATACACCCTCATGTTGAAGATTCCAGCCTCTCCGCACGACATGGATAAGTTAACCCCATTTTTGAAATTAGGAATCAAGTATTTCCTACTATAGGCTGTGGTTTGAAGGTAACGGTCTTTTTCAAGCCTCACAAACACTGAATTGACATTTGGCTTGAGATCCAATGTCTTCACTCTGTGTCTGATGATTGAACCATCATGGCTGACAGTATTTCGTATGGCACCTCTATAAGCTTCGGTTGCGAGTTGATTTCTGCTAATAGGTCTATCTATTTTTTGACTGTTCTCGCCCAAGTCATAGAGTTGATATTGCTGACCAAAGAAGCGCAAGGAATTCTCATAATGAGGACTGCTGCTTTTCAACTCAAAATCATCATAGGATTTTGGAGCGTTGTTTGATAATATGTCATTGCATAACTTCACGAAGGAATCGGGGAAGCACCCGCCATCATCAAATACCCGACGACCATTTATTGAACCCTTCCATTCTTTATACTCACATTCCTCCGTACCGCCGACATGACACAAAGCATGGACGTATTGGATATCCTCGTCATCTAGATACAAAGCCGGTTCATAATCAGGAAGAGCCTTGTCCATGTCATAGTCATATTCCGTGAACAGCAAGTTAGATGCAAAAGAATTGTTATCTCTGACGATAATGACATAGCTGTCACCTTTACATCCCCATCTACCACATCGACCAATTCTCTGTTGATAGCTATTCTTGTCGTGAGGCATATCAGCAATGATGACAATGTTCAAACCATCAATATCAATACCTATTTCAAGCGCACTAGTGCTGATGACTCCTTTGAATACTCCTTGTTCCAACTTGCTCTGTATATTTTCACGAGCACGTTCTTCGTATCCCGACCTATATGGAAAGATACCTAACTTTTCAGATTTCTCGTCCTCATCCACTCTTTTGTTGCCATCGTAAGCCACCTGACCTGTTTTTTGCCTGCTTTCAACAAAGGTGATGCTTTTTGTGTTGTCAACCTTGGCTAAAGCATAGACAAGGTTTTGAAGTTGTTCATTAGGACTGATATTAACATTCTCTCTCTCGATGAAAAGAAAATTCTTATTTCTGGAGGGCGACCCATCCTGATCCATTCCCACTTCCACGAAATTCTCTACACCAGTGATGTTGAAAGAATGTAGTGGTGCATTCGGTAAGGTAGCAGATGCTGTGATGTATTGTGGGAAATCATTCTTTTTCCGCAGAAGCCGTCTTACATTATTCAATCTTCTGAACATATAAGCAGCATTCGTTCCGAAATAGCCTTTGTACAAATGAAGCTCATCGATGATGACCACAGATATCTTTGAGATAAAATCTCTGATAGCCTTGCCATATCTACGGTCATTCAGTTTGCCAAGCATAAAGGCGTGCAAGGTATCTGGGGTGATGACGAGGATATCATTTTCCAGTTGTTTAATTCTCCTTGTCACATCTGTATCATCTCCGTCTATCTTACCAACTGTAAGCCCTGTTTTCTTCCCCCAACGTTGAACCTGTTGACTACTCAGGGCTTTCATGGGGTATATAGCAATGGCTTTCGATCCAGGATTCTTCGCTAATATTTCCATGGCCGCCAAATGGAAAATCTGTGTCTTTCCAGAACTTGTTGACGTAGTCACACATACATTCTTACCTTCCTTTGCAAGTCTGATGGACTCATGTTGGTGACTCCACAAGTTAATGTCAGCTTCTTTTAGGTATTTCAGTGAAGCGTCACACAAATCTAAATCATCGTATGACTTGATGGTTTGTTCTTTACCTAGTTCTATTGACCTGTGGCAAATTTTAAAACCTTGTTCTACAATAATACTTTCAACTTGGTTCATCTTTAAGAAGTATATTAAATTGTTACTATATTTATGACTACAAAAATGGACGGCAAAGATAGGTGTTTATACCTTATAGCTTTTTTGAGGAGCAGTCCCTTCCCCATCTGTTAGGCTCTCGACTGCCCGTGTGCAACAAGAGGGAACTGCCCATTTTGATTGTATATAAGGGCACCCCCTCTCCAATGGTAGGCTCTCGACTGCCCGTGTGCAACAAGAGGGAGGTGCCCACTTTTTAGGTATTATCGACGATCTTTATGAAATCACCGCAAAATTACAAAATATCGAGTAAGTAAGTGAAAAGAAAGCTTGATTTCTTTCTGAACGTGAGAAATTTTTAGGGTCACTTCTTTGTTATTCTTTATGCTGAATTGTATTTTATGAGACAATGAATGAGGTGAGCCAATAATAGCTATCATCCATCTATATACTCATAATATTCCTCTTCAAAACTCCTTACATCCACGTCAAGTGTGAATGTGTGACCAGTACAATACACCCTCGTTTCCGAATACGATTCACCCCTCTCATAGGCAACAACCATATCCAAATTGAGTTTCAAACTTTTACCATCACTTGTAGAGGTACTTAAAATATTCCTATGTCTTATCATCATTCAAGGTATTTTATGTTAATACTACTTCTTTATAAAAACACTCTTACGGATTCTTAGACAAATGATCAATTATTCCTACTGAATCTTCTATTGGTTGAATTCAGATAGTTCCTCAATAAACCTCCTGAATTGACATGCGAGGAAATCAAGCGATGCTTTCAGCCGATGGTCATCGGGTACAAGGTGAAGGATTGTTCCATTCTGTTCTTTTGCGAATCGTAGGCTATTCTCGTATGGCACAATTTCGTCATT
Source organism: uncultured Prevotellaceae bacterium (assembly GCA_900315075.1). Classification (GTDB taxonomy): domain Bacteria; phylum Bacteroidota; class Bacteroidia; order Bacteroidales; family Bacteroidaceae; genus Prevotella. Next base: position 2,386 of record OMXV01000019.1, on the reverse strand, counting down.
GATGCCATGGGTTATCTCGACCTTGGATGTCTTCGGCTGGTATGACTGCACAGTATATTCCTCCGATTGCATCCATAGTGCCGGAGCCATTAGGAACAGCCCTGCGACAGGCAGACTGTTTGCCACCACTGTCGATACATATCCACCCATGCTCGAACCAACAAGAACCACCTGCTGTGGTGGTGTGTCCAATTGCTTGAGGGTTTCATTGAGGAGAGCCACACGCTCATTCGCTGTAGCACATTCCCGATAATCAACAGAGATGGTTTTCAGACCAACACTCTTGGCTTCTGCCATAAGGCGTTTAATCTTTGACCCCATTGGGCCACTCTCTTTTCCATGAGAGAAAACAACATAATTCAATTTCATAGTAATTTCTTGTTTCATTTATATATCATCTAATCTTCTAACTAAATCCCCATGAGAGGCAGGAGTATTCTCTCACCCCTAACCTCTCACTTCTCTCCTCTAATAAAACCCAATACGAGGAAAGTCCTTCTTTAGGATGGTTTCATCTTGGCAGAAGCGTTGTATTTTGGCCGCGTCCACCGATGACTCACCGTAGAGGATGGACTCCACGTCGCATTTCCGAACGATATTTTCTATCTGTCCACCGCTGAAGTCGTATGAGGTGGCCAATTGGAGTGCCGTGTCGTCACTGAGCGTGGGCAACATTGACTGCCAGATTTTCTTCCGCTGCTCCACGTCCGGACGTTCGAAACGTACCTTGTAGAGGAAGCGCCGCTCGAATGCACCGTCCAAACTCTGTTCAAGGTTGGTCGTGGCAATCATGATACCGTCGAATGTCTCCATTTCCTGAAGGACGATATTCTGAATGGCATTGTTCATTTTATCCACCGAGTGCAAGGCCTTTCCCATACGTGTACCAAGAATCGCGTCAGCCTCATTGAAGAGCAGGATCGGAGTCCTGTCGCATGCCTTGCACAGTGAACGATAATTGTCAAACACCGCCTTGATGTTCTGTTCGCTCTCACCGACCCACTTGCTTTTGATTTCCGACATATCCACCTGCATGATGTCACGTCCCGTCTTGTGGGCAATCTGCAGCACGCTCTCCGTCTTTCCCGTGCCAGGTGCACCATAGAAGAGACATGCGAACCCAGTCCGTCTGCCATGTTCCTTCAGTCGTGTCTGGATGGCCGTTAGCTTCTCCACGCTCAGTAGTTCGGACAAGTCCGTTATCTGCCGCCCCACCTCGTCGTTGAAGAAGAGCCTTTTCTCTACGATGCCGTCTGCTTTAATCGTCGAAACCGTTGTCTCCGAGTCCTTGGGAAGAGAGAAACCCTTTAGTAACTTCTCCCGTGCATTCTCTGTCAGTTTGAACATTGACCGATTGAGGAATTCCTCCTTCCCAGCAAATTCCACAATGTTTCTTTTCATGAGGAGATGGTTCCCTTCCATCATGGGATGAACCTCGTTGTATGCCTCATGTCGGTTGTCAAATAGGTATCCCAGACTGTCAGCAGATATTTGTTCATTCTGACTAAGCACCAGATGACGAGCCATTTGTGTCACCATTAGTTTGCTGTTGACAGGGAGGTTCAGTCTCTCCAATCTTTTGACAAACTGTATGTTTCCATTCGCTTCAAGGAGCTGTTCGAACTCCTCTACGAGCAATTCTGTGTCTATTTCCTCCTCCTTGCGTTGGTGAGCCAGGTCGAAGAACAGTTGGAAGAAGTGTATGCCGTCTTTGGCGGTCAACGACTTCGGTACAAAGCAGCAGTCTTTCTTGATGGCCGTAATGGCGTCACCTGAAACCACATATCCAACCCCGTCGTTGCCATACTTCTTTTTAGTTCTCCTTAAGAACTTACGTTTCACCAAATCGTCGATATCCTCATTGAACTGCATGACGCGCACTTTGGAGCAGTCCAAGAATCTTGCCAGTCTTGAGATTGTCACCACGTTGCCGTCTAAACTCTCCTCTACAATAATAGAAAGCAAGAACGCCTGAGTGGGTGTGATGCCCTGAAGGTCGGAGATATAAAAAAGGAATTCTTTTATAGCCTCAATGAATTCGGGCTTTAGTTCTGAATCCTTCATTACTCTCTGGACAGTTTCGATGGACGTGAGCATGGATTTTTTCTCGTCATACATGAGTTTCTCTAGCGATTTCATATCCTCGTCTTTGTCTCTCTTGTTAGTTCTTCTCATATTGTGGATTTATTATTAATAATAATGTGTTATGGTCAACTGGTTGTCTGAAAAGTATCAGTCATTTGTTTTCTACTGCGAAATTAGAGAAAAGATACGAAATGAAGCCTCTATTGCGCACGTCGGAGCATGTTCAGTCAGTTAGGACGGTGAAATCAGTCAGCTGAGAGAGGCAAATTAGACTGAATTTTGCCCTTAAAACGGTCTTTCC